>NZ_JBWKZP010000002.1:0-558650 GCF_059424585.1 Hydrogenophaga sp. GW101-3F08
CTGCGCGATGTGGCGACCCAGGCCGGGTTGAGCTGGGAGCAGATCGGCGCGGCGCTCAGGCGCGAGGGGCGGCTGCATCTGGAAACCTATTGAAAGACTGAGCGACGCGGCACCGGGCTTCGGGTTTTCCCTTGCAAAACACGCCCGGGGGTGGGGCGAACCCCGTTGGCCCTCTGGAGCGGCGGGGGATGGCTTACATTGCGGGCTACGTATGACAACTGAACATACCTTGTCCGCCGCTGCGCAGCGCCCCGCCATCGAGGTGGACGTGGTCATGCGCCGCGAACCGGTCAGTGGTCCCATGAGCCGCTGGCAAGCCTGGCGCTGGGTGCTGGCCGACGTGCTGCTGCACAGCAGCCCCGAAGAAGCCGCCGCGAGCACGCCCGCCGCGTCGCACGAGCCGCAGGCGGTGGAGCCGGTCGAGGGCGCGGCGGAGCACCCCGGCACGCACTGGCTGTTCCCGCGCTTTCGTGTGGAGCTGTTCCGCGACGATGCCGAAGGCTATTTCCTGAACCTGAACAGCCCCAGCCCCTGTTTCTGGGTGGTCTGGCGCCCCGACGACGAACGCCTGCTGGACGGCGAACCCATGGCCGTGCCGCAGACCGTCACGCTGAGCTACCACGACGCCGGGCGTTGGCTCGATGCGCAGGAGCGGGTGGAGCAGGTGGCGGCCCCGGACGCCGTGACCGACTGGCTGCGCGGCTTCGTGGACGCGACCTACCAACCCGAGCCCAAGCGCCGCCAGCGGCCGCAGAGCTTCCAGCCCCTGACGGACCGCTTCGGCCAGCCGGTGCGCATCAGCACCGAGAAGCTCCGTGGCGGTGGGCACTCCGGGCAGTGAGCATGGCAGCCGAAGACGACAGCAACTTCTTCTCGCGCTGGTCGCGCCGCAAGGTGCAGGTGCGCAGCGGCATTCCCTTGCCGCCCGAGCCACCGGCGCAGCCCGTGGCCCCGGTGGCGGTGGTGGCTGCGACGCCCGTGGCGGCTCCGGTGGTTCCGGCCGCGCCGGCACCCGAAGATGCGCCCGCCGAACCCCCGCCCACACCCACGCTGGAAGACGTGGCCCGCCTGTCGCTGGACGGTGACTTCAAGCCTTTCGTGGCGCGCGGCGTACCGGCCGAGGTGCGCAACGCCGCGGTGAAAAAGCTCTTCACCGATCCGCGTTACAACGTGATGGACGGGCTCGACATCTACATCGACGACTATTCGAAACCCAGCCCGCTGTCCGCCGCCGAAATGGCCAAGATGGTCGGCGCGCAGTTCCTGAAACTGGTCGACGACCCCAACGAAGTGAAAACCCCGGCGGCGTCTGCTCCCGTTGCCGCCGCCGAAGAACACGCCGCAGCGCCCGAAGAGGCCCAGGCTCCCCAGGCCGATGCGCCCGAACAGGTCGCCCAGCCGGACCAACCAGAACCCCACGATGACCACGCTGATCTGCAACTGCAACCAGACCATGCCGCTGAACCCCAAGGCCCTGGGCGAGGCGCTGGATGAAGACCTGACGCTGCACACCACGCTCTGCCGCCGCGACGCGCCCGCCTTCCAGAAGGCCTGCCGCAGCGGCGACGATCTGGTGGTGGCCTGCACGCAGGAAAGCCGGCTGTTCACCGAACTCTCGGAGCAGACCGAAGGCGCCGTGTCGCTCGACGTGCGGCCGATCCGGTTCGTGAACATCCGCGAAACCGGCGGCTGGGGCCGCGAGGCCGCGCAGTCCACACCGAAGATGGCGGCGCTGCTCACCGCGGCGCGCCTGCCCGACGCCGAGCCCGTGCCCACCGTGACCTACCGCAGCGAAGGGCGGCTGCTGGTGATCGGCGCGCTGGAAGACGCCGAACGCGCCGCGGACCTGGTGGCCGACGCGCTGGACGTGACCATCATGGCCACCGGCGGCGCCGGCATGCAGGCACGCCGCTACCCGGTGATCGCGGGCGAGCTGCCGCAGGTGCGCGGCTGGCTCGGCGCCTTTGAAGTGCAGTGGCGCACCAGCAACCCGATCGACCTGGACCTGTGCACGCGCTGCAACGCCTGCATCGCGGCCTGCCCGGAAGACGCGATCGGCCTGGACTACCAGATCGACATGGACCGCTGCCGCTCGCACCGCGCCTGCGTGAAGGCCTGTGAGGCCGCGGGCGCCATCAACTTCCAGCGCGAACCGCAGAGCCGCAGCGAAAACTTCGACCTGGTGCTGGACCTGCGCAAAGCGCCGGCCTTCACGCAGCACGCCCTGCCGCAGGGCTACACGCACCTGCCCGGTGGTCTGAACGATGCCGCGGCCCTGCAGGCGCTGATTCGCCTGCGCGACCTGGTGGGCGAGTTCGAGAAACCGAAGTTCTTCACCTACAAACAGAAGCTCTGCGCGCACGGCCGCAACGAGCAAGTGGGCTGCAACGCCTGCGTCGACATCTGCTCGGCCTCGGCCATCAGCAGCGACCTGAAAAGAAACCAGATCGTCGTCAACCCCAACCTCTGCGTGGGCTGCGGCACCTGCACCACCGTTTGCCCCACCGGCGCGCTGAGCTACGCCTACCCGCGCGCCAGCGAGCAGGGCGTGAAGCTGCGCACCCTGCTGGCCACCTACGCCAAAGCCGGCGGAAAGGACGCCGCCCTGCTGTTGCACAGCCAGGAAGCCGGCGCGGCGCTGATCGGCGACCTGGGCCGGGCCGCCGCGCTGGACAAGTCGGTGCGCGGCGTGCCCGCGCGCGTGATCCCGCTGCCGCTGTGGCACACCGCGTCCATCGGGCTGGACGTCTGGCTCACCGCCTTGGCCTACGGCGCCTCGCAGGTCTGGGTGCTGATGACGGGCGAAGAAGCGCCGCAGTACCGCGACGCCGTGCGCGAGCAGATGGCGGTGGCGCAGGCCATCGTCAGCGGCCTGGGCTACACGGGACAACACTTCAAGCTGATCGAGGCCCGCGACGCGCGCGACCTGATGGCGCTGGACGCCGAACTTGGCGCGGCACCGGCCCAGGGCGTGACGCGTCGCGCCAGCTTCGCGGTGCAGGCCGAGAAGCGCGCCACGGTGGAACTGGCGCTCGACCACCTGGTGCAGGACAGCAGCACGCGTGCGCGCACCGCCGACGTCATCGAACTGCCCGCGGCCTCGCTGCTGGGCAGCATCACCGTCAACAAGGACAGCTGCACGCTGTGCCTGAGCTGCGTGAGCGCCTGCCCGGCCAGCGCGCTGCAAGACAACGCCGAGCGCCCGCAGCTGCGCTTCATCGAAAAGAACTGCGTGCAGTGCGGCCTGTGCGAAAAGACCTGCCCGGAAAACGCCATCACCCTGCAGCCGCGCCTGCTGCTCACCGAGCAGCGCAAACAGCTGCGCGTGCTCAACGAGGCGCAGCCCTACCAGTGCATCCGCTGCGGCAAACCCTTCGGCACCTTGAAGGGCATCGAAGTCATGCTCACCAAGCTCTCGGGCCACGCCATGTTCCAGGGCCAGGCGCTGGAGCGCCTGAAAATGTGCGGCGACTGCCGCGTGGTGGACATCTATTCGAACCCGGGCGAGACCAAGATCACCGATCTTTGAAGCCCTTTAGCGATTGCCCGAAGCTGCCATGAACGATTCCATTCCCGTCTCCTCCGCCCTCGACGAAGAAACCGCCCGCGCCGAGGTGTACGGCCTGCTGGCCGCGCTGTTCTACGCGCCGCCCACGCCCGAGCTGCTGGCCCAGCTGCGTGTGGCCGTGACCGAAGCGCCCGCGCCCGGCGGCTTTCTGGAAGAACCCTGGCGCCAGTTCGTGGGCAGCGCGCGCGAACTGAGCGACCAGCAGGTGGCCGACGAATACGACGCGCTGTTCGGCGGCGTCGGCAAGCCCGAGGTCTATCTGTTTGGCTCGTACTACCTCAGCGGCTTCCTCAACGAAAAGCCCCTGGCCGCGCTGCGCGGCGACCTGGCCGCCCTGGGCTTGACGCGCGACGAGACCATGAACGAAACCGAGGACCACTTCGCCTGCGTCTGCGAAGTCATGCGCTACCTGATCGCCGGCGACGACATGGAAGTGGCCAACCTCACCCAGCAGCAGAAGTTCTTCGGCGCCCACGTGCAGAGCTGGGCTCCGGCCCTGTGCGACGCCATCGCTGCGCACCCCAAGGCGCGCTTTTACGCCGCGCTGGCGGGGTTTGCGGCGGCGTTCGTCAGTGTGGAGACGCAGGGGTTTGATTTGATGGGGTGATGGACATCGAGGTCGCGAGAGAACGCTAGGAAGTACCTCGCGCGGTAGCAAAGGTACCTTTTGCGATTCGCTTCTTTGCTGAAGGGGTGGTAGGCCGAGCGGTCGCGGCTGGAGAATTTCCCACTCCCGTTGCTCCTTGCCAGATCAGCTTGTTCTTCGCAGATTTCAAGCTCCAAGTTCCCGAGTGCATGCCAACGACGATATTGAGTCTGTATGAAGTCTCCATCGCGGCAATCATCTTGAGGTGTAGCGCCCGGGCTGTGCCACCAACGAACAAGGTGGGCGCGAGGTGCCCTTTGGACGCCGTAGCGACCTCGGTGCCGTTCGGATACCAACTGTGCGCCGTGACCAGCATGCCGACGAAGCTCACCATCAGTTCAGGAAAAGGATTCATCGACTTGCATTCGTGCGCAGCTACCACTCGGTCGCTTTTGACTGAAAAGAGTTTGCGTTTCCCCGCCGCAAAGTCTGCGTTGATGGCTGCGTCGATGGTGGAGTCCTTCAGCAGCACCAAGATGTCAGGGGTGAACCGGATGTCTGATGCCACGTGGGACTCAACGCGGACCTGCTGCCTTACTTCGAATTCACCGTCCTGGCCACTGAGGGATACGTACGAGAAGTTGGCGGGGTTCCCGGAGGGAGAGGTCAGGTATCGGTACTCGTTTTCCTTCAGGTTCTCGAGCGTCAGTGAGTAGCCTTGCCGCTTGTAGAAGCGCAGAAGCGAATGCAGGCACGCGATCTCGAAGGCCGCTGAGAGTTGCCGCTCAGTTTTGCCGAGCAAGAGTTGGTGATTGGCAGCGAACTTCGTCATGAGATTCTCGGCCGTCGCGAGCCAAGCGGGAGCTGCGGGGGATGACTTAGTCGCCAAGACTCAGCCTCGGTCCGTGCGCTCGAATGACGCGATGGCAAACACCACATCCCCACAAGTGTTCGAATGAAGCCAACTGCGTTGCAGCTTGAGCTCATCGACCATCAAGAAAAAGTCCTTCATCGCAACTCTCACGCTGCCAGCCGTCCTTTGACTAAACGACTCAGTGCCATGTCTGACAGGAACGGTGCTGCCGAGTCCCTCGGGACCTTCTTTGGCTGCTGCTTGGACCGGTCCCAAGACCTGCTGGTATACGCTGTTCAGGACGAAGAGGAACTGTAGGCGTTCGTCACTCCATCCATGCCTCCGTATGAAGCTGACGTTCTTGTCATCGCGCTTGTTCAGAAAGTCCAGTTCCCGTTCCATCGCTTCAATGCGGCGTAATACGCTGCGGCGCACTCGTCCATCAAGTGAATGGAGCACGGGGTTTGCAATACGTTGAACTGAAGGCATCATTTTTGTCACTCCTGGTCGTGAATTGGAGACGGAACAAACACAGTTCCGCACTCGTCACGACCGACTTCAAGCAGAAACGGGCTGTACGCCTAACCGAACCCCCAGCGCCCGAGCCACCTTGACCACGGTATCGAAGCGCGGCTTGGCTCCCGGCGTCAGCGCTTTGTAGAGACTCTCGCGACCCAGCCCGGCATCTTTGGCGACCTGGGCCATGCCCCGTGCGCGGGCCACGTCGCCGAGCGCGAGCAGCAGCAGGTCGGTGTCGCCGGTTTCGAGGACGGCGTTCATGTACTCGGCGATCGCCGCGTCATCGCTCAGGTACCGCGCTGCATCGAACGGGACCAGTTTGGATTTCATCTTGGTGGTGCTCATGGTTCCAACTCCAATTGCGTCAGGAGCTTCTTCGCTCTCTTGATGTCCCTGGCCTGTGTTGATTTGTCACCGCCTGCCAGCATGACGATGAGGATGTTCTGTCGTCGTGTGAAGTAGAGGCGGTAGCCTGGGCCAACATCCACACGCATCTCTGACAAGCCTTCACCCACCGATTTCCAGTCGCCCAGGCTGCCCGCTTCGGCCAAGCGCAGGCGGGCCGCGATCCGAACCTGTGCCTTCAGGTCCTTGAGGGCATCGAGCCAGTCGCGGAAGTCTTCGGTCTGGAGAACGGTGAACACGGTACGATCGTATCCAATTGGATACGAAAGTCAAGCTGTTCCGGTCTGCTTACTTGGAGCAAAGTCCCCAACCCCAGGCCGCCCATCCCGCGTGCTCACAGCCTCCGGCGCCTGCGGCTCCGTCAGCAGGCGCACGCTGAACACCGCGCCGCTCTGGCCGTCTTCGCGGTTGGCGGCGGTGATGCTGCCGCCGTAGCGCTCCACCAGCCCCAGGCTGATCCACAGGCCCAGGCCGTTGCCGTCGTTCCGGGTGGTGAAGAAGGGGCGGAACAGGCGTTCGGCCACGCCGGGCGCCAGGCCAGTGCCCGAGTCCTCCACGCGCAGCACGGCGCCGCCGGCGCCGTGTTCGTCGGTCCAGTCTTGTGTGCGCAGGCGCAGCACACCCCCCTCGGGCATGGCCTGGATGGCGTTGATCAGCAGGTTGATGATGACCTGCTGCAGCTCCTGGCGGTTGAAGCCCACGCGCTGCGTGGCCTGTGGTTCGCGCACCACCTCGATGCGGGTTTGCGCCAGCAGGTGCGCCACCAGCACCAGGCAGTCGTCCACCGTGCGGTTGAGGTCCAGGTTTTCCACGTAGCCCGCGTATTCGGTGGGGCGCGCGTATTGCAGCAACTGCGTGACGATGATGCGCATGCGCTCGACCTGTTCGTCGAGCAGCCTGAGCTCGCCGCGCACCGGCAGGCTGGCCTCGCCCAGGGTCTCGCGCATCAGGTCCAGGTTGCCCTGCATCACGGCGATGGGGTTGTTGATCTCGTGCGCGATGCTGGCCGTGAGCTGGCCGATGGCCGCCAGCTTTTCGCTCTTGACGAGTTGCTGCTGCGCCAGTTGCAGCGAGGCGTTGCTCGCTTCGAGCTCGCGCGTGCGCTCGGCCACCTTGCCGTCGAGCTCTTCACCCCAGCGCTGCAGCGCGCGCGTCTTGTCGTCGATCACGTCGAGCAACTGGTCCAGGTGGCCGGCGAGCGCGCCGAGCTCGTCGCGCGCGCGCAGCGGGCCCACGCGCGCGCTGGCCTGGCCGGCTTGCACCCGCTGCATGGTGCGGTTCATGCGCTGGACGGGCCGAAAAATGCTGCGCGCCCAGCGCACGGAGAACAGCGCCGAAAGCGCCATCACCAGCAGGAAGATCAGGCCGATGGCACCGAGCATGGCATAGCGCACCAGCCGGAACGGGGCCTCGAGGTAGCCCACGTAGAGCATGCCGATGCGCTGGCCGCGCACGTCTTGCAGCGGCTCGTAGGCCGAGACGTACCAGTCGTTGACCACGAAGGCGCGGTCCAGCCAGGTCAGGCCCTGGCCCAGCACGGCCTCGCGCACGGTCTGCGAGACCCGTGTGCCGATGGCGCGCTGGTCCTGGAACAGGCGCACGTTGGTGGTGATGCGTACGTCGTCGAGAAACAGCGTGGCCGTGCCCTGGCTGTCGAAGGGCAGCGAGCCGTCGGGGTAGACGATGCGGTTGATGTGGTCGATGAAGCCGAGGTTCTGGTTGAGCAGCAGGCCACCGGTCAGCAGTGCGATGGTGCGGCCCGCGCCGTCGCGCACCGGCAGGGTGGACAGCACCACCATGGCGCGGTCTTCGACCGTGCGTGTGCTCGGCGCGGCGTTGCGCGTGGGCACCACCGGCAGCCGCACGCGCGCCAACAGGTGGGGCGCCAGCGCGGCCAGCGCCTGCGGGTCGAGCAGCAGCAACCGGGCCTGGGCCCGTTGCCGGTTGTCTTGCAGCGAGTCGCGCAGGGCGGCGGGCATGGCCGCCAGGGGCGCGGCGGCATCGCTGGCGCTCAGGCCGGCGGGCAGGGCGCGCGCGAGCGGCTGGCCCTGAGGCTGGTAGAGCACCAGAAAGTCCAGGCCGAGGCGTGCGCGGGCCTGGTCCAGCTGGGCGGGGAGGGCGCTGCGGCCGTCGGGCGCGGGCGCCTGCAGGGCGGCGAAGAGAGCCTGCGAGCTGGCCACCCCTTGCGTGCCCGAGCCCACCTCGATCAGCACCTGATCGAAATAGCCGCGCGCCACGGCCAGGTCGCTGCGCACCTTGGTGATGAGCAGGCGGTCGTAGGCCACGTTGCCCCAGAGGGCGAGTGCCAGCACCAGCAGCGGGAACGCCACCAGCAGCGGCAGCAACGCCATGGCCAGCAGCTTGTTGCGCACCGAGGTGGCGAGCCAGCGGGGCGTGCGCCAGAGCGTCATGCTGCTGGGCGCGCACAGCGCGGCGGGGCTGGGCCATCTCCGGCGCGAAGTGCCCTAACCGGGAACCCGGCGGAACCGGCTTTGCCGGGCCGCACCGCGTTGCCCCCTTGAGGGGGTCGTGCGAAGCGCGGCGGGGGTGCCTTCACAAGTGATTCCATTCGGCCACGCGGCGTTCCAGCGTGCGGCGCGACACGCCCAGCAGCCGGGCCGCGCGCGTCTTGTCGCCTTGCACCGAGTCGAGCACCGAGAGAATGTGCTGCTTCTCCAGCGTGTGCAGGTCGGTGGGCCTGGGGTCGGTGGACGCGTTCTGCCGCGGGGCCTCGCCCGGGTAGAGCGCCGACACGTTGAGCGTGCCCAGGATCAGGGAGCGCTCGATCAGGTTGCGCAGCTCGCGCACGTTGCCGGGCCAGTCGTACTGCCGCAGGAAGTCCATTTCCGCATCGCTGATGCGCAGCGGCGCCACGCCCAGCGAGGGTGCGAGCTGGTCCATGAAGTGGGCGATCAGCGCGGCGATGTCTTCCTTGTGTTCGCGCAGCGGGGGCAGGGTGAGGTCCACCACCTGCAGGCGGAAATACAGGTCTTTGCGGAAGCGGCCGGCGGCCACTTCGTCGGCCAGGCGGCGGTTGGTGGCGGCCATGATGCGCAGGTTCACCGGCATCAACTGTTCGCTGCCCACCGGGCGGATCTTCAGGTCTTCGATGGCGCGCAGCAGCGTGGCCTGGATGGGCAGCGGCAGGTCGGCGATCTCGTCCAGAAACAGGGTGCCGCCCTGCGCGTAGTGGAACAGACCGTCGCGCGCGCGGGTGGCGCCGCTGAAGGCGCCGCGCGCGTGGCCGAACAGCTCGCTCTCGATCAGCTCGGGCGAGACGGCGGCGCAGTTCAGCGGCACGAAGGGGCCGCTGGCGCGTGGGCTGCGGGCGTGCAACTCGCGCGCCACCAGCTCCTTGCCGGTGCCCGACTCGCCCTGCAGCAGCACGGTGCTGTTGAACGGCGCGACCCGGCCGATGGATGCGCGCAGCCCCTGCATGGCGGGCGACTGGCCGATCAGGGCGTGGCCCAGCCCCGGCGCACTGGCGACGGCGCGCCGCAACACGAAGTTCTCGCGGCGCAGGCGCGAGCGCTCGACACAGTGTTTCACCGCGTTGAGAATCTGCGGCACACGAAACGGCTTGAGAATGAAGTCGGACGCGCCGGCGCGCAGCGCCTCGATGGCGGTGTCCAGATCGGCGAAGGCGGTGATCAGGATCACCTCGCCGTTGAAGCCCGATTCGCGCAGTTCCTTGAGCCAGGTCACACCGCTTTTGCCGGGCAGGGAGATGTCGAGAATGATCAGGTCCACGTGGTGGCCGCGCAGCCACTCGGCGCCTTCTTCGGCGCTGCCGGCGCTCATCACGAAGTGACAGCGTGGCGCCAGCGTCTTGACCAGGAAGTTGAGCATGCCCTGTTCGTCGTCGACGATCAGGATCGACCAGTCGGGCCAGCCCTCGAGGCTTTTCTCGGGCATTGACGGAAAGAAGTTGGGTTCCACCCGGCGGCATTCTACGGATGAAGCCTACAAGATCAGTTGGGTATTCACGCGATTCCGACGGTCCCGCGGGGTGACCGCAGAAGCTCCGCTCAACCCAGGTTGCGACAAGTTGTCGCGCCTGTGCATGACAGCCTGACGCAGGCGGCGATGCGGTGGCGTTCGGGGGCATCAGGGTTATCCCGTGCGGCTGTGGTGCCGAAGCCCGGGCACGCAGAAGGATGCGGCCCGCTGTCCCTGTGTTGGAAAATAAGTGAGTACTTATGGCACGCTTTTGGCTATCAAAACGGAAGCGGCACCTCGTGCTGCAACGTGGCAAGAGGGCGAGAGCCCCGGTCCGTTGCAAATCCATGTCGCCAATGGAAAGTCTTTCTTGCACACCCCTGTAACGGGGGGTAAATTCCACGTATGCAAAAAGTCCGCAAGTGATGCCGTGTGGCGTTTGAGGGGCTTTTGTTCAACCAGGAGACATGCATGAGCAAGCCCCTTTCCGACCCTCGCGAGGGCCGCCCCGGCCTGAACCGCCGCACCTTGTTTGCGGGTGCCTCCACCGTCGGGGCCCTGGCCGCCGCGGCCACCCTGATCCCGCGTGCCCAGCCCACCGCTGTGACCCCCGCCGAGCCCCGCCCGGCGCCCGAAAAGGGTGGCGGCTACAGCTTGTCGGACCACGTCAAGCAGTACTACAAGACCACCCAGATCTGAGCCAGCAGGAGAACCCCATGTTGCTGACCAAAAAAACATCCACCACCGGCGCCCAGGGCGGCCGTGCGCACAGCGCCTTCGTCCACAGCCTGCAGCGGGGCCTGTCGGCCGCGCTGCCCACCATGGACCGCCGCGGTTTCCTGCACCGCTCCGGCCTTGGGGTCGGTGTGGGCCTGGCCGCCACGCAGCTCACGCTGGTGAAGAAGGCCAAGGCCGCCGAAGGTGGCTCCACCGACGGCTCGGGCAAGATCGAGGTCAAGCGCACCGTCTGCACCCACTGCTCGGTGGGCTGCGCGACCGACGCCATCGTGGAAAACGGCGTCTGGGTGCGCCAGGAGCCGGTGTTCGACTCCCCCATCAACCTCGGCGCTCACTGCGCCAAGGGGGCCGCCCTGCGCGAACACGGCCACGGCGAGTACCGCCTGCGCTACCCGATGAAGCTGGTCAATGGCAAGTACCAGCGCATCAGCTGGGACACCGCGCTGGAGGAAATCACCGCCAAGATGAAAGAACTGCGCGAGGCCAGCGGCCCCGACTCGGTGTACTTCGTCGGCTCCTCCAAGCACAACAACGAGCAGGCCTACCTGCTGCGCAAGTTCGTGAGCTTCTGGGGCACCAACAACTGCGACCACCAGGCGCGCATCTGCCACTCCACCACGGTGGCCGGCGTCGCGAACACCTGGGGTTACGGTGCGATGACCAACTCGTACAACGACATGCAGAACAGCAAGTGCGCGTTGTACATCGGCTCAAACGCCGCCGAGGCGCACCCGGTGTCCATGTTGCACATGCTGCACGCCAAGGAAAACGGCTGCAAGATGATCGTGGTGGACCCGCGCTTCACCCGCACGGCGGCCAAGGCCGACGAGTACGTGCGCATCCGCTCGGGCACCGACATCCCCTTCCTGTTCGGTCTGCTGCACCACATCTTCAAGAACGGCTGGGAAGATAAAAAGTACATCAACGACCGTGTCTACGGCATGGACAAGGTGCGTGAAGACGTGCTGGCCAAGTGGACGCCGGACAAGGTCGAAGAGGCCTGCGGCGTGCCGGAAGCGCAGATGGCCAAGGTGGCGAAGATGCTGGCCGAGGCCAAGCCCGCCACCATCGTCTGGTGCATGGGCCAGACCCAGCACACCATCGGCAACGCCATGGTGCGTGCCTCGTGCATCCTGCAGCTGGCGCTGGGCAACGTGGGCAAGAGCGGTGGCGGCACCAACATCTTCCGCGGCCACGACAACGTGCAGGGCGCGACCGACGTCGGCCCCAACCCCGATTCGCTGCCGGGCTACTACGGCCTGGCGGCCGGCTCGTGGAAACACTTCGCCAAGGTCTGGGGCGTGGAGTACGACTGGATCAAGGCCAAGTACGCCGAAGGCATGATGGAAAAGCCCGGCATCACGGTCTCGCGCTGGATCGACGGCGTGATGGAAAACAACGAGCTGATCGACCAGGGCCCGAACCTGCGCGGCATCTTCTTCTGGGGCCATGCGCCCAACTCGCAGACGCGGGGCCTGGAGATGAAGCGCGCGATGGACAAGCTCGACCTGCTGGTGGTGGTGGACCCGTACCCCTCGGCCACGGCGTCGATGGCGGCCATGCCCGGCAAGCCCGAAGACCTCAACCCGAACCGCGCGGTGTACCTGCTGCCGGCGGCCACGCAGTTCGAAACCAGCGGCTCGTGCACCGCGTCGAACCGCTCGCTGCAGTGGCGCGAGAAGGTCATCGACCCGCTGTGGGAGAGCCGCAGCGATCACATGATCATGCACCAGTTCGCCGAAAAACTGGGCTTTGGCGCCGAGCTGTCCAAGAACTACAAGATGCAGAAGATCAAGGGCCTGGACGAGCCCGTGCCCGAAGACATCCTGCGTGAGATCAACGCTTCGGTCTGGACCATCGGCTACACCGGCCAGAGCCCGGAGCGCCTGAAGGCGCACATGCGCAACATGGGCGCCTTCGATGTGAAGTCGCTCAAGTGCAAGGGCAAGGTGGTGGACAAGGAAACCGGCTACGACATGAGCGGGGACTACTTCGGTCTGCCCTGGCCGTGTTATGGCAGCGCCGCCATCAAGCACCCGGGCTCGCCCAACCTGTACGACACCTCCAAACACGTGATGGAAGGCGGCGGCAACTTCCGCGCCAACTTCGGCGTGGAACGCGAGGGCGTGAGCCTGCTGGCCGAAGACGGTTCCCACTCGCTGGGCGCCGAGATCACCACCGGCTACCCCGAGTTCGACCACGTGCTGCTCAAGAAGCTGGGCTGGTGGGACGACCTCACCGAGGCCGAGAAGACCGCCGCCGAGGGCAAGAACTGGAAGACCGACCTGTCCGGCGGCATCCAGCGCGTGACCATGGCGCACGGCTGCCACCCGTTCGGCAACGCCAAGGCCCGTGCCGTGGTGTGGAACTTCCCCGACGGGATTCCCCAGCACCGCGAGCCCATCTACGGCACGCGCCCCGATCTGGTGGCCAAGTACCCCAGCCACGACGACCAGAAGAACCGCTGGCGCCTGCCGGTGCTCTACAAGTCGCTGCAGCAGAAGAACGTGGACGACAAGGTCTACGAGAAATTCCCGCTGATCATGACCAGCGGGCGCTTGGTCGAGTACGAGGGCGGTGGCGAGGAAACCCGCTCCAATCCCTGGCTGGCCGAGCTGCAGCAAGAGATGTTCGTGGAACTCAACCCGGCGGCTGCGGCGTCGCGCGGTATCCGCAATGGCGAGCGCGTGTGGGTGAGCACCCCCACCGGCGCACGCATCAACGTGCAGGCCCTGGTGACCGAACGGGTGGGGCCGGACACGGTGTTCCTGCCGTTCCACTTCTCCGGTCGCTGGCAGGGCGAGGACATGAAGCCCTACTACCCGGATGGCGCATTCCCCGTGGTGCGTGGTGAGGCGGTCAACACCGCCACCACCTACGGTTACGACATCGTCACCATGATGCAAGAGACCAAGACGACGGTCTGCAACATCGAGAAAGCATGACCCCCACGCTTTTCACTTCGTGTAATGCGCTGCCCCCCGAGGGGGCGCGTTTTCCCTTGGGGCGGCCCGGCGGGAAAACCACCGTTAAGGAGACACCATGGCAAGAATGAAATTCATCTGTGACGCCGAGCGTTGCATCGAGTGCAACGGCTGCGTCACGGCCTGCAAGAACGAGCACGAGGTGCCCTGGGGTGTGAACCGCCGCCGCGTGGTCACCCTCAACGACGGCGTGCCGGGCGAAAAGTCGATCTCGGTGGCCTGCATGCACTGCAGCGACGCGCCCTGTATGGCGGTCTGCCCGGTCAACTGCTTCTACCGCACCGACGAGGGCGTGGTGCTGCACGACAAGGACGTCTGCATCGGCTGCGGCTACTGCTCCTACGCCTGTCCGTTCGGCGCACCGCAGTTCCCCTCGCAGGGCACGTTTGGCGTGCGCGGCAAGATGGACAAATGCACCTTCTGCGCCGGTGGCCCGGAAGAGCACGGCAGCCAGGACGAGTTCGAGAAGTACGGCCGCAACCGCCTGGCCGAAGGCAAGCTGCCGGCCTGCGCCGAGATGTGCTCGACCAAGGCCCTGATCGCCGGCGACGGCGACGTGGTGGCCGACATCTTCCGCACCCGGGTGCTGCGCCGTGGCAAGGGCGCCGAAGTCTGGGGCTGGGGCACCGCCTACGGTACGGCTCAGGAGACCAAGTCATGATGAACACCACCACGATGATCCGTCTGCTGGCCCTGTCGGGTGTCTTGGCACTGGGTGCCTGCGGCGAAAAACCGCAGGACATGACCGCAAGCGGCGTCAAGCAGGACGACGCGCCCTACCAGGGCGTGGGCGACAGCCAGTACGCCCAGGCCGGCTGGAAGGCCGGCGACAAGGGCAGCTGGGAGCAGCAGCTCAAGGCCCGTGCCCAGTACGGCCAGAACGACTACACCCGCATGGGCGCCAAGCCTTGAAGGGACAGCCATGAACCGGCACCCGATCCTGAACCCCGCGACCTGGCGTGGCTGGGGCGTCGCCGCTCTGCTGGCGCTCGGCACCAGCTGGGCCGCGGCCCAAACCGCCCAGACCCCACCCGTGCCCGACGATCCGGCACCACCCGCTGCGCAGTCCGCGCCCGCGGCCGTGGGCGGCATCAAGAGCGCCAACATCTTCGAGATCGCGCCCGACGCGAGCAAGGACCCGGACTACGCGAACCAGACCAACGCGCAGCGCCGCCAGGTGCAGCCGGGCAACAACGCGCCGATGTGGCGCGATGTGGGCAAGGGCGTCACCGGCTACAGCAGCCTGCCGCTGAGCCAGGCGCCCGAGGCCGGCAACCTGATCCAGTCCTTCGTGCAGTACCCGGGTTCGCGCCTGACCACCGCCGGTGAAGCCTGGCGTCAGGTGCGCAACGACTGGCTGATCCCCTATGGCGGCTCGCTGCTGTTCATCGTGTTGCTGGCCCTGGCCATCTTCTACCTGACCAAGGGGCCGCTGGGCGGCCACCTGAAGGACACCGGGCGCAAGATCGAGCGCTTCACGCCTTTCGAGCGCGCCGCCCACTGGTCGAACGCGATCGCCTTCGTGGTGCTGGCCATCTCCGGCATCGTGATGGCCTTCGGCAAGTTCTTCATCCTGCCGGTGATCGGCAGCACGCTGTTTGGCTGGCTCACGTTCGCGCTGAAGAACGCGCACAACTTCATGGGCCCGCTGTTCGCCGTGTCGCTGCTGATCGTGGTGGTGACCTTCATCAAGGACAACATCGCCAACGCGGCTGACTTCGTCTGGCTGAGCAAGGCGGGGGGCATGCTGGGCGACAAGGAAGTGCCTTCGCACCGCTTCAACGCCGGCGAGAAGGGCCTGTTCTGGTGGGGCGTGACCATTCCCGGCATCGTGGTGGTGGGCTCCGGCCTGTTCCTCGACAAGCTGCTGCCGGGCATGCTGTACCTGCGCGGTGACATGCAGATCGCGCACATGCTGCACATCGTGGGCGCGCTGATCATGATGGCGCTGATCATGGGCCACATCTACATGGGCACGGTCGGCGTGAAGGGCGCGTACGGCGCCATGCGCACCGGCTATGTGGACGAAGCCTGGGCCAAGGAACACCACGAGCTCTGGTACGACGACGTCAAGGCCGGCAAGATACCGGCCCAGCGCAGCCAGCCAACGCCGCCGGCGCCCGCTGCCGACGCGGTGGCCAAGGCCTGAACCCCATCCGAGGACATTTGCCATGAAACGAATCCTGCTGATCTCCCTGCTGCTCGCCGGATCGGCCAGCGTGATGGCCAAGCTGCCCGCACCGGTGCTGGACGACGCGGCCAAAGCCAAGGCCGAGGAAGCCAAGGCCAAGACCGCGCACGCGGGCAAGGTCGACGCCTACAAGCTCTGCCTGTCCATGGACCGTGCCGCGGCCAACTATTTCAAGACCGCGTCCACCGCGGGCAAAACCGTCAAACCGGCCCAGACGGCACCGGCCTGTACCGATCCGGGGCCGTTCGTACCGGCCGCGGGTGCGGCGCCAGCGCCTGCCCCGGCCGCCGCCGCTCCCCAGAAATCCTGATGCCTCACGCCGCTGGGGCCACCGGTACAGAAGAGGCCCGTTGGGCCTTTTTTGTTGGTGCTGCGCGCCCGGGCGGCCCCGGCTGCGCCAGGGCCTTTGCCCGTGGCGTCATACTTTGAACCCCGCCCACCATGCCAACGAGCCTGCTCGAACCCATGTCCCCGCCTGAAGCCCTGCGCGCCGCGTCCACCGATGCGAAGCCGCGTCCCGCGCGCTTGCCGCAGCTCACCCACGCCCGGGCGCCGTTGACGCAGGAGGTGACCGTGCTCAACGAGTACGGGCAGCGCAGCCAGGTGTCGATCCCGGCAGAGCGCGATCTCACGGTGTACGTCGACAAGCGTGAGCTGGTCACGCTCATGACGCTGGGCGCCCACCCGGAGTGGCTGGTGCTCGGTTATCTGTTGAACCAGCGACTGGTCCGCTCGGTGGACGAAGTCGAGTCCATCACGGTGGACTGGGACGTGGGCAGCGCCGCGGTCAAGACACGGCACGGCATCGACCGCATCGAAGAGCGCACCGCCCGGCGCGTCGTCACCACGGGCTGCGGCCAGGGCAGCGTGTTTGGTCACCTGATGGACGAGATCGACAACATCCACCTGCCCGAGGCCGCGGTGCTGCGCCAGTCGCAGCTCTACGGCATCGTGAACGCGATCCGGCTCAAGGAGAGCACCTACAAGTCGGCCGGCTCGGTGCACGCCTGCGCGCTGTTCCGCGGCGAAGAACTGCAGCTGTTCGTGGAAGACGTGGGGCGCCACAACGCGGTGGACACCATCGCGGGCTGGATGTCCCTCGAAGACCCGTCCCTGGCCCGCAGCGCCGACAAGGTGTTCTACACCACCGGTCGTCTCACCAGCGAGATGGTCATCAAGTCGGCGCAGATGGGCGTCGCGGTGGTGGTTTCGCGCAGCGGCATCACGCAGATGGGGCTGGAAGTGGCGCAGCGCGTGGGCCTGTGTGCCATCGGGCGCGCCACCAACAAGCGTTTCCTCTGCTACGCCAACCCCCAGCGCCTGCTGCTCGACGCTGTGCCGCCACCCGCCCCTGTGGCGAGCCCCTCCACAGCGGCCTGACCTCCGCCGTCCCGCCCCCGGGGTGCCCGCGAACGGGCATAAACTTGGCCGGTTCACGGGTCCGCGCGCGCCTTGGCCGGCGGCCTCCCGCCATGTCCCCCTGTTTTCTGAAAGCCCGCAGATGAGCCGAGAAGTCCACGTCATTGACCACCCCCTGGTCCAGCACAAGCTCACGCTGATGCGCCGCAAGGACACCAGTACCAAGAGTTTTCGCGAACTGGTGCACGAGCTGTCGGCCCTGCTGGCGTACGAGATCACGCGCGAGATGCCCATGCAGGAGATCGAGATCGAGACCCCGCTGGAGAAAATGACCTCGCGCGTCATCGATGGCAAGAAGGTCGTGTTGGCCTCCATCCTGCGCGCGGGCAACGGTTTCCTCGACGGCATGCTGCAGGTCATCCCCGGCGCCCGCGTCGGTCACATCGGCCTGTACCGCGACCCGGCCACGCTGCAGGCGGTGGAGTACTACTTCAAGATGCCGCAGGGCATGGAAGAGCGCGACGTGATCGTGCTCGACCCCATGCTGGCCACCGGCAACTCGGCGGTGGCGGCGGTGGACCGGCTCAAGCAGACCCACCCGCGTTCCATCCGTTTTGTCTGCCTCGTGACCTGCCCCCAGGGCATCAAGACCTTCCACGACCACCACCCGGACGTGCCGATCTACACCCCGGCGGTGGACCGCGGCCTGAACGAGCATGGCTACATCGTGCCGGGCCTGGGCGACGCGGGCGACCGGATTTTCGGCACGAAGTAGGACCACCCCCATCGCTGGCTCACTGCGTGTAGCCAGCTCCGCCCCTCAAGGGGCAACGCGAGCGGCCTGGCAAAGCCAGATCCGCCGCGTTCTGGGCTCAGGCCCGCGCGCCGGACATGACTTGCTCTGCCTCGTTCCGGGTTTTGCGCATCGCGCTCCGGTGGCCTCACTCGGCGCGCCGTGGCTCTACTCCCTCTCCCCCGCCCCCTGGGAGAGGGCTGGGGTGAGGGCCGGGAGTGCGAAGCTCTTCGGTCGGCCATTCGTTGCGTTCCATCCCAAACCGCACGACGCTGCGCGGTTGATCGGCTTGCGTTAAGGTCGCGGCATGGCCGTCGCTCCTGCTTCCCTTTCTGTCTCCTTCTGGTCCCTCGGCTGGCGCTCGCTCTGGCGCGACTGGCGCGCGGGTGAGTTGCGGCTCTTGCTGCTGGCCGTGACGCTGGCGGTGGCCGCGCTCACGGCGGTGGGTTTTTTTGCCGACCGGCTGCAGGGCGGCCTGGCGCGCGACGCGCGGGCGTTGATCGGTGGCGACGCGGTGCTCAGCAGCGACAACGCCACGCCGCCGGCGTTTCAGCAGCAGGCGAAAGCGCAGGGGCTGCAGACCACGCAGACCCTGGGCTTCCCCACCATGGGCCGGGCCCGCGACGAAGAGGGCGGCGCGGCGCGCCTGGTGGCGCTCAAGGCCGTGGGTGAGGGTTATCCGCTGCGCGGCAGCCTGCGGGTGGCCGAGGCTCCGCTGGGCCCCGATGCCGCCACCCGCGAGATCCCCGCGCCCGGCACCGCCTGGGTGGACGCGGCGCTGCTGGTGGCGCTGGATCTTTCCGTGGGCCAGCCGCTGCTGCTGGGCGATGCCCAGCTGCGCGTCACCCGCGTGATCGTGGTGGAGCCTGACCGGGGCGCGGGCTTCATGAGCTTTGCACCGCGCGTCATGATCAACACCGCCGATCTGCCGGCCACCGGCCTGGTGCAGCCGGCGAGCCGGCTCACCTACCGCCTGGCCGTGGCCGGCAGCGACCCCGCCGTGAAACGGTTTGTCGATTGGGCGCAGGCCCAGATCGAGCAACCCGGGGTGCGGGGTCTGCGCCTGGAGTCGCTCGAAGGCGGGCGGCCCGAGATGCAGCGCACGCTGGAGCGGGCCGAAAAATTCCTCAACCTGGTGGCCTTGCTGGCCGCGCTGCTGTGCGCGGTGGCGGTGGCGATCGCCGCGCGCGGCTTCGCTCAGCGCCACCTGGACGACTGCGCCATGTTGCGCGTGCTGGGGCTGTCGCAGGGCAGCATGGCCCGCGCCTACACCTTCGAGTTCGCGCTGGTCGGCCTGTTCGCCAGCGCGCTGGGGGTGTTCTTGGGCTATGTCGTTCACCACGGCTTCGTGTTGCTCTTGGCGGGCCTGGTGGACGCCTCCTTGCCCGCGCCCGGTCCCGCCCCGGTGCTGCTGGGCCTGGGCATGGGCCTCACGCTCATGATGGCCTTTGGCCTGCCGCCGGTGCTGCAACTGGCCAAGGTGCCGCCGCTGCGCGTGATCAGGCGCGACGTGGGGCAGCTCAAGCCGGCTTCGTTGGCGGTGCTGGGTCTGGGCGTGGCGGGGTTTGCCGCCTTGCTGCTGGCCGCCAGTCGCGACCTGCTGCTCGGCGCGATCGCGGTGGGCGGCTTTGCCGGGGCCGTGCTGCTGTTCGCGCTGGCCAGCTACGCGGCGGTGCGCCTGCTGCGCGCCAGTGTCAACGAGGCCACCGCGCCGCGCGCCCTGGTCATGGCCACGCGCCAGCTCTCGGCGCGCCCGGCCTACGCGGTGGTGCAGATCAGCGCGCTGGCCGTGGGCCTGCTGGCGCTGGTGCTGCTGGTGCTGCTGCGCACCGACCTCATCGCCAGCTGGCGCAACGCCACGCCGCCCGACGCGCCGAACCGCTTTGTCATCAACGTGCAGCCCGACCAAGGCGAGGCCTTTCAGCAGGCGCTGCGCCAAGCGGGTGTGCGGCGCTTCGATTGGTACCCCATGATCCGGGGCCGGCTGGTCAGCATCAACGGCAAGGCGATCAGCCCCGACGACTTCACCAGCGACCGCGCGCAGCGCCTGGTGGACCGCGAGTTCAACCTGTCCCACTCCGCTACCTTGCCCGAACACAACCCGGTGGTGGCGGGCCGCTGGCAGGAGAACGAAGCCGACGCGCTGAGCGTGGAAGAAGGTCTGGCCGAGGAACTGGGGCTCAAGCTGGGTGATCGGCTGGGCTTCGACATCGCCGGGCAGGTCAGCGAGGGCCGCATCACCAGTCTGCGCAAGGTGGACTGGGGTTCGATGCGGGTCAACTTCTTCGTGGTGTTTCCGGTGGCCCAGGTGCCCGATGCGCCGGTGAGCTTCATCAGCGCCTTCCGCGCACCCGATGCCGATCTCCAGTTCGACAACGCGCTGGTGCGCCAGTTTCCCAACATCACCAACGTCGACATGAGCCAGACCATTGCCCAGGTGCAGCGTGTGCTGGGCCAGGTGATCGGTGCGGTGGAGTTCCTGTTTGCATTCACGCTCGCGGCCGGTCTGGTGGTGCTGCTCGCCGCCATCACCGCTACGCGCGGCGAGCGCGAGCGCGAGTTCGCCATCCTGCGCGCGGTGGGCGCCGGTTCGGCCTTGCTGCGCCAGGTGCAGCGCATCGAGTTGCTCGGCGTGGGCCTGCTCGCGGGCTTCCTGGCCTCGGTGGTGGCGGTGGTGGTGGGCTGGGCGCTGGCCCGGTTCGTGTTCGAGTTCACCTGGACCGCCTCGCTCTGGGTGCCGCTGGCCGGCAGCCTGGCCGGCGCCGTGCTGGCCCTGCTGGCTGGCTGGTGGGGGCTGCGCAGCGTGCTCAAGACGCCGGTGGTGGAGACCCTTCGCCGTGCTGCATCCGTTTGACCAGCCCCACGCTGGCACTTGATCAAACCACTTCCGTTCGCTTCCCATGACGTCATCCGAGACCGCTGTACCACCCTCCACCCCGTTCGAATGGATCGGCGGCGAAACCCGCGTGCGCGCACTGGTGGACCGCTTCTACGACCTGATGGACATCGAGCCCGGCTACCGCGAACTGCGCGCGAGCCATGGCAGCACGCTGGACGATGCGCGCCAGAAGCTGTTCTGGTTTCTCTGCGGCTGGCTGGGCGGCCCCTCGCACTACGAAGACCGCTTCGGCCACCCGCGCCTGCGCCAGCGCCACATGCCGTTTTCCATCGGCGTCGTCGAACGCGACCAGTGGCTGGCCTGCATGGATCAGGCCATGGCCGAGACGGGCGTGCCCGAAGACCTGCGCACCCGATTGAAGGACAGCTTCTTCAAGACCGCCGACTGGATGCGCAACCGCCCCGGGAGTGTTTGATCGGGGGGTGTCGGTTGAGGGCGCCGTTCAGGCGGGCCGCAGCAACACCACCAGCGCCCCGGCGCCACCCTCGGCCGGCCGCGCCTGCACGAAGGCCAGCACCTCGTTCTTCTGCACCAGCCAGCGTTGCACCCGGCCCTTGAGCACCGGCGTGCGGCCCGGCGAGCCCAGGCCCTTGCCGTGCACCACGCGCACGCAGCGCAGACCCTGCTGTTGCGCTTCGCGGATGAAGCGGCCCAGCGCTTCGCGGGCCTCGTCGACGCGCAGGCCGTGCAGGTCGATCTGGCGCTGGATGCTCCAGCGGCCCTCGCGCAGTTTGCGCGTCACGTCCGGCCCCAGGCCGGGGCGGCGAAAGCTCAGCTGGTCGTCGGTGTGCAGCAGGGTTTCGACGTCGAAGTCGTCCGACAGCGCCTCGCGCATCACGGAGGCTTCGTCCAGCTGGCGCTGGCGGGGCGCCGGTTCCACGGGCCTCGGCGGGTGGTGCACGCGCCGGGCGGAAATCAGGGGCCGCACCGGGCCCACCGCCAGTTCAAACAAACGCGTCTCCCGGTCCACCCGCTGCTGCCGCAGGCGCTCGGCCTCGCGCGCCGCGGCCTCGGCAGCCGCCCGCTGGGCGATCAGCTTCTGCAGCGTCTTGAGTTCGGCGAGCGAGCGCAGTTTCATGGTGGCGCGATTTTCGCGCACACCTCAAGTCCGCCGAGGGTCAAGGACATCCTTTCAGATGCCGCAGGCTGGGAGCTGACGCTGCATGGACCATCTTCGGCGACCGTACGCCGCGTTCCAATAGCTGCGCGCCTTCACGGCAGCTTGAGCGGAATTCATGGGCATCGACACCACGGGCATGTTCCAGTAGCTGCACGTTTTCACGGCAGCTTGATCGCTCTGCATCGTGGTGCACAAGTACTTGATGTTCCAGTAGCTGCCCGTTCTTACGGCGGCTTGAGTCACACATCCAGTCGTACTCGGCCCACGCCGGTTCCAGTAGCTGCAAATTCTCACGGCAGCTTGATCCGAGTACTTGCTGATCACCAAGCTCACCCAGTTCCAGTAGCTGCACGTTATCACGGCAGCTTGATCGCCCTTGGCCTTGCTGAAATGCTTGCAGTCGTTCCAGTAGCTGCACGTTTCCACGGCAGCTTGATCCGCGTCGTTTGGCCCGTCCGAGCTTGTGATGTTCCAGTAGCTGCGCGTTCTCACGGCAGCTTGATCCCTTGCGCGCCGAGGCAGTGGCTTCGTCGTGTTCCAGTAGCTGCACGTTCTCACGGCAGCTTGATCAGCGAAGATCGTCACCAGCACGTAGTTGATGTTCCAGTAGCTGCACGTTTTCACGGCAGCCTGATCCCAAATAGCGCAAGTCAACTCGGCTCAAAGCTTTTCCCAGCGTCGAGTGCTTCCAGCGCCTGCATGCGCAGCCGGTGGTGGGCGTCGGCGTGGTGGTTTTTGCACAGCACCACCACCTCGTCCAGCGTGGTGCGGCGTTCGCCTTCGGCCAGCGGGCGGGTGTGGTGCACGTCCAGCAGGTGCAGGGCCGTGACGCTGCAGCCTTCGGCAACGCAGCGGGCGCCGTGGTGCCGCAGCGCGGCGGCCCGCAGGCTCGCGTTGCGTTCGCGGTTGAAATGCGCTTGCAGCACCTGGGCACCTTCTTCGAAGCCATTCCAGTCCACCGTGAAGCGCGCCGGTATGGCGCTGCGGAGGTTGTCGCGACTGCTGCGCGGGTCCAGCAACAGCAGGCGGCAGTGCGCGTCGGGCGTGCGCAGGCCGCGGTGCAGGCCCTGGTTGGTGCGCCGGGTGGCGACGACCTGGCTGTCGATGTAACGGGTGATCTGCCGCCCGTCCACGCTGACCGGTGGGCCGTAGGGCGTTTTGGGAATGACCACGGTCTTCCAGCGCAGGCGCGGCGAGTCCAGCCCGGTCCAGGCGCCGGCGGCCAGCAGGATGCCGTCGTCCGGGCAGCGCGCCACCGCATCGGCCAGCGGTTCGCCTTCGGCCCGCACGGTGGCCATGGGCAGCAGTCGGCCCAGCTCGGCGGTTTGCTGGTGGCTGGTGGTCAGCACCAGCACCGGCCGTTCGGCCTGGGCGATGCGCAGGGCCACTTCGCTCGCGCTCAGTTCGTCGGCCGCGACGTCCACGCTGAGCTGGCCGTGCTGGCGTGGTTCGATGTGCCGGCTTTCTGGCGCGATGCTGGTCAGGCCCAGGGCGCGGCAGAAGTGGTCAAACCGCCCACCCACCTGCAGGGTGCCACTGGTGAAGATGCAGCGCGGCACGCCCTGCAACAAGGGTTTGAGCATGCGGCCCGGCATGCGGTGGCGCAGTACCAGGGCGCCATCGTCGTCATGGCCGACCACCTTCCAACCGGCAGGGTGTTCGCAGGCATAGACGATGGCTTGTGCGCTGGCTCTGACCTCGAGCTCGGTGGACGCTTGCAGCACGCGCTGGGCAGCGGCCTGCGGCGGCAGGCCTTTGGCCCCGCAAGTTGCGAGCGTGTCGGCGTCGATGCGGAAGCTGCTGCGCAGGTCGGCGGCGTCGGCCAGCAGGTCGGCTTCGTCGAACAGAACCACCTCGCGTTGCCGCAGGTCGGCATAGCCGGGGTGCAGGCTGTCGATGAGGGAGGCCGCGTGCGTGATCACCAGCACCTGGGCCGACAGAGCCTGTTGCCGGTGTTCGCGGTACTCGGCGTCGGTGGTGAAGCTGGCGCGGGTCTGCAGGGCGCTGACGGTGCAGGTTTGACCGTCCAGAGCGGAGCGCAGGGCGTCACTGTCCAGGTACTGGGCGATGAGTTGGCGCGTGCTCATGGCGATGGCCACGCGCAGGCCCGAACGCAGCAGCGGGATGCTGTAGCCGTGGGTCTTGCCCAGCCCGGCCGCGGCGCCGGCCAGCAAAGGCGGGCCGGGGCGCAGGGCGGTTTCGATCAGGCGGGCGTATTGCCGCTGTTCTTCGCTGCGAAAGCTCATGCGGCGGCGCTGGCGGCGCTGGCGGTGTTCAGGAAGTTGCGGCCCTCGTCGGTCCATTCCACTTGCGCTGGAGCCCGGCCACCAAAACCGACGACCACCAGCACGCTGCCTTGCGCGTCCTTGAAGGTGGCTCGGCCGCGCACCTCGCCGCAGCCCCGGGCGCGCTGGGCGCCCAGATACGGTTGACGGCTGAAGCTGTCCACGGCCTGCACCAGCATGTT
This sequence comes from Hydrogenophaga sp. GW101-3F08, assembly GCF_059424585.1. Classification (NCBI taxonomy): domain Bacteria; kingdom Pseudomonadati; phylum Pseudomonadota; class Betaproteobacteria; order Burkholderiales; family Comamonadaceae; genus Hydrogenophaga; species Hydrogenophaga sp. GW101-3F08. The sequence goes on from NZ_JBWKZP010000002.1 coordinate 24,422, forward strand.
CAGGTCGTGGGCCTGGGCGCCATTCACGGTGAGGCTGCCCAGCAGGGTGATGCCCAGCGGAATCACCTGCAGCTCCAGCAGGTGCTTGGTGTTGTCCGAGGTGTCCTCGCCTTTGCGGGTCTTTTTGAGCTCTTTGAGTTCTTCCAGTTTGGCAGTCAGCTCGGCGAGCCGGGCTTCGTCTTTGGCCTTGCGGGCGGCGCCGAGTTCGCGCATGGTCAGCTTGATCAGGGCTTCGGCCTTGGAGGCCAGACCCTGGCTGTTCTGGCGCTCGTAGAGCCGGTCCTGCTCCGTCTCGTCCAGCAGATCCATCATGTCTTCGTTGCTGTCGAGGTCGCGGCGGATGTGGCTGACGGTGTCGGGCAACACGTTCACCTCGGGCAACATATGCGACACGAACAGGCGGCTGGCCACTTTCCAGGTGCCGAACAGGTCGAGCAGCGGGTTCTGGGCCCGGAAGACCCGCTGTTCGCGCAGGCGGATGGCTTCGGGCTCGGCGTCTTCCTCGGGGCGCAGGTCCTGCCCGAGTGCGAGCAGGTAGGCGTCTTCGAGCTTGGCCTTGCCGGGGCGGGCGCGCAGTTCGGCCAGGGCTGCCTCGTGGCGCAGGCGGCCCCGCAGTTGCGCTGCCGGGATGAACACGGTGCGCTGGTGGCGGCCTTCGGCGTCCACGCCCCGCGTGAGCAGGGGCAGGCCTTCGGTTCCGTGGTGGGTGAATGTGAGGGGCTGGAGGGTGTGCAGTTGCAGTTCTGCGGTGATGAAAGAACGTTGCGTCATGGTGTGACTCCCTGGGGTTATTGGACGATGAGGAGGTTCAGGCCGAAAGCGCTGCCGATGCGGCCGATGCCTTTGACGAGGCAGTTGGCAAAGGCCTGGGGGTCAGTGACCTTGAGCAGGCCTGTGAACTCTGTGGCGTCGATGGAGAAGCGGCGCCCGTTGTGCGTTTCCACCTGCCGCATGCCGGACGACACATGCACGCCGACGATTTCAAAGCCGTGTTTGAGGGCGCGCTTTTCCAGCCATTCGCGCCGACCCCGCCAGTCGCCCAACGGCAGGTAGCGGTTTTTGTGGCCACTGGCGTAGGACACGCAGGCGGTGGTGGTGAAGGCCAGCAGCTTGCCGACCGGGTATTCGGGCGGCACCGCTTCCTCGGGACGGATACGGACCTGGGTGCCTTCGTCAGCCCAAAGGGCAGGTTTGCCATCGCGGAACTGTTCGACGATGCGGTGCAGGGCGTAGCCGCGCACGCGGGCGGGTTTATCGATCACGATGTCCATGTCTTCTCCTGAGTGGCATCAAAGGTCTTGACTTCGCCCTCGCTGCACAGCCGCGCCGCCCGAGGGTCGTGGGTGACGAACAGGTCGCGTGCGGTCATGGTGCGTTTGCCCAGGGCCAGCAGCATGCAGGGTTGACCCGTCTTCAGAGCGTCCTGAATAGCGGTCTTTCGCTCCATGTCGTGGCGAAAGCCGGCCTCTGGCATCGCCTTGAAGCTGGTGGCGGTCCAGTGGGGCGTGATCACCATCCAGCACGAAGACAGGCGTAGCGTCTTTCCCGTGTGCAGGGGCAGGGCGGTGGCAAAGAGCGCGTCGGCATCGTTCACCGGATCGCTGCTCTTGAGTTGCGCGGGCAGCAGACGGTAGCCCGCGTGCTGCATGAAGAATTCGGGGCCGTTCATGTCAGACCCCCACTGGGACGAAGCACCGGTCGCGGTTGCGAACCTCCCAGTACGGCGCCTTCCAGGCGGCCTCGACCGGCACCCAGTCGCCGCCTTCGGTCCAGCGGGCGGTTGGCACCGGGCGCAGGGGTTCGCCGGCATAGCCCACCAGTCCGTCCAGCTCGCCGCCCTCGACCTCCCAACGGGCGACTTCGCCATAGCCTGCGGACCGCTTCTTGCCGATGAAGCGCACGGGTTGCAGCCCCTCCAGCACCGCATCGGCGTGGCCGGTTGCGTACCACTCAATGGCGCGGGCAACCGTGGCCTGGTAGCCATTGATGATGTTGCCCGCTTCGCGCTGCCTGGACAGACCGACGCGCAGGTCGCCGTCCTTGGTGTTGGGGTTTAGAACGTCCAGCCAGTGAGGCGAATGCTCCGGTCGCATGCTGGCGACGAATGAGGCCCGCTGGCTGGCAACGGCATCGACGGCAAAACCAGAACTCGCGAAGTACAGGTCCTGTTCGCATCTGAGCAGGTCTGACACGTCGCCGCGCGACAGGATGGCCATGAGCAAGGCATCCAGCGTGACGAAGCCCCGTCGGATGATGGGGCTGCGCAGATGCGCTCGAAGAACGAATGGTTTCAAGACTCCCTCCTGTTCCTGATGGACGACGGTTGCACGCCCGGCTCCAGGCCTGGGCCTGAAGTCGTGTGCAGAGCTTATGCCAGGCTGTCGACGGGCGGTGTCCGGGAAAAGGCGGGGCCGATTCAGACCATGCCCATTTCGGCCATCGACGCCGCCTGCTCGCGCGTCACGATGAAATGGTCCAGCACGCGCACATCCACCAAAGACAGCGCGGCCTTGAGCGATTGCGTCAGCGTTTCGTCGGCGCGTGAGGGCTGGGCGGTGCCGCTGGGGTGGTTGTGTGCCAGCACCACGGCGGCGGCGTGGTGGTGCAAGGCGCGCAGCACCACTTCGCGCGGGTACACGCTGGTCTGCGTCAGCGTGCCGCGGAACAGCTCTTCGAGCGCGATCAGCCGGTTCTGGCTGTCCAGGAACAGCACGGCAAACACCTCGTGGTTGCGTGCGCCCAGTTGCAGCTGCAGGTATTCGCGCACCGCCTTCGGGCTGTCGAACAGGGCTTTCTGCTGCAGCTCCTGCGCCAGCGCACGGCGCGCGAGTTCGAGCACGGCCACCACCTCGGCGCGTTTGGCCGGCCCCAGGCCCTTGATGACCTTGAGCGCGTCGGCCCCGGTGTGCAGCAGGCCGCCGACACCGCCGAACGTGTTGAGCAGTTCCTGCGCGAGCTGCACCACGTGTTTGCCGGGAATGCCGGTGCGCAGCAGCAGGGCCAGCAGCTCGGCGTCGCTGAGCGCCGATGGCCCGCGCGCGAGCAGTTTTTCGCGCGGGCGCGCGTCGTTGGGCAGGCTTTTCAGCCCGGTACTGGCAAGGCCATTCATGTTTTTCCTCCCTGGATCAGCCTGCTTTTTACAATAGGCGGAGTTGTCGCTCACAAACCCGCTCCCACCCGTGCGTGGCGCGCCGTCGCGATTCACCGTATTCCAACCTCCCCCAAGACCCATGGCTCACGTTCAAGAAGGCTCTTTCCTCACCCTGCACTACCGCATGTCCGGGCCGCAGGGCCAGGTGATCATCGACACCTTCGAAGGCCAGCCCGCCACGCTGAGCCTCGGCTCCGGGCAGCTCTCGCCCGCGATCGAGCAGCGCCTGATCGGCCTGGAGGAGGGTATCCGTACCGTGATTGAGCTCGAAGCCGGCGAAGCTTTTGGCGAGCGCCAGCCGGACATGGTGCAGTGGGTGGCGCGCAAGCTGCTGAGCGAGCTGGGCGACCCGCACGAGCAGTACGCGGCCGGCGACGTGGTGCAGTTCCCCACACCCGACGGCCTGGGCAGCTACGCCGGTTCGGCGGTGGAGGTGCGCAAAGACGGCGCGGTGCTGTTCGACTTCAACCACCCGCTGGCGGGCCAGCCGGTGCGCTTTGAAGTACAGCTGATCGGGGTGCTGTGATGGACGAGCCGAAAGAAGTCATCCTGGCCGAACCGCGCGGCTTCTGCGCGGGCGTGGACCGCGCCATCGAGATCGTCGAGCGCGCGCTGGCCAAGTTCGGTCGGCCCATCTATGTGCGCCACGAGATCGTGCACAACACCTACGTCGTCAACGACCTCAAGGCCAAGGGCGCGATCTTCATCGAAGAGCTGTCCGACGTGCCACCCGGCGCCACGCTGGTGTTTTCCGCCCATGGCGTGAGCAAGGCGGTGCAAGAGGAAGCGCAGGCGCGTGGGTTCAACATTTTTGATGCCACCTGTCCGCTGGTGACCAAGGTGCACGTGGAGGTGGCCAAGCTGCACAAGGAAGGCTTCGAATTCATCATGATCGGCCACAAGGGCCATCCCGAGGTCGAGGGCACCATGGGCCAGCTCGACAGTGGCATCCACCTGGTCGAAGACGCGGACGACGTGGCCCGCGTGACGCCGGCCCAGACCGAGAAACTCGCGGTGGTGACGCAGACCACGCTGAGCGTGGACGACGCCGCCGGCATCCTGGCCGCTGTGAAAGCCCGCTTCCCCAGTGTGCGCGAACCCAAGCAGCAGGACATCTGCTACGCCACGCAAAACCGGCAGGACGCCGTCAAGCTGCTCAGCCCGCAGGTGGACGTGGTGATCGTGGTCGGCAGCCCGACCAGTTCCAACAGCAACCGCCTGCGCGAGGTCGCGCTCAAGCTCGGCACGCCGGCCCACATGGTGGACAGCGCCGAGGAACTGCAGGCCGACTGGTTCGAGGGCCGCTCCCGTGTGGGGCTGACCGCCGGCGCCTCGGCGCCCGAGATCCTGGTGCGCCAGGTGATCGACCGCATCAAGGCGCTGGGCGCGATCTCCGTGCGCACCATGGACGGCCTGACCGAGACGGTCAAGTTCCCGCTGCCCAAGGGCCTGAGGATCGAGGGCGATGGCCCCTCGCTGATCGGACACCTGCACTGAACCCCAAAACTACAATTTCCACATGCTTGACATCGTCCTACTGAGAAAAGACCTCGACGCCGTGATCGCCCGGCTCGAGACCCGCAAACAACCCCAGGCCTTCCTGAACGTGGACGCTTTCCGCGCACTGGAGGCGGAGCGCAAGACGCTGCAGACGCGCACCGAAGAGCTGCAGAGCCAGCGCAACAGCCTGTCCAAGCAGATCGGCATGCTCAAGGGCAAGGGCCAGCACGCCGAGGCCGACGCGGTGATGGCGCAGGTGGGCGCGATGAAGGCCGAGCTGGAAAGCTCCGCCGCGCGGCTGGAGGTCATTCAAGCCGAGCTGCAGAACCTGCTGCTGGCCGTGCCCAACCTGCCGCACGAGAGCGTGCCGGTGGGCACGGGCGAAGAGGGCAACGTGGAAGTGCGCCGATGGGGAACCCCCAGGGCCTTCGACTTCGAAGTCCGCGACCATGTGGACATCGGCGAAAAGCTGGGCCTGGACTTCGACACCGGCGTCAAGCTGGCGGGTTCGCGTTTCACCTTCATGCGCGGCCCCATCGCCCGCCTGCACCGCGCGCTCGCCCAGTTCATGCTCGACGTGCAGACCCAGGAGCACGGTTATACCGAGTGCTACACGCCCTACATCGTCAACGGCGAAACCCTGCGCGGCACGGGTCAGTTGCCCAAGTTCGAAGGCGATCTGTTCGCCGTGAAAAAGGGCGGGCAAGAGGGCGAAGAGATGCCCGACACGCAGGCGCTGTACCTGATCCCCACCAGCGAAGTGACGCTGACCAACGTGGTGCGCGACACCGTGCTGGCCGAGGCCGAGCTGCCGATCAAGATGACCGCGCACACGCCGTGCTTCCGCTCCGAAGCCGGCAGCGCCGGGCGCGACACGCGCGGCATGATCCGCCAACACCAGTTCGACAAGGTCGAGATGGTGCAGATCGTGCACCCCGAGAAGAGCTACGAGGCGCTGGAGGCCATGACCGGCCACGCCGAGGCCATCCTGCAGAAGCTGGGCCTGCCGTACCGCGTGATGAGCCTGTGCACCGGCGACATGGGCTTTGGCGCCAGCAAGACCTACGACCTCGAAGTCTGGGTGCCGGCGCAGGGCACCTACCGCGAGATCAGCTCGGTCTCCAATTGCGAAGCCTTCCAGGCGCGCCGCCTGCAGGCGCGCTTCAAGAACGCCCAGGGCAAGAACGAGCTGGTGCACACGCTCAACGGCTCGGGCCTGGCGGTCGGCCGTGCGCTGGTGGCGGTGTTGGAGAACAACCAGAACGCCGACGGCAGCGTGACCGTGCCCGAGACGCTGCGGCCCTACATGGGTGGCATGGAGCGCCTGGCCGCGGCGTGATGCGCCGACCCCTGCGGCGCGCCCAAGAAAAAGCCCCGCAGTGCGGGGCTTTTGCATTTGGCGGAGAGAGAGGGATTCGAACCCTCGGTACAGGAATACCTGTACGCCGGATTTCGAATCCGGTGCATTCGACCACTCTGCCATCTCTCCTGTGTCGAAGCCCATGATTCTAGCAGGACCTCGGACGGTGCCTTTCCGGTGGTTCACAGAAGGACACCGGGTGCGACAATGTCGCCACACGCACCCTCACCGCCCATGCTCGTCGACACCCAGCCTGCCACCTACCAGCACGTGCCCGCCACCGTCGAGGTGCGCGACCAATGGGTCAATTCCCAGCTGATCTCGGTCCTGATGGACAACATGGTGCCCTCGCTGCTGGCGGCCGGCATGGCGTTGCCCGTGCTGGTGTTCCTGATGGCGGGCGAGGTGGACCTGTGGGTCCTGCTCGCATGGATCGGTCTGCTGGTGGCGATGTTGGTCTACCGCTACCGTCTGATCGGTATCTACCACCTGCGCCACGACAGCAGCGAAGGCCCTCAGCGCCTGGACTTCGTTCGGCGCTACCAGTGGTCCTGGGCCGTTGTGGGGTTCTTGTGGGGCGGTGGCGTTTTGCTGACCTACCAGCAGGTCAGTTCGACGACGCAGTTTGTCTACGGGCTCATGGTGCTCGGTCAGGGGCTATTGGCGCTGACCTCCTACAGCGCGTACCTGCCCATTTTTCGGGCCTACGTGCATGCCCTGCTGCTGTCCGTGATGTTGGGACTGATGGTCAATACCATCCGCGTGCTGGGGGAGACTGGCGCGCTGGAGACCGGCCTGGCGTTGATGGCGCTGCTGATGGTGTTCTGGTGGCTGCTGTTGATTGCGGGCCGGCGGTTGCATCAGGTGTACCGCTCCAGCTTCGAGCTGCAGTTCTCGAATCAGGAACTCATTGATTCGCTGACGCTGCAGACCCGAGCCTCGTTGCGCGCCGTGGCCACCAAGAACCGGTTTCTGGCTTCCGCCGCGCACGACCTGCGCCAACCCGTGCATGCGCTGAGCCTGTATGCCGACTGGCTGGCCACCGAGCCCGAGATGGCGCGCGAGATTTCGCCGCGCATCCTGCAGTCCACCCGGGCCATCAACGAGCTGTTCGACTCGTTGTTCGACCTGACCCGCATCGACGCGGGGAACTACAAGGTGCGCTTGCAGCACGTGGACGTGCGCCAGCTGTTTGCCGATCTGGCCCTGCAGTTCGAGCCCGTCGCGGCGGGCAAGTCGCTCAAGCTCAAGACCCACACGCGTCCCACGACGATCTGGGCCGACCCGGTGGTGTTGCGCCGCATCCTGGGCAATCTGCTCTCCAACGCGTTGCGCCACACCCACCGGGGAGGTGTCCTGCTGGACCTGCGCCACCGAGAGGACATGCTGGTGTTCGAGGTGTGGGACACCGGGGTGGGCATCGCCCGCGAGCACCAGCAGGCGATCTTTCAGGAGTTCTTCCGGGTGTCGCAACACCAGGGCACCGAGGACAGCCTGGGCCTGGGATTGACCATCGTCTCCAAGCTGACCACCCTCATGGGCTACCAACTGGCGCTGACCTCGGTGGAGCACAAGGGCAGCGTGTTTCGCCTGATGCTGCCGGCCTATACCCAGAAGAGTCAGCCGGACGAACTGGTGCCGACGGTGGTGTTGAACTCGGAGTTCATGGACCTGCGCTGAACCGGCAGGGGGTCAGGCGCACGGCCCTCTTCAGGCCGCCGCCGTCTCAGAGGTCCAGCAGGCCTGCGGTACGCGCCAGATGGCTGGCTTGCGAGCGGCTCTTGACGTTGAGGCGCCTGAACAGGCGCCACAGGTGCACCTTGACGGTGTGTTCGCTGATCTGCAGCTGTTCGGCGATGTCGCGGTTGCTCAGGCCCCGGTCGAGCATAACCAGCAGCTGTTTCTGCCGCTTGGACAGTTTTTCGGGAATGGTGGGCGCGTTCTCGTCTTCGACCTCGTCGGCCAGGAACTCGCGCAGCACCTTGCCAATCTGGGCCGCGCCGGCGGATTTTTCCACATAGGCGTCGGCACCTGCTTCACGGGCCAGATCTTCGTAATCGGAGGCGGGGGAGGCCGACAGCACGATGAGCGAGGTGTCGGGCAGCATCTGCCGTATTTCACGCACGCCCGAAACCCCATTGGTGTCGGGCAGCTTGAGGTCCAGGCACACCAGTTCGGGCTCGCCGTGTTCGGTGATCGCCTTGCTCACCGAGGCGAGGCGTTCCAATTCGATCACCTGGGTGGATGCACGCAGGCGGCGCAATAGCATGACGACGGCTTCGCGCATCAGCGGGTGATCGTCAATGACAAAAATACTCATGGCGGGGTGTGCTGTAGATAATTGGTTTCAGTGTGACAGCATATCGGCATTGCAGGGGTTTGGCGATAGCGAATAGTGTCCGGATGCTGCCCTTGTTTTTGGCTTTTTGAGCCCGAGGCGGCGCTAGGCCGAGGCGCAACCGCCGCAGGGGGGCGCATTCGCCACCCACACCTCGCCAGCCTCAGTCCGCGGGGTGGGCGAAATGGTCAAGCGCCTCGCTCACGGCTTGGGTATCGGCGTGCAGGCTCAGGCACGCCTGCAGCTCGGGCAGCACCACGCTGCCACCCTGCTGCAGCCGGGCGATGGTCTGCGCGGCGTCTTTGGGCGAGGCAAATCCGGTGCTCTGCAGCAGCAACAGCCCTTTGGCGTCCAGCAGCTTGAAGTAGAACTGTCCGTCCGCTTCGCGGTATTGCTTGAAGCTGGGGGCAGCGACCTTGCCGGCCTTGGATGCCTTGCCGGTGGCTGGCACGGCGTCCAGCCGGCGCAGGCCCACGGCGTGGCGCAGCCGGGCCGTGAATGGGGTGGCCACGGTGCGGGCCTTCTCGGCACCCGCTTTGAGGGTCTTTTCAATCTGTGCCGGGTTCTGGATCAGTTCGTCGTACACCGCGCGCAAGGGGGCGATCTCCTGGTCCAGCCGTTCGAACAGCATCTGTTTGGCATCGCCCCAGGCAATGCCGTTGGCGTAGGCCTGGGCCAGCGCGGCGGTTTCTTCCGTCGAGGCAAAAGCCTGGTAGAGCTGGAACAGCGCCGAGCCTTCGATGTCCTTGGGTTCGCCGGGCGCGCGCGAGTCGGTCACGATGCCCATGATGAGTTTGCGCAGCTGGTCGCGCGGCACGAACAGCGGGATGGTGTTGTCGTAGCTCTTGCTCATCTTGCGGCCGTCCAGCCCGGGCAGGGTGGCCACATGGTCCTCGATGGCGGCTTCGGGCAGCGTGAAGTGTTCGCCGTACAGGTGGTTGAAGCTGGCCGCCATGTCGCGCGCCATCTCGATGTGTTGGATCTGGTCGCGGCCCACCGGCACCTGGTGGGCATTGAACATCAGGATGTCGGCCGCCATCAGCACCGGGTACATGAAGAGGCCGGCGGTCACACCCGCATCGGGGTCGACGCCGGCGGCGGTGTTCTTGTCCACCGAGGCCTTGTAGGCGTGGGCGCGGTTGAGCACACCTTTGCCGGTCACGCAGGTCAGCAGCCACGTGAGCTCGGGGATTTCGGGAATGTCGGACTGGCGGTAGAAAGTGACCTTCTCCGGGTCCAGGCCGCAGGCCAGCCAGGTGGCGGCGATTTCCAGCGTGGAGCGCTGCACGCGCGCCGGGTCGCCGACCTTGATGAGGGCGTGGTAGTCGGCCAGGAAATAGTAGCTGTGCACATCGGGTTGCAGGCTCATGCGCACGGAGGGACGCACGGAGCCCACGTAGTTGCCCAGGTGGGGCGTGCCCGAGGTGGTGATGCCGGTGAGGACGCGTTGGATGCTCATGGTGGGAGAAGCTCAATCAGGACAGCAAAAGGCTCAGCGGGGTGAGCAGCAGGCGGATGGCGCCATAAGTGAGGTTGATCAGCGGGTAGAGCCAATAGGTCGCCACCAGCCCCGTGATCACCAGGGCCATCACGATGAAGAAGCCCCAGGGCTCTATGCGCGAGACGGCGACGGCCTGCTTCCAGGGCAACAGACCCACCAGAATGCGCCCCCCATCAAGCGGTGGCAGTGGGAAAAGGTTGAAGGCGTACATCACCAGGTTCCACATCACGCCAGCCTGGCAAACGAGGTGGAAATAGGGTTCGACGACTCCCAGGGAGGCAAGCACCAGACCCAGGACAAACCAGGCGATGGCCTGGATCAGGTTGGCGCCCGGACCTGCCAGTGCAACCCAGACCATGTCCCGTTTCGGGTTGCGCAGTTGGCCGAAGTTGACGGGGACCGGTTTGGCATAACCGAACATGAAGGCGCCGGAGGTGGCGAAGTACAGGAGCACCGGCATGAGGATGGTGCCCACCGGATCGATGTGCTTGAGCGGATTGAGGGAGATGCGGCCCTGAACGTAGGCCGTGTTGTCGCCGAAATGGCGTGCCGCGTAGCCGTGCGCTGCTTCATGCAGGGTGATGGCAAACAGCAGAGGCAGCGCGTTGATGGCGATGGCTTGGACGATCTGGGCGAAATCCATGGCGGGTGGCGGGCAAAGCGCTATTGTCCCAGATGGACGTGGCCGGCCTGGGGCCGGGGTCGCTGGCGCGACCGGCTGGCGGCTTTCAGAGGCCCAGGGGGTCGAGGGCGCCCTGGCCGATGCGCACCACCTCGGGCTCGCCGCCGGTGCCCATGGGGGTGAGGTCGATCACGGTGGTCGGTTCAAGCGCGCAGGCGCCTGCGTCGATCACCCCCGCGATGTCGTGTTCGAAGCGTTCGCGGATCTCTTGTGCATCGTTCAGCGGCGCGGTTTCGCCCGGAGGGATCAGGGTCGTGGCGAGCAGCGCGCCGTTGTGCAGTTCGAGCAGCGCCAGCAGGCTGTGGTGCCGCGGCACGCGCAGGCCGATCGTCTTGCGCGACGGATGGCTCAGGCGCCGGGGTACTTCCTTGCTGGCCTCCAGGATGAAGGTGTAGGGACCGGGCGTGGCGAGCTTGAGCAGGCGGTATTGGCGGTTGTCCACCTTGGCATAGCTGGCGAGTTCGCTCAGGTCGCGGCACAGCAGGGTCAGGTGGTGCTTGTCGTCCACCTGGCGGATGCGGCGCAGCCGGTCGGCCGCGGCCTTGTCATCGAGGTGGCAGACCAGGGCGTAGCTCGAATCGGTGGGCACGGCGAGCACGCCGCCGCGCTCCAGCAGTTGCACCGCCTGCTTGAGCAGACGCGGCTGCGGGTTGTCGGGATGGACTTCGAAATACTGGGACATGCCCGTATTGTGACGAGGCTCACCGCGTCGTGCTTCGGTGTCGCCGGGCTGGTGAGGCGCGCTCAGGCCTCGGGCTGTTCCACCGGCAGGCGCTGGTCGCGCGCGGTCAGCCAGCTCGCGCTGGCGCCGCACAAGACGATCATGGCGATGCCGGCGAGTTCGAGCCGGCCAGGGACGTGGTCAAACACCAGCCAGCCGCAGAACATGGCAAAACCGATCTGCGCGTACAGGTAGGGCGTGAGTGTGGAGGCCCGGGTGCGCGCAAAGGCCAGGATCAGCAGGAAATGGCCCACCGTGCCCATCAGGCCGACCAGGCACAGCAGGGCGAAGGTCCGCGCGTCGGGCAGGGCCTGCCAGGCCAGGGGCAGCGCCACGCTGGCCAGCAGCGCGCCGACCCAGCCGGTGTAGAAGTGCATGGTCATGGGGTCTTCGGTGCGCGCCATCTGGCTGGTGAGGATCTGGAACCAGGCGTAGGTGAACACCATCAGCAGCGGCAGCAGGCTGGCCCAGCCGATCACGTCGCCGCCGGGCTGCACCACCAGCAGGGCGCCGACGAATCCACCGGTGACCAGCACCCAGCGCAGGGCGCTCACGCGCTCCTTCAGCAGCAGCGCCGCCAGCAGCGTGACCACCAGGGGGGTGATCATGACGATGGCCGTGAACTCGCCCACCGGCATGTATTGCACGCTGATGAACGACAGCACGCTGACCAGCAGCAACAAGGCCCCTCGCAGCAGCTGAAAGCGCGGGTGTGCCGTGCGCAGCAGCGAGCGCCCACGCATCGGCAGCATGACGGCCGTGACCGCGACCGCCTGGAAGGTGTAGCGGAACCAGACCGCGATCAGCACCGAGACGAAGGCCCCGACGTACTTGACGGCCGTGTCGAGCACGGCGAAGCAGGCCGTGGCGCTGACCAGAAACACGATGCCCAACATCGCGTGCGCGTTCCCGCGCGGGGACGATGGCGCGTCCATCAGTGGATGCGCGACTGCAGCAGCTCCCACACCGGCGTGACGCTGCCGGGCAGGTCGGGCAGCTTGCCCAGATCGGTGTGGCTCTCTTCGGGGCTGTGGAAATCGCTGCCGCGGGAGGCCGCCAGACCGAACTCGTGGCAATAACCGGCGTACTTCACGTAGTCGGCCTGGCCGTGGGCCCCGGTCACCACCTCCACGCCCTGGCCGCCGTGCGACTTGAATTCGGTGAAGAGGGCGAACTCTTCGTTGGCGGTGAGCTTGTAGCGCCCCGGGTGGGCAATCACCGCCATGCCGCCGGCCTGCGTGATCCAGCCCACCGCATCACCCAGCGAGGCCCAGCGGTGTGGCACGAAGCCGGGTTTGCCTTCGGTGATGAACTTGCGGAACACCTCGTTGGTGTCGCGGCACACACCCGCTTCCACCAGGTAGCGCGCGAAGTGGGTGCGTGAGATGAGCTCGGGGTTGTCCACGTATTTCAGGGCGCCTTCGTAGGCGCCGGCTATGCCCACGCGGGCCAGGTCGTCGCTCATGGCGCGGGCGCGCTGCTCGCGTCCCCCGCGCGTGGCGCGCAGACCGTTCACCAGTCCGGGGTGGTCCGGGTCCATGCCCAGCCCAACGATGTGAACCGTGGTGCCGGCGAAGGTGACCGACACCTCGGCACCCGTGATGTAGCGCAGCCCCAACGCCTGGGCGGCGGCCAGGGCGCGGGCCTGGCCGCCGATTTCGTCGTGGTCGGTCAGCGACCAGAGCTCGACCCCGTTGGCCTGGGCGCGCTGCGCGAGCGCCTCGGGCGTGAGGGTGCCATCAGAGACGATGGAATGGCAGTGGAGGTCGGCGTTGAGCATGTGGGTCACCGATCCATTTTAGGGTTGACCAGATCACCGTGCTGGCCTGAGAAGCAAAACCTGAAACGAATGAGGTGACTGCCACCCGGAACATCGCGGAACGGGTTTCGCCCGGCCGCGGGGGGGGGGGGGGGCCCTTGTTGGGGGGCTGGCGTGGGGGGGTTACCCCGTGTTCCGCAGCCCCGCGGCAATGCCGTTGATGGAGATGTGGATGCCGCGGCGCACCTTTTCGTCGCGATCGGCCTGGTTTTCCCCCGCGCGGTAGCGCCGCACCAGCTCCACCTGCAGGTGGTGCAGCGGGTCGATGTAGGGGAAGCGGTGGCGCATGGAGCGCTGCAGCGCCGCGTTGTTCACCAGCCGGTGTTTCTCGCCCGTGATCAGCGAAAGCGCGTCGGCGGTGCGGTGCCATTCGGCTTCGATGGCGGTGAAGACCTTGGTGCGCAGGCGTTTGTCGGGCACCAGTTCGGCATAGCGCGAGGCCAGGGCCAGGTCGCTCTTGGCCAGCACCATGTCCATGTTGGAGAGCAGGGTGCTGAAGAAAGGCCACTGTTTCACCATCTTCTGCAGCAGGGCCTTCTGTTTCGCCACGCCCTGGGGGCCGTCGCGGTGTAGAAAGGTCTGCACGGCCGAACCAAAGCCGTACCAGCCGGGCAGCGTCAGGCGACACTGGCCCCAGCTGAACCCCCAGGGAATGGCGCGCAGGTCTTCGATCTTCTGTGTGGCTTTGCGCGAGGCCGGGCGCGAGCCGATGTTGAGCTCGGCGATCTCTCGGATCGGCGTGGCGGCGAAGAAATACTCGGCGAAACGCGGGGTGTCGTACACCAGCGCGCGGTAGGCCGACATGCTGGCGGTCGAGAGTTCGGCCGCGGCGTCCAGAAAGGCCTTGGGGGCGTTGCGCGTGGGTTGCAGCAGCGTGGCTTCGAGGGTGGCGGCCACCAGGGTTTCCAGGTTGCGCCGGCCGATCTCCGGGTTGGCGTATTTGGAGCCGATCACCTCGCCCTGTTCGGTCAGCCGGATCTGGCCACGCACCGTGCCGGGGGGCTGGGCCAGGATGGCCTGGTAGCTCGGGCCACCGCCGCGCCCCACGGTGCCGCCACGCCCGTGGAACATGCGCAGGCCGATTTTCTGTGGTGCGTCCAGGTTCAGCGCATCGAACAGTTCGACCAGATCGGTCTCGGCGCGGTAGAGCTCCCAGTTGCTGGTGAAGATGCCGCCGTCCTTGTTGCTGTCGGAGTAGCCAAGCATGATGTCTTGCTCGCTGTATCCGTCGGTCGCGCCCCGCTGCACCATGGCGCGCACGCCCGGCAGGGCGTAGTAGTCGCGCATGATGGGCGCGGCGTTGCGCAGGTCTTCGATGGTCTCGAACAGCGGCACCACGATCAGGTCGCAGCGCGCGTCTTCCTGCAGCAGGCCGCGCATCAGGCCGGCTTCTTTCTGCAGCACCAGCACCTCCAGCAGATCGCTCACGGTTTCGGTGTGGCTGATGATGCAGTGGCGGATGGCCTGCGCGCCAAAGCGCTCGCGCCCGCTGCGGGCGTTCTCGAAGATCGCCAGCTCGCCCAGGGTGTGGGCCGAGTAGGCCGCGCCCGGCACGCGCAGCGGCCGCGCGTCGTTGAGCTGGCGCAGCAGCAGGGCGCGTTTGCCGACTTCGTCCAGCTGCCCATAGTGCGGCTCGATGCGCGCCGTGGCCAGCAGCTCGGCCACCACCGCCTCGTGCTGGTCCGAGCTCTGGCGCAGGTCGATGGTGGCCAGATGAAAGCCGAACACCTCGACGGTGCGGATCAGGGGGTGCAGGCGCGCGCGTGCCAGGGCCGCGCCGTGGTTCGCCTCCAGCGAGGCTTCGATGGTGCGCAGGTCGGCCAGGAACTCACCGGCGTTGCCGTAGGGCTGCTGCGGTGCCACGGCGTGGCGTGCGGCCTCGCCGCCGGTCAGCTGTTGCAGCGTGGCGGCCAGGCGGGCGTACATGCCGGTGAGGGCGCGGCGGTAGGGTTCGTCCTGGCGGTGCGCGTTGGTGTCGGGCGATCGTTCGGCCAGCGCCTGCATCTCAGGGCTGACCCGCGCCAGCATGGCCGACACGGACAGCTCGGCGCCCAGGAGGTGCACCTGGGTCAGGTGGTGGCGCAACACCAGTTCGGCCTGGCTGTGCAGGGCGAGCTCCAGCGTCTGGGCCGTGACGTTGGGGTTGCCGTCGCGGTCGCCGCCGATCCACTGGCCCATGCGCAGGAACGGCGCCACGCTGTCGCCCAGGCCCTCTTCCAGGTCGCGGTAGATGCGGGGGATCTGCGTCAGAAAGGTGGCCTGGTAATAGCTGAGGGCGTTTTCGATCTCGTCGGCCACGGTCAGCTTGGTGAAGCGCAGCAGACGGGTTTGCCAGAGCTGGGTCACGTGGGCGCGCAGCTGGGCGTCGAAATCGGCCTGGTCGCGCGGCAGCAGGTGTTCGCGTTCGGCCAGCAGATGGGCGATGGCGCGCTCGGCATCCAGGATGCTCTTGCGCTGCACTTCGGTGGGGTGGGCGGTGAGCACCGGCGAAATGTGGGCCTGCGCGAGCGTCTGCACGATCTGGTCCGGCGCGATGCCGGCTTTTTTCAACCGCTGCAGCGTCATGGCCAGGCTGCCTTCTTGCAGATCGCCGGCCCGCTCGTGCACGGCGCGGCGCCGGATGTGGTGCCGGTCCTCGGCCAGGTTGGCCAGGTGGCTGAAGTAGGTGAAGGCGCGGATTACGCTCACGGTCTGGTCGCCGCTGAGGCCTTTGAGCAGCTTCTTGAGCGACTTGTCGGCCGACTGGTCGGCGTGGCGCCGGAACGCCACCGAGAGCTGGCGGATCTGTTCAATCAGATCGAAGGCGGCCTGTCCTTCCTGTTCGCGGATCACGTCGCCCAGAATGCGCCCGAGCAGGCGGATGTCGTCGATCAGCGGCTGGTCCTTGTCGGCGCGCGATGCACTCCGTGTGGCGGTGGGACGGGTGACGGGGAGTGCGGCGACGGGACGGGCAGGCGATCGGCTCATGGCGGGCGTGTCGGGTGGGGGTTGCTGATATTTTTGGCAGCGGCCATGCTAGCATCCAAAGTTGCCCTTCCCGTTACCAAGCGGGTACGGAAACGCCCCCTACGGGCATGATCTTTTGTGATCCTTCGCCGTGTCGATTTCAAA
The DNA here is from genome assembly GCF_059424585.1 of Hydrogenophaga sp. GW101-3F08. Lineage (NCBI taxonomy): Bacteria > Pseudomonadati > Pseudomonadota > Betaproteobacteria > Burkholderiales > Comamonadaceae > Hydrogenophaga > Hydrogenophaga sp. GW101-3F08. The sequence goes on from NZ_JBWKZP010000002.1 coordinate 40,605, forward strand.
CACCCCCCCCGCGCTGTCCATCACCATCGCCACCCGGGAAAGCCGTCTCGCCTTGTGGCAGGCCGAGCACGTCAAGGCGCTGCTGGAGCAACGGGGGCACCGGGTGAACCTGCTGGGCATGACCACCAAGGGCGACCAGATCCTGGACCGCAGCCTGTCCAAGGTGGGTGGCAAGGGGCTCTTCGTGAAAGAGCTGGAGGTGGCTCTTGAAGAGGGGCGTGCCGACATGGCCGTGCATTCGCTCAAGGACGTCCCGATGGACCTGCCCGAGGGTTTCGTGCTGGCCTGCGTGATGGAGCGCGAGGACCCGCGCGACGCCTGGGTGTCTTCGGCGTGCGCTTCGCTGGCCGAGCTGCCCCAGGGCGCGGTGGTGGGCACCTCCAGCCTGCGCCGTCTGGTGCTGTTGCGTGAAGCGCTCGACGCGCTTGGCCGTGCCGACGTGCGCATCGAGCCGCTGCGCGGCAATCTGGACACCCGCCTGCGCAAGCTCGACGAAGGCCAATACCACGCCATCGTGCTGGCCGCCGCCGGCCTCAAGCGCCTGGGCTTGTCCGGGCGCATCCGCCACGTTTTTGAACCCGCCGATTCCTTGCCCGCCGCCGGGCAGGGCGCGCTGGGCATCGAGGTGCGGGCCGACCGGCCCGATCTCATCGAGGCACTGGCGCCGCTGGTGCACCTGCCCACCTGGTACCGCGTGGCGGCCGAGCGCACGGTGTCGCGTGCCATGGGCGGCAGTTGCTCCATGCCGCTGGCGGCCTATGCCCAGTGGGAAGCGGCCGAGTCGGGCCAGCTGCGGCTCGACGCCGCCTGGGGCGACCCCGACGGCCTGCAAGGTGTGGTGCGGGTGAGCGAGCAGGCTCCGGTGCACGGTCTGGCGCAGGCCGAGGCTCTGGGCCAGCGTGTGGCCGAGGCCCTGCGTGCGGCCGGTGCTCAGCCCCCCGCCGTGGAGGTTTGAAGCCTTGACCGCGGCACCCGTCCAGCGGCCCGAGGCGAGCCCGCTGGAGCGGCTCATCGTCACGCGGCCCGCGTCGGAGGCCGCTGTCTGGGTGGAGGCCCTGAGGGCCCAGGGCTGGCCGGCGCAGGCCCTGCCGCTGATCGAGATCACCGATCCCCACGACCCGGCGCAGCTGGCCACGCTGGCGCACTGGCGGGCCCATTGGTTTGAGGCCGACGCCATCATGTTCGTCAGCGCCGCCGCGGTCGGCCACTTCTGGTCGCCGGCCATGCCCGCGCGAGCGCCCGACGCAATGCACACCCGGTTCTGGGCCCCGGGGCCCGGTACCGCGCGCGTGCTCGCCCAGGCGCTGGCGCCGCTGGGCCTGGGGGCCGCGCAGATCGACGCCCCGCCGGCCGATGCGGCGCAGTTCGATTCCGAGGCCCTGTGGCCGGTGGTCGCGCCGCAGCTGCGTGGCGGCGCCCTGGTGTTGATCGTGCGTGGCGCGTCCCCGGATGCGCCAGCCGAGCCGGGCGCTGGTGCGCTGGCCGGCAACGGCCGTGACTGGCTGATCCGCCGCTGTGAAGCCGCGGGCGCCCGGGTGGACGCCTGCGTGGCTTACGAGCGCCATGCGCCGCTGTGGGACAGTGTCCAACGTGCACAGGTCGACGCCGCCAGCGCCGCCGGCAGCGTCTGGCTGTTCAGCAGTTCGGAGGCGCTGGAGCACCTGCACGCCGCCGCACCCGAACAGGACTGGTCAAGCGCGGCAGCGCTGGCCACGCACCCCCGCATCGCGGCCACCGCGCGCGCGATCGGCTTTGGCCGGGTGATGGAAACCCGCCCGGCCCTGCCCGACGTGCTGCGCACTCTAGAATCGAACTGGAGCCGCCCATGAGCCAGACCCAACCCGATACCCCTCTTTCCGCGCCTTCCGCCGCAGGCGGCGCGGCCCCGGTGATGCCCACCGCGGTACCGGTGGCTGCGGCACCGCGCTCCGGTCGCTGGGCGGCGGTGCTGGCCATGGTGCTGGCGACCCTGGCATTGATCATGAGTGGCCTGTTGTGGGAAAAGCTCGGGTCCACCCAGCAGGAACTTGCGCGGCGCAGCCAGGACAGCGCAACGCAGGCCGCGGACGCGCGCCGATTGGCCGCGCAGGCCGAGGCCCTGACGCAGGAGCTGCAGGCCCGGCTGGCGGTGGCCGAGGTGCGCCTGTCCGAGGTGAGCCTGCAGCGCAGCCAGCTCGAAGAGCTGATGCTCACGCTCTCGCGTTCGCGCGACGACAACCTGGTCCAGGACCTGGAGTCGGCGCTGCGCTTGGCGCAGCAGCAGGCCCAGCTCACCGGCACGGCCCAGCCGCTGATCTCCGCGCTGCAGGCGGCCGACCAGCGCATCGCTCGCGCGGCCCAACCCCGTCTGAACCCGGTGCAGCGCGCCATTGCGCGGGACATCGACCGCATCCAGAAGGCCCCGCTGGCCGACATTCCTGGCTTGGTCCTGCGGCTGGACGAACTGGCGCGCCAAGTGGATGAATGGCCGGTCCTCAACGAGGTGGGGCCTCGCGCCCGTGTGGCGGGGGCAGCCAAAAGCGCCGCGCCCAAGGCGGGCAAAGCGGCGCCAGAGAAGCCAGCGGCTCCCGCGGCAAGCGTGGCGGGCAGCGATGCCACCGCGACCGCATCGACCGAGGTCTTGCCGTCCTCCGATGGCGATGCGCCGAGCCAGGGCTGGGACCGGGTGTCGCTGGCCTGGCAGTCCCTCTGGGCCCGCATCTGGGCCGACGTCACGCGCAGTGGGCGCGAACTGGTGCGCGTCAGTCGCATCGACCGCCCGGAAGCCGCCCTGATGGCGCCCGAACAGGCGTTTTTCCTGCGCGAAAACCTCAAGCTCAAATTGCTCAACGCCCGCCTGGGCCTGCTGGCCCGACACCTCACGTCGAGTCAGGCCGATGTGAAGGCGGTGGAGGTGGCCCTGGCACGCTATTTCGAAACCACCTCGCCGCTGGTGGGGGACGCGCGGAGCGCGCTCGCGCAACTGCGCAAGGACCTCGTGGACAACGAGTTGCCGCGTCCCGACGAAACCCTGGCCGCGCTGGCCGCTGCCGCCGGAGGGCGCTGATGACCGGCAAACGACAGGGCGGGGCCATGCGCAGTGTGTTCTGGCTGCTCGGGTTGGCCACGCTGGCCGTGGCGCTGGCCCTGCTGGTCGGACACAACGCGGCCACGCTCACGCTCTTCTGGCCGCCCTACCGTTTCGACGTTTCCTTCAACTTCGTGTTGTTTGCCTTGGTCGCGGGCTTTGTGCTCTTGCACCTGGCCCTGCGGGCTTTCGGAGCCCTGCGCGACCTGCCCGCGCAGGCGCAGCGCTGGCGCAGCCAGCAGATCGAGCGGGCGGTGGTGGGCGCCGTGATGGACGCCTTGTCGCTCCAGCTGTCGGGCCGGTTCGTGCGGGCTCAGGCGGCGGCCCAGCAGGCGCTGGACCAGCTGAAATCCGCCACATCGGCCTCCTGGCCCCGGCGTGATCAGCTGCAATTGCTGGCGCATCTGTTGTTGGCCGAGAGTGCGCAGTCGCTGCAGAACCGCGAACGGCGCGATACCAACCTGCAGGCCGCACTGCACCCCAGACTGACTCGCAGTGCGCCCGAGGCCGTCGAAGGCGCGCTGTTGCGCGCCGTGCGCTGGGCGGTGGAAGACCGCGACTACGATGCCGCGCGCAGCCGCCTGGCCGAACTGCCGCAGGGCGCGGCGCGTCGCACCCAGGCGCTGCGCCTGAAGCTGCGTGTCGCGCGGCTCGGTGGGGCCACCGCCGAAGCGCTGGAAACAGCGCGCCTGTTGGCCAAGCACCGTGCGTTTTCGCCCGAGGCTTCGCGCAGCATCGTGCGAGGGCTGGTGCTCGATGCCTTGCACGAGGCGCACGACCTGCCGCAGTTGCAGGAGGTCTGGAACGGGCTGGACGCCAGCGAGCACGCTGTGCCCGAACTGGCGCTGGCGGCTGCGCAACGCGCCAACCAACTGGTGACCGATCCGTTGGTCGGCGAGTCCGACCGTGTGCAGGCCGCGGACCTGGCCCGGACCTGGCTGGATCCGGTGTGGCAGGGGTTCGAGGCCCTGGATGCAGGACAGCAGCGCCAGCTGGTGCTGGCACTGGAACCGGGCCTCCCCCAGCTCGACGCCACCTGGTTGGCACGCCTGGAGCAGGCCCAGCGCCAGTTGCCCAACAACGCCTACCTGCAATACCTCGCCGGGCAGGCCTGCATGCAGCGCCAGCTCTGGGGCAAGGCCGCCCAGTTGCTGGGTCAGGCGAGCCACAGCCTGCTTGAGCCCACCCTGCTGCGCCGCACCTGGTGTGCCTTGGCCCTGCTGGCCGAAGAACGGGGCGACGAGGCCACCGCGCAGGGGGCCTGGAAAAAGGCCGCTTTGCTGAACTGATCGATCGCACTGGGCGCACGCCCGGTGCTGAGCACGGTCCGGGCATCCGCGCCGGGTTTTCATGGGGCACAAAAAAACGCCGGTCGATTCGACCGGCGTTTTTTTGTTGAGAGCGGGGCGCCCTGCCGCAGCAGGGCGGGGACTCACTGGGTTTCGAACGGCAGTGGCATGTTGCGCAGGTCCTTGCGCGTCTCCACCAGCACCAGCGGACCGTCGTCGGGCAGCACCACCGGCTTGATCTCGCGCGGCACATGGATCGGCTTGGGTTCGGCGGCAATGGCCGCTTGCACCTGGGCCACCTTGTCGGCGTTGGAGTTGATCCACTCCAGACCGCTGGCATGAGCCACCTGATTCAGCTCGTCGATCGACACCGTGAACGGCTGCACCTTGGGCAGGCCACGGGCCACGGGAGCCGCCGCAGGAGCGGGAGCAGCGCTGCTGCGTGCCACGGGGGCGGGCACCGGGCGGGGCGCCGGCGCGGCGGCCAGCACGGGAACCGGTTCGACCACGGGTTCAACCACCTCCACCACCGGTGCCACGACGGCCTGGGCGGGGTTGGGCTCCACCGGCAGGCTGAAGTAGCTGCTGCGCACCGGAGCCTCGGACACGGCGTCCTCGCTCGGGTTCACCGGGGCGCTCGAAGCGGTGCCGTCGTCGCCTTCCGGCGCGGCGGCATCGCGCGGAGCACGTTCGCGGCGGTCACGGCCATAGCGGTCGCGGCTGCGGCGTTCACGGGGCACGCGCTGGCCACCGTTGTCGGCATCACCGCCTTCGGCAGTGGGTGCCGAAGCTTCGGCATTGGCCTGAGCGTCCTGTTCCACGCGCTGGGCGGCGGCTTCGTTCAGACCTTGCGGCGCCGCATCGGTGCCCTCCTGTGGGCGGCGGCGGTTGTCGTTGCGTGGGCGGCGTTCGCGCCGCTGGGCTTCGGCTGCTTCAGGCGTTTCGGTGCCCGCGGTCGGTGCGGCGTTCAGCAGCTGTTCAGCGCCTTGCACGGCGTCGACCGGCGCGGCCTCGCGGCGGTTGTCCCGGCGGCCACCGTTGCGGCCCTCGCCACGGGATTCACCGCGTGCTTCACCACGGCCTTCGCCGCGACCCTCTACCCGGCCCTCGCCACGGCGTTCGCCGTTGCGGCCACCTTCGCGACCCTCACGGCTTTCCGGGCGGCCTTCCACGCCGCGGCCTTCGCCACCGCGTCCACCGCGGCCACCTTCACGGCCTTCGCGCGGGGTGCGGCCCTCGGCACCGTTGCGACCTCCACGGCCGCGGCCGTCGCGGCCGCCATCACGGCGACCATCGGGGCGCTGTTCGCGGTCTCCGGCCTTGGCGGCCGGTGCCACGGCGGGCTTCTCGGTAACCGCTGGAGTCGGTTCCGAGGCGCCACCAAACAGGCTCTTGAGCCAGCCAAAGAAACCCTTTTCGGCCGGTGCCGGGGCCTTGGCCGCGGGTGCCACAGGCGCTGGGGCCACGGGGGCTGCAGCCACAGGCACTTCCGGCTTGGGGGCTGCCACGGGAGCGGGACCGTCGGGCAGCACGCCCTTGATCACCGGCTCCTGCTTGTTGGTGCGTTCCTGGCTGCGGCGCGTGAAGCTGGCCACGTCGTCCACCTCGTCGGCCAGCTTGTAACTGGCATCCAGGTTGTCCAGACGCGGGTCGTCGTGCTTGAGGCGTTCGAGCTTGTAGTTGGGGGTGTCCAGCGACTTGTTGGGCACCAGCAGCACGTTGATGCGCTGCTTGAGTTCGATCTTGGTGATCTCGGTGCGCTTCTCGTTGAGCAGGAAGCTGGCCACTTCAACCGGCACCTGCACCAGCACGGCGGCCGTGCTGTCCTTGAGCGATTCTTCCTGGATGATGCGCAGGATCTGCAGCGCCGAGCTCTCGGTGTCGCGGATGTGGCCCGAGCCACCGCAGCGCGGGCAGGGGATGGACGAGCCTTCGCTGAGCATGGGCTTCAGACGCTGGCGGCTCATTTCAAGCAGGCCGAACTTGCTGATGGCACCGAACTGCACACGGGCACGGTCCTGGCGCAGCGCGTCGCGCAGGCGGTTTTCCACTTCGCGGCGGTTCTTCGACTCTTCCATGTCGATGAAGTCGATCACGATCAGGCCGCCGAGGTCGCGCAGGCGGGCCTGGCGCGCCACTTCGTCGGCGGCTTCGAGGTTGGTGCGGGTGGCGGTCTCTTCGATGTCGCCGCCCTTGATGGCGCGCGCCGAGTTCACGTCCACCGCCACCAGCGCTTCGGTCTGGTCGATCACGATGGCACCACCCGAAGGCAGATTCACCGTGCGGCTGTAGGCGGTCTCGATCTGGTGTTCGATCTGGAAGCGCGAGAACAGCGGTGCGTCGTCGCGGTAGCGCTTCACACGGTGCCCATGCTCGGGCATCACGTGGCTCATGAACTGGTGCGCCTGCTCGAAGATGTCGTCGGTGTCGATCAGGATCTCACCGATGTCGCTGTTGAAGTAGTCGCGGATGGCACGGATCACCAGGCTGGATTCCTGGTAGATCAGGTAGGCGCCCTTGCCACCCTTGGCAGCGCCGTCGATGGCGTTCCACAGCTTGAGCAGGTAGTTCAGGTCCCACTGCAGCTCGGGCGCTTCACGGCCGATACCGGCGGTGCGCGCGATGATGCTCATGCCGTTGGGGTATTCCAGCTGGTCGAGCGCGGCCTTGAGATCCTGGCGGTCTTCGCCTTCGATGCGACGGCTCACACCGCCCCCGCGCGGGTTGTTGGGCATCAGCACCACATAGCGGCCGGCCAGGCTGACGAAGGTGGTCAGTGCCGCGCCCTTGTTGCCGCGCTCTTCCTTTTCCACCTGGACCAGCAGTTCCTGGCCTTCCTTGATCACGTCGTTGATGCGCGCCTGGTTGACGGGCACACCGGCGGCGAAATACTGGCGCGAAATTTCCTTGAATGGCAGGAAACCGTGGCGCTCTTCGCCGTAGTCGACGAAGCAGGCTTCCAGCGAGGGTTCGACGCGCGTCACCACCGCCTTGTAGATGTTGCCCTTGCGCTGTTCGCGCCCTTCGATTTCGATTTCGTAGTCGAGCAGTTTTTGCCCGTCCACGATCGCCAGGCGGCGCTCTTCGGCCTGCGTGGCGTTGATCAACATCCGTTTCATGATGCGTTTTCCTTTTCACTGACACTGACATGGCACCGGGACAGACCCAGGCACCGACCTGCCGTGAACCAGCGGAAAAGCGCAAACGGGGAGGAATTGCCGGAGAGCCAATGACCCGCTGCCACCTGGCTTCACCAGGGATGCAGGCAGAGCGTTCGAAAGGTCGGGCACGCCGGTGGCGCACCACGTCGAACGCCGGGTCAGGGCGTAGGCGCGTGGACTTGGGTGAACAGGGAGGGCTTGATGGCTGTCTGGGACATGAATCTTGCCGGTGATGTCTCTGGCTTCACTTCATCCTCACCCAGCCGGTTTTTGAAGCGCCTTTTGGCGTCTCTGAAGCGGGGCTGGGCAATTGGGGTATTCCGTATTCGGGTTCGCAGTTTTCTGACGGGTTCGCCCGCAGCTTCCACCTGACCGGCGCGGCACCCGGCCTCTTCAAAAAGTGCTTCGGGGGCGGCAGCCAAGTCCGGGTGCGGCGGGTGGCAACGATTGTCCAATCGGCTCCCAGGTATTCAAAGCGGGGAGGCCTGCTGGCGGTGACTGCCTTAAACTCAAGCAAATCAATCACTTACAGCACACGACTGGCGCAGCACATTATAGTGCGCTCCTTCGGTTCGTGGGGCCCGAATTTCTGGCGACACTTCCTTGAGTTTCAAGTCTTCCACTGTGGCCCCCGTGGCCGTCCAATACCTCACCGTCGACGAAGAGTCGGCAGGTCAGCGGCTCGACAATTTCCTCATCCGGGTTCTCAAAGGGGTGCCCAAGACCCACATCTACCGCATCATCCGATCGGGCGAAGTGCGGCGCAACAAGGGACGGGTGGGCGCGGACGACAGAGTGGTTGCGGGCGACGTGTTGCGCATTCCCCCCATTCGGTTGTCCGAACGCGCTGAAGAAAAGGCCGCCAATCCCGCTCCGGCGCGCGAATTCCCCGTGGTGTACGAAGACGATGCATTCATGGCCATCGACAAACCCGCCGGCGTGGCGGTGCATGGTGGCAGTGGTGTCAGCTTTGGTGTGATCGAACAAATGCGGCAGGCACGACCGCAGGCCCGTCTGCTCGAATTGGTGCACCGGTTGGACCGGGAAACCAGTGGCATCCTGTTGATCGCCAAAAAGAAAAGCGCGCTCAAGGCATTGCAGGATCAGTTTCGTGAACGCGAAACCGGCAAAACCTATCTGGCGCTCGTCAAAGGCAACTGGCCCGCCAACCTCAAGGTGCTGGACCAGCCCCTGCACAAATACCTGCTGGCCGATGGCGAGCGGCGCGTCAAAGTGGTGGGCAAGGACGATCCGGATGGCATGCGATCGCTCACCTTGGTCAAGGTGGCTCGGCATATCCCAGCACCTGCGGGTCTTGAAGCCGCATCGCCCGATGGGTTCAGTCTCCTGGAAGTCACCATCAAGACGGGACGCACGCACCAGATCCGGGTGCACCTGGCCACGGCGGGATATCCGATTGCAGGCGATGACAAGTACGGTGATTTCGAACTCAATCGACTATTGAGCAGATCGGGGCTCAAGCGCATGTTTCTCCACGCCTGGCGGCTCCGGCTGTCGCATCCGGTCTCCGGGGCGCCATTGGAGTTACAAATTGAATTGCCCCCGGAGCTTGAAAAATGGATGCAGGTTGAAAAATAGGCATTACAATGGTGCATAGCATCGTTGGGATGCTGAACTGCAAATAACGGTTAACACAAACAAGGAAACTCAATGGCAAGCTATTCCGAACTCATGGCGCAGGCTCAATCCCTGATGGCGCAAGCCGAACAGGCACGCAAGGATGAACTGTCCGCTGTCATTGCCGACATCAAGGCCAAAATGAAACAATTTGGCATCACGGTGGCCGACCTGGGCGGCGCCACGGGTGGCAAGAAGGCAGGCAAGTCCAAGTCCAGTGCCCCGGCCAAGTACCGCGGTCCCAATGGCGAACTGTGGGCCGGTGGCCCGGGGCGCAAACCCGAATGGGTGCGCGCCGTGCTGGCTTCGGGCAAGAGCATCGAAGATTTTCGTATCTGACGGAACCACCGCCGTCCCCGCCAAGGGCACCTTCGGGTGCCCTTTGTCTTGTGGCTGAGCCGTTGTCGCCCGAGGGGTTTGGGGGGTGGCGCTGATAATGCAGGGCATCCACCGTTCACCCCGAAACCATGCGCCCGCGCCAATTTGATCTCATTGCCTTTGACTGGGATGGCACCCTTTTTGACTCCACCGCCATCATCACGCGCTGCATTCAGGCGGCTGTGCGCGACGTCGGTGGAACCGTGCCCAGTGATCAGGCCGCCAGCTACGTTATCGGCATGGGGCTCATGCAGGCGCTGGCCCATGCGGCGCCCGATGTGCCACGCGAGAAATACGCGCAGCTTGGGGAGCGTTACCGCCACCACTACCTGGCGCGTCAACACGACATCAGTCTCTTTGAAGGTGTGTTGCCTCTGCTGTCCGAACTCAAGAGCCGGCACCACTGGTTGACGGTGGCCACGGGAAAGAGCCGAAGCGGACTCAACGAGGCCTTGCGAGCCGTGGAGCTGCAGGGGCTGTTTGATGGTTCGCGCACGGCCGATGAAACCGCAGGCAAGCCCAGTCCGGTCATGTTGCACGAACTCATGCGCGAGTTTGACGTCGCACCCGAACGCACTTTGATGATTGGCGACACCACCCACGATCTGCAGATGGCGCTCAATGCGGGGTGTGCGAGCATTGGTGTGAGCTATGGGGCTCACGGGTCCGAAGCGTTTGGCGCGCTGGCCCCGTTGCATGTCGCGCATTCGGTGCGCGAGCTGCACGACTGGCTCAGTGCCAACGCCTGAGTCTGGCGACGGCATGCCATCTTTGGACAGCGATCCGGTTTTCCCGCTCTGTGGCAGCGGCGATCTCGTCGACGGAGGCCGGGCGGTTTCCTTTGACGTCGTGTATGCGGGGCAGACCTGTCGCGCGTTTGCCATCCGCTTCAAGGGGCAGGTCCATGCCTACCTCAACCGCTGTGCCCACGTGGCCATGGAAATGGACTGGCAGCCAGAGCGCTTCTTCGATGACAGTGGTCGCTGGCTGCTTTGCGCGACGCATGGTGCCATCTACCAGCCCGATACCGGTGAGTGTCAAGGTGGGCCGTGTCGGGGTGGCCTGATCAAGATCGCGCTGGTCGAGCGCGATGGCGTCGTGCATTGGCGGTCACAATACAACCTCAAACCTGTTGAATTCTGAGAGCCTCTTGAACATGAACGACGACGACATGGGTCTGCCCACGGGCTCCAGTGTGGACCAGGGCAAGGGTGTGGCCTGGGAGCGTGCGACCCTCGAAAAGCTGGTTTTCGCCACCATCCGGGAGCAGCAGGCCGCGCGGCGCTGGAGGCTGTTCTCGCGCCTGCTGTGGCTGGCGTTCTTTGGCTTCATCGCCTGGATGGTTTACAGCGCGAACAGCGTTGGTGCGTCCGTGAGCACGCCCCACACGGCGGTGATCGAGATCCGGGGCGAGATTGCATCGGACGCCGAAGCCAGTGCGGAAAACGTGATCGCGTCCTTGCGCTCCGCCTTCGAAGACCAGGGCGCACAGGCGGTGGTCTTGCTGATCGATTCCCCCGGTGGCAGTCCGGTGCAGGCCGGCATCGTCAACGACGAAATCACACGTCTCAAGGCCTTGCACCAGAAAAAGGTCTATGCCGTTGTGGAAGAGACTTGTGCCTCGGCCGCGTACTACATCGCGGCCGCCGCCGACGGCATCTATGTGGACAAGGCCAGTCTGGTTGGCAGCATTGGCGTTCTCATGGACGGCTTTGGCTTCACTGGCTTGATGGAGAAGCTCGGCATCGAGCGCCGCCTGATGACGGCTGGCACCAACAAGGCCATGCTGGACCCGTTCAGCCCACAGGACGAAGCACAGCGTGCCTATATCCAGGGCATGCTGGCCGAGATTCACGCACAGTTCATTGCCGTGGTGAAAAGCGGCCGGGGGGATCGCCTCAAGGAGTCGCCCGACACCTTCAGTGGTCTGGTCTGGAGTGGTCAGCAGGCGGTGGCCCTGGGCCTGGCCGATGGGCTGGGCAGCCTGGATTCCGTGGCGCGCGAGATTGTCAAGGCGAAAGACATCGTGGACTACACGCAGCGCGAAAATGTCGGTCTGCGTCTGGCCAGGCAGCTCGGCGCCAGCATGGGCCAGGGCATCTTCATGGCGGCGCGTTCCGCCGGGGTGCAACTCAAGTAACCAAATCTCTCGCGCGGAACTGCGCACGGTTCGTGGAGTCCATTGCGCTGGTCAGGGCTTCGCAAGATCGGATGCCGACAGGAAGGCTCTTTGCCTGGATGGGTTGCCCCATTTTTCAAGGGACTGAGCCGGTTTCGCGTCCGCTACGGTGGGCATGGTTGAACACAACAAAGTCTGGAAACGTCAATGAAGATTCAAAAAGCTGTTTTTCCCGTTGGGGGCATGGGTACCCGTTTTTTGCCCGCCACCAAAGCCATTCCCAAAGAGATGCTGCCCGTGGTCGACAAACCGCTGATCCAGTACGCGGTGGAAGAAGCGTATGCGGCGGGTATCCGGGAAATGATCTTCGTGACGGGGCGCCACAAGCGAGCGATCGAAGACCACTTTGACACCGCCTACGAGCTGGAGGCCGAGCTCGAGGCGGGTAACAAGCGTGCGCTGCTGGAACTGGTGCATGCCATCAAACCCGACGACATGGACTGCGTGTACGTGCGTCAACCGCGCGCTTTGGGTCTGGGCCATGCGGTGTTGTGCGCGGAGCGGCTGGTTGGCGACGAGCCGTTTGCCGTGTTGCTGGCGGACGATTTGATGATGGGCAGGGACCAGGCCAGGGGCGGGCCGACCGTGTTGCAGCAGATGGTGCAGGCCTACGACCGCGACCCGGGCACGGTGCTGGCGGTGCAGGACGTGCCTCGCTCGGAGACCCGCCGCTACGGCGTGGTGGATGTGAGGGGCGCCAGCGGAAATGTGGCGGAAGTTTTTGGCATGGTTGAAAAGCCATTGCCAGAAGTCGCACCGTCGACACTGGCGGTGGCCGGACGCTACATCCTCACGCCGGCGGTGTTTGACAGCATTCGCCGCCAGCCACGGGGTGCGGGTGGCGAAATCCAGTTGACCGATGGCATTGCCGCCCTGATCGGAACCGAAAAGGTCTTTGCGTTCCGCTATGACGGTACGCGTTACGACTGCGGTAGCAAGGAAGGTTTCCTGGAGGCCACGATCGACCTGGCGCTGGCCAACAGTGAGTTGAGCACGGCGGTGCGCGCGCACATGCAGAAGGCCCTGGCCTGAACCGGTTCGCAGCCGGCATTCCTCACAGCCGCTGATTCAGCGACCGATCAGAAATACCGCAGGGGCCTCCAGCGGCAGTCCGTCGCCAAGGGCCCGTTTTTTCCAGTCACCCACCAGTGCGCTGCGGGTCACCTCCTGCGGCAGCGTGAGCCCGCAGCACACGGCCAATCGGGTGTGCGGGTGCAAAGTTTGCAAGACGGTTTGGAGCAGAGCGGTGTTGCGGTAGGGGGTCTCGATGAAGATCTGCGTTTGTCCGGTCTTGAGCGCCAAGGCCTCCAGTTCGCGCAAGCGCCTGGCGCGCTCGCTCGCTTCCTGCGGAACGTAACCCACAAACGCGAAACTCTGCCCGTTCAGGCCGCTGCTGGCCAGCGCAAGCACGAGAGAGACCGGGCCAGTCAGCGGTACCACCCTTATGCCCATGGCATGCGCCGCGCGCACGATGGAACTGCCCGGGTCGGCGATGGCTGGCATGCCGGCTTCGCTGACCAGACCGATGTCGTGGCCGCTCAGGGCCGGGGCCAGCAGCGCACGGGCCTGGGCCTCGCCGTCGGCCTGTGGCGCATGGTCCCCCTTTTTATGCGCCACGCGTGGCAGTTCGGTGATCTGCTGTGCCTGCAACGGTGCCCCGAGCCCAACGACGGTATCCACGCGTTTGAGAAAGGCGCGTGTGCTTTTGGCGTTTTCGGTGATCCAGTGGGTGAGTCGGCTGGCGACGGCCAGGGTCTGTGTTGGCAACCACTGGCTGGGCGAGGTCGTGGTTGCTGGTCCGGGGTCGGGGGGCGTCGTTCCAAAGTCCAGCGGCGTGGGCACGAGGTACAGCGTGCCCGGTGGGGTGGTGCCGGTTTTCACAGGACCTGCACCCCGGCAGCGCGGATCATGCGACAGGTGCGGATGAGCGGCAGACCCACCAGTGCGGTGGGGTCGTCGTTGTCGATGCGTTCCAGCAAGGCTATGCCCAGTCCTTCGCTCTTGGCGCTACCGGCGCAGTCGTAGGGCTGCTCCACACGCAGGTAGTGTTCGATCTCGTCGTCATCGAGCTGGCGGAAGACCACGCGCACGGCCGCGATGTCGCTCTGCTCAAAACCGGAGTCCTGGCAGACCACGGCCAACGCGGTCTGAAAAATGACCGTTTCGCCGCGCATGCGCTGCAATTGGGTCACGGCGCGCTCGTGGGTGCCGGGTTTGCCCAGCGGCTCGCCGTGCAGGTCGGCCACCTGATCGCAGCCAATGACCACCGCGTGGGGATGACGCCGCGCCACCTCGCGGGCCTTGGCCAGCGCCAGTCGCATCGCCAGATCGGCGGGCTTTTCGCCGGGCAGGGGCGTTTCGTCGACCAGGGGACTGGCGACATCGAAAGGCAACCCGAGGCGCGCGAGCAACTCGCGCCGGTAGCGGGATGTGGAGCCGAGGACGAGGGGGCGGGAGGCTTGGGCAGGAGGGATGGGGCGATGCGAGGACATGCCGGTATTCTCCCTGCATTCTTTTACACTGCCGGGATGAAAGCGAATCCCAAAATGGCATGGAATGCCGATCGGCTGGACGTGCGTGCCTTTGCCCAGGCGGGCGCCCATCTCCAGATCGATGATCCGCTGACCCGGTTCGAGCGCCTGAGTGACGAGCAACATGGAATGGCAGATCAGGTGCCGGCCCAGCGGGTTCGGTGGCGGGCGCAAGGTGAGCTTCGCCCCCATGCCACGGGTGGTGCGCCGGCTGTCTGGCTGCATCTGCAAGCCGATGCAGCGGTGTCGCTAACCTGTCAACGTTGCCTGGGACCCGTGGATGTGCCATTGACCGTTGACCGCTGGTTTCGTTTTGTGGTGGATGAAGCCACCGCCAGTGCCGAAGACGACGATTGCGATGAAGACGTGCTTGCCCTGGAGCCTCGCCCGAGTCTGTACGAGCTGCTGGAAGACGAATTGCTGATGGAGCTGCCCTTGGTGCCCATGCACGAAACCTGTCCGGTGCCTGTGGTCATGCAAGTGGCGGACCCGGCGGTTGCTGCGACCGATGAGGAGCCGGAGCGGAAAAATCCCTTTGCCGAGCTGGCTCGGCTGAAAAAGTGATGTGCACCCGGGGTGTCGCCGCCTCGACCGGAAGCCGCGCCAAGATCAAGGGCCTTTGACCCCTGGCCGCCTTCGGGCTATAATGCTTGGCTTTGCGCTCACATCCATTTGTACGTTTGTGTACTCGGGTCAGGCGCACGATAGCTGTCTCAGCTGGTTGATTGGGTGTTTTGGCATGTTGGCCACCCCATTTGCCACCCCGTTTGACCCCAACCGATTTCAGGAGCCCACCATGGCCGTTCAGCAAAACAAAAAATCCCCTTCCAAGCGTGGCATGCACCGTTCGCACAATGCGCTGAACGTGCCCGGCATTGCCGTGGAACCCACCACCGGTGAAGTTCATCTGCGCCACCACATCAGCCCCAACGGGTTTTACCGTGGCCGCCAGGTGCTGAAGAACAAGTCCGAAGCCTGATGTGACGGGCTGCTCCAGCCCTCGCCGCGGTGTCGCGATCGGGGGTTGGAAGCCTATCCAGGCGCAGGCCCGCATGCTCCATGCGGGCTTTTTTCATTGTTGTGGTGCCGTGAGTGCCACCACCAGGATGTTGTCATGATCACCGTTGCTGTGGATTGCATGGGTGGGGATGTTGGTCCGGCGGCCACCCTGCCAGCCTGTGCAGCTTTTTTGGCGAGTCATCCGCAGGCACGGTTGCTGTTGGTGGGAAAGCCCGACGACTTTGCACCGTGGCCGCAGGTGTTGGGTGATGCGCGCTGTCGCGTGATTGCCGCCAGCGAGGTGGTGGCCATGGACGATCCGGTGGAGGTGGCGCTGCGCCGCAAAAAAGACTCTTCCATGCGGGTGGCGATCCAGCAGGTGAAGGATGGTGCGGCTCAGGCGGTCGTGTCGGCCGGCAATACGGGGGCGCTCATGGCGATCGCCCGTTATGTGCTCAAGACATTGGATGGCATTGATCGCCCGGCCATTGCCTCCCAGTTGCCCAATGCCCGTGGCGGGGCCACCACCGTGCTCGATCTCGGCGCCAACGTTGACTGCACCCCTGAGCACCTGTTGCAGTTCGCGGTGATGGGCTCGGCCCTGGTGGTGGCGATTACCGGGCGGCCGGAGCCCACCGTGGGGCTGCTCAATGTGGGCGGAGAAATCATCAAAGGCAGTGAAATCATCAAAAAGACCGGCGTTCTGCTGCGTAATGCGGCCAGCATGGGTGATTTGAACTTCTTTGGAAATGTCGAGGGAAACGATATCTTCAAGGGCACGACCGATATCGTGGTGTGCGACGGTTTTGTTGGCAACGTGGCTCTCAAGGCCAGCGAAGGCGTGGCCACCATGCTCGCAGGCTTCATCAAAGACGAGTTCTCTCGCAGCTGGTTGACGAAATTGGCGGCTATCTGTGCTTATCCGGTGTTATCAGCCTTTAAAAAACGTGCTGACTATCGCCGCTACAACGGGGCTGCCCTGTTGGGGTTGCGGGGGTTGGTGTTCAAGAGCCATGGCTCGGCCGACGCCTTCGCGTTTGAGCAGGCTCTGTGCCGGGCTTATGATGCGGCCCACAACAATTTGCTCGACAACGTGCGCGAGCGCATCGCCCATGCTGCCCCTCTGATCGCGGCGGGGTCGGCGTCCGGCGAGTTCAAAAGCATTTCCACCCTCTAATACAGTCCTCACTTCTGCATGACACGCTTCGCCCGCATCACCGGCACCGGCAGCAGCCTGCCACCACAGCGCCTGAGCAATGCCGATATGGTTGAGTTGTTGGCACGGCGCGGGGTCGAGACCAGCGACCAATGGATCGTGGAGCGCACCGGCATCCGGGCGCGCCATTTTGCTGCCGAAGGTGTCTTTGCCAGCGATCTCGCAGCCGACGCGTGCCGTCGGGCCATGTCAGCGGCTGGTGTTGCCTCCGGGGATATTGACCTGATCATCGTGGCGACGTCCACGCCTGACATGGTGTTCCCGTCCACGGCGGCCATCTTGCAGCACAAGCTGGGCATTGCCGGTTGCCCGGTGTTTGACGTGCAGGCGGTGTGCAGCGGTTTCATCTATGCCCTGACGGTTGCGGATGCCTTGATCCGGACCGGGAGCGCCCACAAAGCGCTGGTTGTGGGCGCCGAGGTGTTCAGCCGCATTCTGGATTTCAACGACCGCACCACATGCGTGCTGTTTGGTGATGGTGCCGGGGCGGTGGTGCTGGAAGCCAGCGAGACGCCGGGCATCCTGTCCACCGACATCCATGCCGATGGCAAACACACCGGCATTCTGTGCGTCCCGGGTCATGTGTCGGGTGGCAGTGTGCTCGGCGACCCTTTGCTCAAGATGGATGGTCAGGCGGTTTTCAAGCTGGCTGTTGGCGTGCTTGAAGACACCGCTCGCGCGGTTCTAGACAAAGCCGGCAAGACCGCTGCCGATATCGACTGGCTGGTTCCCCACCAAGCCAACATCCGCATCATGCAGAGCACGGCGAGAAAACTGAAGTTGTCGATGGACAAGGTGGTGGTCACGGTTGACGAGCATGGCAACACCTCGGCGGCCTCCATTCCGCTGGCGTTGGACCACGCGGTGCGCGGCGGACAGGTGAAAAAGGGCGACACCCTCCTGCTCGAGGGCGTGGGCGGCGGGTTCACCTGGGGTGCGGTCTTGCTGGACCTTTGAGCCACGACCATTTTTGCCAACGAGTGATTCCATATTCCATGAAGAAGTTTGCTTTTGTTTTTCCGGGTCAGGGTTCGCAGTCCGTTGGCATGATGGACGCTTGGGGCGAACATCCGGCGGTGCTGGAGACGTTGCGGGAGGCGTCCGATGCCTTGGGTGAAGATGTCGCCCGTTTGATCAAGGAAGGGCCGAAGGACGCGCTGGCCCTGACCACCAATACCCAGCCGGTGATGCTGGTGGCGGGTGTGGCGGCATGGCGCGTCTGGCGTGCCGAGGGCGGGGCATTGCCTTCTGTGATGGCGGGGCATTCGCTGGGTGAGTACTCGGCGCTGGTGGCCTCCGGTGTGCTGACGCTGGCGCAGGCTGCGCCGCTGGTGCGGTTTCGCGCCGCAGCCATGCAGGAAGCCGTGCCGGTCGGCACGGGAGCCATGGCCGCCATCCTGGGGTTGGATTCCGCAAAAGTCATCACCGGTTGTGCCGAGGCTCAGGCGACGTTCGGTGCGGGCAGTGTCGAAGTGGTCGAGGCGGTCAATTTCAACGATCCGGCGCAAACCGTGATCGCAGGCAGTAAGGCAGCGGTCGACAAAGCCTGCGAGGTGCTCAAGGCCCACGGTGCCAAGCGTGCCTTGCTGTTGCCGGTTTCGGCTCCGTTCCATTCCAGTCTGATGAAGCCGGCGGCAGAGAAGTTGCGAGAAAAGCTCGCCGCCACGTCGATGGCTGCACCGCAGATACCGGTGATCAACAACATCGATGTGTCGGTGGTGACCGACGTCGAAGCGATTCGCGACGCCTTGTATCGCCAGGCCTTTGGCCCGGTGCGTTGGGTGGAGTGCGTGCGCGCCATCAAGGATCAAGGCATCACGACTCTGGTGGAGTGCGGGCCGGGCAAGGTGTTGGCCGGTATGGTCAAGCGCATCGACGCCGAGTTGAGCGGTGTCTCTCTCTACGATCCGGCCACGCTGGCCGATGTGCGAACCCTTTTGGCCTGAACCACGGAGCGAAACCATGTCTGAAGTGAACTTTGCGGGCCAGGTGGCCCTGGTGACAGGTGCTTCGCGCGGTATCGGTGCGGCGATTGCCCATGAGCTCGCTGCGCGTGGTCTGATCGTGATCGGGACCGCCACCAGCGACCAGGGGGCGGCCAAGATCACCGCGGCGCTGTCCGGCGTGGCCGGCTCGGCGGCGGGGTGCCGGGGTGCGACACTGGATGTGAACAATGCCGCCGCTGGCGAGGCGCTGGTCGATGAGATCGTCAAGGCCCATGGCGGCGTTCAGGTGCTGGTGAACAATGCCGGCATCACTCGTGACATGCTGGCCATGCGTCTGAAGGACGACGACTGGGATGCGGTGCTCGACACCAACCTCAAGGCCGTGTTTCGCATGAGCCGTACCGTGATCCGCCCGATGATGAAGCAGCGTTACGGCCGCATCATCAGCATCACCAGTGTCGTTGGTGCGTCGGGCAATCCAGGGCAGGCCAACTACGCCGCGGCCAAGGCCGGCGTTGCGGGCATGACGCGTGCTCTGGCGCGCGAGCTTGGCAGTCGCAACATCACGGTCAACTGTGTGGCGCCTGGTTTCATCGAAACCGACATGACCGCTGCGCTGCCCGAGGAGCAGCAAAAGGCGCTGCTGGGCCAGATACCGCTGGGTCATCTGGGCAAGCCCGCCGACATCGCGCACGCGGTGGCGTATCTGGCCAGCCCGCAGGCCGCGTATGTGACCGGGCAGGAATTGCACGTCAATGGCGGCATGTTCATGTCCTGATTCCGGTCTGGCCGCAGCCCCATAGATCTGAAACGCCGCGAAAGCCGTCCGGCGGGCCACCTAGGGATGCCTCCCTAGCCCGGCTAAAATGACGGTCTGTATTTCAACCACCCTCAGAGGGACTTATGAGCGATATCGAAGCACGTGTGAAGAAAATCATTGCCGAACAACTCGGTGTCGAAGAAGGTCAGGTCACCAACGAAAAAGCTTTCGTTGCGGATCTCGGTGCCGACTCGCTGGACACGGTGGAGTTGGTGATGGCACTTGAGGACGAATTCGGTATCGAGATTCCGGACGAAGACGCGGAAAAGATCACCACCGTGCAGAACGCCATCGATTACGCGATGGCCCACCAGAAGGCCTGAGCCATCCATGAGCCACCGCAAGGTCGCCCCAAGGGGTTTCAGCTCCCTGGGGGGGCAATGCATTGCACGCCGTGAAAGGCGTGGGGGTAGTCAATGATCCGACGTCGCGTTGTCGTGACCGGTCTGGGTTGCATCAGTCCTGTGGGTAACACAGTGGCTGACGCCTGGGCCAATCTTCTCGCCGGAAAATCCGGCATCGACCTCATCACAAAGTTTGATGCATCAAGCTTCGCCTGCAAGATCGCGGGCGAGGTCAAGAACTTCGATCTGGAGTCCTACATCAGCGCCAAGGATGCGCGCGCGATGGACACCTTCATCCATTTCGGCATCGCCGCGGCCCAGCAGGCGGTGGAAGATGCGGGTTTGCCCGTGGGCGATGCACTGGACGAGGAATTTGCCAACCGCATCGGTTGCATCATCGGCTCGGGCATTGGTGGTTTGCCAATGATCGAGGCGACCCATGCCGAGTATGCGAATCGCGGTGCGCGCCGGATTTCCCCGTTTTTCGTGCCGGCGTCCATCATCAACATGATCGCTGGACATGTGTCGATGCGGTTCGGTTTCAAGGGGCCGAATCTCGCTGTGGTGACGGCTTGCACCACCGGTCTGCATTGCATTGGCGAGGCGGCTCGCAAGATCGAGTACGGCGACGCCGACGTGATCGTGGCTGGTGGATCTGAGGCGACGGTTTCACCGCTTGGGGTGGGTGGTTTCGCTGCCATGCGTGCTTTGTCCACCCGCAACGACGATCCGAAAACGGCGTCTCGTCCCTGGGACAAGGACCGTGATGGGTTTGTGCTGGGTGAAGGCGCTGGTGTGATGGTGCTTGAAGAATATGAGCACGCCAAAGCCCGGGGCGCAAAGATCTATGCCGAAGTGATTGGTTACGGCATGAGTGCTGACGCGGGTCACATGACGGCGCCGAGCATGGACGGTCCGCGCCGCGCCATGGTCAATGCATTGCGCAACGCCGGGATCAACGCCGATCAGGTGGATTATCTGAATGCGCACGGTACCTCCACTCCGCTGGGCGACGTGAACGAGACGAAGGCGATCAAGGCCGCGCTTGGCGAGCATGCCAAAAAGACGGTGATCAACTCGACCAAGTCCATGACCGGTCACCTGTTGGGTGGGGCGGGGGGGATCGAGAGTGTGTTCAGCGTGCTCGCCGTGCACCACCAAAAGAGTCCTCCGACCATCAACATCTTCAACCAGGATCCCGAGTGCGACCTGGATTACTGCGCCAATACGGCGCGTGACATGAAGATTGATGTGGCCGTGAAGAACAACTTCGGATTTGGTGGCACCAACGGGACCCTGGTTTTCCGCCGCGTCTGATCCGTTCTGGCACATCTTTCTCCAAGCCATGCGCAACGCCCCATCGGTGGTCTATCCGGTGGGGCGTTGTCTTTTTCATGGCCTGTTGCTTGTGCTGCTGGGCATTCTGGGTCTGTTGGTATTGGTCGCGTGGTGGTACGGGGTCGAGGCGCCACCTGCGTCAGGGATGAGCGGTCGCCAGTGGACGGCGCTGACGGGGCTGGGGTTGTGGGTGGGTTGGGTGGGACTCGCCTGGCGCAGCTGGCAGCGCTCACCAGTCGGGCATCTGCATTGGGACGCGCAGGCCAGCCTGGACGAGGAGCCTCCATGCAAGGGGCTCTGGCGCTGGCGCAGCGACGCCTATCGCGAAGGAGCGCCTCTGCGGCGGCTGGAGCTGGCGCTGGACTTGCAGGACCGTGTGCTGCTGCGGCTTCGCAATCCCGATGCAGCCGGCAGTTGGGTGTGGGTGGAGCGTGCGAGCGATCCGCCTCGCTGGGGGGATTTTCGTCGGGCGCTGATGGCGGCTCAGTCGTGATGCGGCGTGTCGCAGGGTGGGGCTCTGCAGACGATTGGGTTATATTTCCGCGCGCATGACTCTCGAAGACCACACCGCTCCGCCGCCGCCCGACAGCGATGTCATGCTTGTGCAGCGCACCTTGGCCGGCGAGCAGCGAGCGTTCGACATGCTGGTCATCAAGTACCAGCGCCGGGTAGAGCGGCTGATCGGTCGCATGGTGCGCGACACCGATCTGGTGCAGGACATCGCTCAGGAGACCTTCATCCGGGCGTACCGTGCCCTGGCCCAGTTCCGGGGGGATGCTCAGTTCTACACCTGGCTTTACCGGATCGCGGTCAACACGGCCAAGAAGCAGCTCATGGAACTCAAGCGCGATCCGCTGGTTTTCCAGTCGCAGATGAAATCGGCCGAAGACGATGAAACTTCCTCGTCGGAACGCGAACTAAATTCCAGTGTGGCCGATACCGAGACGCCCGAAGCGGTGCTGGCCAGCAAGGAGATCGCGCAGGCGGTCAATGCCGCCATGGATGCGTTGCCCGAGGAATTGCGCATGGCGATCACCCTGCGGGAAATCGAGGGTCTGAGCTATGAAGAGATTGCCCAGGCGCTTGATTGCCCCATTGGCACGGTGCGCTCGCGGATTTTCCGGGCGCGAGAGGCGATTTCGAATCGCATCAAGCCGATGCTGGAGCGCCAGACGGGCAAACGCTGGTAGCGCCTTGGCCGATTGCATGGATGTCACGACCCGCAGTTCCAGAAGTCAGGAAGTCAACAATGAATGCCGCAAGAGAAGTCCCGAAGTCGCCCGCATCGTCGGTACGGGCTGTGGAGGCGCCGAGCCAGCCGCAGGCGCTGGATGTCGACGAGTGTGGCCTGTCGGCACTGGTTGACGGCGAGATCGGCGAGGCCGAGCTCGACCGGGTGCTGGCGGGATTCGCTGAGCAGAGCGATGTTCGCGCGAGCTGGCACGCCTACCAGGTGATTGGCGACGTGCTGCGATCTTCCGGGATGGCCGTCTCCAGTCAGGCCCCGCAGGCTTTTCTGGCGGGCATCCACGCGAAGCTGCAGACCGAAACCGGAGCGCAGAGAACGGAGTTATCCACGGTGTCCAAACACCTCGCCCGGATTTCGCCCACGGGCCATCCGCAGGTGTCGGCGGCCAACGATGCCGTCTTTCGCTGGAAGCTGGTGGCAGGGTTTGCTTCGTTGGCGGCGGTCATGGCCGTGAGCTGGACGGTCCTGGGAAACGCAGCCGCGGGTGCGGGAGGTGGCGGCAGCGACGGGGCCCAGCTGGCGTTGACAGCACCCGAGTCTTCCCGCGAGATCGCACCGTCCACCCAAGCCGTGGCAGCAACCACGCCTGCGAGCGGTGCGGCCGTGGTCGTGAACACGACACAGGGTCCGGTGATCCGCGATGCCCAATTGGAGGCACTGATGGCCGAGCACCGGCAGAACGGCGGCATGTCGGCCCTGCAAATGCCCGCAGGATTCCTGCGCAACGCCACTTACGACGAGCCGGGACGCTGAATCACCATGATCTTTGCCTCGAGCTCGTGCTCACCCATGGATTGGCGGCGCTGGAGTGCCGCGGCCCTCGTCGCATTGGCTTCGGGGTTCTTGACGCCCTTGCAGGCGCAGACCACGCCCCAGGCGGCCACGGCGACACGCAATATCAACGAATGGCTCACCCGCATGCATGAAGCGTCGCGCCAGCGTGCCTACATGGGCACGCTCGTGGTGTCGGCGGGATCGGTCATGTCGGTGTCCCGCATCTGGCATGTGTGCGACGGTGCTCAGCAGATGGAACGCGTTGAGACGCTGACCGGCGCTCCCCGTACCACCATTCGCCGCAACAACGACGTCATCACCTTTGTGCCCGAATCCAGGACCGCCTGGGTGGAAAAACGCGAATCGCTGGGCTTGTTTCCAGAACTGTTGCGCACGCCGAGCAACGCGATCCCTGAGCACTATGGTGTGCGTGAGACCGGTGTCGAGCGTGTGGCGGGGCATTTGGCGGATGTGGTGGAAATCGTGCCCAAGGACCATCTGCGGTTTGGCTACCGCATCTGGTCCGAGAAAAAGACGGGCCTGGTGGTGAGGCTGCAGACGCTGGGCGAGCAGGGTGCCGTGCTGGAACAGGTGGCGTTTTCCGAACTCCAGTTGGATGCGCCCGTGCGCATGGACAAACTCAACCGCCTGATGAACGACACCCGGGGCTACGATGTGCACGCGCCGGTGCTCAAGAAGACGACTCCCGAAGCCGAGGGGTGGCGCCTCAAGGAACCGGTGCCCGGTTTCCTTTCCATGAGTTGCTACATCCGGGACGGGGGCGAAGCGCAGGGTGAAAATGCTGCACCGATGCAGTGGGTGTTCTCCGACGGCTTGGCTTCGGTCTCGTTGTTTGTCGAGGCTTTCGACGCGCAGCGTCATGGCCAGGAGAAATCGTCCGTTTCCGGGGCCACGCATTCGGTCACACGCCGCATCGGCGACCACTGGCTCACGGCGCTGGGAGAGGTTCCGCCCGCGACACTTCGTCTTTTCGCCCGGTCTCTGGAGCGAACGCGGTAAAGCCGGACTCGCCCTAACCGGGTTCTGCCGCGATTCACTTCGACAGACTTTGTTGTCTATCCGCCTTTGTGTAGAGGATCACCATGACGCTTCCGATGTTGGCCCGCACGCCTGTGTTGGCCTTCCTGGCCACCGCCGCATTCGTTGCTGGAGGTTCGGCAACCCTGTTGTCGCCCCAGTCCGTCTCGGCGCAGACGCTCCCGTCGGTCGCACCCAGCGTGCGGGGCTTGCCCGACTTCACCGATCTGGTGGACCTGGTGGGGCCGTCGGTGGTCAACATCCGCACGCTGGAGCGCGCCAGCGCGGACACGGGTTCGAGCGCCGACGAGCAGATGCTGGAGTTTTTCAAGCGTTTTGGCATTCCCATCCCCCCAGGCATGACGCCACGCGGACCCCGTCAGGAGCGGGGGCCGTCCGACGAGGTGCAGCCGCGCGGCGTGGGCTCGGGCTTCATCCTGAGTTCGGACGGGCTGATCATGACCAATGCGCATGTGGTCGATGGTGCCGACGAGCTGATCGTCACCTTGACAGACAAGCGTGAGTTCAAGGCCAAGCTGGTCGGAGCCGACAAACGCACCGACGTGGCGGTGGTCAAGATCGAAGCCACGGGGCTGAACGCGGTGAAGATCGGCGACATCAACCGCCTGCGCGTGGGTGAGTGGGTGATGGCCATTGGATCGCCGTTTGGTCTTGAAAACACAGTCACCGCGGGCATCGTCAGTGCGAAGAAGCGCGACACCGGTGATTTCCTTCCTTTCATTCAGACCGACGTGGCAATCAACCCCGGCAATTCCGGGGGGCCATTGATCAACATGCGTGGCGAGGTGGTCGGCATCAACAGCCAGATCTATTCACGCTCGGGTGGTTTTCAGGGCATTTCGTTTGCCATTCCCATCGACGAGGCGGTGCGGGTGTCTGACCAGCTTCGCACCAGCGGCCGGGTGACGCGAGGGCGCATTGGCGTGCAGATCGACCAAGTGAGCAAAGAGGTGGCCGAGTCCATCGGCCTGGGACAGCCCCGTGGCGCGCTGGTGCGCGGCGTGGAGCCCAATTCGCCCGCGGCCAAGGCCGGCGTTGAGCCGGGTGACATCGTGCTGAAATTCGACGGCAAGGAGATCGACAAGTCGGTCGACCTGCCGCGCCTGGTGGGCAACACCAAGCCCGGCAACAAGAGCAGCATGACCGTGTTCCGCCGGGGCGCCCAGCGCGAACTCGCCATCACGGTGGCCGAGCTTGAACCCGACCAGCCACAGCGCCGTGCCGCTGCGCCTGACGCACCCAAGCCTCCTGTTCTGGGGGCCGCGCAATCGCTGGGCCTGACCTTGGCCGAACTCACCCCTGCGCAAAAGAAGGAGCTGAACGTCAAGGGCGGGGTGCGCGTCGAGGCTGCGGAGGGGCCCGCTGCGAAGGCGGGCCTGCGTGAGGGGGACGTGATTGTGGCCATCGCCAACACCGAAGTCGCCAGTGCAAAAGAGCTTGAAGCGGCGGTGGCTCGGCTCGACAAATCCCGTCCGGTCAATGTGCTGTTCCGGCGCGGTGAGTGGGCGCAGTACGCTGTGATCCGCCCGCAGCGCTGAACCCCGCACATCCTCGAAACCACCCCAGCAGTGTCAAATAACCCCCTGTCCCTACTGGGATTTGGGGGCTTGAGGCTCCGGTGGTCGATTCGCCACACACGATCTTTCGGCCCGCCAGACGGTGGAACGTGTTGAAATGTTAGTGATTACTGACAAATATCGTGTTTCTGTTGACCGAATTCGATAAAATCGGACCTGTTCGGGATGGATTCCCGTGCCGTCGAACCCCATCGCTTCACGATGTGGGAACCGCACAGGATGTCCCTAGGTCGTCCACAGCTGCCTCACACGTTGTGCAATTTTCCTGTGACAAAGCTGTGGATAAGTTTGACGTTGCTGCGTTGCAACAATCGGTTTCGCGGCGTTTGGCGGTTTGCTTTCCAGGCTTTTTGCCTACAATGAAACCCCAACTATCGCAGTTGCCATTGATTGTTGGTTACGGGCGCGTCAACAGCTGACGCGCCCTTTTTTATGGTCGCCCGCTGCCGTGTGCACGGGCGGCTTTCTCCGTGTTTGAGCTGTCTTCTTGATGAATCACATCCGCAATTTTTCGATCATCGCGCACATCGATCATGGCAAGTCCACGCTGGCCGACCGCATCATTTCCCTCTGCGGTGGCCTGTCCGACCGCGAGATGAGTGAGCAGGTGCTGGACTCCATGGACATCGAGAAGGAGCGGGGCATCACCATCAAGGCGCAGACCGCGGCGCTCAAGTACAAGGCGCGCGACGGACAGGTTTACAACCTGAACCTGATCGACACGCCCGGGCACGTGGACTTCTCGTATGAAGTGAGCCGCTCGCTCTCGGCCTGCGAAGGTGCGCTCCTGGTGGTGGATGCCAGCCAGGGCGTGGAAGCGCAGACCGTGGCCAACTGCTACACCGCGCTCGACCTTGGTGTGGAAGTGGTGCCGGTGCTCAACAAAATGGACCTGCCCAACGCGGACCCGGACAATGCGAAAGCGGAGATCGAGGACGTGATCGGCATCGATGCCACCGATGCCATTCCGTGCTCGGCCAAGACCGGCATGGGCGTGGAAGACATCCTGGAAGCGGTGGTGGCGCGCATCCCCCCGCCCAAGGGCAAGCCGGATGCCCCGTTGCGCGCCATGATCGTGGACAGCTGGTACGACGCCTATGTGGGCGTGGTGATGCTGGTGCGCGTGGTCGATGGCCACCTGCTCAAGGGCGAGCGCTTCAAGATGATGGCGACCAACACGGTCTACAACGCCGACAGCCTGGGTGTGTTCACGCCGGCCAACGAGCCGCGCGAATCGCTGGAAGCGGGCGAGGTGGGCTACATCATCGCGGGCATCAAGGAACTGCAGGCGGCCAAGGTGGGCGACACCATCACGCTGGAGAAAAAGCTGCCCAACAACGCGGGGCCTGCCACCGAGGCCCTGCCAGGCTTCAAGGAAGTGCAGCCCCAGGTGTTTGCGGGTTTGTACCCGACCGAGGCCAATCAGTACGACGCGCTGCGCGACGCGCTCGAAAAGCTCAAGCTCAACGATGCCTCGCTCCAGTACGAACCCGAGGTCTCGCAGGCACTGGGTTTTGGGTTTCGTTGCGGCTTTCTGGGTCTGCTGCACATGGAGATCGTGCAGGAGCGGCTGGAGCGGGAGTTTGATCAGGACCTGATCACCACCGCGCCCAGCGTGGTCTACCAGGTGGTCAAGCCCGATGGCGAGGTCATCATGGTCGAGAACCCGTCGAAGATGCCCGACCAGGGGCGCATCGAGGAAATCCGCGAACCCATCGTGACGGTGCACCTCTACATGCCGCAGGAATACGTGGGCGCGGTGATGACCTTGGCCAACCAGAAACGCGGGATGCAGCTCAACATGGCTTACCACGGTAAGCAGGTCATGCTGACCTACGATATGCCGCTGGGCGAGATCGTGCTGGATTTCTTCGACAAGCTCAAATCGGTGAGCCGTGGGTACGCGTCCATGGACTACGAATTCAAGGAGTACCGGGCTTCGGACGTGGTGAAAGTCGACATCCTGCTCAACGGCGAGAAGGTGGACGCCTTGTCCATCATCGTGCACCGGAGTCAGTCGCAGTACCGCGGTCGCGCGGTGGCGGCCAAGATGCGCGAGATCATCAGCCGGCAGATGTTTGATGTGGCGATCCAGGCGGCCATCGGTGGCAACGTGATCGCGCGCGAGACCATCAAGGCGCTGCGCAAGAACGTGCTGGCAAAATGCTACGGTGGTGACATCACCCGCAAACGCAAACTCCTCGAAAAACAGAAAGCAGGCAAGAAGCGCATGAAACAGATCGGCTCGGTCGAGGTGCCCCAGGAGGCTTTTCTCGCTATTTTGCAGGTGCAGGACTGATGCAGGCCGCCATGAGTGCGATCACCGCGGTGATCCTGACGGCTTTCGCGGCCTACACAGGGGCCTGGTACACGGGCATGGTCGAAGGCAATTTTGCGCTGTTGTTGATGCTGGCCACGCTGGTCACCGGCGTCTACTGGGTTGCCGAGAAGCTGGTGTTTCTGCCCCAGCGCAAGCGCACCGCGCAGCGGGTGCTCGACGAACACAATGCACGCACGGCGGCTTTGCATCAGCAGGGCTTCCATCAGGGCGAGGCCGCCGACATCGAACCGACACGCCAGAAACTGCTGATGCAGCCCTGGTGGCTGGACTGGACGGCGGGTCTGTTTCCCGTGATCCTGGCCGTGTTCGTGTTGCGATCGTTTCTGTTCGAACCGTTCAAGATTCCATCCGGTTCCATGATCCCCACGCTGCGGGTGGGTGACCTGATCCTGGTCAACAAGTTTCACTACGGTGTGCGCCTGCCGGTCTTCAACACCAAGCTGTTTTCCAACAACGATCCGCAGCGCGGCGACGTGATGGTGTTCCGCTATCCGCCCCAGCCGAGTCTGGACTACATCAAGCGTGTGATCGGGGTGCCCGGTGACGAGGTGGCCTATGTCAACAAGCAGCTGACCGTCAACGGCAAGCCGGTTCCGCGCAGTGTTGAACCCGAGTTCTTCGATTCCGACGCCATGCGCTACGCGCACCAGTTTCGTGAAACCCTGGGGGAGCGCCAGTACAACACCCTCAACGACGATGATCGTCCGGCCTTTGTGCAGGGCACCACGGACTTCCCCTTCAGGGAAAACTGCAACTACACCGTGGAAGGTGTGGTGTGCAAGGTGCCCAAGGGCCACTATTTCATGATGGGTGACAATCGGGACAATTCGCAGGACTCTCGGTACTGGGGGTTCGTGCCGGAAGCGAACATCGTGGGCAAAGCCTTTTTTGTCTGGATGAACTTCGGTGATCTGGGACGCATCGGTTCGTTCGAGTGACCCGTTTATCAAGCTCTGCTGGAGGATGACACACGTGAAACTGAAACAACAACAACGCGGTTTGACCTTTTTCGGTCTGATTGTGGTCGGTATTTTGCTGGCCTTCGCCGGCGTGGTCCTGGCCCAGGTGGTGCCGACCTACATCGAATTCCTCGCCGTGCAGAAGGCGGTGCAGAAGTCTGTTGAGGGCGAGACCGTGGCCGAAGTGCGTACCATTTTCGACAAGGCGGCCCAGATCGACGACATCACGTCGATCACCGGCAAGGACCTTGTGGTGAGCAAAGAGGGTAGCCAGGTCGTGGTTTCTTTCGCCTACAACCGCGACATTCATCTGACAGGGCCGGCCTATTTGGTCATGAAGTACGAAGGCCGTTCGAAGTGATTGTCGTGCAGCAAGCGGGGCGACCAACAGGCTGCCAGTGGCCTTGAATCCGGAGCTTCAGGCGCTGCAGCAACGCCTGAACCACCATTTTTCCAACCCGCGCCTGCTGGAGCGCGCGCTGACCCACCGCAGCTTCACGTCCGACCACAACGAACGGTTGGAGTTTCTGGGGGACTCGGTGCTCAATCTGGCCATCTCGGGCCTGCTGTTCGAGAAGCTCAGCCAGCTGCCCGAAGGCGATCTTTCCCGCGTGCGGGCGAATCTGGTCAAACAAGACACCCTGTTCCAGATCGCCGTCGGTTTGGGATTGGCGACCGGTTTGCGGCTGGGGGATGGCGAAAAGCGTTCGGGGGGGCACAAGCGCCCGTCGATCCTGGCCGACGCGCTCGAAGCCATCATTGGCGCGGTGTACCTCGACGCTGGCTTTGAAGTGGCCGCCGCGCTGGTGCACCGGCTCTACAGCGGCATTGAGCTCAATGCCCAGATGAGCGCCATGGGCAAGGACCCGAAAACCGAATTGCAGGAGTGGCTGCAGGCGCGCAAAATGAAGTTGCCGCTTTACCGTGTGGTGGCCACGCTGGGCGAGGCGCACAAACAGACTTTTGATGTGGAGTGCACCGTGACCGAAACCGGGCGCAGCGAGCGTGGCATTGGCGCTTCGCGCCGTGCCGGTGAGCAGGCTGCCGCTGCGGCCATGTTGCAACACCTCATGGCCGGTTCGCAGAGCAACCGTTCCTGACGCCGTTGCGCGTCCGTTTCTTTCCCTCACCTTTGCGTTGATCCGTCCGCACGAATCCATGTCCCGAAAACCCGCCCCCTCGCCCGTCCCTTCCCAGCCCGTCGCGCCCGCTGCCAATCCCGAGCTCGACGCCATGCTGGCGCGGGCTCTGGGCAAGTCGGGGGCCGATGCACCTGGGTTGGCGCAAACCGATCCCGACGCGTCTGCGGCCCCCGAGGCCAGCGAACCCGAGCCCATCGATCCCGCCACCCAGCGCTGTGGCTTTGTCGCCATCGTGGGCAAGCCCAACGTGGGCAAATCAACCCTGCTCAACGCACTGGTGGGCCAGAAAGTCAGCATCACCTCTCGCAAGGCGCAGACCACGCGCCACCGCATCACCGGCATGCGGACCCTGGGGCTCACCCAGTTCGTGTTCGTGGACACGCCGGGGTTCCAGACCCGGCACGGCAATGCGCTCAATCGGGCGCTGAACAAGACGGTGCTGGGCGCGGTCAGCGATGTGGATCTGATCCTGTTCGTGGTCGAAGCGGGTCACTTCAACCTGGCCGACGCCAAGGTGCTGGATCTGTTGCCGGCCAATGTGCCCGTGATGCTGGTGGCCAACAAGTTCGACCTGGTGCATCGCCGCGGTGATCTCGCGCCCTGGCTGCGTTCCATGCAGGAACGCCACCCGTTTGCCGAGTTTGTGCCGATGTCGGCCAAGCACCCGAAGGACATCCAGCGCCTGTTCGCGATCTGCGAAAAATACCTGCCCCTGCAGCCCTGGATGCACGATCCGGACGATCTGACCGACCGCAGCGAGCGTTTCATGGCCAGCGAGATGGTGCGCGAGAAGCTCTTCCGCCTCACCGGGGACGAGTTGCCCTACACCTCCACCGTGGTGATCGACAAGTTCGAGGAAGAGGGCGCACTCAAGCGCATCGCCGCGACCATCGTGGTCGAGCGCGAGGGCCACAAGGGCATGGTCATTGGCGACAAGGGCGAGAAGCTCAAACGCATTGGCACCGAAGCGCGCCAGGAGCTGGAAAAGCTCTGGGACTGCAAGGTGTATCTGGAGCTGTGGGTCAAGGTGCGCTCGGGCTGGGCGGACGACGACGCGCGGGTCCGATCTTTCGGCTACGAATGATGCGGCTCCCACCGCGGCATCGCTGCGCTGGTCGCTGTCTCCCAAGGAGGCTGGCCGTGTTGCGGGGTGGACCGTTGCGGGCGTGCCGGGCCGCCGGTCCTGTGTTCGACGTGTGATGGCGACGCGCCGGTTTTCCGAAGAACCCGCTTTCATCCTGCACCGCTACGACTGGAGCGAATCCAGTCTGGTGCTGGAGGCCTTCACCCGCCACCATGGCCGCATCGCGCTGGTGGCCAAGGGCGTCAAACGCCCCACCTCCCAGTTCCGTCCGGTGCTGCTGCCGCTGCAGCCGCTGCACCTGAGTTGGGGCGGCGAGGCCGAGGTGCGCACGCTCAAGGCCGCGCAATGGCAGGGCGGGCACGTCATGCCC
This sequence comes from Hydrogenophaga sp. GW101-3F08, assembly GCF_059424585.1. NCBI lineage: Bacteria > Pseudomonadati > Pseudomonadota > Betaproteobacteria > Burkholderiales > Comamonadaceae > Hydrogenophaga > Hydrogenophaga sp. GW101-3F08. The sequence goes on from NZ_JBWKZP010000002.1 coordinate 72,066, forward strand.
ACGGGCGAGGCGCTGCTCTCGGGGTGTTACCTCAACGAATTGCTCATGCGCCTGCTGGCGCGCGATGACCCGCATCCGGGGCTGTTTGACCACTACGCCTTTGCGGTGCAGTTGCTGGCCGAACGCGCCGACGCCCAGCAGCTCATCCTGCGCGCGTTCGAGTTGCTGCTGCTGCGCGACATCGGTCTGTTGCCCGGTCTGGCGCATGAGGGCAATACCCTGGCCGGGTTGAATGTGGCAGACCCCTATGTGCTGGTGCCGGAAAGTGGCTTGCGTGCAGCGCACGACGACGATGCCCATGCGCTCTCGGGTGAACAATGGCTGGCGCTGCAGACGGCCATGGACGAGGCGGGGCCTTTCGTGGCCACCTTGCGTGCCTGCGCCGGCTGCCAGCAGGCCTTGCAGCCGCAACTGCGGAGTCTGCTGCACTACCATAGCGGCGTGCGGGTGTTCAAGACGCGCCAACTGATGCTGGACGTGCAGGCCATGAGCCGGCCACGCGGTTCTCCGAACGCGGCGGGGCTGGCGGCCGACCCGCTGGCTTGAGTTCCCTTCACTTCATTCCACATTGCCGCCCCATTCGCCATGTCCATGGACCCGCACCTCCATTCCAGCCGCACAGCGCTTTCGGTCAACCTCAACAAGGTGGCCCTGGTGCGCAACACCCGGCACCTGGGCATCCCGTCCGTCACGCGGGCGGCCACGCTGTGCCTGCAGGCCGGAGCGGGTGGGATCACCGTGCATCCGCGACCCGACGAACGGCACATCCGGCTGCACGATGTGTTCGATCTGGCGCAGGTGCTGCAAGCGTGGCCCGGGCGCGAGTACAACATCGAGGGAAATCCGTTTCACAACCTGATGGACGTGGCACGCGAAGTGTGTGCTCGCGGACTGCCGCTGGACCAGTTGACCTTCGTGCCGGACAGCGAGGGCCAGTTCACAAGCGACCACGGCTGGAGCTTTCCGCAAGATGCCGAGCGCCTGCGGCCGCTCATTGCCGAAGCGCAGGCACTGGGCGCGCGCGTGAGCCTGTTCATGGACCCGGAGCCTGCCGCGATGGCCGCGGCCAGGGCCGTGGGCGCCGACCGGGTGGAGCTGTACACCGAGCCCTATGCCGCAGCCTGGCACACGCCGCAGCGGGCCAGCCAGCTGGAGCGCTACCGCGCGGCCGCCCAGGCGGCGCTGGACGCCGGCCTGGGGGTCAACGCGGGCCACGACCTCAACCGCGACAACCTCACGGCTTTCCTGCGCGGTGTGCCGGGTGTGAGCGAAGTCTCGATCGGTCATGCCCTGATCGCCGACGCGCTGGAGTTGGGCTACAGCGCCACCGTGGCCGACTACCGGCGCTGCATCGACGAGGCATTCGGCGGCGCGGATTCATCCGCGGGACTGGGCAACCGCCAGCCCCAGGGCCATGACGAACGTGTCGGCCCATGATCTTCGGCATCGGCACCGACATCTGCGACATCCGGCGCGTGGAAGCCACCTGGCAGCGCCAGGGAGAGCGCTTTGCGCGCAAGGTGCTGAGCGACGCCGAGTTCCTGGTGTGGCAAAAGCGCAGCGCGCGCTGGCCACAGCGGGGCCTGCGCTACCTGGCCACGCGTTTTTCCGCCAAGGAAGCGTTTTCCAAGGCCATCGGCCTGGGCATGCGCATGCCCATGACCTGGCGGCACTGCGAGATCACCAACCTGGCGAGCGGACAGCCCGTGATCGTGTTGCATGGTGAACTCAGAACCTGGTTTGAAGCCCGGGGGCTGCGTGCCCACGTGACCGTCACCGACGAGAGCGACTATGCGGCCAGCTTTGTGGTGGTCGAAACCGATGCACCCGATACCGCGCCAACCGAGAACCTGCCATGCACCAGCACGCCCCCCTGATCATCGACGTCGCCGGCCACAGCCTGACCACCGCCGAGCGCCGGCGCCTGGCACACCCCCTGGTGGGCGGCGTGATCCTGTTCTCCCGCAACTGGCAAGACCGCGCCCAGCTGACGAAACTGTGCCGCCAGATCAAGACCGTGCGGCCCGATCTGCTGATCGCCGTGGACCACGAGGGCGGTCGCGTGCAGCGTTTTCGCAGCGACGGCTTCACCCACCTGCCGCCGATGGCGGCCTTTGGCGCGCTGTGGGGGCAACCCGGGCGCCTGGGCGACATGGAGGGCTCTTCGGCACTGCGGGCCTGCAACGCCGCCACAGCGACGGGCTATGTGCTGGGGGCCGAGTTGCGCGCCTGCGGCGTGGACCTGAGCTTCACGCCGGTGCTGGATCTGGACTACGGCGAGAGCTCGGTCATCGGCGACCGCGCCTTTGCGCGCGATCCGCGCGTGGTGACCCTGTTGGCCCAGGCCCTGATGCTGGGCCTGCAGCAAAGTGGCATGGGCAACTGCGGCAAGCACTTTCCCGGTCACGGTTTCGTGAAGGCGGATTCGCACCTGGCGATCCCGGTGGACCGGCGCAGCCTCAAAGCCATTCTGGCGGAAGACGCCGCGCCCTACGGCTGGCTCTCCAGCGGTCTGCAGGCGGTGATGCCGGCGCATGTGATCTACCCCAAGGTGGACAGCCGGCCTGCCGGTTTTTCGCCGCGCTGGCTGCAGGAGGTGCTGCGCCGTCAGCTCCATTTCACCGGTGCGATCTTCAGCGATGACCTGAGCATGGCCGCAGCGCGCCAGATCGATGGCCGCGAGGTCAGCTTCGCCGAGGCCGCGCTGGCCGCTTTGTCCGCGGGTGGCGATATGGTGGTGTTGTGCAACCAGAGCGTGGTGGAGGCCGGTGCGCCGATCGACGCCGCCATCGACGCCTTGTCCCGGGCCGTGATCGAAGGCCGCTGGCAACCCAACCCAGCGAGCGAGGAGCGGCGCCTGGCCTTGCTGCCCCGTGCGGCCGCACTGGAGTGGGACGCCTTGATGGTGAGCGAGCGCTACATGCAGGCGCTTTCGTTGTTGCCGTAAGTCGGAGCGTGGGGGCTCAGCAATCCGGCGCCGGACCGCCCCCAGCCGGATCAGCCCCCCTGGGGGGCAGCGACCCGCGCAGCGGCGGAGCGTGGGGGTTCACCGCTCAACGCCGATCTTGTCCAGCAGGTCGGAGATCAGTTCCAGGCGCAGCAGCGGGTTGTCCAGCGACATCAGGCGGTGCTTGAGTTCGGCCGGTGCCGGCAGCAGTTCGGCCCAGCGGTTGGCCACCCAGCCGCAGTCGTTCCAATGGTAGGGCGGCTGCAGGGGCACTTCGTTCATGCCCTGGGGGTCGCGCTCCTGCAGGTTGTGCAGCAAACGCTGCAAGGCGTCGCGCGTGGGCACCAGGTGTTCCGGCACCGGAATCACCGGTTCGGCCGGGTCGAGCCGCACGTCGGCCACCCACAGGCCATGCGGCAATTGGTGGCTGTGGGTCACATGGAAGCGTTGCAGGCCGCGGCAGTGGATCATCAGCAGGCCGGGCTGGGGCCGCTCCAGCTGTTCGATCTGGGCCAGCGTGCCCACCGGGTAAAACACTTCCCGGGCGAACGCCGCGCCACCGGGTGCCGCATTCGGGTCGATGCGGCGCACCTCGTCACCTTCGGACAGACACACCACACCAAACGGTGCCCCCGCCTTGTGACAGCGGCTGATCATGTCGAGATAGCGCACCTCGAAAATGCGCAGTGGCATCCAACCGCCCGGAAACAGGACGGTCTGCAGGGGAAACAGGGGCAGCAGCGAGAGGGTGAGCGCTGCGGGTTCGGCATTCAATCGCTGACCACCGCGTCCGCGCTCTGACGCTGCAGCATGGCCAGCGTGTTGGCGACGGTGGTGCGCAATTCCCGGCGGTCGCAGATGAAGTCCACGGCGCCCTTGGTCTGCAGGAATTCGGCGCGCTGGAAGCCTTCGGGCAACTTCACGCGCACGGTGTTTTCAATCACCCGCGGGCCGGCAAAGCCGATCAGGGCCTTGGGTTCTGCGATCACCACGTCGCCCAGGAAGGCGAAGCCGGCGGACACGCCCCCCATGGTGGGGTCGGTGAGCACGCTGATGTAGGGCAGCCCCTTTTTCGCCAGGCGGGTGAGCGAGGCGTTGGTTTTGGCCATCTGCATGAGCGAGAGCAGGCCCTCCTGCATGCGCGCGCCACCGGTCGCGGTGAAGCAGACGAAGGGCACCTTCTGCGCGATGGCTTCTTCCACGCCACGCACAAAGCGCTCGCCCACCACGGAGCCCATGGAACCGCCCATGAAATCGAACTCAAAACAGGCCACCACCAGGCTGACACCCTGCACCGCACCGCCCACCACGATCAGCGCATCGGTTTCGCCGGTGGATTCGAGCGCCTCTTTCAGGCGTTCGGGGTACTTGCGGCTGTCCTTGAATTTCAGCGCATCGACCGGCAGCACCTCCTGCCCGATCTCGTAACGGCCTTCGGCGTCCAGGAAGGCATTGAGCCGTGCCCGGGCCCCGATGCGGTGGTGGTGGCTGCAATGCGGGCAGACGTTCTGGTTTTTCTCCAGATCGTTTTTGTAGAGCACGGCTTCGCAGCTCGGGCACTTGATCCACAAGCCTTCGGGCACGCTGCGGCGCTCGGTCGGGTCGGTGTGGGTGATCTTGGGGGGCAGCAGTTTTTCGAGCCAGGACATCGGGTTCTCCTACGCAGGGGGCCGGGCCGCTCGGGCCCGGCAAGGTCAGCGGATTATGCGTCCAGCGCTTTTCGTATGGTGCGCAGGAAATGGGCCGCCACCGCCACCACTTTTTCGTGTGGTTCGTCCTCGATCAACTGGATGATCTTGCTGCCGATCACCACCGCGTCGGCGCTCTTTCCGATGGCCTTGGCGGTTTCGGCATCGCGGATGCCAAAACCGACCCCCACCGGGATGCTGACGTGCGCCCGGATGCGCGGCAGCATGGCTTCGACCTGCCCCACGTCCAGCGTGCCGGCGCCGGTCACGCCCTTGAGCGAGACGTAGTACACATACCCGCTGGCCACACGCGCCACCTGCGCCATGCGCTCGTCGGTGGAGGTCGGAGCCAGCAGGAAGATCAGGTCCATGTCGGCGGCGCGCAGCGCGGCGGCAAAGTCCTCGCACTCCTCGGGCGGGTAGTCGACCACCAGCACGCCGTCCACCCCAGCCGACCCGGCGTCGCGCACGAAGCTGCCGGCACCGTGTTTCTGGTCGTAGCGTTCAATCGGGTTGGCGTATCCCATCAGCACCACCGGGGTGGCGGTGTTGCGCTCGCGGAAGGTTTTCACCATTGCGATGACCTGGGTCAGGCCAATGCCCAGCGCCAGCGCACGGTCGCCAGCCCGCTGGATCACCGGGCCGTCGGCGGAAGGGTCGGAAAACGGCACGCCGAGTTCGATGACGTCGGCGCCGGCCTCGACCATGCCGTGCATCAGATCGGGCGTGATGTCGGCATAGGGGAAACCGGCGGTGACGAAGGGGATCAAGGCTTTGCGGCCTTGGGCCTTGAGATCGGCGAAGGTTTTTTCGATGCGGCTCATTTGGACACCTTCACGACGGCGGTTTCAGCACCGCCTTTGACGGACTGGCCCCGGCAGCTGGGGCGGCAATAGAAGTCGGCACTGGACAGATCGGCCACGGTGCCGATGTCTTTGTCGCCACGCCCTGAGAGGTTGACCAGGATGGACTGGTCCGGGCGCATGGTCCTGGCGAGCTTCATGGCATGGGCCACGGCGTGGCTCGACTCCAGCGCCGGAATGATGCCCTCGGTGCGGCAGAGGTAGTGAAAGGCCTCCAGTGCCTCGGCGTCGGTGATGCCGACGTATTCGGCGCGGCCGATGTCTTTCAGGAACGCATGCTCCGGACCGACGCCGGGATAGTCCAGCCCGGCGCTCACGCTGTGGGTCTCGGTGACCTGGCCGTTGTCGTCCTGCAATACATAGGTGCGGTTGCCGTGCAGCACGCCGGGGCTGCCTTTCTGCAGCGAGGCCGAGTGCTTGCCACTCTCCAGGCCTTCGCCGGCGGCCTCCACGCCGATCAGGCGCGTTTGCTCGTGATTGATGTAGGGGTAGAAGATGCCCATGGCGTTGCTGCCACCGCCCACACAGGCCACCACCGCGTCGGGTTGTTCGCTGGTGCAGCCCGCGGCTTTGAGCATCTCGGGCATCTGCACCAGGCACTCCTCACCGATCACACTCTGGAAGTCGCGCACCATCATGGGGTAGGGGTGTGGTCCGGCCACGGTGCCGATGATGTAGAAGGTGTTGTCCACGTTGGCGACCCAGTCGCGCATGGCCTCGTTGAGCGCGTCCTTGAGCGTTTTGCTGCCACTCTCCACCGGCACCACAGTGGCGCCCAGCAGCTTCATGCGGTAGACGTTGGGGCTCTGGCGCTTCACGTCTTCGCTGCCCATGTAGACCACGCACTCTAGGCCGTAGCGCGCGCAGATGGTGGCCGTGGCCACGCCGTGTTGTCCGGCGCCGGTCTCGGCGATGATGCGCGGCTTGCCCATGCGCCTGGCAAGCATGGCCTGACCGATGACGTTGTTGATCTTGTGCGCGCCGGTGTGGTTGAGGTCTTCGCGCTTCAGGAAGATCTGGGCGCCGCCCTGCTCACGGCTCATGCGCGCGGCGTGGTAGACCGGGGAAGGACGGCCCACGAAGTGGGCGAGCTCGCTCCTGAATTCGGCGAGGAACTCGGGGTCGTGTTGGTACTGCGCGTAGGCGGCCTTCAGTTCGTTGATGGCGTGCGTGAGGGTTTCGCTCACGAAACTGCCGCCGTAGATGCCGAAGTGGCCGCGGGCGTCGGGTTGCTGGTAGGTGTCCATGGGGTGTTCTCGGTTCGATGGCCCGAGCAGCCCCGTCGGGTGGGGCTCAGCTGGGGCGGGATGACAGCAGGTCGGCCGCGCGCACGGCGGCCACGAAGGCGAGCATCTTGTCGGGGTCTTTGATGCCTTTGGCGACTTCGACCCCGGAGCTCACGTCAACGGCCCAAGGCCGTACGCGGCGAATGCCATCGGTCACGTTTGCAGGCGTGAGTCCACCAGACAAAACGAGGCGAGAGCTGGCGTTTAGAAGCGGATGTGACCAATTGAATGCTGTCCAGTCGAAGGAAAGACCTCCGCCGCCAAAACCCTCGACGTGGGCGTCGAGCAGGATGGCCTGGGCGGCGGCGAAGTCCTGCGTGTATTTTAGAAGATCAAAGCCCGCGCCGTCAGGACCGGCGGGAATGCGCGCCGCGCGCAGAAAAGGCCTGGCGGCGGCGCCACAGTCGGCGGGTGTCTCGTCGCCATGGAACTGCAGCAGGGCGTTGGGCACGGCCGAAAGTCCCTGAGCGATGTATTCGGGGCTGGCGTTGACGAACAGCAGCACCGGGGTGACGAAGGGGGGCAGGTGGCTTGCGAGTTCAGCCGCACGCTCGGGCGGGACGAATCGCGGACTCTGGGGGTACAGCACGAACCCGATTGCATCGGCACCGGCCCGCACGGCGGCGTCCACGTCGGCCTCGCGGGTCAATCCACAGATTTTGATGCGGGTGCGGTGCAGGGGCATGGCGCGTGGCTTTCGCCCTCGCTAGGGCAGCCAGTCGAAAGCGGGTGTGCGGGTCGGCAGGTTCAGCGATTCATCGTACACCGGCCCGAGGAAATACAGGCCATCAGGGGAAAAAGTGGGCGCTGCGGCCTCCCGGCTCTTCGCCGCCAGCACCTCGGCCATCCAGCCCGGGGGGCGTCGGCCGCTGCCGATCATGATCAGGCAACCCATGATGTTGCGAATCATGTGGTGCAGGAAGGCCGAGGCCTCGAATTCGAAGCGCCAATAGGCACCACGCCGGCTGATGTCCACGCGCAGCATCTGCTTGACGGGGCTGTGGGCCTGGCAGGCCGAGGCCCGAAACGAGGTGAAGTCGTGCTCACCGAGCAATGCCTGGGCGGCCTGTTGCATCGCCTCGAGTTGCAGGGGGCGGAACACCCACCCCACCCGGCCGGCATCCACGCTGGGGCGCACCGGAGACTCCAGCAGCACATACGCGTACCGGCGCGAGCGCGCACTCGCGCGGGCATGGAAGCTGTGTGGTACCTGCCGCGCCCACTGCACCGCAATGTCGGGTGGCAGAAAACGGTTGGTTCCGCGGACCCATGCGGTTTCCGGCCGATCCAGCGCACAGTCGAAATGCACCACTTGCATCAGGCCGTGCACACCGGCGTCGGTGCGGCCGGCGCACAAAGTGGAGATGCCGTCCAGGGCGGTGAACTGGGTCAGCGCCAGCTCCAGACGGTCCTGCACGGTGCGACCGCTGGGCTGGCTCTGCCAGCCATCGTAGGCCTCTCCGTGGTAACTGACGCCCAACGCGATCCGCGCAGTACCAGGCACCGTTCCAGACGGTGGGTCCGACGGCGGATGAACGCTGGGCAAACCGGTTGTCAATCGATGGAGGGCTGCGCGCGTCAGGTGAGATCGGCGAGGAAGGTGCTGGCCTTGTTCTTGAGGGTCCCCGATGCTTCGGCCAGCACTTCTTCGGCCAACGACCGGGCCCCCTCCAGATCACCGATGGCACGAAACTCTTCGGCCAGCGAGAGTTTGGTCACCAGGGGGCTTTCTTCGGTCAGGGCGCCCAGTTCGGAAGGCGCCGTGTTGGGCGAATCGTCCAGATCGAGGGTGATTTCGTTGAGATCGAACGACAGCATCTCGGGCACCGCCGAGGCGGTCGCGCCCACGGTGCTCGGTGCCGGTGCAACGGGCTTGTCCGAAGCGAAATCGGGCAGGATTTCGTTGTCGCCGAAGGCGGATACCTCGTTCTTCGACGGCATCAGCGCACTGTTGTTGGCAGAGGGTGCTGGCGCACGGGTGAGCGCGGCAGGTTCCGATGGAAAGTCCAGGTCAAAGTCCATGGACATGGACGAGGGACCGGCCTTTTCTTCCACCGATCGGGTGAGTGCATCGGTTTCGTTGAGATCGTCCAGGGCGGACATGGCAGCGCCGGCCCGGGGTGCCGGTGATTCGGCTTGCAGCATGGCCAGCGCCGAAGGGACGCCTTGAGAAGCGTCCAGATCGAGATCGAGGTCCAGATCGAGGTCGGCATTCAAGTCGGCTCCGGGGCCGTCTTGTTGTGTCAGCGTGCTGCTGGCGAAAGGAATGGTGTTGTTGGACGCACCACCAGCAGAGCCACCACCCTTCACCGCCGGGCTTCCGCCGGGTTGGTACAGCGGGTTGTTGGGGTCCAGTTCCTTGCCCAGTTCGCAGGCATGCTCCCATTCGGAACCCAGGCCCTGGGTGAGGCCATAGGCTTCCGTGGCGACCACTTCAAAAGCCTTGGCGTCGCGCCGTTTGGCGTAGATCTCGAGCAACTTGTTGTGGATCGCCACGCGGGTGGGCGCGCTGCGCATGGCTTCTTTGAGGATTTCCTCGGCCTGCAGGTCGCGGCCATAGGCCAGATAGACATCGGCTTCCGCGACCGGATCCACGTCCCCGGCCGCATCGAGCTGGCTGGGCGAATACACCATGGATGAACCCGACGCCGTGGCTTCGGCGGTGTCAATGCGCTGGCCGCCGCTGGAGCCGAAGAACGAGTCGGGCTGAAGGCGGCTTTCTAGAAACGAGCTGTCGACGCCAACACTTTTTTTGCGTTGCCGAATGCGGTAGAAGCCCAGACCGGCCAGCAGGGCCAGCAGCGCACCAGCACCCGGCAGAACGAAGGGGTTGTCAAGCAACTGATCGACGAACGAGGGTTCTTCAACCGCGGGAGCGGGCGGAGGAGGCGGCTTGCTCACGGCGGGCGCGGGTGCAGGCGCCGGGGCCGGAGGAGCCGGTTCGGTCGTGGCTTCAGGCGCCGGCGGCGGCGAAGGTTCGGCCGCCACGGGGCTGGGGGCCTTGATGGCGGCGGCATCCGGCGTCGCCTGGGCGGGCGCTGCGGGCGGGCTGGCCGCAGCGGCAGGTGTCGCTGGGACAGTGGGTGCAGCGGGGTTCAGTTTCCCCAACTCTTCGATGTTGCGGGAGAGCTCGGCCACGCGGGTCGAGGCCTCCTTGGCTTGACGATCCTGCGCGATCGCATCTTCTTTGGCGGTTTGCGCAGGCGTGGCACCTTTGGACAGGGTCAACTTGTCCTGGGCCGGTGCAACGGGCTTCTTGTCTTCCACCTCGGCCTGTACGCGACCGGTGTCCTGTCGATCCGCGGTGCCCACATCGGCCTCGGGCGCGGCACCCGCCAGGCGACGGCGGAACTCGTTGAAGTCGCGACTTTGAGCCGCGATGATCTGGCGCGCTTCGTTGGCAGGCACTGCACTGGCGGCCGTTTCGGCGGGCATGTCCAGCACGGCGCCGGCCTTGATCCGGTTGATGTTGTTCCCGATGAAGGCCTTGGGGTTGGCGCGCAGCATGGCCACCAGCATCTGATCCAGCGACACATTGGCTGGGCGATGGTCGGCGGCCAGCCGCCCGGCCGTGTCGCCCGCCTGGACGCGAACCTGAGCTTCGCCACTGGCTTCAGGTGCCGGTGTCGAACCCGGTTCCGGGCTTGGGGTGGCGGCCGCAGGCGCCGGGCGCGCGGCCTGAACGGGTGGGGTCGGGGCGGCCGGGGGCTGCACCGCCGGTGAAGCGCCGACGGCTGCGGGCGGCACCACGGGCCGTGCGGATGGGGGAGGCACCGGCGATGGCCGCGGTTGGGCAGAAACGCCCGGAGCGAGCGGCGCCGCAGCAGCCGGGCGCAGGTTGGGCGGGTCAAACAGCAGGGTGTAGTCGCGAACGACGCGACCGGAAGCCCAGTTGGCCTCCAGAATCATGTCCATGAACGGTTCGTTCACCGGCCGGCCGCTGGACAGCCGCAAGAAGGCGCGACCGTCTGGCCGCCGTTCCAGGCTGACCCGCAGATCGCTCAAGGCGGGATTGAACTCCATGCCCGCGGCACGAAAAGCATCGCCCGGGGCCAGGCCGACACGCAGGCTGGACGCCTCTTCGGCGGAGATTTCAGGGACGTCGATTTCGGCCCGCAGAGGTTCCCCGAGGGCCGACTGCACCACGATGCGACCCAGAGCCAAGGCCTGGGCGTCGCCATGTTGCGTCAGGCCGATGCACAACACCGCCGCCGCTGCAACCGCATGTAACCGCGCAAGGCCGCGCTCGCTGGTGTGTCGGGGGTGGGCGGGCGTGGGTTGTAGGGGAGTGTGGCGGGTGTGAATAGGCACATGAACCTCGACGTAAAAAACCGAGAATTGACCATAACATCAACGCATTACGGTGACAAGCTGAGAATTCGCTTGAGTTTCTGAGGCACCGTTCGACGAACCGTGAGATCGTACACGCGTTGCAACCACACAACGGGATTGCGCCGATCCGCGGTCCCGTCGGGGTTGTCTCTTGTCACAGTTTCATGCACTCAACAGGATGCGCAGCATACGGCGCAGCGGTTCGGCTGCGCCCCACAGCAACTGGTCACCAATGGTGAACGCGCCCACGTATTCCGGTCCCATGGCCAGCTTGCGGATGCGGCCGACGGGGATGGTCATGGTGCCCGTCACGGCCACTGGCGTCAGATCCCTGACGGTCGCTTCACGGTTGTTGGGCACGACTTTGACCCAGTCGTTGTCGGCGGCAATCATGGCTTCCAGATCAGCGACTGGGACGTCCTTGCGCAGTTTGAAGGTCAATGCCTGGCTGTGGCAGCGCATGGCGCCCACGCGCACGCAGAAGCCGTCCACGGGAATGGCGGCGGAGCCGAAGCCTTCACCCAGCCCCAGGATCTTGTTGGTCTCGGCCATGCCCTTCCACTCTTCCTTGGACATGCCGTTGCCCAGGTCCTTGTCGATCCAGGGGATCAGCGAGCCGCCCAGCGGCACACCGAAGTTGGCCGTTTCGGCGCCGCTCAGCGCACGTTGCTTGGCGATCACCTTGCGGTCGATTTCCAGGATGGCGCTCTTGGGGTCGTCCAGCAGGGACTTCACTTCGGCGTTGAGCGTGCCGTACTGCGTCAGCAGTTCGCGCATGTGCTGGGCGCCGCCGCCCGACGCCGCCTGGTAGGTCTGGGTGCTCATCCACTCCACCAGTCCGGCCTTGTACAGCGCGCCCACGCCCATGAGCATGCAGCTCACGGTGCAGTTGCCGCCGATCCAGTTCTTGCCGCCATTGGCCAGCGCGTCCTTGATCACCGGCATGTTCACCGGGTCCAGGATGATGACGGCGTCTTTTTCCATGCGCAGCGTGGAGGCGGCGTCGATCCAGTGGCCGTTCCAGCCCGCGGCACGCAGTTTGGGGAACACTTCGCTGGTGTAGTCGCCACCCTGGGCGGTGATGACGATGTCGCAGCGCTTGAGGGCGGCGATGTCGTGCGCATCCTGCAAGGTGGTCTCGTTCTTCGCCATGGCCGGGGCCTTGCCGCCAGCGTTGGAGGTGGAGAAGAACAGGGGCTCGATCAGGTCGAAGTCTTTTTCCTCGACCATGCGATCCATCAACACCGAGCCGACCATGCCGCGCCAGCCGACCAAACCAACCAACTTGCTCATTTCAAACGCCCTTTCAGATTAAAGAAACAGGTCCAGACCAGACTGTTTGCCCCGGCTCGTCTGGCCGGGGAGGGCGCACGACGAACCAGAGCTGTTCAGCCCTTAATGGTCGTGGTTTTGGTGGTGTTTGCGCGCACTGCGACCCCGGCCATGGCGGCGGAGGCGTTGTTCAGCTTGAACGGGCGGTGGGCAAACATGGGCGAGATTGTAGCGGATGCGAGCTTGGGCGCTGCTTACGGCCGCTTGCTGCTCGGATCAAGGCTTCACCGCGGGCTTGTTGCAAGGCCCGAGCCCGGTGGAGAATGGGGCGCAGCTTTGCAATGGTGGTCATTTTTCAGGAGGCATTGAACATGCTCAAGTACGCGTCGTGGGTGCACGGCAATGCACTGGTGGAAGAATTGCCCCAGGGCATCCTCAAGCGGCATTGGGCCTGGGGCACCGAGCTTCAATTTATTTTTGGCCCGGGCGAGTCACCCGTAGGCACCTGGTGCCACCTACCGATTCCGACACCCGTCATCCTCAACGACAGCCGGCTGAAAGTGCAGACGCTGTTTCTGCTGTTCAAGACCGGGCAGCACGCCGCGATCGACAACCTGCATGTCTTTGACGGACCCAACAAGGTCCATGGCTGGGATATCGTTCCGGGCAGCAACATGTCCGCGCGCCGCAGCGGGGACCACTCCCGCTCCATCGATGCGCAAAACACCTTCACCTTGCCCACGCCCCACGAGCTCGCGTTTGGCCTGTCGATCGCCTTCACGTTCCGGCCGGTCGCGGTGAACACCTCTTTGCCTCAGGTCGACCCCGAAGGCACCTTGCTGATCACCACGGCCGGGGCGGATTTCTTCTGATCCGGATCCAGGCCGTCGGCACAAAAAAATCAGCCCGCGGGCTGCTTTTTTTTGTGCCGACGCCGCGCCGCTCAGGCCAGGGCCTTGACCACCGCGTCGCCCATCTGCGAAGTGCCCACCTTGGTCGTGCCCTCGCTCCAGATGTCGGGCGTGCGCAGCCCCTGCGCCAGCACCTTCTGCACGGCGGCCTCAATGCGTTGCGCGGCGGCTTCCTGGTTCAGGCTGAAGCGCAGCATCATGGCCGCGCTCAGGATGGTGGCCAGCGGGTTGGCCACACCCTTGCCAGCGATGTCGGGTGCGCTGCCGTGGCTGGGTTCGTACAGGCCCTGGTTCTTCGCGTTCAGCGAGGCCGAGGGCAGCATGCCGATGGAGCCCGTCAGCATGGACGCCTCGTCGGACAGGATGTCGCCGAACATGTTGCCGGTGACGACCACGTCAAACGCCTTGGGCGCCTTGACCAGCTGCATCGCGGCGTTGTCCACGTACATGTGCTGCAGTTCCACGTCGGGGTACTGGGCGTGCACTTCGGTGACCACGTCTTTCCAGAACTGGAAGGTTTCCAGCACGTTGGCCTTGTCCACGCTGGTGACCTTATTGTTGCGCTTGCGCGCGGCCTGGAAGGCGACGTGGGCGATGCGCTCGATCTCGGGCTTGCTGTAGCGCATGGTGTCGAACGCTTCTTCGGCGCCGGGGAAGTGGCCGTCGGTGGCCACGCGGCGGCCGCGCGGCTGGCCGAAGTAGATGTCGCCGGTGAGCTCGCGGATGATGAGAATGTCCAGACCCGCGATTAGCTCGGGTTTGAGGCTGGATGCCCCCACCAGCTGTTCGTAGCAGATGGCCGGGCGGAAGTTGGCGAACAGGCCCAGGTTCTTGCGCAGGCCCAGGATGGCCTGCTCGGGGCGCAGCGGACGGTCCAGCTTGTCGTATTTCCAGTCACCGACGGCGCCGAACAGCACGGCGTCGGCCGACTTGGCCAGATTCAGCGTGGACTCGGGCAACGGGTGGCCGTGCGCCTCGTAGGCGGCGCCGCCCACCAGGGCGGATTCCATTTCGAAGCTGAGGTCGAGGGCGTTGAGGACCTTGACCGCCTCGGCCACGATTTCGGTGCCGATGCCGTCACCCGGGAGAACTGCGATTTTCATGATTTGGGAGAAGTTAAAGGATAAGGTTTCGGCGCGAAGTGTCTGTGGTCAGGTTGCCGTGGAACCGGCTCTGCCGGGCCACTGGCAACGCCCCCTTGAGGGGGTGACGCCGCAGGCGGCGCGGAGGTGGTCGCTTACATCGTGTGCGCGAGCCACGGTTTGGTGGCCAGACGCTCTTTCTCAAACGCCTCGATCTTGTCCTTGTGGCGCAGGGTCAGGCCGATGTCATCGAGGCCATTGAGCAGGCAGTACTTGCGGAAAGCCTGCACCTCGAATGGGATTTCTTCACCTTGCGGTTTCACGATCACCTGGCGTTCCAGGTCGATCGTCAGCGGGTAGCCCGGGAAGGCGTATACCTCGTCGAACAGCTGGGCCACCGTGGCCTCGGGCAGCACGATGGGCAGCAGACCGTTCTTGAAGCAGTTGTTGAAGAAGATGTCGGCGTAGCTGGGCGCGATGATGGCGCGAAAGCCGTACTGGTCGATGGCCCAGGGCGCGTGTTCACGGCTGGAGCCGCAGCCGAAATTCTTGCGTGTCAGCAGCACCGAGGCGCCCGCGTAGCGCGCCTGGTTGAGAACGAAGTCCGGGTTGGGTTTGCGCGTGGCGGGGTCCTGGCCGGGCTCGCCCTTGTCCAGGTAGCGCCACTCGTCGAACAGGTTGGGGCCAAAGCCGGTCTTGCGAATTGACTTGAGGAACTGCTTGGGGATGATGGCGTCGGTGTCGACGTTCTCACGGTCCATGGGGGCCACGAGGCCCTGGTGAATGGTGAATTTCTGCATGATGGTGTGAGGGGTATGGCGGAGCTGGCCTCAGTGGGCCGCGTCCTTGACGGCGTCGCCAGCCTTCTCCAGCCCGGAACCGACCGACTGGCCGACGGCCTTGCCGCCTTCGACGGTCTTGTCCTTGACTTCGATGGCCTTGTCCACGACCGCGTCCTTGACTTCGATGGCCTTGTCTTTGACCACGGACGCGTCCTGTTTGACGCCTTGCACGGTGTTGCAGGCGGCCAGAGGCATCAGGGCTGCGGCGGCCAGCAGGATGAACAGGGGTTTGATAGAGGACATGATGGGACTCCTTGAAGAGGGTTCGGGACGGCAGGTCAGGCGATGGTGCGCACGTCAATGAAATGGCCGTGGATCGCGGCGGCGGCGGCCATGGCGGGGGACACCAGGTGGGTGCGGCCCCCGGCGCCCTGGCGGCCTTCGAAGTTGCGGTTGCTGGTGGACGCGCAGCGTTCGCCGGGTTCCAGGCGGTCGGCGTTCATGGCCAGACACATCGAGCAGCCCGGTTCGCGCCACTCGAAGCCAGCGGCCTTGAAGATCTCGTGCAGGCCTTCGCGCTCGGCCTGTTCCTTGACCAGGCCCGAGCCGGGAACGACCATCGCCAGCTTGATGTTTCTGGCCACCTTCTGGCCCAGCTTCTTCACCACCGCAGCGGCTTCTCGCATGTCTTCGATGCGGCTGTTGGTGCAGGAGCCGATGAACACCTTGTCCACGAAGATGTCGTTCAGGGCCTTGCCCGGCTCCAGCGCCATGTAGGTGAGCGCACGCTCAATGGCGCCGCGCTTGTTCGGGTCCTTTTCCTTCTCGGGGTCGGGCACGCGGGCGTCCACGCCCAGCACCATCTCGGGCGAAGTGCCCCAGGTGACCTGCGGCACGATGGTGCTGGCGTCCAGCGTCACCACGGTGTCGAACACCGCGTCGGCATCCGAGTGCAGGGTCTTCCAGTAGGCCACGGCCTGCTCCCATTCCACGCCGGTGGGGGAGAGCGGACGACCCTTGACGTATTCGATGGTTTTTTCATCCACCGCCACCAGGCCGGCGCGCGCGCCGCCTTCGATGGCCATGTTGCAGACCGTCATGCGGCCTTCCATGGACAGCGCGCGGATCGCGCTGCCACCGAACTCGATGGTGTAGCCGGTGCCGCCCGCGGTGCCGATCTTGCCGATGATGGCCAGCACGATGTCCTTGGCGGTCACGCCCTTGGGGCACTGCCCGTCCACGCGCACCAGCATGTTCTTGGCCTTCTTGGCCAGCAGGGTCTGCGTGGCCATGACGTGCTCGACCTCGCTGGTGCCGATGCCGTGCGCGAGTGCGCCAAACGCGCCGTGGGTGCTGGTGTGGCTGTCGCCACAGACCACCGTCATGCCGGGCAGGGTGGCGCCGTTTTCCGGACCGATCACGTGCACGATGCCCTGGCGCTGGGACATGAAGGGGAAGAAGGCCGCCGCGCCGAATTCGGCGATGTTGTCGTTCAGCGTGGTGATCTGTTCCTTGCTGATCGGGTCGGTGATGCCGTCGTAACCCTGTTCCCAGCCGGTGGTGGGGGTGTTGTGGTCGGCGGTGGCCACGATCGAGCTCACACGCCAGACCTTGCGGCCCGCCTGACGCAGCCCTTCAAACGCCTGTGGGCTGGTCACTTCGTGCACGAGGTGGCGGTCGATGTAGAGGACGGAGGTGCCATCCTCCTCGGTATGGACGACGTGTTCGTCCCAGATCTTGTCGTAGAGCGTGCGTGCCATGGGGTGGGGTTCCTTTGCTGTTGGAATTTTATGCTTCGGGGTCTGTAACGGTGTGTTGTCCGGACTGCTCGCCCAGGTGCGCGACCAGCAGCCGGGCCGTGACCGGCAGGGTCGAAAAATCGCGGGCCACCAGGTCGATCTGCCGGGTGGCCCAGTCATCGGTGAGCGCCACACAGGTGAGCTCGCCCACGCCGTGCATCAGCTCGAAGGCTCGCCTGGGCATCAGGCCGACGCCCAGGCCGTTGTGGATCATGCGGCACATGGCGTCCAGCCCGGTCACGCGGATGCGCAGCCGGATGCCGCGGCCGGCGCTGGTGGCGGCCTGGTGCATGGCGAGATAGATGGAGCTGTTGGCGTGCAGCCCCACGTGGTCCCAGTCGAGGCTGTCGGCAAAAGCCAGCTGTTCGCGGTCCGCCAAGGGGTGGTCACGCGGAACGATCAGCACCAGCTGGTCTTGCCGGTAGGGGCGGGTCTGCAGGTCGGGCGGGGGGCCGCTCACCCCCGTGTGGCAGATGCCCAGATCGGCCGCACCTTCCTGCACGGCCCGCACCACCTCGGTGGACAGGTGCTCTTCCAGATCGATCTTGACCTGATCGTGCAGGCGGATGAAGCTGCCCAGGTCCTCGGGCAGGAATTGAACGATGGCCGAGATGTTGGCATGCACCCGCACGTGGCCACGCACACCGTCGGCGTATTCGGACAACTCGCCCTGCATCTTGTCCAGACTGAACAGCACCGAGCGCGCATGGTGGAGCAGGCTCTGGCCGGCGGGCGTGGGGCTGGCACCTCGGGCATGGCGGTAGAGCAGCGTGGTGCCCACGGCGCTTTCAAGATCGGAGAGGCGCTTGCTCACGGCCGAGGGGGCTATGAATTCCTGCTCGGCCGCCTTGCCGATGCTGCCGCGCTCACACACCGCCACAAAGAGCTGGAGCGAGGTGAGGTCGAGGCGGCGGGTGAAGCTGCGGTCCGGGGTGTTCATGGGTGACTCGTCGTGAATGACGATGAGTCGTTTATTTTCTCACCTTGGGTGGTATTTTGTCGTCGCATTTGACGATGGGTGTCCCCGCCAAAACAAAACCCGCCGAGGGCGGGTTTTGTGGGCGTGGGGAAGCCGGCTCGGGTCTTTTGAGGGGGCAGTCCACGCAGGGCACCGCGGAACCGGCTCCGCCGGGCCGCCAGTGCCGCCCCCTTGAGGGGTGACGCCGCAGGCGGCGCGGGGGGTGATCCTTTTACCTCGATGCCAGGGGCTTGACGTCGCGGCGGTCGGCACCGGTGAACAACTGGCGCGGGCGGCCGATCTTGTACTCGGGATCGCTGATCATTTCGTTCAGCTGAGCGATCCAGCCGACCGTGCGGGCCAGCGCGAAGATGCCGGTGAACAGGTTGACCGGAATGCCGATGGCGCGCTGCACGATGCCGGAGTAGAAGTCCACGTTCGGGTACAGCTTGCGCGACACGAAGTACTCGTCTTCCAGGGCGATCTTTTCCAGTTCCTTGGCGAGCTTGAACAGCGGATCGTTTTCCAGGCCAAGTTCCTGCAGGACTTCGTTGCAGGTTTCCTGCATCAGCTTGGCGCGCGGGTCGTAGTTCTTGTAGACCCGGTGGCCGAAGCCCATGAGTTTGACGCCGGAGTTCTTGTCCTTGACCTTCTCCATGAACTCGCCGACCTTGGACACGCCGCCCTGGCGCTGGATGTCTTCCAGCATGTTCAGGCAGGCCTCGTTGGCGCCGCCGTGGGCCGGACCCCAGAGGCAGGCCACGCCGGCCGCGATGGCGGCGAACGGGTTGGTGCCCGACGAACCGCACAGGCGCACGGTGGAGGTGGAGGCGTTCTGCTCGTGGTCGGCGTGCAGGATGAAGATGCGATCGAGCGCCTTCTCCAGCACGGGGTTGACTTTGTACTCTTCGCAAGGGGTGCCGAACATCATGCGCAGGAAGTTGCCCGAATAGCTCAGGTCGTTGCGCGGATACATGTAGGGCTGGCCGATGCCGTACTTGTAGGCCATGGCGACCAGTGTGGGCATCTTGGCGATCAGGCGGATGGCCGCGACCTTGCGGTGCTCCGGATTGTTGATGTCGGTGCTGTCGTGATAGAAGGCCGACAGCGCGCCCACCAGACCGGTCAGCACGGCCATGGGGTGGGCGTCACGACGGAAGCCACGCAGGAAGAACTGCATCTGCTCGTTGACCATGGTGTGGTTGATCACGAGCTTGTGGAAGTCGCCGCGCTCTTTCTCATCGGGCAGCTCGCCATTGAGAAGCAGGTAACAGGTGTCGAGGTAGTCGCAGTTGGTGGCGAGCTGCTCGATGGGGTAGCCGCGGTACAGCAACTCACCCTTGTCGCCATCGATGTAGGTGATGGCCGACTGGCAGGAGGCGGTGGACAGGAAGCCGGGGTCGTAGGTGAACATACCGGTCTGCGCGTACAGCTTGCGGATGTCGATCACGTCCGGGCCGATGCTGCCGGCGTACACCGGCAGGTCGACGCTGGGGCTGCCGTTGGAGAACGACAGGGTGGCTTTGTTGTCTACGAGTTTCATGCGGGTTCCTTTTAAGGGGGCTTAAATGGGTTGCCGGGCTGCACGCAGCAGGCCCAGTACGTGCGCGACGTCATCACGGGCCAGCTCGCCCTGGGGAGGTTTTCTGCCAAGCAACAGATCGAGCAGATCGTTGTCGGACAGTTCCATTAGAACCCCCAGGGCTTGAGCCTGGCTGACGGTCAGGCCAGACGCGTGTCTGGCAAAAAAACTGTCGATGAACAGGTCGTTCTCGAGCAGTCCACGGCGGCAGCGCCAGCGCAGCTTGCTCAAGGCGCGTGGATCGAGCAGGGCGTCGGTGGTGCTGGCTTCCATGATGGGTCGGATGGCGTGCTCAGATCGAGCGCATCACCATCATTTCCTTGATCTTGCCGATCGCTTTGGTCGGGTTCAGGTTCTTCGGGCACACGTCCACGCAGTTCATGATGGTGTGGCAGCGGAACAGGCGGTACGGGTCTTCCAGGTTGTCCAGGCGCTCGCTGGTGGCTTCGTCGCGGCTGTCGGCGATGAAGCGGTAGGCTTGCAGCAGCCCGGCCGGGCCGACGAACTTGTCCGGGTTCCACCAGAAGCTGGGGCAACTGGTCGAGCAACTCGCGCACAGGATGCATTCGTACAGGCCGTTGAGCTCTTCGCGCTCTTCCGGGCTTTGCAGGCGCTCGGTCTGGGGCGGCGGCGTGTCGTTGATCAGGTAGGGCTTGATGCTGTTGTACTGCTTGAAGAACAGCGTCATGTCCACGATCAGGTCGCGCACCACCGGAAGGCCGGGCAGGGGCTTCAAGGTGATCACGCCGGGCAGGGTGTTCATGTTGGTCAGGCAGGCCAGACCGTTCTTCCCGTTGATGTTCATCGCGTCCGAACCGCAGACGCCTTCGCGGCAGGAGCGGCGGAAGGAAATCGAGGGGTCCACCGCCTTGAGCTTCATCAGGGCGTCGAGCAGCATGCGCTCGTGGCCGTCGAGTTCGACCTCGATGGTCTGCATGTAAGGCTTGGCGTCCTTTTCCGGGTCGTAGCGGTAGATCTTGAATGTGCGAAGTGCCATGGTGTTTTTCTCCGTGCGACGTGGGTACTCAGAACGTTCTGACTTTGGGCGGAACGGATTCCACGGTCAGCGGCTTCAAGTTGACGGGCTTGTACGACAGGGTGTTGGTGGCGCTGTCCCACAGCGTGTGCTTCATCCACTCGGCGTCGTTGCGGCCCAGCGGGAACTGGGCGTCGTCGGCCGGGCGCTCGTAGTCGTTGACCGTATGGGCGCCGCGGCATTCGTGGCGCGCGGCGGCCGAGGTCATGGTGGCCTGGGCGACTTCCATCAGGTTGTCGACCTCCAGCGCTTCGATGCGCGCGGTGTTGAACACCTTGGACTTGTCTTTCAGCGTGATGTTGGCCACGCGCTCGCGCAGTGCGTTGATCTTGGTGACGCCTTCGTCCATGCTGGCCTG
Organism: Hydrogenophaga sp. GW101-3F08; assembly: GCF_059424585.1. Taxonomy (NCBI): domain Bacteria; kingdom Pseudomonadati; phylum Pseudomonadota; class Betaproteobacteria; order Burkholderiales; family Comamonadaceae; genus Hydrogenophaga; species Hydrogenophaga sp. GW101-3F08. Next base: position 92,962 of record NZ_JBWKZP010000002.1, read on the forward strand.
GGTGCGGAACACGCCAGCGTGCTGCTGCATGATGGCGCGCATGTCGCCGGCCACGTCCTGCGCGTATTCGCCGCTGGTGGAGTTGTCCAGGCGGGCCAGGCGGGCCAGGGTCTTGTCGGCGGCGTCGGCCGGCAGGGGTTTGTGGTTCTGGTTCTTGTCGTTGGTCTCGACGATGTGGTTGCCGGCCGCGCGGCCGAACACCAGCAGGTCGAGCAGCGAGTTGGTGCCCAGGCGGTTGGCGCCGTGCACACTGACGCAGGCGCATTCGCCCACCGCGTACAGGCCATTGACGACCTTCTGCGCGCCGTTGCCGTCGGGCGTGACGACCTGGCCGTTGATGTTGGTCGGGATGCCGCCCATCTGGTAGTGGATGGTGGGCACCACCGGAATCGGCTCGCGCGTGATGTCCACGTTGGCGAAGTTCACGCCGATCTCGTACACCGAGGGCAGGCGCTTGTGGATGGTCTCGGCGCCCAGGTGGTCGAGCTTGAGCAGCACGTAGTCCTTGTTGGGACCGCATCCTCGGCCTTCCTTGATCTCCTGGTCCATGCAGCGGGAGACGAAGTCGCGCGGCGCCAGGTCCTTCAGCGTGGGCGCGTAGCGCTCCATGAAGCGCTCGCCGTTGCTGTTGAGCAGGATCGCGCCTTCACCGCGGCAGCCTTCGGTCAGCAGCACGCCCGCGCCGGCCACGCCGGTGGGGTGGAACTGCCAGAACTCCATGTCCTGCAGCGGGATGCCAGCGCGCGCCGCCATGCCCAGGCCGTCGCCGGTGTTGATGAAGGCGTTGGTGGAGGCGGCAAAGATGCGGCCCGCGCCACCCGTGGCCAGCAGGGTCTGCTTGGCTTCGAGGATGTAGGTTTCGCCGGTTTCCATTTCCAGCGCGGTCACACCCACCACGTCGCCGTCGGCGTCGCGGATCAGGTCCAGCGCCATCCATTCGACGAAGAACGTGGTGCGGGCCTGCACGTTCTGCTGGTACAGCGTGTGCAGCATGGCGTGGCCGGTGCGGTCGGCCGCGGCGCAGGCGCGCTGCACCGGCTTCTCGCCGTAGTTGGCGGTGTGGCCGCCAAACGGGCGCTGGTAGATCGTGCCGTCGGGGTTGCGGTCGAACGGCATGCCGAAGTGTTCGAGCTCGTAGACGACCTTGGGTGCTTCACGGCACATGAACTCAATGGCGTCCTGGTCACCCAGCCAGTCGGAGCCCTTGATGGTGTCGTAGAAGTGGTAGTGCCAGTTGTCTTCGCTCATGTTGCCGAGCGAGGCGGACACGCCGCCTTGAGCGGCCACGGTGTGCGAGCGGGTCGGGAACACCTTGGAGAGCACGGCCACCTTCAGGCCGGCGCGGGCGAGTTGCAGCGAGGCACGCATGCCGGAGCCGCCAGCGCCGACGATCACGACGTCAAATTGGCGCTTGGGGAGATTTGCAGTTGCGGTCATGGCTTCAGAGACTCCAGAGAACTTGAACAGCCCAGCCCAGGCAGGCCACGAGCCAGACGATGGTGACGATGTGCAGCACGAGGCGGATGCCGGCGGGCTTGACGTAGTCCATCCAGATGTCGCGCATGCCGATCCATGCGTGGTAGGCCAGGGCCACGAACACGACGAAGGTCAGCGCCTTCATCCACTGGGCAGCGAAGATGCCGGCCCAGGACTCGTAGCCGATGGGGCCGCTGGTGAACAGCACCTGCAGCAACACGATCAGGGTGAACAGCGCCATGAGGGCGGCGGAGACGCGCTGGGCGAGCCAGTCGCGCAGGCCATAGTGGGCGCCGGTGACGACGCGCTTGGAACCGTAGTTGACAGACATGTTGTATTCCTCTCGATGGCGCTCAGTACAGGCCGAACAGTTTGGCGCCGAGCACCAGCGTCAGGCCGATGCTCAGGGCCAGGGTGACGATGGCCGACGATTTGCCGAACTCTTTGCTGACCGCATGGGCCACGTCCATGTACAGGTGGCGCACACCCGCGATCAGGTGGTGCAGGTAGGCCCAGATGAGGGCCAGCACCACCAGCTTGAAGAACCAGCCCGGCACAAAGCCCAGGCCGGCCGAGAAGGCCGAGCTGAAACGATCGAAGGAAATTTCGGACGACACCGAGGTGTCGAACAGCCAGACGATCAGCGGCAGCAGCACAAACATCAGGCCACCGCTGGCGCGGTGCAGGATCGAGACCCAGCCGGCCAGGGGCAGGCGGTAGGTGGTCAGATCCTTGAAGGCGTTGATGTTGCGGAACTCGGGCCGCTTCTTGGTCAACTCGGTCATGGTGGGGCTTTCTTCCGGGGGGCGGACAGGGGATTGGAAGGGGGATGTAACTCGTTGGTAACTCGGACCACGGGCCCGTAAATTCTATTGCAACGCAGCATACGGGTCGCTGACGCGGCACGGATCGCTCGGACTTTCATGGCGGCATGGGGTCCCGCTTTCAACTCAGTTCGTTGCGGTAGTGGCGCGACTCGGTGCGGTACAGGCCGCGGCGCAACTCCATGGGCACGTCGTTGTACGTGTAGGCCAGACGCTCCACGCTGAGCAGCGGGTGGCCTTCGGGCACGCCGAGCAGCCGGGCCGCGTCGGCATCGGCCGCGACCGCCTTGATCTTCTCCACCGCCCGCACCATGCGCACCCCGAACTGGGTTTCAAACAGGGCGTACATCGGTCCCTTGTCGTCGGACAGGGTTTCCACCGTCAGGCCTTTGAACGGGCCGCCGGGCAGCCACAGGTCTTCCAGGATGGCGGGGCTGCCCGCGAAGGCCAGCACGCGCTTGACCTGCAGGATGGGGTCGCCGGTGCGCAGCGCGAGCTGGCGCGCGACATCGGCGCTGGCCCGCAGGCGGCGGCATTCGATGATGCGGCGCTCGGCCGGACCCTGTTGCGCCAGATCACCGGTGTCGGGCAGCAGCCGCAGGAAGCGGTACTGGATGTGCTGCTCGGCATGGGTGGCGACGAAAGTGCCCTTGCCCTGGCGGCGCACCAGCAGGTTGTCGGTGGCGAGTTCGTCAATGGCCTTGCGCACCGTTCCCTGGCTCACGCGAAAGCGCGCGGCCAGATCGAACTCGCTGGGGATCATGTCGCCCGGCTTCCATTCGCCCGCCTGCAGGCTGCGCAGGATCAGTGTCTTGATCTGCTGGTAGAGCGGGCTGAACGCCGGGGCGGTTGGCGCCAGGCCACTCCCACTCGCGTCGCCAGAGCCCTGGGCAGCGGTGTCCGGCCCGTCGGCGGGCGACGGTTCGGGCGGGAATGCGGGATTGATGGCCATGGTTTCTCGGGACCCGGCGGTGCCGCCCGGTTGGTCCAATCATATCTTATATAAGACATAAGACAAATTGACTTCACAGGGTTTGCACGGGTACACTCACCGGCTGCGTCTGAACCATCTCTCACGGGTTTGCCCGCGTCTCTGTGGCTTGTGCCCCGGGGTTCTCCCCGCCGATTTCTTTCACCTATCCACCGTCCTTTTCTGGAGTTTTCACCATGAGCAAGAAGCCCGTTCGTGTTGCCGTCACCGGCGCCGCTGGTCAAATCGGTTACGCCCTGCTGTTCCGCATCGCTTCGGGCGAAATGCTGGGCAAGGACCAGCCCGTGATCCTGCAACTGCTGGAAATCCCCGACGAGAAGGCCCAGAAGGCGCTCAAAGGCGTGATGATGGAACTGGAAGACTGCGCCTTCCCGCTGCTGGCCGGCATGGAAGCCCACAGCGACCCGATGACCGCCTTCAAGGACACCGACTACGCGCTGCTGGTGGGCTCGCGTCCGCGCGGCCCCGGTATGGAGCGCGCCGAGCTGCTGAGCATCAACGGCGCCATCTTCACCGCCCAGGGCAAGGCCCTGAACGCCGTGGCCAGCCGCGACGTCAAGGTGCTGGTGGTCGGCAACCCGGCCAACACCAATGCCTACATCGCGATGAAGGCAGCCCCCGATCTGAAGCCGGGCAACTTCACCGCCATGCTGCGCCTGGACCACAACCGCGCCGCCAGCCAGCTGGCCGCCAAGACCGGCAAGGCTGTGTCCAGCATCAAGAAGCTGGCCGTGTGGGGCAACCACTCGCCCACCATGTACGCCGACTACCGCTTCGCCACCATCGACGGCGCTTCGGTCAAGGACATGATCAACGACCAGGCCTGGAACAAGGACGTGTTCCTGCCCACCGTGGGCAAGCGCGGCGCCGCCATCATTGAAGCGCGTGGCCTGTCTTCCGCCGCTTCGGCCGCCAATGCCGCCATCGACCACATGCGCGACTGGGCCCTGGGCACCAACGGCGAATGGGTCACGATGGGCATCCCGTCGCAAGGCTGGTACGGCATTCCCAAGGACGTGATGTTCGGCTTCCCCGTCACCTGCGCCAACGGCGAATACAAGGTGGTTGAAGGCCTGGAGATCGACGCCTTCTCGCAGGAATGCATCAACAAGACCCTGGCCGAACTGCAGGGCGAGCAGGACGGCGTCAAGCACCTGCTGTAACCCGTTGGTAACCACGGCGTGATCCATCCGCGCGACATTCTTCTGGGTGCACAGGCCGGCGCGTTCGCGCTGCCGGTCTGCGACCACTACAGCGGGGTGGAAGCGCGGATGAAGAAGAGCCTGCAGCTGCAGGCCGAGATGACCGAGGAGTTCGGCACCTGCGTGTTTGACGTCACGCTCGACTGCGAAGACGGCGCCCCCGTGGGCGGCGAAGCGGATCACGCGGCGCTGGTCACCGCGCTCGCGCTGGGCGCGGCGCCCGAAGCCCGGGTGGCCGTTCGCGTCCACCCGGTGGACCACCCGGCTTTCGACGCCGACGTGGCCACCATCGCGGGTCAGGCCGCTTCGAAGCTGGTGCACCTGATGGTGCCCAAGGTCGAGTCGGTGGCCGATGTGCAGCGCGCCGTGGCCGCCATGGACGCCGCCGGCGCGACCGCGCTGCCGCTGCACGTGTTGATCGAGTCGCCCGCCGCGGTGCACCGGGCCTTTGACATCGCGGCTCACCCGCGCGTGCAGAGCCTGAGTTTTGGGCTGATGGACTTCGTGTCGGCGCACGGCGGCGCGATTCCGGCCGCGGGCATGAGCATGGCCGGGCAGTTCAGCCACCCGTTGGTGCTGCGCGCCAAGCTCGAGATCGCCAGCGCCTGCCATGCCCACGGCAAGGTGCCGTCGCATTGCGTGGTCACCGAGTTCAAGGACACCCAGGCATTGGGCCAGGCCGCGCGCACGGCCGCGCGCGAGCTCGGCTACACCCGCATGTGGAGCATCCACCCCGACCAGATACGACCGGTGCTCGAAGCCTTCGCGCCCCGGGCCGACGAGATCGGGGAGGCCGCTGCCATCCTGTTGGCGGCGCAGCGCGCCGACTGGGCGCCGGTGCAGCACGGCGGCCGTCTGCACGACCGCGCGAGCTACCGATTCTTCTGGCAGGTGCTGGTGCGCGCGCACGCGACCGGGCGTCCGATGCCCGAAGAGGTGACCCCCTTTTTTTGCCACAATGAATGTTTTGGCTGATCGACCATGAAGGGGACACTGGCAATGGCACAGACGCAAACCTCCACCACCGCTTGGACCGCACTCGTCCTGGTCTCCGTTCTGGCGCTGTCGAGCGGGCCGGGCATGGCCCAGTCGAAGCCGAAAGCGCTTCTGCGCAAGCCCGCACCCATGGCCATGCCCGCGCCGGTCGACCCGGTGCTGACCGAGCGCGATCTGGATGTGGCCGCCCGGGTGCATGTCGGTACCTTCCCCTGCGATCTGGGCAGCACGGTCCGGCTGGAGTCCGACACGCAGGCCAACGGCTTTTTCCACCTGCACCTGAACAAAGACCGCTACCGCATGCACCCGGTCGAGAGCCGCACCGGCGCGATACGGCTGGAAGACCCGGTTCAGGGCGTGGTGTGGATTCAGCTGGGCAACAAGTCCATGTTGATGAGCCAGAAACTCGGCCGCCGCCTGGCCGACGAATGCATGGGTGAGCAGCAGCGCCAGGTGGCCGAAGCCCTGAAAACCAACCCGGCACCGAGCTTGTTCGAGCCCTTGCCAACCCCTCCCGCCGCGGCAGCCACCACCACCGGCTGCAACCGCAACCCCGAATCCCAACCTTTGACCTCTGGAGTTGAAACATGTTGAAAGCCTACCGAGAACACGTGGCCGAGCGCGCAGCGCTGGGCATCCCGCCCTTGCCGCTGACCGCGCAGCAGGTCGCTGACCTGATCGAGCTCATCAAGGCACCGCCGGCTGGCGAAGACGCCTTCCTGCTCGACCTGCTCACGCACCGCGTGCCACCCGGTGTGGACGATGCCGCCAAGGTCAAGGCCTCGTTCCTGGCCGCCGTGGCCCACGGCGACGTGAAGGTCGGCCTGATTTCCAAGGCCAAGGCCACCGAGCTGCTCGGCACCATGGTGGGCGGCTACAACGTGCACCCGCTGATCGAACTGCTGGACGACGCCGAAGTCGCCGGCGTGGCCGCCGAAGGCCTGAAGAAGACGCTGCTGATGTTCGACTTTTTCAACGACGTGGCCGAAAAGGCCAAGGCCGGCAACGCCAAGGCCAAGGAGGTCGTGCAGTCCTGGGCCGACGCCGAGTGGTTCACCAGCCGCCCCGAAGTGCCCAAGTCCATCACCGTGACCGTGTTCAAGGTGCCGGGCGAAACCAACACCGACGATCTTTCGCCCGCGCCCGACGCCTGGAGCCGCCCGGACATCCCGCTGCACTACCTGGCGATGCTGAAGAACACGCGCGAAGGCGCGGCCTTCAAGCCCGAAGAAGACGGCAAGCGCGGTCCGATGCAGTTCATCGAAGACCTGAAGAAAAAGGGCAACCTCGTGGCCTACGTGGGCGACGTGGTGGGCACCGGTTCCTCGCGCAAGTCCGCCACCAACAGCGTGATCTGGGCCACCGGCCAGGACATCCCCTTTGTGCCGAACAAGCGCTTCGGTGGCGTCACGCTGGGTGGCAAGATCGCTCCCATCTTCTTCAACACGCAGGAAGACTCGGGCTCGCTGCCGATCGAAGTGGACGTGAGCAAGCTGGAAATGGGCGACGTGGTTGACGTCATGCCCTACGACGGCAAGATCGTGCGCAACGGCGAAACCGTGGTCGAGTTCAAGCTCAAGAGCGACGTGCTGTTCGACGAAGTGCGCGCCGGCGGCCGCATCAATCTGATCATCGGCCGTTCGCTCACCGCCAAGGCGCGCGAGTTCCTGGGCCTGCCAGCGAGCACCCTGTTCCGCCTGCCCAGCACCCCCACCGCCACCAAGGCCGGCTTCACGCTGGCGCAGAAGATGGTCGGCCGCGCGGTCGGCCTGCCCGAAGGTCAGGGCGTGCGCCCCGGCACCTACTGCGAGCCCAAGATGACCACCGTGGGTTCGCAGGACACCACCGGCCCGATGACCCGCGACGAGCTGAAAGACCTGGCCTGCCTGGGCTTCAGCGCCGACCTGGTGATGCAGTCCTTCTGCCACACCGCCGCTTACCCGAAGCCGGTGGACGTGAAGACGCACCGCGAACTGCCCAAGTTCATCAGCAGCCGCGGCGGCGTGGCGCTGCGCCCGGGCGACGGCGTGATCCACAGCTGGCTCAACCGCCTGCTGCTGCCCGACACCGTGGGCACCGGCGGCGACTCGCACACCCGCTTCCCGATCGGCATTTCCTTCCCCGCGGGCTCCGGTCTCGTGGCCTTCGGTGCCGCCACCGGCGTGATGCCGCTGGACATGCCCGAGTCCGTGCTGGTGCGCTTCAAAGGCCAGATGCAGCCCGGCATCACGCTGCGCGATCTGGTGCACGCGATCCCGTTGTACGCCATCAAGGCCGGTTTGCTGACCGTGGCCAAGGCCGGCAAGAAGAACGTGTTCTCCGGCCGCATCCTGGAAATCGAAGGCCTGCCCGATCTGAAGGTCGAACAGGCGTTTGAACTGTCCGACGCCTCGGCCGAACGCAGCGCCGCCGGTTGCACCGTGAAGCTCAACCCCGAGCCGATCAAGGAATACCTCACCAGCAACGTCGTGCTGATGAAGAACATGATCGCCGACGGTTACGCCGACGCCCGCACGCTGGCGCGCCGCATTGAAAAGGTCGAAGCCTGGCTGGCCAACCCGAACCTGCTCGAAGCCGACAAGGACGCCGAATACGCGGCCGTGATCGAGATCGACCTGAACGAACTGACCGAGCCCGTGCTGTGCTGCCCGAACGACCCGGACGACGCCAAGCTGCTCTCCGAAGTGGCCGGCGCCAAGATCGACGAAGTGTTCATCGGCTCTTGCATGACCAACATCGGCCACTTCCGCGCCGCCTCCAAGCTGCTCGAAGGCAAGCGCGACATCCCGGTCAAGCTGTGGATCGCCCCGCCGACCAAGATGGACGCTTCGGAGCTGACCAAGGAAGGCCACTACGGCGTGTTCGGCGCGGCCGGTGCCCGCACCGAAATGCCCGGCTGCTCGCTGTGCATGGGCAACCAGGCGCAGGTGCGCGAAGGCGCGACCGTGGTGTCCACCTCGACCCGCAACTTCCCGAACCGCCTGGGCAAGAACACCTTTGTGTACCTGGCCTCGGCCGAACTCGCCGCCATCGCGTCCAAGCTGGGCCGCATCCCGACCGTGGCCGAATACCAGGCCGACATGGGTGTGATCAACAAGGACGGCAGCCAGATCTACAAGTACATGAACTTCGACCAGATCGAAGAGTACGCGGAGGCCGCCAAGGCGGTTGCCTGAGCACCGAGCCGCTGGACGGCTGAATGACAAAGGCCCGGGGAGTGATCCCCGGGCCTTTTTGTATTCGCTGACGCATCGCCATTCCGGTGGACGCAGGCGCCTTGTTATGCTGGGCGCATGCGCACACCACAGGCTGCTTTGGGCATCGCCGCACGGCTGGGCACCCTGCTGTTCAGCGCGGTGTTTGCCCTGGCGTTTGGCGGTGGCGGGCTGTATTTCGGCGTGTTGCCGCTGGCCCGGACGATGAGCGCGGCCTGGGAGGTCCGGTCCTGGCAGGTGGTGGCGGCCGAGGTGCTGTCGAGCCAGCTCACGTCGAACCACGATGGCGACGGCACCACCTATGCGGTCCGGGCCCGCTACCGGTACACCGCCGGTGGCCGCACCCACGAGTCCACCCGCATCGGGCTGGACCCAGAGGCCGGTTCGGACAACATCGGGGACTGGCACCAGCGATGGCACACGCGGCTGAGTTCGGCCCGGGACCGGGGTCAGACGGTCACGGTCTGGGTGGACCCCGAGGACCCGACGCGGTCGGTGCTGGACCCGCACATCCGCTGGGCCAAGGCCATCTTCCACCTGCCGTTTGCGTTGGTGTTCACGGGCGTTGGTTTGGGGGCACTGTGGGTGTTCTGGCGCGCATTGACGGGGCGCGATGCCGGTGCGTTCGATGCCGCCCGTCCGCGCCGGTCCAGGACCACCGCCGATGCGGCGGCGCAACGGGCCGGCGGCGCGCCCCCCCGGAGCTCGGCCAGCCGAGGCCAGGGGTTTCTCTGGTTTTTTGCGCTGTTCTGGTGTGGCATCTCGTTTCCGATGGCGGCGCTGTTCTGGATGAGCGGGTCCCCGTGGTGGGGCAAGGCTTTTGTGTCGGTCTGCGTGGTGATCGGTATCGGCGTGCTCACGCTGGCCTGGCGCCAGTCGGTGCGGGCCTGGCGCTTTGCCGGGACCTCGGTCCGGTTCGAGCCGGCCGGGCCACGGGCCGGGGAGGCCTTCGAGGTGGAACTGGCGCTGTCGTCCCGCGCGCTGCGGAACGCAACGCCTGCGGGCCGGCGGTTGCGGCTTGCACAGTACCGGGTGGACGACGCCGGCTCCGGTACCCAGGAGCGGCGGGTGGAAGCCTTTGAGCGGGCCGCGACGGTGATGCCGGACATGGCCGGCGGCGAGCGGTGGCATGCGCGTTTTGAGCTGCCCGCCGATGCGCCCACCCATGGCGGCCGACGCTCGGGCGAGCGGGTCGACTGGCGGCTGGAGATCCTGGCCGCGGAGGGGGCCGTCGAGGTGTCGTACGACGTGCCGGTTCACGAGACGCCGGTCCGGTCTGCGGGCCACCCGAGGGCCGCGCCCGACCGTTTTGACCACCGGGCGGCCTGGGGGCGCGAGGAAGCGATTCCGCCGCGCCACGAGGGGTGGTCGGTCGGCGACGCTTCCTTGCCGCTGCCGGACTCGGTCCAGGTGGTCGAGCGCCCCGACGTCTGGGAAATGCGGTTCCGTCAGGTCGGGTGGCGCTGGGTGGCCGCGCTGGCGATGGTGCCGGCGGGGATTCTCTCGGTGCTGTGGTGGCGGTCGGCGCCGCGCGCTTCCTGGCTCGATGCGCTGGGCTCCGGCCCCTGGTGGGGCGTGGCGCTCCTGCTGCTGTTGGCCTTGCACGCGGGCACGCGGCAATGGCGCCTGCGGGTGCGCGACGACGGTGTGGAGCGGGAGGTGGTCTCCTGGATGTGGCGCCGCACGCGGGTGGTTTCGCTGGCCTCGCTCGATCACCTGTTCCACAAGCTGCTCTACACGCAGAGCAGCGGACAGGCCATGACGGCGTTTCACGCGCTGCACGCCCGCGAGGCGGCCACCGGGCCCTCGGTCCGGCTGACCCCGGGCCTGCCCGGGGCGGCATCGGTCATCGCGGTGGCTCGGGCGCTGCAGGCGGCCCGGGAGCACCGGGTCGGGCGCTTCACCCCCGGCGCCCTGCGCGCGCGGTCCGGTGCATCGTGGCGGCCTGCCGCGGGCTGGCTGGTCTGGGCTCTGTGGTTGCTGTTGCTGGCCGCAGGGCCTCGCTGGCTGTAAAGGGCCGGTGTCGGGGGCAGGGCAGCCGTCTGGCGGCGGGCTCTGCCCAAGCCGTCCGAGACGCCTGGGGCGGCGAGTCCGTGGGGTCAGGCCAGGCCGGTCAGCGTGCGCCAGCCCGGCCAGCCCTCGCGCGCGATGGCGAACTTGCGCGTGGCTTCGCTCCACGAGGCGCCCTCGGCCATGGCTTCGCTGAAGGCCCAGGGGTCGGTCACCCGCGTGCCACCGAGCAGCGTCACGCCGCGCTCGAACAGGGCGTCCGGCCACAGCCCGGCCGAGGGGCCGATCACCGCGAAGCGCTTCGCGTTTGGCGCTGCGGCGAGCATCGCGTCCAGCGTGTCGTTGAGCAGCATGGTCGAGGTGCCCACGACCACGTTGCAGGGGGCGAGGTCGGCGCGGTCCAGCGTGATGTGCACGTTCGGGAAACGCTCGCGCTGACGCGCCACCATCTCGGCGTTCATCTCCACCACCGAGAGCCGCCCGCCGGTCTCGGCCACGCGCTTCACCAGCGGCGGGAAGAAGCCGATCATGCCCAGGTGGTCCTGCGCACCCAGTTGCACGTCGCCGAGCGAATTGCCCGCGGGCGGTGGCTCGTAGCCCACCCGGCGCCAGACCGAGTCGGTCAGGGCGTTGACGGCGGCCAGCGCGATGGCGCGCTCCACCGCGCTGCCACCGGCCAGGCGCTGCGCAAGGGCCAGCGGGTCCGCGCCCTGCAAGGGCACGTTGCCGCCACCGTGCGTGCGCAGCAGCGCGGCCAGCGTGTCACCGAGCAGCACATAGGACAGGCCAAATCCGCCGTCTTCCAGCTCGATGGCACAGAACTCGGCATCGTGCTCACCGGCGGCGCCGGACCGGCGCGGCACGTGCAGACGGTGCACCCGGGGCGCGGGATGCCGCTGCGCGATGGCCGCGAGCTGCGAGAGGATGGCCGAGGCGATGGAAGGTGTCGGGTTCATGGCGGCTGGAGGATGGCGGGACGGTGGTGCCGGCCCAGTAAGGGGCACCGGTGGCCCGATTCTGGCACCCGGCGGGTGCCGGAGCATGACCCGCAACGCATGAAACGATCCAGCCACAGGGCGCCGCCGGACTGTCATCGGCGGCGAATGAAGTGGTCCAACCGAGGGCACCGCCGGGCCGGCTCTGCCGGACGGCCAGTGCCGCCCCCCTTGGGGGGTAGCGCGAAGCGCTGCGGGGGGCTACTCAGCTTTTGGGGCTACTCCGTCCACGGCCGCACCAGCCGCACCAGCAGTTTGCTGCGCTTGAGCACGTCGCCTTGCGCCTCGGCCGTGGCGGTGTTCACGGCCCAGCCGTGCAGGAACTTCATCTGGTTGATGTTCTGCCCGTTCAGGCCGCGCTGGATGTTGTTGTAGTTGTAGTTGTTGAGGGGCTGGATGTTGATGGTGGTTGTGGCGGTCCAGCACCAGCCATGAGTGGCCGGCGGCAACAGCGGCTGTCCCGTCGCGGTCGGCCGGGCGTTCTGGTAGGCCAGTTGCTGCAGTTCTTTCATATGGGGCAGGCGCCAGGCCACGCCGTCGGCCTTCTGGTGGTCCTTGACCCGCGCCAGCGCTTCGGCGTGGTCGAGCAACAAGGCCTTGCCGGTGCAGCGCTGGCCGTTCCATTGCATGCCTTCCACACAGCGGGGCCAGGCCACGCGGGCGCTGCGGTGGATGATCAGGCTGCCGTCCTTCGAGAAGTCCCAGTCGGGCGGTGCCACCTCGTCGCTGGTGCCGGCGAAGGCTGCGGGCCACACGACACACAGAGCCCCCAGGAGCAGACGGCGGATGGTGCAGGGGGTGTGGGTTTTCATGTGATCACCGAATGTGGTTCGGTTGGGGGTGGGTTCAGTTTCGGGCGTGGGCCACACCCAGCAGCTCGACTTCGGACCGTTCGCCCAACTGCTGGGCCAGCCGGGGCAAGGACCAGCAGCGGCGCCGGTCCACGGCCACGGCCACGAAGTGCCACTGGGCCAGCGCGTTTTCCACATGGATGGCGATGGACCCGGGCGCAAGCTCGTAGCCGCAGTCTTTGAGCCAGCCGGCGAGCTCGGCCTCGGTCGGCGCGCGCGTGGCTCCAAAGCGCAGGGTGATGCCGATGGCGTGGCGCGAGGGCAGGTGCGATTCCAGGCGCGAGCCCCACACCATCAGCACGGTGGACAGAGCGGTCAGCAGGATGGCTGCGCCGTACAGGCCGACACCGACCAGCACGCCGATGGCCGACGAGGCCCAGATGGAGGCCGCCGTGGTCAGGCCGCTGATGCTCAGGCCCTCTTTCATGATGACGCCGGCGCCGAGAAAACCGACGCCGGTGACGATGCCCTGCACCACCCGCGTGGGGTCCAGCGCCACGCCGGTCATGCCGCCATGGCCGCCGTACCAGAAGCCTGGGTAGCCGACGAACACCGTGAGCGCGGCCGAGGCCATGCACACGATGCCGTAGGTGCGCATGCCGGCGGCGCGGCCATGGTAGGAGCGCTCGTAGCCCACCACCAGTCCCAGCAGCAGCGCCCCCGACAGGTTCAGGAACACGACCAGGTTCGCCTCGACGATGGGCGCCGACCAGAACGAAGCCATCCATTGCCACGAAAGCATGATCCAACCCTTCCCATGATTCCTTGACCACCGCCGCGCTGTGCGGGGTGGTCTTGAACCTTTGTATCGACCGGGTCGGGGAAAAGCTGAGCGCCGCTCAGAGGGCAGGGCGGCCGGAGGGCGCTCCCGGGTCTACAGCAACCGGGCTAGCAGCGCGCCTTCGGCCGGTGCGCCCAGCGGCACCCAGACGCGGATCGGGCTGCCCTGCGCGACCTCGATGGGATGGCCCTCCTGGTTGCGCATGGCGCTCAGCTGCACCAGGCGGTTGCCGCCGGGGTGGATCACCTCCAGCCGGTCGCCCACGGCGAAGCGGTTTTTGGTCTCCACCTCGGCCCAGCCGTCTTCGCGCACGCGCAGCACCTCGCCCACGAACTGGCTGCGCTGGCTCTCGGAGCTGCCGCTCTGGTAATTCTGGTAGTCCTGGCTGGGCCGGCGCTCCAGCAGGCCGCCGGTGTAGCCGCGGTTGGACAGGCCTTCGAGCTCGCGCAGCAGATCGGGGTTGAACGGCCGTCCGGCCACCGCGTCGTCGATGGCGCGGCGGTACACCTGGGCGGTGCGCGCCACGTAGTAATGGCTCTTGGTGCGGCCCTCGATCTTGAGCGAGTCCACGCCGATCCGCACCAGCCGGGCCACGTGTTCCACCGCGCGCAGGTCCTTGCTGTTCATGATGTAGGTGCCGTGCTCGTCTTCCATGATGGGCATGAGCTCGCCGGGGCGTTCTTTCTCTTCGAGCAGCCACACGCGGTCGGCCAGCGGGTGGCGCGTGCCGCCGCCGCAGGTGGCGGCGAACTGGCGGGCGGCGTCTTCGTCTTCCTGGGCGAAATTGAAGTCGCTGCCCAGACGCTCGGCGGGCACGGCTTCGCCGGTGTCGCTGTCGGTGTGGGCGCCATGGGTCTTGTATTCCCAGCGGCAGGCGTTGGTGCAGGTGCCCTGGTTGGGGTCGCGGCGGTTGAAGTAGCCGCTGAGCAGGCATCGGCCCGAGTAGGCGATGCACAGCGCGCCGTGCACGAACACCTCGATTTCGACATCGGGGCAGGCGTCGCGGATGGCGGCCACCTCGTCCAGGCTGAGTTCGCGCGAGAGGATCACGCGGGCCACGCCCTGCCGGTGCCAGAACTTCACCGCCGCGCTGTTGGTGGTGTTGGCCTGCACCGAGAGGTGGATCGGCACCTCGGGCCAGCGGCCGCGCTCCATCTCTTCGCGCACCAGCATGATGAGCCCGGCGTCGGCCATGATGAGGGCGTCGGGCTTCAGGGCCACCACCGGCGCCAGATCGCGGATGTAGGTGCGCAGCTTGTCGTTGTGGGCGATCAGGTTGCTGGTGACGAAGAATTTCTTGCCGCGCGCGTGCGCTTCGTCGACGCCTTGCGCGATCTGTTCCATGCGGAACTCGTTGTTGCGCGCGCGCAGGCTGTAGCGCGGCTGGCCAGCGTAGACGGCGTCGGCGCCAAAGTCGTAGGCGGCGCGCATGCGTTGCAGCGTGCCGGCGGGGAGCAGGAGTTCGGGGGCTTTGAGGTTCACCCCCCGGATTGTCCGGCAATCGGAGGTGGGCCAGGCGCATGCCGGCCGCGCAGGCGGCGCGGGCCGCCCCGGAGCCCAAGACAGCTTGTTACGTGTCCGGCGGGCCTGGCTGGGATAATTGCCGGCCCGATACAACCGTGCGCCCGCGGTGCCCGCCACCGGCCACCACCCGCGCAAGAACCCCATGGCATTTTCTTTTGCACCGGTGCTGCTGGCGCTGCGCCAGCACCGCCGCTGGCTGCTTCTGGCCCCGCTGGGCGCGCTGGCCGCCGGCCTGCTGACCCTGGTGGTGAGCGTCGCGGTGCTGTACCCGCAGTTGCCAGACACCAGCGGCCTGGCCAACTACCAGCCCAAACAACCCCTGCGCGTGTACACCGCCGACGGCGTGGAGATCGGCGGCTTCGGCAGCGAGCGGCGGCAGTACCTGCGCATCGGGCAGATCCCCCAGCTCATGCGCGAGAGCCTGCTGGCGGTGGAAGACACACGCTTCTACGAACACGGCGGCATCGACCCCAAGGGCGTGGCGCGCGCGGTGGTGGCCAACCTCAGCGGTGGCCGTTCCCAGGGCGCTTCCACCATCACCCAGCAGGTCGCGCGCACCTTCTTCCTCACCAACGAACGCACCCTCTCGCGCAAGCTCAAGGAGGCCATGCTCTCGCTGAAGATCGAAGGCGAGCTGAGCAAGGACCAGATCCTGGAGCTCTACATGAACCAGATCTACCTGGGCTCGCGCGCCTACGGTTTTGCCGAGGCGGCCCAGACCTACTTCGGCAAACCGCTGGACGCGCTGTCCGCCGCCGAGTGCGCCATGCTGGCCGGCCTGCCGCAAAGCCCGGCCACCGTGAACCCGATCAAGAGTCCCGCGCGGGCGCGGGCGCGCCAGCTGGTGGCGCTCTCGCGCATGCACACCGTGGGCGTGATCGACCAGGCCACCTACGAGGCCGCCAAAAGCGAAGAGCTGGTGGTGCGCAACCCGGACGACACCGAGCTGCACGCCGAGCACGTGGCCGAGGCGGCGCGCCAACAGGTGTTCGCCCAGTACGGGGAAGCCGCCTACACCTCGGGCATGAAGGTCGTGACCACGCTGGACTCGCGCGAGCAGAAAGCGGCCTGGAAGGCGGTGCGCAAGACCCTGATCGACCGCGAGCTCGGCCTGGCCTGGCGCGGCCCCGAGGCGCACGAAGCGCTGGACGCCGACACCCCGCTGGACGACCCGGCCGTGAGCCAGAAGCTGGCTGAGCACAGCGACGACGAGACGCTGCGCGTGGCCCTGGTGGGCAGCGCCAGCCCCAAGGAAGTCACCGCCGTGCTGTCGTCGGGCGAGGTCGTGAGCATCCGCGGCAAGGGGTTGCGCCAGGCGCGCCCCGGGCTGGCCCAGGGTGCGGCCAAGGCGCTGCGCATCGAGCGCGGTTCGGTGGTACGCCTGGTGCTCAAGAGCGACGACTGGGTCATCACCCAGTGGCCGCAGGCCGAGGGCGCGCTGGTGGCGCTGGACCCGCACGACGGCCGGGTGCGCGCCCTGGTGGGGGGCTTTGATTTCCAGCGCAACCAGTTCAACCACGTGACGCAGGGCTGGCGCCAGCCGGGCTCCGCCTACAAGCCCTTTCTGTATTCGGCCGCGCTGGAAAACGGCGTGATGCCGCAGACCCTGGTCAACGATGCGCCGTTGACCGACACCGGCACGTGGGTGCCGGCCAATTCCGATGGCAGCGCCGACGGCCCGATCCCGCTGGACGTGGCGCTGGCCCGTTCCAAGAACCTGGTCAGCATCCGCCTGGTGCAGTTGCTCGGCCCCCAGGCCGCGCGCGAATGGACCGGCCGCTTCGGCTTCGACGTGAACCGCCAGCCCGACAACCTCACCCTGGCCCTGGGCTCGGGCGCCACCACGCCGCTGCAGCTCGCCAGCGCCTACGCGGTGATCGCCAATGGGGGGCTGAAGGTCGAGCCGTTGCTGATCCAGCGCATCACCAACGGCGCCGACGAGGTGGTGTTCGAGGCCCCGGCACCGGTGGTCAACGAGGCCCAGCGCACGCTGCCCGCGCGCAACGCCTTCCTCACCGCCACCCTGCTCAACGGCGTGACGCGCAGCGGCACCGCGGCCCGGGCGCAGGCGCAGCTGCGCCGCAGCGACCTGTACGGCAAGACCGGCACCACCGACAACGTGGTCGACGCCTGGTTCGCGGGCTTCCAGCCCGACCTGGTGGCCGTGGTCTGGCTGGGTTACGACACCCCGCGCAGCCTGGGCAGCCACGCCTCCGGCGCCTCGCTGGCCCTGCCGGCGTGGATCCAGTTCATGGCCACCGCGCTGCGCGGCAAGCCCGAAAAAGCGCTGCTGGCTCCCGAAGGGGTGGTGCAGGTGGCGGACGGCGGCTGGCGCTACACCGAGTGGGCCGACGGGGGCTACATTGAGGAACTGGGCATGGACGATGACCCGATCGACCGCGGCCTGATCCCGGCCCCGCCCGACCCCAACGCACCGCCGCCCGACAGCCTGGAGGACCGGCTCAAGTCCTTCATCGACCGGATGTTCTGAGCGGTTCGACCGGTGGCCGCGGTCACGCGGCCCGCAACTGGCGCGTCACCACCGGCGCGGACTGGCGGTTGTCGCGGCACAGGTGCAGGTGCGGCGCGGCGGGCGCGCTCGACAGGTGGTCGTAGGCGTGCCGGACCACGGCATAACACTCGCAGCTGCGGGCCTCCAGGCCATCGCGGTCCAGGATGGCGATGTGGCCGCGGCTGTAGTGGATCAGCCCCGCCTTCTGCAGTTTCAGAGCGCAGTGGGTCACGCCCTCGCGGCGCACGCCCAGCAGGCCGGCAATGCGCTCCTGCGTCACCAGCATGTCCGGGCTGCTCTGGCGGTCCAGGTGGTGCAGCAGCCAGCGGCACAGCTGCTGGTCCAGCGAATGGTGGCGGTTGCAGGCCGAGGACTGCGCCATGTGGGTGAAGAGCGCCTGCGTGTAGCCCAGCAACTGGTGCATGACGGCTTGCGAGCGCTGGGTGTGCCGCACGATGGCCTGAGTGCTCATGCGGTAGCCGTGGCCGGGGTGTTGCACCACGGCGTCGCTCAGCGCGTGCGGGTGCCCCATGAAGGCGCACACACCGACCATGCCCTCACTGCCGACCACGGCCACCTCGGCCGAGGCGCCGTCCTCCATCGAGGACACCAGCGAGACCGTCGCGGTGGTCGGGAAAAGCACGTGGCGCAGGGCCGCGCCGGTCTGGTGCAGCACGGTCCCCTGCGCCAGCTCAATCCACTCCAGGTCGGGTTGCAGCTGTTGCCACTCGGCCGATGGCAGTGCGGCGAGGAGTTGGTTTTTGTCGCGAATCGACGTGACTGCGGTCATGGATGGGCCCTCCTGTGGTTTGTGACCCGGGCGTTGCGAAAAGTGGGTGGCCTGCACGGAGCAGGCTCGCCGCCACGGCCCGGGCCTGGGTTGAATGCCGATCCTGACCGGCGGTTCCAGCGCCAATGTGTTCAAAGACAGGGATTGGTATCTGAGGGCCACGAGGGCAACACCTGGTTACCACTGCAACACCACGGAAAGGTCCTGGCGCCCTGGATGCACCGGTCGCGCAGCGTGTTCGCCAGCGCACAGAGGCTTTGCGCGCATCGGGCTACGCTGGGCCATGCCGGTTGGACACCTCTGTCGAGCCGGCTGGTCGGTGTGACCCGTGCAACCGCCGAAACCACACCCGTTCACCCCTGAAGGACTCCCCATGAACCGCTCACTCGTGCTGCTGGCACTGATTTCCACCTTCGGCCTTGTGGCCTGCGATCGCGAACCGGTGGTCGTGAACACGCCTCCCGCCACTGTGGTGGTGCCCGGCCCCGCCGGTCCTGCCGGCGAAACCGGCGCCACCGGGTCCAGTGGCGCCACCGGCAGTACCGGCAGCACCGGCGACACGGGTGCCACCGGCAACACAGGCGATACCGGGGCCACCGGCAACACGGGCAACACCGGAGCCACGGGCAGTACCGGTGACACCGGCGAAACGGGCAAGACCGGCGGTACCACCCGCGTGATCGTGGTGCCCCCGCCCCCCGCGCCCACGAACTGATCACCCCTTCGCACGCACCCATCCAAAGGAGAGCACCATGGGACTTGGAACCATCTTGTTGATCGTGTTGATCCTGATGCTGGTCGGCGTCATCCCGACCTGGTCACACAGCAGGAGCTGGGGCTACGGCCCCAGCGGCGTGCTGGGGTTGATCGTCGTCATCCTGCTCGTGATGGTGCTGACGGGGCGCATGTGATGGCCATCGTCAACCACCCCCGGGTGCGCTCGCTGGGCCTGGCCCTGTTGCTGGCGCTGGCTCCGGCCGCGGCGGTGCAGGCCCAGGTCAGCGTGGGCATCCACATCGGGGTGAACCTGCCTGCGTACCCGACGCTGGTCGCCGTGCCCGGGTACCCGGTCTACTACGCCCCCCAGGCCAGCGCCAACTACTTTTTCTATGACGGCCTGTACTGGGTCTATGTCGACGACAACTGGTACGCCAGCAGCTGGTACAACGGCCCCTGGGCGCTGACCAGCCGGGACTACGTGCCCCTGTTCGTGCTGCGCATCCCCGTGCGCTACTACCGGCACCCGCCACCTTATTTCAGCGGCTGGCGCGTGGACGCACCGCCCCGCTGGGACGAACACTGGGGCCCTGACTGGGCGCAGCGCCGACCCGGATGGGACCGCTGGGACCGCAGCAAGACACCCGCGGCCGCCCCGTTGCCGCGCTACCAGCAGAAGTACCCCGGCGATCGCTACCCCACCGCGGTGGAACAGCAACGCGAGATCCTCCAGCAAAACTACCGCCATGCGCCGCGAGAAGCGGTGACGCGCGAGCACTTCAGGACGGGCCCCCCGGAGGCGCCGCGCCGGGTCGAACCGGTGGCGCCGCAGCGCGGCCCGGCACGCGATGACAGGATCGCTCCGGCCCCGCAACGGCCCACGCCGCCGGCACAGGTCGGCCCAAGGCCGCAAAAGCCGGTGCAGCCCAGGCCGCAGGTGGGACCCGCCTGCGAGCCGGGCGAACCGGGTTGTCGGCCCGGAAAACCGGCCCGGGTCGCGCCCTCGCGCCAACAGCGCGACGAAGAGAAGAACAACGGCCCCCGACGCTGAAAGCAGCCAGGGGTAGATGCCAGGGGTGCCCGGGGCACCAGGCCACGCCGGCCCCTCGGAACCTGTTTCCGCGGGGCTTTTTGGGATGTGCCGCAAACCATTACTGCCAGCACGGTAAAGCGCGCTGCTGACAGAATGGCTCGCAACCCACCGATACCGACAGGAGTTTTCCATGGCACAAGGCGCCGCCTTTTCCCACCCTTTTGCGTCCACGGTCAAAACCTTCAAGACGGCATCGGGGAAAACCGGTCGCTTCTACTCCTTGCCCGCGCTGGCCCGCCAGTTTCCCGGCGTGCAGCGCCTGCCGGTGTCGCTGCGCATCGTGCTGGAGAGCGTGCTGCGGCACTGCGACGGCGAGCGCGTGACACCGGAACACGTGGCCCAGCTCGCGCAGTGGCAGCCGAGCGCGGCGCGCACGCAGGAGATCCCGTTCACCGTGGCGCGCGTGGTGCTGCAGGACTTCACCGGCGTGCCGCTGCTGGCCGATCTGGCGGCCATGCGCAGCGTGGCCCAGCGCCTGGGCAAGGACCCCAAGCGCATCGAGCCGCTGGTGCCGGTGGACCTGGTGGTGGACCACTCGGTGATGGTCGACTACTACGGCACGAAGAACGCGCTGGACCTCAACATGAAGCTCGAATTCCAGCGCAACCGCGAGCGCTACGAGTTCATGAAGTGGGGCATGCAGGCCTTTGACACCTTTGGCGTGGTGCCCCCGGGCTTCGGCATCGTGCACCAGGTGAACCTGGAGTACCTGGCGCGCGGCGTGCACCTGAAAGGCGGCCTGTACTACCCCGACACCCTGGTGGGCACCGACAGCCACACCACCATGATCAACGGCATCGGCGTGGTGGGCTGGGGCGTGGGCGGCATCGAGGCCGAGGCCGCCATGCTGGGCCAGCCGGTGTACTTCCTCACGCCCGACGTGGTGGGCTTCGAGCTCACCGGGCGCCTGCGCGAAGGCTGCACCGCCACCGACCTGGTGCTCACCGTGACGGAAATCCTGCGCCAGCACAAGGTGGTGGGCAAGTTCGTCGAGTTCTTCGGTGAGGGTACGGCCTCGCTCTCGCTGCCCGACCGCGCGACGATTGCCAACATGGCGCCCGAATACGGCGCCACCATGGGCTTCTTCCCGGTGGACGACAAGACGCTCGACTACTTCCGCGGCACCGGCCGCAGCAAGGCCGAGATCGAGGCCTTCGAGGCCTACTTCCGCGCCCAGGGCCTGTTCGGCGTGCCCGGCGCCGCGGGGGCCTCGCAGGCCTCGGGCGACATCGACTACTCGCAGGTGGTCCGGCTCGATCTGGGCCAGGTCACCCCCAGCCTGGCCGGCCCCAAGCGCCCGCAGGACCGCATCGAGCTGGGCCAGGTGGCGCAGCAGTTCGCCGATCTGTTCAGCAAACCCAACGCGCAAAACGGCTTCAACCGCCCGGCCGAGTTGCTGCACACGCGCTACCAGCCCGAGCTGGGCCAGCCGGCCGACCCCCCGGCACCCGAGAAGGCCACGCCCACCCCGGCCGGCGCGCCGCGTTTCGAGGCCGAGATGGAGGGCAACAAGCCGGCGCGCGCCACGGCCCATGCCGAGGCCGGGCCGCTGTCGCACGCCGTGCAGAAAACGCTGTCCATCGGCAACGGCGACGTGCTGATCGCCGCCATCACCAGTTGCACCAACACCAGCAACCCCGGTGTGCTGCTGGCCGCCGGCCTGCTGGCGAAGAAGGCGGTGGAGGCGGGTCTGAAGGTGCAGCCGCACATCAAGACCTCGCTGGCCCCGGGCTCGCGCATCGTCACCGAATACCTCACGGCCACCGGTCTGCTGCCCTACCTGGAGAAGCTGGGTTTTTCGCTCGCGGGTTATGGCTGCACCACCTGCATCGGCAACGCGGGCGACCTCACGCCCGAGCTCAACGCCGTGATCACGCAGAACGACCTGGTGTGCGCGGCCGTGCTCTCGGGCAACCGCAACTTCGAGGCCCGCATCCACCCCAACCTCAAGGCCAACTTCCTGGCCAGTCCGCCGCTGGTGGTGGCCTACGCCATCGCGGGCAACGTCATGAAAGACCTCATGACCGAGCCGCTGGGGCTGGGAAAGGGTGGCAAGCCGGTGTACCTGGGCGACGTCTGGCCGAGCAGCGACGAGATCCACAAGCTGATGCGGTTCGCGATGAACGGCAAGGCCTACCGCGAGAACTACGCGCGGGTCGCCAGCGAGCCCGGCAAGCTCTGGGAGCGCATCCACGGCGTGAGCGGCAACGCCTACACCTGGCCGGCCAGCTCCTACATCGCCGAGCCGCCGTTCTTCGAACACTTCGAACTGGCCCCACCGGCCGAGCAGGCCCCGGCCGTGCGCGGCGCGCGCGTCATGGCCCTGTTCGGCGACTCCATCACCACCGACCACATCTCGCCCGCGGGCTCGATCCAGGAGCGTTCGCCCGCCGGCCAGTGGCTGCTGGCGCGCGGCGTGTTGAAGGCCGACTTCAACAGCTACGGCGCGCGCCGCGGCCACCACGAGGTGATGATGCGCGGCACCTTCGCCAACGTGCGCATCAAGAACCTGATGCTCGCGCCCGGCGCGGACGGCTCGCGCGAGGAGGGCGGCTGGACGATCTACCAGAGCGATGGCGTGGGCCAGGGCCAGAAGATGAGCATCTTCGACGCCGCCATGCGCTACCAGGCCGCGGGCGTGCCCACCGTGGTGTTCGCGGGCGAGGAATACGGCACCGGCTCCAGCCGCGACTGGGCGGCCAAGGGCACCCAGCTGCTGGGCATCCGGGCCGTGGTGGCGCGCAGCTTCGAGCGCATCCACCGCAGCAATCTGGTGGGCATGGGCGTGCTGCCGCTGCAGTTCAAGGCCGGCGACAGCTGGGAGCGCCTGGGGCTCACCGGCGAGGAGCAGATCGACGTGTTGCCCCACCCGCAACTGCTGCCGCAGAGCGAGGCCACGATGGTGATCACCCGCCCCGATGGCCAGCGCCGCGAGGTCGCGCTCACGCTGCGCATCGACACGCCGGTGGAGGTGAACTATTACCGGGCTGGCGGAATCCTCCCCTACGTGCTGCGCCAACTGCTCGACGCTTGAGCCCGGCGCCGCAACGCGGCATGATGTGACACACCGCCCCGCCAGGCGTTTCAGGAGTCGTTATGCGAAAGCCCGCCCTGTACAGCCGATCGGTTCGCGCCGCCCCTGCGGCGCCGCGCGCGCCCGGCGTGCGCCCCGACCCGGCCCTGGCGAGCGAAGCGGCGGCGCCAGCGCCCCGTGCGCCGGGCCGCTGGCGCGCCGGGCTGGCCCGCGCGGCGGTGAGCCCCCGTGTGATGTGGGCCGCGCTGGCGCTGCTGGGCGCGCTGCTGCTGGCCAGCCTCTGGGCGCCTGGGCCGATGGGCGCCAAGGCGCTCACCCAGAAAGACGTCGACGCGGCGGTGCTGCGCACCCTGAGCACGCAGAACCTGCCCTCGCCCGCGGCGCGCGCGGCCGAGAAGATCCGGCCCGCCGTGGTGCGGGTGGTGTCCTACATGAAGAACAAGCAGGGCGAAGCGGTCGAACACGGCGTGGGCACCGGGGTGGTGATCGTGGACAAGGGCATCATCCTGACCAATCTGCACGTGGTGCAGGGCGCGGACAAGGTGGCGCTGGTGTTCGCCGACGGCTCGGAGTCCGGCGCCAGCGTCACCGGTGTGCAGGCCGAAAACGACCTGGCCGTGCTGCAGGCCCACACCATCCCCGACGACCTGCACGCGGCCACTATGCGCAGCACCGGCGACCTGTTGCCGGGGGACCAGGTGGTGGCCGTGGGCTTCCCGTTCGGCATCGGCCCGTCCACCTCGGCCGGGGTGATCTCCGGTTTCGGGCGGTCCTTCAAGGCGCCCGAAGGCGAGCAGGAAATCAGCGACCTGATCCAGTTCGACGCGGCGGCCAACCCCGGCAATTCGGGCGGGCCGCTGGTCACCATGGAAGGCGAGGTGATCGGTATCGTCACCGGCATCCTCAACCCCAGCAACCACCGCACCTTCGTCGGCATCGGTTTTGCCGTGCCGATCGAAAGCGCGGCGTCTGCGGCCGGCCTTCCCCCTTTCTGAATCCCAGGAGCGTTTCATGAGCGAGAACAGCAGCCCCGACACCGCCCAGCTCATGGAGCAGATCCTCTACGAAGTGAAGCGCGTGGTGGTCGGGCAGGACCGCTTCCTGGAGCGGGTCATGGTGGCTCTGCTGGCCCAGGGCCACCTGCTGGTCGAGGGCGTGCCCGGGCTGGCCAAGACGCTCACCGTGAAGACGCTGGCCAACGTGGTGCAGGGGCAGTTCAAGCGCATCCAGTTCACGCCCGACCTGGTGCCCGCCGACCTCATGGGCACGCGCATCTACAACCAGAAGACCGGCGAGTTCAGCACCTCGCTCGGGCCCGTGTTCGCCAACCTGCTGCTGGCCGACGAGATCAACCGCGCGCCGGCCAAGGTGCAGAGCGCGCTGCTGGAGGTGATGCAGGAGCGGCAGGTCACCATCGCCGGTGTGTCGCACCCGGTGCCCAGCCCTTTTCTGGTGATGGCGACGCAGAACCCGATCGAGACCGAAGGCACCTACCCGCTGCCCGAGGCGCAGGTGGACCGCTTCATGATGAAGGTGTTGGTGGACTACCCGAGCGACGAAGAAGAGTTCGTGATCGTCGAACGCGTCACCGGACCGGCGGTGCAGGTGCAGGCCGTGGCCACCACCGATCAGCTCGCCGTGCTGCAGGCCTTGTGCCGCGAGGTCTATGTGGACCCGTCGCTGGTGCAGTACGCGGTGCGCCTGGTGTCGGCCACGCGCACGCCCGAGAAACACGGTCTGAAAGACTTCGCGCGCCTCCTCACCTACGGCGCCAGCCCGCGCGCCACCATCGGCCTGGTGGAGGGCGCGCGCGCGCTGGCCATGCTGCGCGGACGCAACTACGCGCTGCCCGAAGACATGAGCGACCTCGTGCCCGACGTGCTGCGGCACCGGCTGGTGTTGTCCTACGAGGGCCTGTCGGAGGGGCTTGATGCCGACGACCTGGTGGCGCGCATCATGGACACCGTGACGCCACCAGCGAAGCCGCTGGAACACGAAAAGCGCGCGGCTTGAACGGGAGCGTCGCATGCTGTTCGGCCTCTTCAAATCCCGCCCGGCGCAGCCGCCGCCTTCGGTCGTGGCGCCGGTCGAAAAGGCGGACGCCCTGCTGCGCCGCCTGGAGTGGACCGTGATCCGCCGGCTCGACGGCCTGCTGCAGGGCGACTACCGCACCCTCATGCGGGGCAGCGGGCTGGATCTGGCCGACTTGCGCGAATACCAGCACCACGACAACGTGCGCCACATCGACTGGAACGTCACCGCCCGCCTGCAGACACCGCATGTGCGTGTGTTCACCGAAGACCGCGAGATGGCCGCTTGGTTTCTGCTGGACCTCAGCCCCTCGGTCGATTTCGGTTCGGGCGATCAGCGCAAGAGCGAGGTGCTGCGCGACGTGGTGGCGGTGCTGGCCCGGCTCATCACGCGCCACGGCAACCGGGTCGGGGCGCTGCTGTACGGATCGCGCGGCCAGCCCGGTGTGGACGAGGTCTTGCCCGCGCGCGGCGGGCGCGTGCACCTGCTGCGCCTGATGCATTTGCTGAACACCCCGGCCGCGCTGCGCACGCCCCCCTCAAGGGGGCGACACCAGCCGTCCGGCAAAGCCGGCCCGGCGGTGTCCCTGGCAAAGTCGGGATCCCGCGCATCGGCATTTGGTGGCCCCACGCGGCTGGCCGATCTGCTGAGCGCGGCGGTGCACACCGTGCGCCAGCGCTCCACGGTGTTCGTGGTGTCCGACTTCATCAGCGAGCCCGGCTGGGAGCAGCCGCTGGGTGAGCTGGCGCGCCGGCACGATGTGGTGGCGGTGCGCCTGCTCGACCCGTTGGAGCTGGAACTGCCCGACCTCGGGCTGATCCCCATCCGCGACGCCGAGACCGGCGAGCAGTTGCTGGTGGACACCCACGACAAGGGCTTTCGCCAGCGCTTCGCGCGCATCGCGGCCCAGCGCGAGGCGCAGCTGCGCGAGAGCCTGGCGCGCGCCGGCGTGGACACGCTGGAGCTCGCCACCGACGACGACCTGGCCGACGCGGTGCTGCGCTTCGTGGAGCTGCGCCGACGCCGCAGCAGCCTGCGCGCCGGCCTGGGCGGACACCTGGGCGCGCGTGCCATGAGCCCCCGCCCGGCCGCTCCGAAGGGGGCTCGCACCGCAGTGCGCAGCACGGAGGTCACCCCATGACCCACCCACCCGTCACCTTCCTCTGGCCCGAACTGCTGTGGCTGTTGCTGGTGCTGCCGCTGCTGGTGATCACCTATGTGTGGCTGCTGCGCCGGCGCAAGCGCGCCGCCCTGCGGTTTGCCAGCCTGTCCATCGTGCGCGAGGCCATGGACCGGGGGCCGGGCTGGCGCCGCCACGTGCCGCCGCTGCTGCTGCTGCTGGCCTTCGCGGCCATGCTGCTGGCGTCCGCGCGCCCCATGGCCGTCGTGCTGCTGCCCTCGCAGCAGCAGACCATCATCCTGGCGATGGACGTCTCGGGCAGCATGCGCGCCACCGACGTGGAGCCCAACCGGCTGGTGGCCTCGCAGAACGCGGCCAAGGCCTTCCTGGCCGAGCTGCCGCGCCATGTGCGCGTGGGCATCGTGGCGTTCGCCGGCTCGGCCCAGGTGGTGCAGCCCATCACGCTCAGCCGCGAAGACCTGGTGGCCGCCATCGACAAGTTCCAGCTGCAACGGGCCACGGCCATCGGCAGTGCGATCGTGGTGGCGCTGTCCGAGCTGTTTCCGGGGCAGGGGATCGACCTGGCGAACATGACCTACGGGCGCCAGAGCGACCCGTTCGCCCCCCAGGGCCGGGCCATCGACCAGCCGCAGACGGAGCAGAAGGCTTTTGAACCGGTGGCGCCGGGCTCCTACACCTCGGCCGCCATCATCCTGCTCACCGACGGCCAGCGCACCACCGGCGTGGACACCGCCGAGGCCGCCAAGCTGGCCGCCGACCGCGGCGTGCGCGTCTACACGGTGGGCGTGGGCACGGTGGACGGCGAGGTGATCGGCTTCGAGGGCTGGTCGATGCGGGTGCGGCTGGACGAAGACACGCTCAAGGACGTGGCGCGCATGACCCAGGCCGAGTACTACTACGCCGGCACCGCGGACAACCTGAAGAAGGTGTACGAAACCCTCAGCACCCGCCTGACGGTGGAGAAGAAGGAAACCGAGATCTCCGCGTTGCTCGCGCTGGCGGCTTCGCTGCTGGTGCTGCTCTCGGCTGGGCTGTCCCTGCTCTGGTTCCAGCGCGTGCTCTGAAAGCCCGGGCGGCTCGCCACGGTGCTGATATGGGTCAAAGCACGGGCCACCGGCCGGAGCACAATCCCGGGCCATGAAACAACAAGTGGTGATAGCCGGTGGTGGCATCGGTGGGTTGGCCTGTGCGCTGGCCCTTTCGCGTGCCGGGGTTTCGGTGCATCTGCTGGAGCAGGCCGGGGCGTTTTCCGAGGTGGGGGCCGGGCTGCAGCTGGGGCCCAACGCGGTGCGCGTGCTGCACGAGTGGGACTTGCTGGACGAGCTCAACGCCTGCGCGGCGTTTCCCGACGCGCTGCAGGTGCGCGACGCCCACAGCGCCCGCACGCTGGGGCGGTTGCGGCTCGGGCCACTGGCGCGCGCGCGCTACGGCGAGCCCTACGCCACGGTGCACCGAGCCGACCTGCACGAGCTGCTGCTGCGCGCCGCCCGGCGCGAGAGCGGTGTGAGTCTGCGGCTGGACACCCGCCTGGTGGCCTACGAGCAGGCGGGGGAGCGGGTGCGCGTGACCTGCGAAGACGACAGCGTGGTCGAGGGCGACGCGCTCATCGGCTGCGACGGCCTGTGGAGCCGTGTGCGGGCGCAGATGCTGGGCGCGCAGCCGGCGCGGGTGAGCGGCCATCTGGCCTACCGCGGCATGGTGCGCGCCACCGATCTGCCCGAGCGCCTGCGCCAGAACCTGGTGACGGCCTGGCTCGGCCCGCGGCTGCACGTGGTGCACTACCCGGTGCGCTGCGGCAACTGGTTCAACGTGGTGGCGGTGGTGGAAGGCATGCTGGGGCTGGGGCATGGGGGGCCGCCCGGCTGCGACCCCCAGAGCTGGAGCCACGAGGCCCAGACCGCCGACCTCAAGTGGGCCCTGGGCCCGGCCTGCGGTGAGCTCATGCGCATGATCGACGCCGTGTCGGCCTGGAAACTCTGGGCCCTGAACGACCGCGCACCCATGGCCGGCCCGAACGAACACGCCCAGGGCCGGGTGGCCTTGCTGGGAGACGCGGCCCACCCCTTGCGCCCCTACCTCGCGCAAGGCGCCGCCATGGCGATCGAAGACGCCTGGACGCTGGGCCGGCTGCTGCAGTCCCAACCCGGCGGCTCCACACCCGACTGGCCAGCGCTGCTGCAGCGCTTTGCGCAGACCCGCTGGCAGCGCAACGCCCGCGTGCAGAGCCGCTCGCAGCGCAACGGCACCATCTTCCATGCCGACGGTCTGCTGCGCTGGGGGCGCAACACCGCCATGGGCCTGCTGGGTGAAAATCTGCTGGACAATCCCTGGCTCTACAGCGGGCCACCGGTGCCTGCATAACTCCCCCCTGCGCCGCTTCGCGTCTTCCCCCCTCAGGGGGGACCACACCAGTGGCCGGGCGAAGCCCGTTCCACGGTGTGTCTTGGTGGAATGCCGGCGTGCGGGCTGCTAACCTGCGGGCCTGTTTGCAACTTCTAGGAATCGCCGCATGCGCCACGCCCAACGCCGTCATGTCATCGCTGCCGCCATCGCCATGGCCTGCGGTGGGTCCTCCGTGTTCGCCCAGACCCCCTGGCCGAGCAAACTGTTGAAGATGCTGGTCGGCTTCCCCGCCGGCTCCTCGCCCGACCTGATGGCGCGCCTGATCGCCGAGCCGCTGTCGCAGGCGCTGGGCCAGCCGGTGGTGGTGGAAAACAAGGTCGGCGCCGGGGGCAACATCGCGGCCAACCAGGTGGCGCGCGCCACCGACGACCACACCATCGGTCTCATGATCAACGGCAATCTGACGATCGCCAAGATCCTCAACCCGGCCACCCCCTACGACCCGCTCACCGACCTGGCGCCGGTCTCGCTGCTCGCCGTGGCGCCCCTGGTGCTCAGCGTGCCGGGCGACACCGCCACCAGCGGCGCCGATTTTTTCGCCGCCGCGCGCGCCTCGGGCGACCGCTGGAACTACGGCACGCCGGGCGTGGGCACGGTGGCGCACCTGGGCATGGAGCTCATCAAATCGCGCGCGGGCATGGCGCCGGTGCACGTGCCATACCCGGGCAACCCGCAGGTCATCACTGCGCTGCTCGGCGGGCAGATCCAGATGTCGCTGCTGCCGCCGGGCCTGGCCATGGCCCAGGTGCGCGCGGGCAAGCTCAAGGCCATTGGGGTCACGTCGAGCGGGCGCAGCAGCGTGGTGCCCGAGGTGCCGAGCCTGGCCGAGGCCGGTGTGAAGGGATTGCAGCTGGAAATCTGGAACGCCGTGGCCGCGCCCAACAGCCTGCCCAAGGCCCATGTGAACCGGCTGGCCGTGCTGCTGGCCGAGATCGTGCGCCGCCCCGAGATACGTCAGAAGATCCTGGCCCAGGGCTGGCAGGTGGCGGGCACCTCGCCCGAGGGCCTGGCCCGGCGCATTGCTTCCGACACCGCCGCCATGGCGGACGTGATTCAGAAGAACAACATCAAAGCGAATTGACCCACCCCCGCGCCGCGCTGCGCGCGTCACCCCCTCAAGGGGGCAACGCGAGCGGCCTGGCAAAGCCAGTTCCGCCGCGTTCCCGGTTCGGACATTTCACGCCGGAGAAGGATCACCCCCGCTCAGCGTTCAAACAAACGGCCATATCCGCAAGTTCTGCTGCCAGCGCTGAGCGATAGCTTGTATCGCTCGGGGCTTGGCCACCGACGTAGCCGATGTCCGCCTGCAGCTGCCCGCCCACCACCGACAGGTTGCCCCAGCCGATGACCTGGTCGTGCCACAGTAGCGGCATGGCGTAGTAGCCGCGCACGCGTTTCGCGGGTGGTGTGTAGGCCTCGAAGCGGTAGGCCCAGGCCCACAGGCGCTCGAAGCGGTCGCGGTCCCAGACCACCGGGTCGAACGGCGCGAGCAGGCGCACACCCTCGGGCGCCCTCCAGCGGCGTGAGTGGGGGTCTTCGCCCTGCGGCCAGTACCACGTGACCCCGTCCACCTCGGCGTGGGGCAGGCGCTGGACGGCGCGCTGCAGCGCAGCGCGCAGCTGGTCCTGCCACTGCGGCACGGCGTGTTTGAGCATGGCCACCAGCTGCCGCAGGCCGGGTAGCGGCAAGGGCGCGTATTTGTTCACCAGCACATCCACCAGCTGGTCCAGGACCTCTGTCACGCTCTCGGGCGCTTCCCGCGGTGTGTGCGCCGCGTAGAGGCGGATGCCGTTGTCCCGCCGCGCCACGCGCAGCAGTCCGCGGTAGTGCATGGCGTCCAGCAACTGGGTGCTGGCCTTGGACCGGCCGCCAAAGCCGTTGGTGGTGTGGCCGTGGGCGAAGTGCGCATCGACCTCGCGTGGGTGGGCTTCGCCCCGCGCCTGCACGTAGTGCCAGACCGCCTGGGCCTGCGCCCATCGCTCGGCCGGCCACTCGCTGCGCGCGGTGCGCGGGTGCATGCGCGCGTGCAGCTCGGGCGTGACGAAACCGTAGTTGACGAAGAAGTCCTCTTCCACCGCCAGCTGCGGGTAGCGCCGCTCCAGATCGCCGGCCCGGTAACCCTTCACGCGCTGGCGCAGCGTCAGGTCCTGCGCGCGGGCGGGCGAACGGATCGGGTCGGCCTGCACAAAGCCCAGCCGTTCGATGGCCTTGGGCAGGGTGGTGGGCGTGAACAGGCTGCGGGCGATGGCGTAGCGGCGCAGATCGGGCAGGGTGATGGTGGCCATGCGCTCATCATGCCGCAGTCGACTTGCGTCTGCACCCATGGGCCGGCAGGGTCCAAGTGGGCACGTCGCGAGGCCGCAGCCTGTCGGCGCCGATCCCGCTGGAATCGCACTTGGCACAGGACAACTTTTGTCTTTGTGGCGATGCGCATGGGCCATGCGTGCGCTGGGTCTCCAGCGCATAAACTCGATCGCATCACTCTCTTGAAGGAAACGAAATGAAAGCGCTCATTGCCCTGTGTGTTGTCGCCGCCGCGGTCGCTGGCTGCGCCGTCTACACCCCGTCTGGTTCGGTGGTCGTCGACCCCGCCGGCCATCCCGGCAAGTTCTGCCCCCCGGGCCAAGCCAAGAAGGGCAACTGCTGAGTCGGGTCCGCCCACCCGCCGCTGACGGCAGCGGTGGACACGGTTTTCAGGGGATCGAGCAGCGGTCCTCGGTCGGGGCCAGCCCGCAGGTGGCCGAGCGCGTCAAAGATCCGTGCGCAAGCGCCAGATCTCGGGAAACAGCACCACGTCCAGCATCTTGCGCAGGTAGCTCACGCCGCCGGTGCCGCCGGTGCCGCGCTTGAAACCGATCACGCGTTCCACCGTGGTCACGTGGCGGAAGCGCCAGAGGCGGAAGGCGTCTTCCAGGTCGGTGAGTTCTTCGCCGAGCTGGTACAGGTCCCAGTGTTCCTTGGGGTTGCGGTAGACCTGCAGCCAGGCCTGTTCCACCGCGTCGCTGGCCTCGTAGGGCTTCGTCCAGTCGCGCTCGGTGTGGCTCGCCGGCACGGCGATGCCGCGGCGCGCCAGCAGGCGCAGCGATTCGTCGTAGAGCGATGGGGCCTCGTACGCGGTCTGCACCATCGCCAGCCGCTCGGGGCTGTGCGCATGGGGCTTGAGCATGGCGGCGTTCTTGTTGCCCATCGCGAACTCGATGCAGCGGTACTGGAAGCTCTGGAAACCGCTGGAATGGCCGAGGTAGGGCCGGATCGCGCTGTATTCGGGCGGTGTCATGGTGGCCAGCACGTCCCAGGCGTGCACCAGCTGTTCCATGATCCTGGAGACGCGGGCCATCTGCTTGAACGCAGGGTTCAGGTCGTCGGCCGCGATGTGGCGGATGGCGGCGTTGAGCTCGTGCAGCATGAGCTTCATCCAGAGTTCGCTGGTCTGGTGCTGCACGATGAACAGCAGCTCGTCGTGCGCGGGCGAGAGCGGTTTCTGCGCGCCCAGGATGGCGTCGAGCTGCAGGTAGTCGCCATAGCTCATGTCGTTGCTGAAGTCGAGCTGGGCCTTTTCTTCGGCGACGATGGCTTCGGTGGCCGAGGTGGGGGCGCTGTCGTGGTGGGGGCAGGTCATGGCGCGTCTCCTTCAGGTCACGGCGTGTTTGCGGTTGAACTCGGGGCGCTTCCATTCCGCCGTTTCGAGCACCTGTCTCAACTGCTCGACGGCGTTCCACACATCGGCGAAGCCGATGTAGAGAGGGGTGAAGCCGAAGCGCAGGATGTCCTTGTGCCGTCCACCGTCGCCGGCGCGGTAGTCGCCGATCACGCCGCGCGCGATCAGGGCCTGCACGATGGCGTAGGCACCTTCGTCTCTTGTCAAACACACTTGCGAACCGCGCTGCGAGTGGCCGCGTGGAGTGGCCAATCCAAGGCCGTGGCCCGCGCAGCGTTCTTCCACCAGTGCGATGAACAGGTCGGTCAGCGCCAGCGACTTGGCGCGCAGCGCCGCCATGCCGCCCAGCGCCTCGGCCGCCAGCACGGTGTCCACCCCGCATTCGAGCGCGGCCAGGCTGATCATGGGCTGGGTGCCGCACTGGTAGCGCGTGATGCCCAGTGCGGGCTTGTAGTCCGGCGTGAATTCGAACGGCGTGGCGTGGCCCCACCAGCCGGCCAGCGGTTGCCAGAAACGGTCGGCGTGCAGCGGGTTGACCCAGACGAAGGCGGGCGCACCCGGGCCGCCATTGAGGTACTTGTAGCCGCAGCCCACGGCGAAGTCGGCCCGGGCCTGTTTCAGGTCCACCGGTACGGCGCCCGCGCTGTGCGCCAGGTCCCACACGGTCAGGATGCCCTCGGCGTGCGCGGCCGCGGTCACGGCCGCCATGTCGTGCATCGCGCCGGTGCGGTAGTTCACGTGCGTGAGCATGAGGATGGCGACCTCGGCGCTGAGCGACGCGGCGATCTCTTCGGGCTCGACCAGCGCCAGCTCCATGCCGTGCTGCCGGCACAGCGCTTCGGCGATGTAGAGGTCGGTCGGGAAGTTGCTGCGTTCGCTCACGATGCGCTTGGCGCTCGGGCGATCAGCGGCCGCAATGTTCATGGCCGCGCTCAGCACCTTGAACAGGTTGACCGAGGTGCTGTCGGTGGCGACCACCTCGCCGGGGCCGGCGCCGATCAGGCGCGCGATCTTGTCGCCCACTTTCTGCGGCATGGCGAACCAGCCGTTCTTGTTCCAGCTCTGGATCAGGTCGGTGCCCCACTCACGGGTCACGACGTCGGCCACGCGGGCCGGGGCTGCGGCGGGCATCACGCCGAGCGAGTTGCCGTCGAGGTAGATGGTGCCGGCGGGGATGTTGAAGAGATCGCGCAACTGGCGCAGCGGGTCTTGCGCGTCGAGGGCGAGGCAGTCTTGTTGGATCGTCATGGGGTTTGTCTCCATCAAACAGTGTGGGTATGCGGTGCGGGGCTTTTCATTCCAGGTCCACCGCGGCACAGCCCTTCGTCAAGCTCAGGACGGGCCGCTGGTGTCGCCCCTGGGGGGGGTGACGCCGCAGGCGGCGCGGGGGTTATTCGAGACTTCGGAGGATGGCGCGCACCGGGCTGGCGTCGGCGGTGGTGAGCTTCAGGGGCAGGGCGATCAGCTCGTAGTCGCCCTCGGGCACGTCGTCGAGCAGCAGGTTTTCCAGCACACGCAGGCCGCGCCGGCGGATCACCTGGTGGCTGTCGAGCGTCTTGCTATCGGCGGGGTCGATGCTGGCGCTGTCGATGCCGATGAGCTTCACGCCGAGGTCGGCGAGTTGTTCCACGGTGTCCGGCGCAAAGGCGGGCAGGGCGTCGTCAAACCGGTCCTGGGGCTGATGCTGGTAGACGCGCACCAGCACGCGAGGGGGCAGAGCGTCCAGGCTCCATGCCCCGCCGCTGGGCGGCTTGCCCAGCGCATGCGCGATGTGTTCGGGCCGCACCAGCGGGCCGCAGCCGATGGCGTGTACCACGCGGCAGGGGCCGAGAAAGGCGTCGAGGTCCACCGCGCCAATGGCCGCGCCCGCTGCGTCGTAGTGCAGCGGCGCGTCGGCGTGCGCGCCCACGTGGGGCGAGAGCGTGATGGCGCTCACGTTGACCGGGCAACCCGGCTCGATGCTCGCCACCCACTGCTGCGTGTAGGCCGTGTCGCCCGGAAAAACCGGTGCACCCGCATGGATCGGAGGGGAAATGTCCCAGAGCTTTTTCATGGTGCGATGAAGGTAGCACCGGAGAAAAAGCCATGGTGTCGGTAATTTCCAACGCTACCGAAATTATTTTAGGTCTAAACCATATGGCCCGGAGCGCGGCAGGGGGTGTTCCTTTTCAGGGGAGGTCCGGCGCGCGGTACACCAGCACCTTGAGCGCGCGTTCGGGCGACGCGTCGGCGAAGCTCGTCGGGTTGGGCAGGCGTTGCTCGAACACGAGTTCGGGTGCGGCCTCGCGCATCTGGTCCTGCAAAAAACCGGTGTCCAGCTCGGGCGCGTTGAGGCACAGCAACACCCGGCCGCCCGGGCGCAGCAGGTCCGGCAGGCGGCGCATGAGGCGCAGGTAGTCTTTGGTCGCGACGAAGCTGCCTTTCTGATAGCTGGGCGGATCGACGATGACCAGGTGGTAGGGCCCTGAGCGTGTGAGCTTGCCCCAGGTCTTGAAGATGTCGTGGGCCAGGAAGCTGGCACCGGCCTGCAGCCCGTTGAGCGCGTGGTTCTGTTGTCCGAGCGCGATGGCGCCCGCGCTCATGTCCACGTTCACCACCTGCTTCGCGCCACCCTGCAGCGCTGCCACCGAGAAGGCGCAGGTGTAGGCAAAGAGGTTGAGCACCTTGGCGCCCGCCGCGTGTTCGCGCACCCACTGGCGGCCATCGGCCATGTCGAGGAACAGGCCGTGGTTCTGGCCTTTGAGCACGTGCACCAGGTAGCGCGCACCGTGCTCGGTCACCACGTGCGGCTCGGGCACGCTGCCGGTCATCAGCCGGGTGTCGCTGCGACCCTCGTGCCGGCTCTGGAACACCCAGTTCAGTGGCTGGTCGGGTGCGAGCTGCTCGTGGCGCGCGGCGAGTGCGGCCGACATCGTGGCCAGTTCGTCGTCGCTGGCTTTGCCAAATCGGGTCAACACCCACACCGGCGGGTAGGCGTCCAGCGTCCAGGCTTCACAGCCCGGGTGCAGGCCACCCCGGCCGTGGAAGAGGCGTTGGGCATCGGAGGGCATGGCCATCGTGGCGATGGTGTCGAGCAGGGCTTGCATATTCAGTGTTCCGGCCGTTCATCCAGCGGCGGCAGGCCATGGCGCTGGCGTGCCTTGTTGCAGGCGTAGGAACCTTCCTGCAGTTCGGTGCAGGGTCGGGGGCGCAGTGCGTAGATGGTGCAGCCCACCGCGGTGCCCACGCTGCCCGACAGCGCCACGCAGCGGATCGGCACCTCGCCGGTACCCCGCATGCGGCAGGTGCTGCCGTTGACGGTTTCGGTCAGGGTCACAGGCACCGCGCCGCCCATGTCGTCCAGCTCGTACACCGAAAACTGGACGCGATAGGCGGCGCAACACGCGCCGCAGGTCTGGCACTGGGACATGGGTTCAGCGCGCGGGCAAGGGGGGCAGGCCGTGGCGGCGGCGCGCCTGGCCGCAGGCATCGCTGCCTTCTTCGAACTCACGGCAGGGGTTGGGCCGCCACTCGTAGATGCCGCAGGTGGCTCTTTCGCCGACCTTGCCGGAAAGCGCCGCACAGCGTGGGCGGCCATGGTCGGTGCCGCGCAGGCGGGCGATGCTGTCGGTCACCGGCACCCACAGCCCGTCGGGCACGCTGCCGCCTTCGGACTGGGTTTCATGCACCGAGAAGTCCACGCGGAAGCTGGCGCAGCAGGCGCCACAGCTGGTGCAGGCGCTCACAGGCCGATTCAGCCCAGGCGGCCCAGCAGCAGGTACTCCATCAGCGCCTTCTGCACATGCATGCGGTTCTCGGCCTCGTCCCACACCACCGATTGCGGGCCATCGATCACCTCGGCGCTCACCTCTTCACCGCGGTGCGCGGGCAGGCAGTGCATGAAGAGCGCGTCGGGTTTGGCCACGGCCATCATGGCCTCGTCCACGCACCATTGTGCGAACGCGGCGCGGCGCACCTCGTTTTCGGCCTCGTAGCCCATGCTGGTCCACACGTCGGTGGTCACCAGATCGGCGCCCTTGCAGGCTTCCTTCGGATCCTTGAACACCTTGTAGCAGGCCGGGTTGGAGACGCCGGCGAGCTTCGGGTCGACCTCGTAGCCGCTGGGCGTGCTCACGTGCACCGTGAAGCCCAGCAGCTCGGCCGCCTGCAGCCAGGTGTTGGCCATGTTGTTGCCATCGCCCACCCAGGTGACGACCTTGCCCTTGAGCGCATCCAGCGGGTTGCCGCTGGCGGCCGGGCGGTACTCGACCATCGTGAACAGGTCGGCCAGGATCTGGCAGGGGTGGAACTCGTTGGTCAGGCCGTTGATGACCGGTACGCGCGAGTGCGCCGCGAAGCGCTCCAGCTTGCTCTGCTCAAAGGTGCGGATCATCACCAGGTCCACCATGCGGCTGATCACCTTGGCGCTGTCCTCGATCGGCTCGGCGCGGCCGAGCTGGCTGTCGCCCGTGGTCAGGTGCACCACCGAGCCGCCGAGCTGGTACATGCCGGCCTCGAAGCTCACACGCGTGCGGGTGCTGGCCTTCTCGAAGATCATGGCCAGGGTGCGGTCCGGGTCGGCGAACGGCTGGTGCTTTTCGACGGCCTTGAACTTGGCCTTGATGAACGCGGCGCGCGTGAGCAGGTAGGCGTACTCGTCGGCGCTCAGGTCCTTGAACTGGAGGTAGTGGCGGATGTTCATGTGTTTTCTGCCAGGAATGCAGCAATGATCGGCAACAGGATGGCGGCGACTTCGTCGGCCTCGGCGGTGGTCATGATCAGCGGCGGCACCAGGCGGATCACGCTGTCGGCCGTGACCGACAGCAGCAGGCCGGCGTCGGCCGCGCGCTGGGTGATCACGCCGCAGGGCTTGTTCAGCTCCACGCCGATCATCAGGCCCTGGCCCCGGATCTCTTTCAGCCCCGGGTTGCCGGCCAGGCCTTTTTCCAGCGCGCTGCGCAGGTGCGCGCCCACGGTGGCCGCGTTCTCCAGCAGGCCGTCTTCTTCCATGATGCGGATGGTCTCGACCCCGGCGCGCATGGCCAGCGGGTTGCCGCCGAAGGTGGTGCCGTGGTTGCCCGGTTGGAAAATGTTCGCGGCCTTGGGGCCGGCCACCACCGCGCCGATCGGCACGCCCGAGCCCAGGCCCTTGGCCAGCGGCATCACGTCGGGTTTGATGCCGGCCCACTGGTGGGCGAACCACTTGCCGGTGCGGCCCATGCCGCACTGCACCTCGTCGATCATCAGCAGCCAGTCCTGCGCGTCGCACAGCGCGCGCACCTCCTGGAGGTACTGCGCGCGCATCGGGTTCACGCCGCCTTCGCCCTGGATGGTTTCAAAAAACACCGCCACCACGTTGGGGTTGCCCACGGTGGCCTTTTTCAGGGCGTCGATGTCGTTGAGCGGCACGCGGATGAAGCCTTCGACCAGCGGGCCGAAGCCGGCCTGCACCTTGGGGTTGCCGGTGGCGCTCAGCGTGGCGATGCTGCGGCCGTGGAAGGCTTTTTCATAGACCACGATCTCCGGGCGTTCGATGCCCTTGTCGTGGCCGTACTTGCGTGCCAGCTTCAGCGCGGCCTCGTTGGCCTCCAGGCCGGTGCTGCAGAAGAACACGTTGGTCATGCCCGAACGTTCCACCAGCATCTGGGCCAGGACCTCCTGGTTGGGCACGTGGTAGTAGTTGCTGGAGTGGATCAGCTTGGCCACCTGGTCCTGCAGCGCGGGCACCAGTTTGGGGTGGGCGTGGCCCAGGGTGTTGACGGCGATGCCGGCCAGCGCGTCCAGGTACTCCTTGCCGTTCACGTCCCAGACGCGGCAGCCTCGTCCGTGTGACATGGCGATCGGCAGGCGGCCGTAGGTGTTCATCACATGGGGCGAGGTGGCGGCGGGCGCAGCGGCATTCATGCGGGGGACTCCGGTTGGGGGACAGACCAAAAGAAAGCGGCTCAACGAAGGTTGAGCCGTTGAAAAGCGATTTTAGGGGCAGCAGCGGGCATCATCATTGCTTGTTGGGCATCGCTGTCATGCCGCCGGGCCGGTGCCCCACCCACTGGCCCGGGGCCGGGTAATCCCTGACTTCAAGTCTTATATAAGATAGAATACCTGCCAGCCATCCCGGCCAGCGATCCTCGGCCTGGCGGTGGCCATGCCTCCCTTCCAGGGCCCTCCATCCGAAGGCTTCCCCGATGGTTTCTCCGACTGCCAAACAAGTGTTCATCCAGGGCGTCACCCAGAGTGGCCGCACCTTTCGCCCCAGCGACTGGGCCGAACGGCTGGCCGGCGTGATGAGCCAGTTCCGCCCGGGTGGCGGCGTGGTCCGGCAGGGCAGCCACATCGCCTATTCGCCCTGGTGCGTGCCCACGGTGATGAACGGGGTGAAAGTCGTCATCGTCCACACCGACCTGCGCGAAGCCGAGCCCATGGCCTGGGACTTCGTCATGCACTTCGCGCGCGACAACGACCTGCAGGTGGTGGAAGGCTGTCTGCTGCCAGACCGGCCCGCCAAGCCCTGAAACCCTGGAAAAACGGCCGATCTCAGCCGCTCAGGCCTGACCGCTGGCCGACGTGGCCACCCGCTCCGGCCCCTTGTGACCCGCCACCGGATGCGCTCGCGCATCGGCCCGTGCCCAGGCAAACACGCCCAGCCCGGCCAGCGCCAGCAGCGCACCCACCCAGCCGGTCGAGGTCCAGCCCAGGCCCGCACTGATGGCCACCCCGCCCAGCCAGGCGCCCAGCGCGTTGGCGACGTTGAAGGCCGAGTGGTTGAGCGCGGCGGCCAGCACCTGGGCCTCGCCCGCCACGTCCATCAGCCGGATCTGCAGGGCCGGGCCGACGGCCACCACGGTGCCGATCAGGAAGATGTTGATCGAACCCGCCACCACGTGCTGGGCGGTGAAGGTGAACGCCACCAGCACCACGACGGACCAGGCCAGCATGCCCCCCACCGTGGGCATGAGCGCGCGGTCGGCCAGGCGCGAACCCAGCACGTTGCCCACCACCATGCCCAGGCCAAAGAGCGCCAGCACCACCGGCACACCGGACAGCGGCAGGCCGGCCATTTCGATCATGGTGGGCTTGACGTAGCTGAACACCGCGAACAGGCCGCCAAAACCGATGGCGCCAATGCCCAGCGTCAGCCAGACCTGCTTGTTGCGCAGCGCGCCCAGCTCGCCCAGCGGGCTGGACCCCGGCGGCGCGGCCATGGCGGGCACCTCGCGGTGGATCATGCCGGCGGCCAGCAGCGCGATGGCGCCCACCAGCACGAATGCCGCGCGCCAGCCGAAGTGCTGCCCCAGCCAGGCCGCCAGCGGCACGCCCAGCAGGGTGGCCAGCGTGAGCCCGGTCATCACCAGGCCCACCGCGCGCGCCCGCTGGCCCGCCGGCGCCAGCGCGGCCGCCACCAGCGCCGCCACGCCGAAATAGGTGCCGTGCGGCATGCCCGCCAGGAAACGCAGCAGGTTGAGCGAGAGGTAGCCCGGCGCCAGTGCGCTGGCGAAGTTGCCCAGGGCGAACACCGCCATCAGCGCCACCAGCAGGGCCCGGCGCCCCCAGCTGGCGGCCAGCACGGCCAGCACCGGCGCGCCGATCACCACGCCCAGCGCGTAGGCGCTGATGACGTGGCCCGCCTGCGGAATGGTGACGCCGATGTCCCGGGCCACCTCGGGCAGCAGGCCCATGATGACGAACTCCCCCGTGCCGATGGCAAAACTGCCGATGCCCAGGGCCAGCATGGCCCGGCCCGGGTGGGCCGCGGTGGGGGTTGTGAGGGACGTTGGCGCGAAACCTGGGGTGGGGGCGTGGGACACGTGAGCGGAGGAGTGAATGGGTGCGGCCCGCTGGGTGGAAATCGGTGGGAATCGGGCCGCGAACCGGCGATCGTGGCATGGCCGGCGTTTGGGCGTGCGAGAGCTTGGTAGAAACCCTGCATCGTGGGGCGGCGCCTGGGGGCTTTGGATATAGTGACGCGGCGTTTTTGTAACAACCGCTTTCCCCAACCCCATTTGAATCTGGAGCTGAACCCCATGGCCATGGACCAAGTTGACTATTTCCTGCACGGCGACGACATGCAGTTCGTCGAAATCGAGCTGGACCCCGGCGAGGCGGCCATCGGCGAGGCGGGCAGCATGATGTACATGGAAGACGGCATCCGGATGGACACCGTCTTCGGCGACGGCTCGGCCGGCTCGGGTGCCGGGGGCCTGTTCGGCAAGCTGCTGGGTGCCGGCAAACGCCTGATCACGGGCGAATCGCTGTTCACCACGGTCTACACCAACGACGGCCAGGGCAAGAAGAAGGTGGCGTTTGCCGCGCCCTACACCGGCAAGATCATTCCGTTTGACCTGAGCCAGCATGGCGGCACCATGATCTGCCAGCGCGACGCCTTCCTGTGCGCGGCCAAGGGCGTGTCGCTGGGCATTGCGTTCCAGCGCAAGCTGGGCACCGGCTTTTTCGGCGGCGAGGGCTTCATCATGCAGAAGCTTGAAGGCGACGGCCTGGCCTTTGTCCACTCCGGGGGCACGGTGCTGGAGCGGCGGTTGCAGCCGGGCGAGGTGCTGCGCGTGGACACCGGCTGCGTGGTGGCCTACACGCCGGGGGTGGACTTCGACATCCAGTTCGTGGGCGGCGTGAAGACGGCGCTGTTTGGTGGCGAGGGCCTGTTCTTCGCCACCTTGCGCGGCCCGGGCACGGTGTGGATACAGTCGCTGCCGTTCGCCCGCCTGGCCTCGCGCATCTTTGCCGCCGCGCCCATGACCAAGGGCGGTGGCGGTTCCGGCGGCGAGCAGGGGGGCTTTTTCACCGGCGGTCTGCTGGGCAGTCTCACCGGCGGCGATGACTGACCGAGGCATCCGGCGCGATCTGTCCGTGTTCCGCCTGGGGCGCGACGACGTCGGCACCCTGCACGCGCTGCTGGACCTGTTCAGCCAGGCCTTTGACGACCTCGACAGCTACAGCGCCGCACGCCCCGAGCGGGACTATCTGGAGCGGCTGCTGGGCAAGACCACCTTCGTGGCCCTGGTGGCCGAGGACGACGAAGGCCAGGTGGTGGGTGGGCTGGTGGCCTACGAGCTGGAAAAGTTCGAGCAGGCCCGCAGCGAGATCTACATCTACGACCTGGCGGTGGACGCCGTGCACCGGCGCCAGGGCATCGCCACGCGGCTGATCGAACACCTCCAGGGCATCGCGGCGGCCTGTGGGGCCTGGGTGATCTTTGTGCAGGCCGACCCGCCCGACGAACCGGCCGTGGCGCTCTACGCCAAGCTGGGGCGGCGCGAGGACGTGCTGCACTTTGACGTGCCGGTACCGCCCCGTCCATGAAAAAACCGCCGGATCTTGCGACACGGCGGTTTTTTGCTTTTTTTTGCTGGCAGCGCACCGGTTTCAAACGGCAGACCCCGAGGGGTCCGGGCTGGTGGCCTGACGGGTCAGGCCGGGTGGGTGTCAGGCGGCGGCGAGAGCCAGGGCCTTGACTTTGCTGGACAGGCGGCTCTTGTCGCGAGCGGCCTTGTTCTTGTGGAAGATGCCCTTGTCGGCAACGATGTCCACCACTTGTTGCATCTTGGCGAACAGTTCGGTCGCCTTGGTCTTGTCGCCGGCCAGAACGGCTTTTTCAACGTTCTTGACGGCGGTGCGGTATTTGGAGCGCAGCGAGGTGTTCGCGGCGTTGATCTTGACGTCCTGGCGGACGCGTTTGCGGCCAGAGGCCAGACGGGGGTTCTTTTTCTTCGGCTTGGTTGCCATGGTGAATTTCCTTCAGATGTTTGGGGATGATGCCAGCAAAGCCTGCAATTTTAGCACGCCGGCCCGCGCTGTGAAGCCTCCCGGGATGGCCGGCCCCGGGGCGTGGTTACACTGAGCGCCGTGTCCCTCTTCAAGTCCGCCTCCCTCGTTTCGCTGCTGACCCTGCTGTCCCGCATCACCGGTCTGGTGCGCGAACTGCTCATGGCGGCCACCTTCGGCGCCAGCGCGCTCACCGACGCGTTCAACGTCGCCTTTCGCATCCCCAATCTGCTGCGCCGCCTGTTTGCCGAAGGCGCGTTCAGCCAGGCGTTTGTGCCGGTGCTCGCCGGCGCGCGCGAAGCGGAGGGCGAAGACGCCACCCGCCAGCTGGTGAACCAGATCGCCACCGTGCTGGCCTGGGCGCTCACGCTCACCTGCGTGTTGGGCGTGGCCGGTGCGCCGGTGCTGGTCTGGGCCATGGCCAGTGGCCTCAAGCAGAGCCCCGACGGTTTCGAGGCCGCCGTCTTCATGACGCGCTGGATGTTCCCCTACATCGCCTTCATGTCGTTCGTGGCGCTCTCGGCCGGCATCCTGAACACCTGGAGGCGGTTTGCCGTGCCCGCGGCCACGCCGGTGCTGCTCAACGTGGCCATGATCGCCGCCGCCTACTGGGGGGCGCCCTGGTTCGGCCGCCTCGGCCTGCCGCCGATCTACGCGATGGCCGGCGGGGTGCTGCTGGGCGGGGCCTTGCAACTGGGGGTCCAGATCCCCGCGCTGCGCCGCCTGGGCATGCTGCCGCACGTTCGCCTGCGCTGGTCGTCCCTGCGCGCCGCCTGGAACCACCCCGGCACGCGGCGCGTCACCACGCTGATGCTGCCAGCCCTGCTGGGGGTCAGCGTGGCGCAGATCTCGCTGCTGATCAACACCCAGATCGCCTCGCACCTGGTCACCGGCAGCGTGAGCTGGCTCACCTACGCCGACCGTCTGATGGAGTTCCCCACCGCCATGCTGGGTGTGGCGCTGGGGGTGGTGTTGCTGCCGCAGCTGGCCGCGGCCCGGGCCGCCAACGACACCCAGCGCTACAGCAACCTGCTCGACTGGGGCCTGCGCCTGGTGGTGCTGCTGGCCGTGCCCTGCGCGGTTGCGCTGCTCACCTTTTCCCGGCCGCTGGTGGCGGTGCTCTACCACTACGGCGCCTTCACCGACGCGGACGTGCGGCAGACCTCGCTGGCCCTGATGGGCTACGGCGCCGGCCTGCTCGGGTTGATCGCCATCAAGGTGCTGGCGCCCGGGTTTTATGCCCGCCAGGACATCCGCACGCCGGTGAAGATCGCCATCGTCGTGCTGCTGCTCACGCAGGGCATGAACCTGCTGTTCGTGCCTTATCTGAAGCATGCCGGGCTGGCGTTGGCGATCGGCCTGGGCGCCATGGTCAATGCCCTGTGGCTGCTGATCGGGCTGATGCGCCGCGGTGCCTACACGCCCACGCCCGGCTGGGCGCGTTTCGGGCTGCAGGTGGTGGCGGCCAGCGCCCTGCTGGCGGTGTTCCTGATGTGGAGCGCCGAACAGGTCAAGTGGCTGGCTTTTGATGGCCATGCCTTGCAAAGGGTGGGCCTGCTGGCGCTGTGCATTGGGGGGGCGGTGGTGGTGTATTTTCTGACCCTGATGCTGGCCGGTTTGCAGTTGCGCCAATTCGTCAGAAAATAGCTTTCATTGCGGCACCTTGGCGCTTTCAGGCGGTGACTTTCATGCCCTTCGTCTTCGACTTCTCCACACCCACTCCGCTGGGTTATTTCGCCGCTCTGGTGGGGGACGACGACAACCTGCCGCTGCTGGAGGCCGCCACCTCCCTGGCCCAGGACGAATACCCCGACCTGGACGTGCAGGAGGTGCTGGGCGATGTTGACCAGCTGCTCGCCCGCCTGCGCCGGCGCTGCGGCAACGACACCGATCCCCTGCAGCGGCTGCGCGCGCTCAACCAGTTCTTCTTTCGCGACATGGGGTTTGGCGGCAACGTCAACAACTACTACGACCCCGACAACAGCTACCTCAACGCGGTGCTGCGCACGCGCCGCGGC
This sequence comes from Hydrogenophaga sp. GW101-3F08, assembly GCF_059424585.1. Lineage (NCBI taxonomy): Bacteria > Pseudomonadati > Pseudomonadota > Betaproteobacteria > Burkholderiales > Comamonadaceae > Hydrogenophaga > Hydrogenophaga sp. GW101-3F08. The sequence continues at coordinate 136,980 of NZ_JBWKZP010000002.1, forward strand.
ATCCCCATCTCGCTGGCGGTGCTGTGGCTCGAACTGGCCCAGGGCCTGGGGCTCAAGGCGCGTGGCGTCAACTTCCCCGGGCACTTCATGGTCAAGGTCAACCTGCCCAACGGGCAGGTGGTGATCGACCCGTTCACCGGCCAATCGCTCAGCCGCGAGGACCTCTCCGAACGGCTCGAACCGTACAAGCGCCGCAATGGCTTGGTGGACGATTTCGACGTGCCGGTGGGCCTGTACCTGCAGGCGTCGCCGTCGCGCGAGATCCTGGCGCGCATGCTGCGCAACCTCAAGGAAATCCACCGCACGCAGGAAGACTGGCTGCGCCTGATCGCGGTGCAGGACCGCCTGCTGGTGCTGCTGCCCGAGGCCTGGGTCGAGTACCGCGACCGCGGGCTGGCCTGGGCCGAAATGGGCGACGCGCGGCTCGCGGTGAGCGATCTGGAAATCTACATCTTGCACACCGAAGACGCGCTCGACCGCGACGCCATGGACCAGCGGCTGCAGGAACTCAAACGCGCGTTGAACTGAGCCTCCTTGCGCTGTCGCGGGTCAGCCCTGCCCGCGCGTGAGCGAGTGTGAGCAGATGCCCTGGCGTGTTTCGCGGTGTAAGTCATGTTGACTACAGCCGGTGCGTTGAACACCATGCGGATTCCCGCAATACCTGAGCCGTTTTCTGGCCGGGTGCCGTTCACGGAGGTGTTCACATGTTCAAAAAAACCTTTCACCGCATGCTGGTCGCCGTCCTGATGCCCTGCATCGCCCTGGGCGGCATGCCCCTGTCGGCCCAGGCCGCCATCGTCACCACCGAGCAGGCCATGGTGACGCCCGCCGGTGATGCCAGCCGCGAACGCGTCACCGCCTTTCTCGCGCGCGACGAAGTGCGCGCCGCGCTGCAGGCCCAGGGGGCCAGCGCCGACGACGCCATCGCCCGCGTGAAGGCCATGTCGGATGCCGAAGTGGCCCAGCTGGCCGACCGGGTGGACCAGGCGCCGGCCGGCGGCGACGTGCTGGGCGTGCTGTTCGCCGTCTTCGTGATTCTGCTGGTGACCGACATCCTGGGCTTCACCCAGGTGTTCCCGTTCACCCGCCCGATCCAGTGAGCGGTCCGTCGAGTCGCCGCAGAACCCCCGCCCTGGCGGGGGTTCTGCTTTGCGCGGTGTTGCTGTTCACCGGCTGCGCCGCGCCACCCCAGCTCGCGGCCCTGCAGGGCGGGTGGCCCACAGCCTGGCCCGATCGGGTGCGGCTGACCACGGTGCCTTTTTTCGCGCAGGACGATCACCTGTGTGGGCCCGCCTCGCTCGCCATGGTGGCGCAGGCGGCCGGTCGCCCGGTGACGCCCGACGAGCTGACCCCGCAGGTCTACCTGCCCGGGCGCCAGGGCGCGCTGCAGGTGGAAATGCTGGCGGCGGCGCGTCGCCAGGGCCTGGTGGCCTATGTGCTGGCGCCCGAGCTGTCGGCGCTGATCGAGGAGGTGGCCGCAGGCCATCCCGTGCTGGTGCTGCAGAACCTCTCGTTGCCGATGGCCCCGCTGTGGCATTACGCCGTGGTGGTGGGTTTCGACCTGCAACAGCAGACGCTGATCCTGCACTCGGGCACCACGGCGAACACGGTCGTGCCCCTGGCCACGTTCGAGCGCACCTGGGCCCGCTCGGACCACTGGGCCGTGCGCGTGACGCCGCCGGCACAACTCCCAGCCACCGCGCGGGCCGACGCCTGGGCCACGGCCGTCGCAGCGCTCGAACGCGTCGACGCCGCAGCCGCCTACACCGGGTGGCACACCGCGCTGCAGCAGTGGCCCGAGCATCGCATCAGCATGCTCGGCCTGGGCAATGCGGCCTACGCCACCGGCCAGCGCGAACGCGCCGAACAGGCCTACGACGCTGCCACGCGCACGCACCCGGACTTCGCCGACGCCTGGAACAACCTGGCCCAGGTCCGGCTGGAGCTGGGCCGGCCGCAGGCCGCGCACGAGGCGGTCTCCCGCGCGGTGGCGCTGGGCGGCCCGCGTCGGGCCGACTACCTGGCCCTGCAACACACCATCGAACAGAGATTGAAGTGAAGTATTTTGTGCGGGGCATTGCAGCTCCGAATCGGCTCGACAATGGGCGTTTCGAGATCGCAGGAACACCCATGACAACCGTGATGCTGGTCGGGGCCACCGGCCTGGTGGGGCAGGCCGTGTTGCAGCAGGCCCTGGCCGACCCTGCCGTGGCCCGGGTGGTCGCACCGACCCGCAAGTCGCTGGTGCCGCACCCCAAGCTGCTCAATCCGCTGGTGGACTTCGAGCGCCTGCCCGAAGACGCCGCATGGTGGGCGGTCGACGCCGTGGTCTGCACCCTGGGCACCACCATCGCCAAGGCCGGTTCGCAGGCCGCGTTCTACAAGGTGGACCACGACCACCCGCTGGAGGTGGCCTACCTCGCGCGGCGTCACGGCGCGCGGGCCTTTGCCTTCAACTCGGCCCTGGGCGCGGACGCGGCCTCGCGCGTGTTCTATGCCCGCACCAAGGGCGAGACCGAGCGCGATCTGCAGGCCGTGGGCTACCCCTCGCTCACGCTGGTGCGTCCGGGCCTGATCGGGGGCGTGCGGCTGGAGAGCCGGCCGGCCGAACAGCTCGCGGTGCGCCTCTCGCAGTGGGTGCAACCCTTGCTGCCGCGGCGTTACCGCGTGGTCCCCGCGCAGCGCATCGCGCACCACCTGCTGCAGGCCGCGCTGGCCGCCACGCCGGGGGTGCATGTGCTGCCGTCGGAGGTGCTGCTGTAGTCGTCAGTGCCCGCGGTGCGCCGGTGAGCCCGCCTTGCCGAGCTGGTGCCAGGTGCGGCGCAGCTGGGTGTCGGAGCTGAAGCCGGCGAGTTCGGCCGCCAGCGTGACGCTGTGGCCCGATCGCAGCGCGGCGTCGGCCAGATCAAGCCGGATGCTGCGAAGGTAGGCCAGCGGGGCGATGCCCGCGTGGGTGATGAACAGGCGCGCGAGGTGGCGCGGCGAGGTGCAGGCCACGTCCGCCATGCGCTGCAGCGACCAGTCGGCCTGCGGCCGCTGGCCGATGGCGTCCTGCACCCGGTGGATGGCCGGATGCAGGTGGGCGCGAAATCGCAGGAAGGGCGAGAGTTCGGGGTCGTTGGGCCCGCGCCGCAGCGCCACCACCATGGTCTGCGCGACCTGGGCCGCCAGGGCCGGCCCGCACAGGTCGGCGATGCGGTGCAGGAACAGGTCGATGCCGGTGGTCACGCCCGCGCTGCTGCACACCGCTCCATCGACCACGAACACCCGGTTCGACACCGTCTCGCAGCGGGGCGCCACGGCGTGCAATTCGTCCAGGTGCTCGTGGTGGGTGGTGGCCCGATGCCCGTCCAGCAGCCCGGCGTGCGCGGCCAGCAGGGCGCCCGCGCACACGGTGAGCAGCTCCAGCCGGTCCGGCGCCAGCTCGAGGTCGCGCAGCCAGCGGATGAGCTGGCGTGCGCTGTCGCTGTCCACATCGACGGTTCGCCCCGGTTGTCCCACCAGCACCACCCAGGCCGGCTCGGGCAGGCCGGGCGGCAAGGGTTCGATCTGGCTGATCGTGGCGCCCACCGAGCTGCTCGTCTGGCTCTCGGGCCCGATGAACCGCAGCTCGAACGCATCGGGCTTGCCGGCCGCGCGCAGGCACTGGTTGGCGATGCGCAGCGCCTCGGCGGGGCCGGCCCAGTCGAGGATGAGGCTGTCCGGCATGAGCACGAACGCCACCTGAATGGGCTCTGGGCCTTGGGTCATGCGCGGGTCCACCGGGGCGCCATCTGCCGGGCCGTGCGCCCGGCGAGCGCCATGCCGGCCAGGTCTGGCGCTGCGAACCTGTCGAGGGCGGGGGCGTTCATGCCGGTTCCAGCGCTTGCGCGGGCGTGCACAGGCGCGCAAAGCGGTCTTTCAGCACCGTGGCCGTGCGGGCCGTGATGTCGGCTGCACTCAGTGGCGTGCCGTCGGGTTGCACCATGTCAAAGGTCAGCGTGGCGTCGGTCACGAAGTCCACCGTGTAACCCAGATCGGAGGCGTGCCGGGTGGTGGTTTCGCAGCACTGTTCGGTGCGGATGCCGCTGACGATCAGGCGCTGGATGGCATTGCGGTTCAGCCACACCTCCAGCCCGGTGCCCACCAGCGCGCTGTGGCGCGACTTGTGGAAGGTCGCCGCGGCCTCGAACGGGGCCAAGCCATCCAGCGGGCGCACGGCGCCGGATTCCAGCGAAAAGGGGTTCTGCGGAACTTGCGGGCCTTCCACGTGGAAGATGCGCACGATGGGCATGCCCGCGGCTTGTGCGCCGGTGATCAGCGCGTTCTGCGCGGCCAGGTAGGCGGGCAGATCCCGTTCGGTGAAGGAGGGGCGGTGGCGGAAGGACTCTTGCACGTCGATGACCAGCAGGGCGGTTTTCATGGGGGGCTCCATCGGGGTTGTTGAAGCCTTGATCATGCCGATGGCCGGCGCTGGCGTCTGCTCGCGGCCAGACAAGAACCGATCATTTCAGGACATGGCCATTGTCCATCAGTTGGCCATGATGATCGCCATACGGCGGGATTTTCCGGACACGTCAGGCCATGGCCCTGGAAGCGCTGGGGGAGACGACCGGATGCGATGCGAGCTGCAGCGAGGACGGCGCCACATCCCCCGCATGGACCTGCGCACGGCTCTGCACCGCCTCGCTGAAATGCGCCCGGGCGCTCTGGCGCAGGGCCGGCGCAACCGCCATCTCGCTGAGCTGCTGGCTCTGGTGCATCACCGCCAGACGCTGGCCGTCCCGGCTCAGGTAAAACTGCTCGGGCGCCCCCATGTGGCCGTGGCGGGTGCAGTGCGTCACCGCCGCGGCACAGACCTGGCCCACCTGCGTGGTGCTCAGGCCCGAGCGCTGCAGGGCGTCCCCGGTCTGGCGATACGCCATCAGGAATTGCGCTTGTTGCTCGGGTCGAAGGCTTTGCGCCGCACCGGTGCCTTGCGCCTCGTCGGCCCGGGCGACGCGCGTCGTGCCGGTGGTTTCTGGCTCGGGAGCCTGTTCGCGCATGGCCACCGTCTCGGTCTTGATGGGCTTGCCCTCGGCGTCGAACTCGGTGACCCGGGCCGGCTGGGCACGGCGACCGTTCATCTCGATCAGCGAACGTTGGCCGTTCCTGTCGTGGTGGTGGATCTCGATGTCACCCGAACGCGGATTCACCGCGATGTGCTCCTGACTGCCATCTTCGTGCCGGACGTGAAACCGGTCGAACGGCGACACGTCGTCGCTGACGGCCACGCAACTGGCTTTGACCACCGGGGATTCGCCGAGCCTGGCAAACAGCTTGCGCGCTTCGGGCGGCACACGGGCGAAGTCGGCATGGCCTTCGGGAATGCGGTAGCGGCCCTGGGCATCGACCGACAGGCCTTGCTGGGCATCAAACAGCGCCTGGTTGGCGTGGTCCTGGCCCATGACCGCACCCGCCACCAGCGTGCCCGAGCCACTGAGCATGAGCGCGGTCTTGAGCACGGTCGGCAGAGACGAGCCCGGCAGTTGCGTCGGGCCCGGGCCGACGTGGCCGCTGAGGTACCGGTTGTTCATCACGCCATCGAAGGTGTAGGTCGCGATGTCGTTGGGTGTGCGCACGTCGTGCACCTGCCGGCCGGCGGCCTTGTAGCGCTCCAGCGCCGCGTCAAAGCCGCCCCCATCCTTGAAGTAGTCGCCGCGCACGGTGTCGCGCGCGATGGGCAGGCTGTTGTAGACGTAGGCGTCGAGCTTGTTCTTCAGTGCAAAGCTCTGCGCCATGCCACCGCCCAGGCTGTGGCCGGTGGCGGCGAAACGGTAGTCTTTGAACCGTTCGTCGTTCTTGAGGGCTTCGTAGGCGGTCTGCGCCTTGGCCTGAACCTTGGCGAACTCGCTGGCGCCGGCGTTGCCCAGGTCGGATTTCCAGTTGCTCCAGGCGTCCGAGCCTTTGAAATCGAAGGTGATTTCGTGGGTCTTGCGGTTAATGGAGACCTTGAACTGGTTCTCCAGTTTGCCCTCGGCGTTGTGCTGGGTGTTCCAGCCTTCCTGGGTCAGTTTGCCGCTGGCGTCGTATTGGGCGGTGGGCCAGTCAGGAGGCAGATCTCTGCCGGGAGTCGCATAGGACCAGGGTTCCGGGTATTCAGCAACTTTTCTGGCCTCTTCCACGTTCTGGTGCGGGTACGCCCAGAACGACAAGGCCATGGCCACTCGCGCGTCCAGGCGGTTGAGAGGCTTGTGGCTTGGACCGGTGGGTTGTGCGCTGGTGTCCATCGCTCACCCTCTTTGGTAGAGGGTGTCCAGCCACTCGTTTTGTGGTCGGTCGCATTTGTCGTCGATGTCTTCCCAGAGTTTCTGGCGTTCGGCGTCCTTGAGCAGCGTTCGCGTTCCGTCGGAGTTGTAGCGGTAGTAGCCGTCCCGAAACTCAGGCCAAACATAGTAGGCGATGGAGTAATAACGAACCCGGGGACGTGCCTCGCCGAGCACTGGCCCGCCAATCACCAGTCGGCGGGCGTAACACTGTTTCTGCAACAGGGGCAGCAACTCTGCCAACCCGGCTTCCCAGGCGAGCAGGTTCCCGCTTGGCCCGTGGGAGGTATCCAATGCTCCGGGTTTGGGATCGCCGCCGGCCCTCTGCAGCGCCAGCAGAATCTTCGCGTCCATCGAACCCCTGGCCGCGGCCTTCTCGAACAGCGCGGTGATCGCCTGGGGATCGCTCACGTCCTGGATCCAGCCGTCCGAGTTGCCCAGCGCGTAGAAATAGTCGCCCAACGGGTCGCCCTTGTCTTGCAGCGTCTGAATGTGTTGCCTCAGGACCGCCATGCCGCCCTTGAGGGCCTTGTCGTTGCCGGACTTCTCCAGTTCCGTGGCGATGTGGGCCGGCGCCATGCAGCCGCCGAGCAGCAGGCTGGCGCAGAGCGACAAGGCCACCGCGGCTGCGCGCGGCCGGGATGCGCGCTCTCGCGGTGTGGCCTGGCCCTGGCCGTTCTTTCGGTGCATATCGTTCATCGTCAATCTCCTCGTTGGCATGCGATGCCCTGTTCATCGCGTAAAAAAACCAGCGCTCAAGGCGCCAAAACCCGTACCTGAAACGTCTGCCCCGTCGGGTGCTGCGCGCTGGGGGTGGACGCCAGCCCATACACGGTCAGTCGCTGGCCGTTGGCACAGAGGGGCTCGGTGATGCCAGGACGGAGCTGCCCCGACATGCGGTGCAAGCTCCTTTCGCCGTGCTCACGCTGAACGGCCAGCCACCATTCGCCCGAGGCGGGGCGGGCGGTCAGCCCCACCCAGAAATCCAGATCGCTCTTCATTTCCGGCGTCAGATAGGCGGCGATCGCGTCGGGGCGGGTCCCGGCCGGGAGCAGGCAGAACACCTGGTGTTGGTTGCCCAGGGTTGCAGAGCCATTTCCCTTCTGGATCACGTGGGCCAACTGCAGCGGCATCAGGCTGTCCGGCCACCAGTGCCACAGCTGCAAGGTGCTGAAAACCCAGGCCAGCGCCGCGAACCCCAAGCAGCAACGTATCCACCACGTTCGCACCGCTTTCCAGGAAGGCCAGCGCCGCCATGCCGTCCCCAGCCACCGCTGCAATGTTTCAGCCAGCATCGCCGTTCAACTGGGCTTGTAGAGCACCGAGGGTGGCGGGAAAAACGGCAGAGGCTTGCTCACGATCGCCTTGCCGGACTTGTCGAACCTAGCGCCCCGGCTGAGCATGCCGCGCTGGGCCTCGGCCTGTTGCACCTCGTACAGCTTCTCGCGGTAGCGGTAGCCTTCCATCACCAGGCGAATCTGGTCGGTGTCGGCCTGCATCAGCGCTTGCAGGCTTTGCAGCTCGAAGTGGTAGCGCTGCATGACGCCGGAGGCGATTTCGTCGCCCGTGACGGTGCGTGATTTCTCGACCAAGTTCCCGATTTGTTTGCGCTTGTCGTAGAGGTTGCGCAGTGCTTGCTGGGTTGATTTGAGGGTTTGAATCCGCAAATTGCGCAGGCCCACGCAGGCTTTGTACATGTTGGGGTTGGTCTGCTCTTCTCCGCAGTCTTCCGCGCTGCCAATGTATTTGGCTTTCTCTTCGGGCGTCAGGTCAGTCAGGTCTTCAAACTTGGTGTCCAGGCCCTTGATCACCGCCTTGTTGGCTCCTTCGCCCAAGGTCAGGTCCTGAGGCTTGTCGGTGGCGGTGCTTAATTCGCTTTTGTAGGTTTTGTCGAGTTTGGTGTGATCGGTTTCAATTTTTCTAACGTTGTTGATTTTATTAAGCTCTTCGTAGACCTTGTGATCATAGACGGCCCACTGGGCCTGCGACGTTACGCAGAAAAGGGAAATTAGAATGCCAAGAAATTGCTTCATGATTTATTGCCCAAGAGCAAGCTCTCTTACAAGAACGGTGTTGCCGGACCACCACTGCACCGCAACAGCGACTGATGAACTGGTGGTTACCAGGAGGTTCTCATTGCCTTCGGTCCAGGAAAAATTGCTTTCGTCGTCCTCATGTCTTCCAACAATTGCCCTAACCTCATCCTTGGTCATCCGGTACTGAATCTTGTCAAAAGCCGCTCGCAGATTGACGGTGGATGTTTCGTTGCCATCACCACCGCCTCCACCGCAGGCAGCCAGTGAAAGGGCGGTGAATCCACCCAGAGCGGTCAATGCAAAGTGTCGACGGTTGAGGTTGATGGTTTTGAATGTCATGGAAAACTCCCTTGCGTGAAAAATTGATGGATAACAGAGTGGCGGGTTTCGCGCCCCGGGCCCGAATTCGCTCCCCTCACGCACGAACCAGTGCGGAGGGTTCTTGCTGCATTGAAGAATCGGCCATTCGGGTGGGCGGATCGACCTCATTCCGGGACAAGGCGTTTGCCTCGCGCCAGTGCGCTTGTTCGCTTTGGCCCAGGGCCTGCGCGACGCTGAACTCGCGCAGCGGTGCCAAGTCCTGGCGCATGGCGATGGTGCTGCCGTCCTTGCTGAGGTAGAAGTCCTGCGCCTCGCCCTGAGCGGCGTACCGGGTTTGCTCCTTGGCCGCCGCGGCCGACAGGGTGTCGATCTGCTGTTCGCTCATGCCCAGTTGCGCCAGCCGGGGGCCAAGCTGGTCTTTGAAGTGCTGGGCCTGGCTGTGTTGTTCGGCGCTGGGGCCCTGGCGCGCTGGCGCCGCCTGCACCTCGATGGGGTCCAGGCGCTGGTCCAGCGAGTCGCGCAGTGCCGTGCCGCTGCCCGCTGGCAGGCGTTTGTCCATCAGCAGCTGGCCTGGGCCGTCGCGGCGCATCAGCACCATGTCCACCCGGTCGTTCTGCGTGCCGGGTGGGTCGCGTTCGACCACCACGGCGCGCAGCGGCACACCCTTGTCTGATGTGTAGTCCTTGCGCCAGACCGCGCCCTGCGCGCCGTGGAAGCGGCTCCAGCCGTCGGCCCTCTGGCGCTCCGGATGGGCCGAAGGGTCCAGCTGGCGCGGGGCATCGAGCCCTTTGCGCGGGTCGTGGGTGACGGGGTAGTCGGCGTTTCGCGCCGCCGCCTCGGCGATCACGCTGGCTTTGGGGAGCAGCGTGCGCATCGCCGGGTGGCGGCTGATCTGGATGGCTTCGTCGGTTTTGGGGATGTCGCGCTCGTGGTAGACGGTGGCGCTGCCATCGTGGCGTTTGGCGGCGGGCACCTCGCTGATGGGCACCCTGGTTTTCCTGAACCACTCGGTGGAGGCTTCGAGCACGTGGGCGCCGATGCCCCGGTCGTAGCCACCACCGATGTTGCAGTGGTTGCCGGTGACGTCAACCGTGTTCACGCCGGGGTGGTGGCTGTGATCCACGCCCTTGAACCAGGTGCGGTATTCGTTCTGGGCGCGCACGACGGTGACGTTTTTCGAGGCTGGCGAGAACGCCGTGTTGCCCTCGTAACCTGTGGTCACCGGGTCGAGGACCATGGCCCCGGCGAGACCCAGTTGCCCGGGCGGAACCAGCATCTTGCCGGTGTTTGGATCGCTCAGGCCACGTTCATAGAGCAACTGGCTGAACACCGCCGCTGTGCCCCCGCCCCGGCTGAAGCCTGTGGCCATGACTTGCAGGGATTCGGTGGGGTTGACATGGGGGTGGCCGTGCAGCCAGGTAAATGCCTCCTGACTGAACTCTCGATACGCCTTTTCCGCTGTGTCCTGCATGTCGGCGGTGGGCCTCAGGACGTCGTGGTAGCCCTTGGCGCCTGGATCGGTGCCCACGCCGGCGTAATAGGCTGTACGGAAGCTCGGATTTCCCTTTTCGTTCGGCTTCATCTGCTCGTACAACTCCGCCACATTGGTGGGTTGCGGGTTGCCCGAGAGCGCCAGGTTGTCCTTGTCGTTGTTGGTGCCGTCAAAGTGCGCCACGAACACGAATTGTTCGCCGCTGCCGAGGGCCAGCTTGGGCGCCGCGCTCTCGGCGATGCCTTGTGCCTGGGCCGACATCCGGGCGCGCTCGGCCTCGTTGAGCTGCTTGACGACCTCGGTCATGGCTTGCTCCGCTCAGCCGCCTCGCGCGCCGCTCTCGCGCTGGGCCAGCCTCCCCGGACCTTGGGTGGGGCGTTGTCCGGGTAGAGGGTCTTGACGTCCAGATACTCTCGTCCATCCGGGCCGTTGGCGGGTTTGTCGGCCGGTCTGTGGTTGCGTTTGGTATCCCAATCAGAGTCAGGAATCAAATACACATACAACTGGTTGTTGTCGATCAGGAAGTAGATATCCTGCTTGTGCATTTCCTTGGGCGAGGGCAATCGGCTCCGGAGGTCCACCCGGTCTTCGTAGACCTTCTGCGTGTTTTTGTCGCGCCATTTGACATACAGGGAATCTCCCAGGAGGATTTTTCCGGCGCCGTTGAAACACTCGCCCCGGCGGGCCTGACCCGTCTGCACTTCGTGGGCCGTGTGCGTTCCCAGGGTTTCTCCATACAGGCAATCGAGCAATTCGATGTCCGGGCTGTCGACCGCCGGGTTGTATGAGAAGCCGTGAAAAACAATGCGGTCTTCGCTGCAGGCGTTTTGTGTGCTCATGAGCACTCCCAGAAAACAGGCGACAAGCCAGGGCCGAAAAAAGGGCTTTTTGAAACCGGGCATCTTGGGATGCATGGAAACCATCCTTTCAATCGTTGAGTGGGTTCTGTAGACCGTGGGCCGTTCAGCGGCCGGAGGGCCGGTTGCCGAAGGGCAATGCAACGTGCTCTCGCAATCCTTGCGTGCGGGGCGGGTTGTGGGTTCGTGAGTGATTCAACACAGCCTGTGCGACCGTTTGCCCGCTGCTGTGGCCATGCTCTTTGATCACCCTGGCGTCGGAAACCATGTCCCGGGCATGGGCGGGTTCTCCCGCGCCGGGGGTGCCGTTCGATGTGTTTTCTGCGCGGCTACCGGAAAGCCTGGGGGCATCCAGGTTGGCCGCCGTGGCCTGGCCTGTGTTGCCGACTTCATTCGCCAACGGGTTTGAGTGGCGGCCCATCGCTCCAGCGGGAATGCTTGCCATGCCCGGGTTGCCGCTGACGTTTTCAGCGGACAAATGGCCTCGTGTGCCATGAGTCGACAGGGTGGGCAATGTGGCCGCCTCGGTGCCACCGTTTCGGTTCGACCCGTTCGCGTGGTTGAGGAGTTGGCGGGTCATGGTGCCCGAGAAACTGTGGTCGGACTCGCTGGCGTGGTTCTGGTTGCCGGAGGTCGCTGCCGCCCCCTGGTGGCCCAGTGCGGCGGGGCTGTAGCCGGGCTGCTGGCCCGCGCTGGCGCCCGCTCCCGCTCCCGCGTAGCCACCGCCCAGGCCCGCGCGTGGCATGCCCATAGCCCCGGTGAGGTTGGCGGCGTAGCCCATGGACGCATTGAAGAGCTGCATGATCAGCGGGGGGGTGGCCACGATGAGCAGGGCGAAGAGGGCACCCATGCCGGCGAGGTTGGTGGCCGCGCCGCCCAGGTCCACCCGGGCGGCGGTGCCCAGTGTGAGGTTGCCCGTGAGGAAGCGGATGGCGACTTCCGCGATGGTCCCCAGTGTTCCCCCCGCATCGGCCGCGCTGTTGAGCACCGACGACAAGGCGATCATGAGCCCGTAGCTGACGGTCGATGACATGGCGATCGTGGACACGATGGACAGGAAGGCCAGCGCGAGAAACGTCGAGAACAGAAACTTGAGCCAACCCCAGAACAGCGATGTGGTGCCTTTGAACAGCAGGAAAAACAGGAACAGGGGCGCGAGCATCAGGGCAAAGCAGATCGCGATCTGCGAGAGCATCACCAGCATGGACGTCAGGATGGCCGGACCCGTCTGCCCCAGCGCGCCGGCGAACACCGTGAACGAACCGCGCCGGCTGCTCTGGTCGGCCACCGAATTGGTCACGTCTTCCACCACCATGTTCATGAACTGCCCGATGGCCAGGTTCATGTCGATGAGGCGGTCCACCGTGAGGCTCGAACCCGTGACGATCTGGGTGATTGACCGTTCCAGCCCCAGAACCGTGTGGATCACGGTGTCGGTGTTTTTGGTCAGGGCCGAAATGAGCGACATCACCAGGACGATCTTGGCCCCGCGCAACAGCAGCTGGACGATGGGTTCGCGCTGGCTTCCGGTCATGATCCGCAGGCCGGCCAGCAGCACCCAGACGGTGACGAAGGCGACGGACGCGGCCATGATCACCTTGGCCAGGTTGTTCACCACGAAGAACATCCACTTGTCCAGGATGGCGTCGTAGAGGATGAACTTCTTCAGATTGCAGAAGAAGGTGGCGTCCTGCAGGGCGTTCACATAGCGCTCGGGCAGGATGGCCGTGAGAGCGTCCGACACCACCGAATTGATGGCGAAGTTGGTGAAGTAGTCGTCGCCCAGATTGAATGGGCTGCAGGTCGGGGGCGATGACAGGAACCCCAGATCGGACGATGGCATGTATGTTTCCCTGAGCGTTTTTTGTTGGATTGACCGAATCGCCTTGGTTGGCATTTTTGTTTTAAACCAAGGCCAATTAAGTCCCAATTCTGATTCTAATAATAAATCTTTAGATGTATTTTTCTTGTTCTGTTGACATGCCCTCGCACGCTGTCAGCCGTGGGGTGCGCGCGCCGAATGTAGATCGAAAGCGTGCATGCGGCCGAGCCGGCCCCTGTCAGACCTGACAGCGCTGGAAACAGAGGCGGGGATTGGGGCCCGGAAACGGCGAAGGCCCGTTGCCGGGCCTTCCTGAATGCGAAGCGGCGGGGCTTCAGTTGACCGTGACGGCCGCGCCCTCGCCCTTGGCGGCGATCACGCCGATCTGATACACCGTCTCACCCAGCTCGCGCAGCGTGGCCGCGCAGGCGGCGGCTTCCTCGGCGGCGATCACCACCACCATGCCGATGCCGTTGTTGAAGGTGCGGTTCATCTCGATGTCGTCGATGCCGGCGGTTTTCTGCAGCCAGGCGAACAGCTCGGTCTGCGGCCAGCTGCCCTTCTTCAGGTGGGCGGCCGTGCCTTCGGGCAGCACGCGGGGGATGTTCTCCAGCAGGCCGCCGCCAGTGATGTGGGCCAGCGCCTTCACCGGGTGTTTGGCCAGCGTGGCCAGCACGTTTTTCACGTACAGACGGGTGGGGGCCATGATGGCCTGTTTGAAGGGCTGGCCGTCCAGCGTGGCGGGCAGCTCGCTGCCGGCGCGTTCGATGCACTTGCGCACCAGCGAGAAACCGTTGGAATGCACGCCGTGCGAGGCCAGGCCCAGCACCACGTCGCCGGGCTTCACGTTCTGGCCGGTGAGGATCTTGCTTTTCTCGACTGCGCCGACGCAGAAGCCGGCCAGGTCGTATTCGCCGGCCGGGTACATGCCGGGCATTTCCGCGGTTTCGCCGCCGATCAGCGCGCAGCCCGAGAGTTCGCAGCCCTTGGCGATGCCGCCGACCACGGCCGCGGCGGTGTCCACGTCGAGCTTGCCGCAGGCGAAGTAGTCCAGGAAGAACAGCGGCTCGGCGCCCTGCACCAGCACGTCGTTCACGCTCATGCCCACCAGGTCGATGCCCACCGTGTCGTGCATGTTCCATTCGAAGGCCAGCTTGAGCTTGGTGCCCACGCCATCGGTGCCGGAGACCAGCACCGGCTCCTGATAGCGCTTGGGCACTTCGAACAGCGCGCCAAAGCCGCCGATGCCGGCGAGCACGCCTTCGCGCATGGTCTTCTTCGCGAGGGGTTTGATGCGTTCAACGAGCGCGTCGCCCGCGTCGATGTCAACGCCGGCGTCTTTGTAGGAGAGGGGGGTGGTGCTGGAGGTCATGGGGTGCGGGTGCCGGCGGTGAGGCCGGTAGTGTCGTGTGAGCGGTCGGATCGGGCGGTGGGCGCCCCGCCAGATGGAATGGGCGGCGGTGTCTGGCGGGCGGTTGCGGTGCCGCAAGAGGCGGCGGACTAGAATTTGCCCCAGATTTTAAGGGTTTGCCTCCGCGGCCCGGTCGTTCACCCCGACGTTGCTGTCCATGACCTTCACACCGAACCAGATCCGCGCCGCCACTTGGGGCCTTATTGCGCTCGTGATCTGGCTGCTGCTGTCGCTGCTGGCGCCGGTGCTCATGCCATTTCTGCTGGCCGCCGTGCTGGCCTATGCGCTGCACCCGCTGGTGGAGCGGCTGAAAGCGCGGCGCATTCCGCGCTGGCTGGGTGCGGGCCTGGCGATCTCGCTGCTCTCGCTGGTGCTGGTGGCGGTGCTGCTGCTGATCGTGCCGGTGATCACCAAGCAGGTGCCGCTGCTGCGCGAGCAGGTGCCCGCCTTGTTCGATAGCGTCAACACCCGGCTGGTGCCGCTGCTGGCGCGCTTCGGCATCGAGCTGCAGGTGGACGTGACGCTGGTGCGCGGGTGGATGCAAAAGCTCATCAGCGGCCACGAGGGCGAACTCATCGACGGCTTGCTGTCGTCGCTGCGCATCGGCGGCAGCGCGCTGGCGGCGGTGTTCGGCAACCTGATCCTGGCGCCCATCGTGGCCTACTACCTGCTGCTGGACTGGACGAATCTGGTGGAGCGCAGCAAAGGGCTGATCCCGCCGCGCTGGCGCGCCAGCGTGCAGAGCTTTCTGGACGAGACCGACGGCGTGCTGGGTCAGTACCTGCGTGGCCAGTTGCTGGTCATGGGCGTGCTCGCGGTGTTCTACACCGTGGGGCTGGCGCTGGTGGGCCTGAAACTCGCGCTGCCGATCGGTGTGTTCACCGGGCTGGCGGTGTTCGTGCCCTACCTGGGCTTTGGTCTGGGCTTGGTGCTGGGGCTGCTGGCCGCGGTGCTGCAGTTCCAGACGCTCACGGGCGTGGCCCTGGTGGCTCTGGTCTACACGGTGGGGCAGGTGGTCGAGAGCATGTACGTCACGCCCCGACTGCTGGGCGAGCGCATCGGCCTGCACCCCATCGCCGTGATCTTCGCGCTGATGGCCTTTGGCCACCTGTTCGGCTTCGTGGGCATTCTGGTGGCGCTGCCGGTCAGCGCGGTGCTGCTGGTGGCCATGCGGCGCGCCAAAGGCGGCTACATGAGCAGTGGTCTGTATCTGGAAGGCTCGCGCCCGGCGTCGCCCGCGCAAGCCGCCCCCGCGCAGGACGACCCGGCATGAGCACAGGCAAGCAGCCGCCCATGAAACAGATGGCGCTGGACATCGGCCTGGCGCCGGTGTCCACGCTGAGCAATTTCGTGGCCGCGGGCAACGAGGCTGCGCTGGAGCATTTGCGGCTGTGGGCCGGCAACCCCATGCGCTCGCCCGTGCCCACCTTCCTGTGGGGCGAGGGCGGCAGCGGCAAGTCGCACTTGCTGCGCGCGGTGCGCGAGGCCTTGCGCGACCACGGCAGCCGGGTGGGCTGGATCGACGCGACGACGCTGCACCCCGTCGAATACGACGAACACTGGGACGCCGTGCTGTTCGACGATTGCCAGCTCTACACCGCCGAGCAGCAGGCCGCGGCGTTCAACTGGTTCGTCAATGCGCAGAGCCCGGCCCATGGCCCCGCGCGCTGGGTGCTGGCGGCGGCGGACCGGCCCCCGGCCGATCTGCAGTTGCGCGAGGACCTGCGCACCCGCCTGGGCTGGGGCCACGTGTTCCAGCTGCACGCGCTGGGCGAAACCGAGCGCCGCGCCGTGTTGCGCCGCGCCGCCGACGAACGCGGCGTGTTCCTGGGTGACGAGGTGATGGACTTCATGCTCACCCGTTTCTCGCGCGATCTCTCCAGCCTGATGATGCTGCTCGACCAGCTCGACGCTTATGCCTTGCGCACCCAGCGCGCCATCACCATTCCGCTGATCAAGTCCATGCTGGAAAACGAATGACCGACACGACGACCGCCGGGCGGACGCCCGGCGAGCCATCCTCCGCAGGGCTGCGGCTCGCGCTGTTTGACCTGGACCACACGTTGCTTCCGCTCGACTCCGACCACGCCTGGGGCCAGTTCACGGTTTCCCTGGGCTGGCGCGACGCCGAAAGCCACACCCGCGCCAACGACGCTTTCTACGAGCAGTACAAGGCCGGCACGCTGGACATTGCCGAATACATCCGCTTTGCCACCGGGGCCCTGCGTGAGCACGGCATGGCGCGTGCCCATGCCGCGCACCAGCGTTTCATGCAGGAGGTGATCCGGCCAGCGATGAGCGAGCCGGCGCTGGCCCTGCTGCGCGCGCACCAGGCGGCGGGCGACGCGGTTGTGATCGTCACCGCGACCAACGAATTCGTCACCCGCCCCATCGCCCAGGCCTTTGGCGTGGACGAACTGATCGCGATCGACCTGGAGCGCGACCCCCAGGGCGAGCCCACCGGTGAGATCCGGGGTGTGCCCTCGTTTCGCGAGGGCAAGGTGGCGCGTGTGGAACAATGGCTGTCCGCGCGAGGCTTTTCCTGGGCCAGCGTGGCGCACAGCACTTTCTACAGCGACTCCATCAACGACCTGCCGCTGCTGGAAAAAGTGCACGAGCCCGTGGCCACCAACCCGGACGCCCGGCTCCAGGCCATCGCCCTTGAACGGGGTTGGCGCATATTGAACCTATTCGAATGATCAAGAAATTCATCAACAGGCTGCTGGGCAAGACCGACAGCACCTCCGCGCGCCGCGCCAACCCCTTTGGCAAACGCGAAGACGTGCCGGTGGCGGTGCACGGCATCGACCGAAGCCTGGTCGACCAGCGCGCGCTGGACGTGGTGCACACCCTCAAGCAGGCCGGTTTCGAGGCCTACCTCGTGGGGGGCGCCGTGCGCGACCTGCTGCTGGGCCTGCGCCCGAAAGACTTCGACGTGGCCACCAGCGCCACGCCCGAGCAGGTCAAGGGCCTGTTCCGCCGCGCCTTCATCATCGGCCGGCGCTTTCGCATCGTGCACGTGATCTACGGCCGCGGTCGTGAACACGAAATGATCGAGGTCTCGACCTTTCGCGCCTACCTCGACAGCGCGGATGCCGAGCAGGTCAAGGGCAACGAGCGCACCAGCAAGGGTGAACTCGCCGGCATGAAGCACGCGGTGGACGCCAGCGGGCGCGTGCTGCGCGACAACGTCTGGGGCCCGATCGAGCACGACGCGGCCCGGCGCGACTTCAGCATCAACGCCATGTACTACGATCCGGAAACGCAGACCGTGGTCGATTTTCACCATGGCATCCGCGATGCGAAGAAGAAGACCCTGCGCATGATCGGCGACGCCGCCACGCGCTACCGCGAAGACCCGGTGCGCATCATCCGCGCCGTGCGTTTCGCGGCCAAGCTCAGCGGTCTGGGTTTCAAGTTCGACGCCAAGACCCTGGAGCCGCTGGCCTCGTCGCGCAATCTGCTGGCCGATGTGCCGCAAAGCCGTTTGTTCGACGAAATGCTCAAGCTGCTGCAGACCGGCCACTCGCTGGCCAGCGTGGAGCAGCTCAAGGCCACTGGCCTGGGCACCGGCATCTACCCGCTGCTTGACGTGGTGGTGCAGCGCGCCGACGAACCGTTCGTCAAGCTGGCGCTGCAGGACACCGACCGCCGCGTGGGCGAGGGCAAACCGGTGGCGCCCAGTTTCCTGCTGGCCTGCGTGTTGTGGGCCGACGTGCGCAAAGGCTGGAGCCAGCGCCTGCAGACCCGCCCGGGCCAGCGCCCCATGGCGCCGGTGGCGGCCTTGCAGGACGCGGTGGACGACGCCTTCGAGGCGCGCATCGGCGACGTCTCCGGCCGCGGCAAGCTCGGCGCGGACATGCGCGAGATCTGGATGATGCAGCCGCGTTTTGACAAGCGCGTGGGCACCTCGCCGTTCAGCCTGGTGGACCAGCCGCGTTTTCGCGCCGGTTTCGATTTTCTGCGCCTGCGCGCGCAGGTGGGCGAGGTGGAGGAAGAGCTGGCCCACTGGTGGGAAACTTTCAGCATGGCCAGCGACGAGGTGCGCGAAGACATGGTGGACGCACAGCGCCGCGAGAACCTGGCCAAACCCGGTCCGGGCAAGGCCCGGCGCGTGAAGCGCAGCGACGGGGACCACCCGGCCAACGCCCCGGCACCCGACCCCCGTTTTCGCGCCGCCGATGGTGGCGAGGACGGGGACGGCGTTGAAGAAGACGGCTCGGCCTCCGATGCTACCGACGGCGCGGCGCCTGCCGATGGCACGGCCCCGGCCAAGAAGCGGCGCCGGCGGCGTCGCAAGCCCGGTGGCGCAGGCCGTGCCGATGGTGGGCAAGGCGGCGAAGGCCCGGACGGTGGCGGCGCCATCATCGACTGAAGCCGGGCCGCACCGGCCCGCCCACAGCCATGCCGCGCGACACCCCGCTCCGTGAACCCGTCACGGCCTACGTGGCCCTGGGTGCCAATCTGGGGGACGCCGCGCGGACGGTGCGCGACGCGCTGAACGCGCTGGCGCACACCCCGGCCGTGCGTCTCGTCCAGGCCTCCAGCCTCTACCGCACCGCGCCCATCGAATCGAGCGGGCCCGATTACATCAACGCGGTGGCCGAAGTGAGCACCCCGCTTACCGCGCCCGCGCTGCTGGCGGCACTGCAAGCCATCGAAGACGCTGCGGGCCGCGAACGCCCCTACCGCAACGCGCCGCGCACGCTGGACCTGGACCTGCTGCTGTACGGCAGCGCACACATCGACTCGCCGGCGCTGACCGTGCCACACCCGCGCATGATGCAGCGCGCGTTTGTGCTGGTGCCGCTGCACGAGATCGCGCCGGGCCGGGTGACGCCAGAGGCGCTGGCGGGCGTGTCGGGGCAGGCGATCCAGCGCTTCTGAGGGCGCCACGCCGACACGCTGGCCTCAAGGCGCCAGCCGCTCCCTCAGCCAGCTTCCATCGGACTGCGCCGTGTAGCGCAGCCGGTCGTGCAGCCGGCTTTTGCGGCCTTGCCAGAACTGCCAGTTGTCGGGCTTGAGCCGGTAGCCGCCCCAGTGCGGCGGGCGCGGCGGATTCAGCAGGAACTGCGCGCCGTATTTCGCCGCATTCGCCACCAGCACCGTGCGGCTTTCGATCACCTCGCTTTGTGGACTGGCCCAGGCGCCGATGCGGCTGTCCAGCGGGCGGCTGCGGAAGTATTCGTCGCTCTCTTCGGCGCTGACCTTTTCCACCACGCCCTCGATGCGCACCACCCGCTCCAGCTCGACCCAGTGGAACTGCAGCGCGGCGAACGGGTTGCCCGCCAGCTCCTGGCCTTTGCGGCTGGCGTAGTTGGTGTACCAGACGATGCCCTGTGCGTCGTAGCCCTTGATCAGCACCACGCGCGTGCTCGGCCGCAGGTCCGAACCCACGGTGGCCAGCGTCATGGCGTTGGGTTCGGGCACTTCGCTGTGGATGGCCTCGGTGAGCCATTGGTCGAACTGCTCGAGCGGGTCGGCGTGCGAGGCCGACTCGCTGAGTTCGGCCTTTTCATAGCTTTTGCGGAGATCGGCGATGTTCATGCGGCCAGTATAGGAGTTGGGTCAGGGTACAGCGACCCGCGCAGCGGTGGAGCGTGGGGGTGAAGAATCATCGTCCACCAGCCGCAGCAGTTTTTCCAGTGCGCGGTCTTCGATGCCGTGCGCGCGCAGGCCGTGCCATGTCTGGCGCGCGTAGTCCAGCGTGCTGCCGTAGCGACCCACCGAGTGGGTGAAGATCTCGCGGTAGCGCTCGGCGCCGAGCGCGCCGGTGTAGTTGGGGCTGTGGCGCGAGAGGGTGAACGCCAGCGCGTGCACCGGGCCCTGCGCGGTCTGGCACCGCAGCCACTTCGGGTCGTACACCGGGTTGGGCATTTCACGGGCCCAGAGCGTGGGCATGAGCGCCTCCACCCGCTCGTGGGGCACGCGCAGCGCCAGCCCGCTGCAACTGCCGCCGGCCATCAGCGCGAACACCAGCCCCGGGCGCTCGGGTGTGCCGCGGTTCACGCGACTCCACATCTGCAGGCTGCGGTGGTAGCCGTGCACCCGGGCCAGGCGCTGTTCGGCGGCGTCGAACTCGGGCCGCCACACCAGCGAGGCATAGCCAAACACCCACAGATCGGGCCGCGGTCCCTGGGCGCGCCACTGCGCCAGCGTGTCGCGCATCATCTGCGCGCCATCGCGCTGGGCAGGGTCCCAGGTGGGTGGGCGGGCGTGGCGGGGACGAAAGGTGGCGGGGTGGGTTTCGAGGGCAGCCATCTACAATCCGGGGTTGTTTGCGTCGGTCGTTTTCAGTCACTTTTCGGACCGGTCGCCTGCGGGTTGTCCGTTGTTCGTCGCCCATTATTCTTCACGGAGTGTTGCCCATGTCTTCCCAGGATAACGATCAGGACGCCCTCGTGGTGGCCGCGGTGCTGATTGTCGCCATGGTGATGGCGCTGGGGGTGGCGGTTGGCGTGGCCATCCACCAGGTGCGCGGTGCCAGCGCGGCGACCGTGGCCGCCGCCGCTGCGCCGGTGGCATCCCCTGGGGCCGGTACCACCGCAGTGGCGGCCGCCCCCGTGGCCACGGCGCCCGTCGCGGCTACCGCCCCCGCGCCCGTCATGAGCCGCAACGATGACGCCAGCGTGGTGGTGGAAAACGGCGTGGTCAGTTTCTACTTTGCCTCCGGTCAGGCCGATCTGGCCCCGGGCGCACTGGACGCGCTGGAAGACGCGATCGCTGCGGCCAAGTCCGGCAAGCGCCTGGTGCTGTCGGGCTTCCACGATGCCACCGGCAACCCCGTCACGAACGCCGCCCTGGCCAAGCGCCGCGCGCTGGCGGTGCGCGACGCGCTGGTCGGTGCGGGCGTGTCCTCGATGGCGCTGGAACTCAGGAAGCCCGAAGAAAGCACCGGTTCGGGCAACGACGCGGAAGCGCGCCGGGTGGACGTGACGATCGCCGACTGAACGTCGGGCGCTCGGCCCCCCATCAAAGGCCCGGCATTGCCGGGTTTTTGACTTTCTGGGTTTTTCAGTTCAGCGCAAGCCCTGGCCGCTGGCGTGCTCCGCCCGCTGGATCAGTTCAATCTTGTAGCCATCGGGGTCCGTCACGAAGGCAATGACGGTGCTGCCGCCCTTGACCGGGCCGGCCTCGCGCGTCACGTTGCCGCCCGCGGCCTTGATCTTTTCGCAGGCCGCGTAGGCATCGGGCACACCCAGAGCGATGTGGCCATACGCCGTGCCGAGTTCGTAACTCTCGGTGCCCCAGTTGTAGGTGAGTTCGATCTCGGCCTGCGCCGGGTTGCCCTCGTAGCCCACGAAGGCCAGCGAGTATTGGTACTCGGGGTTTTCCGACGTGCGCAGCAGCTGCATGCCGAGCACCTGGGTGTAGAAGTCGATCGAGCGCTGGAGGTTGCCCACGCGCAGCATGGTGTGGAGTAGTCGCATGAGGGCTATTTTGACGGCATGTCGAAGACCAGGCAGGTCGTCGTGGCATGGGCGTAGAGCGTGCCGTCCGGGCCGATCAGTTGCGCGTCGGCGGTGGCGAGCTGGCGCCCGCAGTGGATCACGCGGCCGATGGCGCGCACACGGGGCACTTTGGGCGTGAGCGCGCGCACGATGTTCACGCTGAGCTCGGCCGTGGTGTAGCCGCGCCCGGCGGGCATGCGGGTGTGCACCGAGCAGCCCAGCGCCGAGTCGAGCAGGGTGGCGAACCAGCCACCGTGCACCGTGCCCATGGGGTTGAGATGCTGCGGGCCGGGCGTCCCCTGAAAGATGGCGCTGCCGTCGCCGACGTCGATCACCAGGAAGTCCAGCGTTTTCGCGATGGCGGCATAGGGGAGGTCGCCGCGCAGCATGGCGTGCATCAGGTCCATGCCGCTCATGCCGGCCACCTGGTCCGGGCGTGCCACGCCAGGGCCGGGCCCGGCGTCCAGGCGCCGCAGCACCTCCTGTTCTTCGGCCAGCCAGGTTTCCAGCATGTCGGGCTTGTTCATGGGGATTTCCTCAAGAAAGTTGTATATGCAACGATTGTAGATACAATCAGAACCATGTCACCTGTCGCCACCGCGTCATACCCTGTTGCTTCCGAGGTCAAGCCCCTGGGTTGCACCAACCTCAAGCTGCGCCAGCTCACGCGCCGTGTCACGCAGCACTACGACCAGCACCTGGCGCGGGCCGGCCTCAAGATCACACAGTATTCGCTGCTGGCCCATGTGGACAAGCTCGGGCCACTGGCGCCGGGCGAACTGGCGCGCCGCATGGAGATGGGCGCCTCTACGCTCACGCGCAACCTGCGGCCTCTGGTGGCCGCGGGCTGGGTGGAAATGGGCGAGGGCGCCGACGCGCGCGGCCGCCTCATCCACATCACCGACGCCGGGCGTGAGGTCCGCCGTCTGGCGCAGCGCCAGTGGAAGGCCGCTCAGCTGGCGCTGAATCAGAAACTCGGCCTGGCCACCGTGGTCGCGCTGCACGCCTTGCTGGACCAGGGGCTGGCCGCGTTCCACGCCCAGCCGGGCGAAGAGGACTGAAGGCGCCGACCGCTCTGAAATGGCACTTTGGTGCGAAACCGCACGGTTCGCGCCAAGGGCTCGTTTTTTTCGTGAATATCTCACCAAAAACAGCACCGCGCTTGATGCACAGTGCGGGCCATGGCCCCGGTGCGATGAAGCCTTTCCGGTTATCGAAGCCCCTGGACGGATATTCTTCCCTTCGATGCCCAAGCACCCCGTCATCACCGTCAACGCCCCTGCCGATGAATGGTCCCGCCTGCAGGCCCTGCGCTCGCTGGCCGAACTGGACACCGCGTCGGACACCACACTCGACGACCTCGTGCGCATGGCCGCGCGTGCCTTCCGTTGTCCGATCTCGGCCATCAGCCTGGTGAGCGAAGACCGCCAGTGGCTCAAGGCCGCGTTTGGTCTGGAACTGCGCCAGACCACCGACTTCCTGGTCTTTTGCGGCCAGACCCTCCGGCACAACGGCGTGTTCGTGGTGTCCGATGCGGCCCTGGACCCGGACTGCGCCGAACACCCCCTGGTGACCGGGCACCACCGGGTGCGTTTCTACGCCGGCGTGCCGATCCGGGTCGACGCGCACGTGGTGGGTACCCTGTTCGTGGTTGATCGCCAGCCGCGGACCCTGAACGAGGACGAGCGCGCGCTGCTGGTGGATCTGGCGCTGGCGGTCGAGCACCGTCTGGCCACCCTGCGTCAGCGCATGTACGCGCGCGAGCGCGAGAACGACTTCCGCGAACTGGCCGAGCAGATGCCCGGCATCGTCTACCGCGCCGCGCTCGACGAAGCCAGTTCCACGCTGTACGTCAGCTCGCGCATCCGGGAGCTGGGCTACACCGCCGAAGAGTGGATCGCCCGGCCCGACGCCTGGCTGCAGGCCCTGCACCCGGACGACCGCGAGCGTGTGCTCGGCGAACACGCCCGAGGTGTGGCGCGGGGCCAGCCGTTTGAACTGCGGTACCGCCTGCGCGACGCCGCGGGCCGCTGGCGGCACATCGAAGACGCGATCCGCATCGTGCGGCTCTCGGGCGACGCAGGCGTTCCGCTGATCCAGGGCGTGATGCTCGACGTCACCGACCGTGCGCAGACACAGGGCCTGGACGATCTGCTGTTCCGGCACCTGCCCGACGGTGTGCTGCTGGTCGATGCCGGGCACCGGGTGCTGGAGGCCAACCCGCGGGCCGAACAGCTGCTGGGCCTGTCGCGCAGCGCCTTGGTCCACCGGCCCATGGCCGAGCTGTTCAACCTCGCCGTGTCGGAAGAGACCGCGCGCCACCTGCTGGCCGGCGACGCCCAGGGCCTTGAATGGGATTACCTGCACCCGGACGGGAGCCTGCGCTATTTGGAAGACACCGCCCGCACGCTGGCCGATGGCCGGCAGATCCGCGTGTTGCGTGACGCGGGCCGCCGGCGCGAAGAATCGGCCCGGCTGCGGCGCCTCTCGCTGGCCGCCGAACAGGCGTCCGAGGCCATCGTCATCACCGATCTGGCGGCCAACATCGAATACGTCAACCAGGCCGCGATCACGTCCTCGGGCTACTCGCGCGAGGAGCTGATCGGGCGCAACTCACGCATGTTGCAGTCGGGCCTCACACCCATGACGCGCCACCGCAAGCTGTGGGCCCACCTCATCGCCGGCCGCTCCTGGCGGGGGTTTCTGAACAACCGGCGCAAGGACGGCAGCCTCTACATCGAGTTCGCCACCATCTCGCCGGTGCGCGCGCCCGACGGCCGGGTCACCCACTACCTGGCGGTGAAGGAAGACATCACCGAGAAGCGGCGCATGGGCGAAGACCTCAACCGCTACCGACACCACCTGGAGGATCTGGTGGCGCAGCGCACCGACGAGCTGGAGCGGGCCCGGCGCGCGGCGGAAGCGGCGAGCACCGCCAAGAGCGATTTCCTGGCCACCATGAGCCACGAGATCCGCACCCCCATGAACGGGGTGATCGGCGTGGCCGACGTGTTGATGCGCTCCAGCCTGAACCCGCACCAGATGGAGCTCACCGGCACCATCCGCGAGTCGGCCTTCGCGCTGCTGTCCATCATCGACGACATCCTCAACTACTCCAAGATCGAGGCGGGCCGCATGGTGCTGGAGCAGGCCCCGATGAACCTGCTGCGCCTGGCCGAGGGGGCCTGCGACGTGGTGCACCCGATGGCGCTGGTGCAGGGTGTGCGGCTGCATGTGTTCGCCGACCCGGCCCTGCCCGCGGCACTGATCGGGGACGCGGCCCGGGTGCGCCAGGTCATCATCAACCTGGTGGGCAACGCCATCAAGTTCTCCGCCGGACAGGACCGCCCAGGCCGCGTGGCGCTGCGCCTGCTGCCGCTGGCCGGTGGCGGCCTGCGGCTGGACGTGTCGGACAACGGCATCGGCATGTCGCCCGAGGTGCAGGCGCGCATCTTCCAGCCTTTCGAGCAAGGGGAAAGCTCCACCTCGCGCACCTACGGTGGCACCGGCCTGGGGCTGGTGATCTGCCAGCGGCTGGTGGACGCTATGGGTGGACGCATCCGGGTGGCGAGCACCCCCGGTGTGGGCAGCAGCTTCAGTGTGGAGCTGCCCCTGCCTGCCCACGGGGTCGAACGCCCGGCGCCCGTGCCGCACGATCTGGACGGGCTGGAATGCGTGCTGGTGCTTGACGACGAGGCGCTGGTGCAGGACTGGGCCACCTACCTGAGCGCGGCCGGTGCGGTGGTCAGTCGGGGCGAGGCGCTGCCGGTGACGAACGCACCGGTGGAGCCCAGCGCTGGCACCACGGTGCTGATCCTGTCGGTGGAGCGCCAGCGCCTGCTGCAGAGCCAGGGGCAGAGTCTGCCGCAGGGGCTGCGCACGGTGCTCGTGCGCCACGCCGAGCGGGGCGCGCCGCGTTTCGTGCAGCCCACCGTGGTGGAACTCGAAGTCGGCGGCGTGCACCGCGACGAACTGCTGCTGGCCGTGGCCATGGCCGCCGGACGGGCCAGCGCCCTGCCCATGGACGCCGAACCCCCACAGAACGCCCAGGCGCCCGCGGTGCCCGACCCGGCGCAGGCGGCCGCGCAGGGGTGCCTGATTCTGGTGGCCGAAGACAATGCGATCAACCGCAAAGTGATCCGGCACCAGCTCGAATTGCTCGGGCTCGCTTCGGAGCTGGTGGCCAGTGGCCAGGAAGCGCTGGACTGCTGGCGCGCCGCTCCCGGGCGCTACGGGCTGCTGCTGACCGACCTGCACATGCCAGGCCTGGACGGGTTTGCGCTCGCTGCGGCGATCCGGCGCGAAGAGCCCACCGGCCAGCGCCTGCCGATCATCGCCTCCACGGCCAACGTGCTGGGGATGGACGCGGCGCGCTGCCGCGAGGTGGGCATGGACGCCTGCATGAGCAAGCCGGTTGCGCTGGACGTCTTGAACGACACCCTGCGGCATTGGCTGGGGCGTGGGAAAACCGGGGCCGGGCCGGTCGCCATGACCACACCGCCTCCGCCCGAAGCGGCTGCGGTGCCGGCCCCCCGGGGCGATGCGGCGCTGCACGAGTTCGACGACAGCGCGTTGACGCGCCTGGTGGGGCCGGACGATGCCTTCCAGCTGGACCTGTGCCAGCGCTACCTCGACAGCCTGGACCAGGCCCTGGAGGACATCGGCCGCGCCATCGCCTCCGAAGACTGGCGCGCCGCCGGTCTGGTGGCCCACCGGCTCAGGACCTCCACGCTCGCCCTGGGCGCCGTCGGACTGGGGCGGGTCTTCGAGGCCATGGAGATCGCCGGTCGCGAGAACGACGCGGATGCCCTGCGCCAGCAGGCGCGGTGGCTGGAGCCGGCCGCGGACACGGTTCGCCGCCACCTGCGGCGCCAATAGCTCGCGACCCCGGTCACGGCCGTGGCGGGTGGGCCGCGGCCTTTCGCCCGGTCACACCGGAACCGTGTAGTTCAGCGTCATGCGCCCTCCGTCCACCGTCACGATTTCGCCGGTGACGTAGCTGGCCGCGTCGCTGGCGAGCCAGGCCACCACGTCGGCAACCTCCGACGGTTCGCCCAGGCGTTTCATGGGCGTGCGGCTCATGATCTTGTGCTTGGCCTCGTCGCTGGTGAGCACGGCGCGCGCCGCCAGTTCGGTGGCAATGGTGCCCGGGGCCACGGCGTTCACGCGGATGCCCCGCTCGGCCAGCGCCAGCGCCATCACACGGGTGAGCTGGTTGATGCCGCCCTTGCTGACGTTGTAGCTGGCGATGTTGGGGATGGCGAGCACGCCGTTGACCGAGCTCATGTTGACGATGCAGCCGCCGCCGGTGGCCACCATCTCGCGCGCCACCGCCTGACCCATGAGGAAGGCACCCTTGAGGTTGACGCGCAGCACGGCGTCGAAGTCCTCCTCGGTCACGTCCAGGAAGTCGGCCGCCTTGAAGATGCCGGCGTTGTTGACCAGCACGTCGATGCGGCCGTGCCGGGCCAGGGTCTGCGCCACGCACGCCTTCACGTCGGCGGCGCTGCCCACGTCGCAGTGCACATAGAGCGCGCCGAGCTGGTCCGCCAGGGCCTGGCCGCGCGGGCCGTCCACGTCGGCGATGACCACGTTGGCGCCCTCGCTGGCGAAGCGCCGGGCGCAGGCCTCGCCAATGCCCTGCGCGCCACCGGTGACGATGGCGACGCGGCCCTGGTGGCCAAAGTGAACGGGATGAAGGGCGGTGGGCAGTGGCTGGGTGTTCATGCCCTGCATGGTAGCCAATCGGAGGCTGCGGCCGGATGCGCGGCGGTGGCGGGACGGGAGGCGGCTCAACCGACCTTCACGCCCTTCCAGAAGGCCACGCGCCCGCGGATGTGTTCGGCCTCGGGCTTGGGGTCCGGGTAGTACCAGGCCGCATCGGTGTTGAGCTCACCGTTGACCAGCAGCGAGTAGTAGTGCGCCTGGCCCTTCCAGGGGCAACTGGTGCGGTGGTTGCTGAAGGTGACGTGGTCGCGGTTGAGCGCGCTTTCGGGGAAGTAGTGGTTGCCTTCCACCAGCACCGTGTCGTCGCTTTCGGCGATCACGGCGCCGTTCCAGGTGGCTTTCATGCGCGGTTCGCCGGGGTCACTTGTTCTTGTCTTTGCCGCGCGGCAGCACCGCCGTGACCGGCGGGGTGGGGCGGTCGGACGTGGCCGGGCCCTTGGGGACCGAGCTGTCCTTTTTCGGTTTCTTCGACATCTTTTCGTTGCGCTGTTCTTTGCCCATGTTGCTCTCCGATGGCGGCCGCGGGGTGCGGCCATTGGTGCGTCAATGGTAAGCCACAAGTGGCGCGGTTCAGGGCGCGGCAAGGCCCAGGAGTTCGGCCAGGGCCCGGGTGTCAAGGGCACCGGCCTTCGTCACCGACTGGCCGCTGCGCGCGTGTTTGGCCACGATGAAGGGCACGGAGTCCGCGCCCAGGTTGTCGAGCAACTGGGTGTTGGCCTTGATGCTGGCGAGCACCTCATCGGGCACGCTGGCCGAGGCCGACATGCCCCCCTGGCCCGCGAGCACCGAGGCCTCGTGCGCCGTCATGGCTTCCAGCGGGTTGGCCGCCTGCATCAGCGCGGCACCCTGCGGCGCGCTCTTGGGCCCCAGGATGGCTACCGGCAGCCAGACGAATTTCACCTTGCCCTGCAGGGGCAGGGAGGCGTTCCACAGGTGGCCGCAGTGCGGGCACTGCGGGTCGAACAGCACATACACCGGGTTCGCGCTCATGAGCGCGCCCACGGTGAACCCCTTGCCTTGTGCGGCAACGGCCTCGTAAGCCTGCGCCGGGGCGATCGCGGTGGCCGGGGTGGCCGTCTGGGTGGCGGCGTCTTCTTTGGAGCAGGCCGACAGCAGCAGGGCCATCGATGCGATCAGCGGGAGGGTCAGATGCCGGATGTTCATGGGTGTGGCGGGCAGAAGGCCGGAGGTGTTTGAAAGCACCGGATCATCGCAGACTGCGCCGCGTCACGCCCCGTGGGAGTCCGGGAGGCCCCCCACGGGGAGGGGCGTCAATGGTTCAGGATGATGTGCGCGATCAGCCCGGTGGCGACGGCGATCAGCACGTAGTCCGTGCCCACCTGCACCCACTGGTGGCCGCGCGGGGGCGCGTACAGGTGGTGCACGCGGTGGTTGACCACCACGTATTGGCGGTGGCGGTATTCGCGCGGAATGTAGTGGCCGCGGCGGAACTCGGGCCCACGCGCGCTGTAGTAGTAGCGGTGGCCGTCGCGGTAGTGGTAGTAGTGGTTGCGCGCATCGCGGCGGTCGTCACGGCGGTCGAAGCGGTCGTCGCGCCGATCGAAGCGGTCATCCCGGCGGTCGTCCCGTCGGTCCCAGCGATCATCGCGGCGGTCTTCGCGCCGATCGGCCTGGCGCTCGTGTTTCTGGATGAGTTCTTCGCGGTTGTTGTCACGGCGGTCGTTGTGCTGCGCGAAAGACGGGAGGGCGCTGAGGGCCAGCGTGGCGGCCAGGGCGGCCGCGATGACGGAACGGGTCTTCATGGAAACACTCCTGTGGTTGTGGGGTGTCTGCATGGTGCGCGCCGCTTGTGTCGTGGCGGTAAACCTGTGTGTCTGCGGGCGCAAAGCCACGTAGCCAGGTGTACGCGCCCTTTTTGCGATCTCAGCCCGGCTGGGCGGCTTCCTTGGCGCGCATCTTGGCCGCGATGTACTCGCCGTGGGTCACGTGCAGCAGCCCGGCCACCTTGCTGATGACGTGGTTCTCGTGCGCGTCCAGGTGGGCATCGGCGTAGGCCACCTGCCACATCGCTTCCACCACGCGCACCTTCTGTTCCTGCGTGAAGTGTTCGTTCATCTGGCCGGTGAAGCGCTGGTAGTCGTAGGCGGTGCGTGCGGTGTCGTGGGCCAACTCCAGCAGCCGTTGCAGCTCGTCCTCGGCCAATGCGAATTTGACGCGCAGCGCGCGCAGCACCGCGTCGCGCTCGCTGTCGGCCATCTTGGGTTCGGCGCGCATCACCTCCACCAGCAGCACCGCCGTGGCCAGTTGCAGCGTGTGTTCCTGCTCGGGGCGCGTCTGTCCACCGGCCGGGGTGGCGAGGCTGGCGCTGAGGTTGTCAAACAGGTCTTTGAGGGTTCTGAGCATGTGGTGTGTCCGTTGAGCGGGAGGGTGGCGTTGCGGGATGGAGCCGCGCAGCGGCCAGGGGTTCCCGTGCCCACACCAGCAGCAGGTTGTTGGCCGGCATGCCGTGCCGCGTGCGCAGCACCAGGCCGGCGGCTTGCGCCTCTTGCGCCACGTCGGCCAGCCGGCGCAGGCCCCAGCCGGGGTCGCGGGCGCGCAGGCTGGCGTCGAAATCGAGGTTGCCCGGCGAGGTGGGCACGCCGTCTTCCAGATAGGGGCCGTAGGTGATCAGCACACCGCCCGGCGCCAGGTGCCGCGCAGCGCCCCGCATGAGGGCCGCGCAGGTGGCCCAGGGCGCGATGTGCAGCATGTTCGCGCAGTACACCGCGTCGAAGACCCGGGCCGGCGCGTCGTCAAACGCCGTGCCGTCGGCGGGCCAGCGCGGCGCCAGCACGTCCAGCCGCAAGGGCGGCTGGACCCGGGCGAGGCCCGCCGCGGCGGCCCGCGCCGCGATGGCCGGCAGGGCGAGCGCATCGAAGTCGGTGGGTTGCCAGGTCCAGCCCGGCAGCCCGGCGGTGAACCAGACCGCGTGTTGCCCGGTGCCCGAGGCGATCTCCAGCGCGGCGCCCCGCGCTGGCAACACCTGGCGCAACACCTCCAGGATGGGCTGCTGGTTGCGCTCGGCGGCGGGGCTGAAGGGCAGGGTGTTCATGGCGTGGCGGGTCCGGTGGCCGTCAGGCCTTGGCCCGCCACCCTTGCACCAGCGCGCCCAGCGCGATGCCGGCCAGCGCCCACAGCAGGGCCCAGTTGCCCGTACCCAGGCCGGCGATGGCCGGCCCCGGGCACACGCCGCACAGGCCCCAGCCCACGCCGAACAGCGCTGAGCCCTGCAGGGTGTCGCGGTTCCAGTGGGCCACGTGCTGGTGGAAATAACCCCCCAGCAAGGGCTGGCCCAGCAGGCGGGGCAGCAGCAGGTAGGCCAGCAGCGTCACCGCCACCGCGCCACCCATCACCAGCATCAGCCCAAAGTCCTGGAAGCGCAGAAAACTCAGCACCACCTCGGGCCGCACCATGGTGGACAGCGCCAGGCCAAAGCCGAACAGCGCACCGCCCGCGAGCACGGCGAGGAATTTCATGGGGCTCATGTCAGCCCCCAGGCAACGAGGTTGGCGGTGATGAAGGCCGTGGCCATGAAGGTCAGCACCGCCAGCAGCGAGGGCCACTGCAGCGAACCCAGGCCGCAGATGCCGTGGCCCGAGGTGCAGCCGTTGCCCAGCCGCGCGCCGTAGCCCACGAAAAAGCCGCCCAGCAGCAGCATCCACACCGGCACGCCGGTGGTCAGCGGTGCGCCGTCCGAAAAGACCAGCCACCAGACCAGCGCCCCCAGCACCAGACCGGCCGCGTAGACCAGGCGCCAGCCGCGCGAATCGGTGAAGCGCGCCTGTTGGAAAAACGGCCGCTGCACCACGAACGACCAGGTGCTGGAGAACACCGTGCTCATGCCACCCACCAGGCCGGTGAACAGGTACAGCAGCGCCACGCCGGCGCCAATGAAAAGGCCGCCCAGCAGGTAGTGCTGCCAGCCCAGCGGGAAGAGGGAAAGTGTGGCATCCATGGGCGCCGATTATCCGTGGCGCCCTGCGGCGTGTCGGACGCTGGCGGCAAGACCCTGGCGGCGTTGCGCGTGGCCCGGTTCAGGCCGTCGCGGTGCGTGTTGCGGGATGCTCGCTGGGGCTCAGCGCTGTTGCGCCGCCTGACGCAGGTGCTCCGGCGTGCCGGACCAGACCTCGAAAAAGCCCTCGCTCTGGCGCACCTGCAGCCAGGTGTCCCAGCGCGTGCGGGACAGCGCGGGGTCGGTGACGGCCAGGTCTTTCTGTTCCACGCCCAGCGCCAGCGTGCCGCCGCGCTGGTAGCCCGGTTGCGCCTGGGCCTGTTTCACCATCGCCTGAACCTTCCGCAGTTCGGCCTGCGTGGTCGGCGGCAGGCTGTAGACCAGCCAGCGGCGGCCCGGCCCGGGGGCGTCCAGCCCCAGCGTGGCGCTGGTGGCGGTGGTCATCGCCAGTGGCAGTTTGCGGTCGACCGGCGCGAAGGCCCCTTCCACCTTGGGCTTGAGCTGGATGTGCAACAGCGGCACCGCGCCCGGCGGTGGCACCACGTGCGCGTCCACCTGCAGCGCGACCGTGAACTGTGCGGGATCGGCCTCCAGCAGTTGCCCCGACAGCTGCACCAGGCGGGGCAGGGAGCGCAGGGGAATGCCGCCGCAGCCGACCAGCGCCGCAGACAAGACCAGGCAGGTGAAAAATCGCTTCATGGGGCTTGACAGAGTTTGTTAAACGAGAATAAATTATCTTAAAACAATAATTAAATGTCAAACACACGCTCCATGGCACGGTCAGCCATCTGCACAATCGACCGTGTTTTGAGCGCCCATTGATCCACCTGCACAGCCGCGAGGACCCACCATGACCAGACCCATCACCGCCCATCGCCCGACCGATCCGTTGCGGCACGTCCGCCGCACCAGCCGCCTCATGGTCTGGGCCTGCTGGGGTCTGATCGTGTTGCTGCCGGCGGCGCTGGTGGCGTACTGGGCCGTGGCGGGCGGCGAGCAACTGGCCGGCCACGCCAACCTGCCGGCTTCGGCCATCGGTGCGCCGCTGTTGCCCTGGCAGCGGCTGGCGGGTGCGCTGGTCATGGGGCTGCCGCTGGCCCTGCTGCTGGTGGGCCTGTGGCAGGCCAAGCGCTGCTTTGAGCAGTTTGCGCAGGGCCGGGTGTTCACCGAGCAGGCCACCGATCTGCTGCGCCGCTTCGCGGGCTGGGTGGCCGCGGCCGCGCTGGCCGCCATCGTCGCGTCCGCCGCCACCTCGGTGCTGCTCACCTTGCACAACCCGCCGGGCATGCGCCACCTGGCGCTGGGCATCGGTTCCAACCACCTGTTCACCTTCTTCTTCGCTGGCCTGGTGTGGCTCATGGCGGCGGTCATCGGCCAGGGGCAGGCGCTGGCGGAAGAAAACGAGCGTTTCGTCTGATGGCCATCGTCGTTCAACTCGACGTCATGCTCGCGCGGCGCAAGGTCAAGTCCAAAGACCTGGCCGAATTCGTCGGCATCACCGAAGCCAACATGTCCCTGCTCAAGCAGGGCAAGGTCAAGGGCGTGCGCTTCGAGACGCTGGAGAAGATCTGCGAGTACTTGCAGTGCCAGCCCGGTGAGCTGCTGGTCTACCAGCCCGACGGCGATGCGCCGTGAGCCCCGCCCGGCTCCGATAATCGGGCGACTGGCCCGGCCCACCCGGGCGGCCCACTACCTTCTACCTGCATGCACACCCTGGAACAACTGCGCAGCGGCGCGCTCGCCGGCACGCGCCGGCTCGACCTGAGCTGCGGCCTGACCGAACTGCCGCCCGAGGTGTTCGACCTCGTCGACACGCTGGAGGTGCTCAACCTCACCGGCA
Source organism: Hydrogenophaga sp. GW101-3F08 (assembly GCF_059424585.1). Lineage (NCBI taxonomy): Bacteria > Pseudomonadati > Pseudomonadota > Betaproteobacteria > Burkholderiales > Comamonadaceae > Hydrogenophaga > Hydrogenophaga sp. GW101-3F08. Next base: position 170,173 of record NZ_JBWKZP010000002.1, read on the forward strand.
ACCGCCTGCGCGAGCTGCCGCCCGACCTGGGCCGGCTGCACCGGCTGAAAATCGTTTTCTGTTCCAGCAATGACTTCACCCACCTGCCCGAAGTGCTGGGCGACTGCCCGGCGCTGGAGATGGTGGGCTTCAAGGCCAACCGCATTCAGCACGTGCCCGCAGCGGCGCTGCCGCCGAAGCTGCGCTGGCTCATCCTGACCGACAACGCCATCGAACAGCTGCCCGCCGAACTGGGCCAGCGCCCGGCGCTGCAAAAACTCATGCTCGCGGGCAACCGGCTGGATGCGCTGCCGCCCGGTCTGGCGAACGCGCAGCGGCTGGAGCTGCTGCGACTGTCGGCCAACCGCTTCACCACGCTGCCCGGCTGGCTCACCGAGCTGCCGCGCCTGGCTTGGCTGGCGCTGGCGGGCAACCCGCTGGGCTGGCACCGCACAGCGCCCGTGCCGCTGCCCCGCGTGGCCTGGGACCGGCTGCACCTGGCCGAGCGGCTGGGCGAGGGCGCTTCCGGCCACATCCACCGCGTGCATCTCGAAGACGCGGCGGGCGACGCGCTGGCGCTCAAGCTGTTCAAGGGCGCGGTCACCAGCGACGGCCTGCCCGAACACGAACTCGCTGCTTGTCAGGCCGCCGGGCAACACCCGGCGCTGTGCACCCCCAGCGCCGAGCTGGGCGGGCACCCCGAAGGCGCGCGCGGCATGCTGCTGCCGCTGCTGCCGCCCGAGCTGGTGAACCTCGCCGGCCCGCCCAGTTTCGACAGCTGCACGCGCGACGTCTACGCGCCCGGCTTCGCCCTGTCCGCCAGCGCCGCGCTGCGCGTGGCCCGCACCATGGCCGGCGCGCTGGCCCACCTGCACCAGCGCGGCGTGATGCACGGCGACTTCTACGCCCACAACATCCTCTGGAACCCGGCCAGCGGCGACGCCATGCTCAGCGACTTGGGCGGCGCCACCCTGCTGCCCGACGACCAGCCCGCGCTGCGCTGCGCCCTGCTGGCGCTGGACGTGCGCGCCTTCGGCTGTCTGTTGGAGGAGCTGGTGGCCCACGCGCAGGGCGCCGGCACCATGGTATTGCCCGAGCTGGACAGCCTGGCCGGTCTCGCCGCAGCGTGTCTGGACACGAACCCCGCGGCCCGCCCCGACATGGGCGATGTCAGCGCCGGGCTCGGTTGACCGTTTGAGGTGCCGCCCTAGGCGCTTTTTTCACCGCCTTTTTCAGAGCCCGGTCCAATGTGCGTTGATGCACAGACGCGGTGTGGTGCGACCGCTACTTTGGGGGAGCCGTGGTGGCCTGCCGCCGCGTTGTTGTTCCCTTTCGAAGGAGTTCTCATGCCCATCCTGTCCCTTCCCTTTGCCCGCGGCCTGCTCGCCGCCGCCGCGCTGATCGCGCTGGCGCCCGCCGTGCTGGCCCAGGGGAAACCTTCCCGGGCCTCCATCGACGAGACCTACCGGCAGGACCGCGCGGCCTGTCTGGACAGCGCTTCGCAGCACGAACGCAGCGCCTGCCTGCGCGAGGCCGGTGCGGCGCGGGCCGAGGCGCTGCGCGGTCGCCCGCTGACCGGGGCGTCGCCGGAAGAGCTGACGCGCAACGCCTTGCAGCGCTGCCAGCGCCTGCCCCCCGAGAACAAGATGCTGTGCGAACGCATGGCGCGTGGTGAAGGCACCGCGTCGGGCTCGGTGGCCGCGGGCGGTCTGATCAAGGAGCTGGAGATTCAGGTGCCCGCGCCCGCACCCATGGCCGCTCCGCCGCCGATGATGGCCCCGCCATCCCCTGCCGCCCCGACACCGATGGAGCCGCCGCCGCTGCCCAAATGAAGGCCCGCGGCGCGCAGGAAGGCGTCGTTTTCCTGCACGCTGCCCACGGTGACGCGCAGGCAGCCCTGCAGGCCATGCAGGCTGTCCTGCCGGCGCACCAGCACGCCCTGCGCCAGCAGGTCGGCGTGCGCGCGCGCCGCGTCCGGGGTGCGCACCAGCAGGAAGTTGGCGTGTGAGGGCGCGACCTGCCAGGTCGGGTGCTGCCGCAGCGCGTTGAACAGGCGCTCGCGCTCGCTGCGGGTGTGGGCCACGCGCTCGCGCAGGTAGTCCGGGTGTTCCAGCGCCACCAGGGCGCTCACCGTCTGCAGCACCGACACGCCAAACGGCGGCACCAGCTTGCGCAGCTGGCGCGCCACCTCGTCCGAGGCCAGCGCATAGCCCAGGCGCAGGCCCGCGAGCCCCCAGGCCTTGGAGAAGGTGCGCAGCAGCACCACGTGCGGGTGCCGGCGCGCCAGGGCACGCGCGTCGGTGTCGGTGAAGTGGTGGTAGGCCTCGTCGATCACCAGCAGCCAGCCCGGGCAGGCCCGGGCCAGGCGGTCGAGTTCGTCCAGATCGCAGAGCGAGCCGGTGGGCGCATGCGGGCGCGGGAGGTAGATCACGCCGCGCGGCTGCGCCGGTGTGCCGGCGTCCGCGTCCGTTTCGAGCGCCGCGATGAGCGCGTCCATGTCCAGCGAGTGGTCCGGCCGCAGCGGCACCTCGGTGAGCGCGGCGCCGAGCAGGCTGGCGTCGAGCGCGTAGAGCGCGAAGTTGGGTTTGACCGTGAGCACGCGCCCGCCCAGCGCGGCGAGCTGGACCAGCAGGGCGATCAGCACATTGCTGCCGGTGGTGGCCACGGTGCCCGAGGCGCTCCAGCCGTCGTGGCGGGCGATCGCCGCGGTCAGTTCCTCGGCGTGCAGGTCGGTGTAGCGGTGCCAGGGCAACTGCTGCATGCGCTCCAGCGCCAGGGCCTTCAGATGGGCCGGAAAATCGGCGAAAGACTCGTTCTGGTCGAGCTTGACCGGGGCGTTGATGGGGGAGAAGGGGTAGTCCGGGCTGGCGAGCACCGCGGCGCGGACCGGTGGGGGCAGGGGCTGGTTCATGCCCTGCAGTTTATGGGCTCAGCCCGGGCTGGCCGCTTCGGCAGGCTCGGTCAGGGTGAGCAGGATGTCGGCGTACCAGGCGCAGTTCAGGCCCAGCGATTCGTCGAGCACCAGGTCGCGGTTGCCCATGTCCATGCGCGAGGAATGCACGCCCAGCAGCCGCCAGGGCAGCAGGGCGGTCTCCACGGTGGGTGCCGTGTCGCGCATCACCACGGCCGCGCCGCTGGTGCCGCGGTGGGTGCGCGCGTCGGTCAGGAAATAGCCCTGGCCCTGGAAGCGGATGCCGTAGGGCGATGCGATCGCGGCGTGGCGCACCACCGGCAGGTGGTGCAGGGCGTCGTGAAAGCCCAGCGGGAAGCCCACCACCATCAGCGGCGCGTCCACCGGCACCGAGGTGAACGAGGTCTGCAGGTGCGCCGGGGAGAAGGCGCGGATGATGGCCGTGGCGGGCAACTGGCTGCGGTCGAGCTCCAGCACCGCCACATCGATCTCGCCGCCGCTGTCGCGCCCCTGGCGCCACGTCGCCACGCCCTCGTGGTACAGCAGCACGGACAAGCCGGTGGAGCGGGTGAGGTCGGTGGCGTCCAGGTGCAGTTCGATCTCCAGCCGGTCGGGCAGGTGCTGCGTGGCCTCGTCGATCACCACGTGGCGGCTGGTCACCAGGTACAGGCGCCCGTCGCGTTCGAAGAAGAAACCGCTGGCGTTCGTCAGTCCCTGGGTGCCGAGAAAGGTGGACACGTGGGGCGCGGCCAGGAACAGCGGGTCCACGGTGGCCGGGGGCACGCGGGGCGGGGTGGGGTTCGGGGTGTTCGGTGTCACGCGGCAAGTGTCGCAGCTTTCCCCAGGGCGAGGGACCCTTCCCCCGGGTGCGGGACGCGGGGGCTCAGCCCGGTTTGCCGAGCGTCTGCACCATCTGCGCGAACAGGGCGTCCACCGCGGGCAGGTGCCTGGACGCTTGGCTGCGGTAGGCCGCCACGGCCATCGAGCCGAGCGCGGGCAGGCCCTGCCGCTCGCCCAGCACCGTCAGGTGCGGCGGCGCGCTGCAGCGCGTGAGCACGGCCACGGCCAGCCCGCTCTCCACCGCGGCGAGCTGCCCCGCCAGGCTGGAGCTGTTGTAGACCACGCGGTAGGCCCGGCGCTGGGCGTTGAGGGCCGCGATGGTGGAGCGGCGCGCCTGGCTGGTCTGCTCGTAGACGGCGATCGGCAGGGGTGAGCGCCGCCACACCTCGAACTGCGCCGCGCCCACCCACACCAGCGGCTCGTGGAACAGCAGGCTGCCCCGCGTGGGGCGGTCCTGCGAGACCAGGGCCAGGTCGAGCTCGCCGCGCTGCACCTTGGGGATCAGGGCGGTGGACTGCTCGCAGTCGAGTTCGATCTCCACCCCGGCGTGGCGCGCGGCGTAGCTGCGCAGCACCGGCGTGAGGTAGCTCACCGCGTAGTCGTCGGGCACCCCCAGGCGCACGCGCCCAGACAGCACCGGCCCGTTCAGCGCCGTCAGCGCCTCGCCGTGCAGGGTCAGCAGGCGCCGCGCGTAGCCCAGCAGTTCGGCGCCCAGCGGGGTGAGCTCCAGGTGGCGCGGGCCGCGCAGCAACACGGTGCCGCCCACCGCGTCTTCCAGCTTGCGCAGCTGCATGCTGATGGCGGACTGCGAGCGGTGCACCAACGGCGCGGCGGCGGAGAGCGAGCCGGCGTCCACCACCGCCACGAAGGCACGCAGCCAGTCGATCTGCAGGTCGGTTCGGGCCATGGTTGTCTTTGAATTCGTTTATCGAATGAATGCCATTCAAATTATGCGCTTTACGGGATGTTTGATGCCGCCGAACATCGGCGCATGAACACTTCCACTACCCTCCACCCAACCCCCGGAACCCCCGATGCCAGCCGCTCGGCGCGCGAGCGCGGCGGCCAGTGGCTCATGGTGGGTGGCGGCCTGCTGCTCGGCACGCTGGGCGTGTTTCTGGAAGAGGCGGGCCAGTCGCCGCTGACGGCGGTGTGGTTCCGCTGCGCCTTCGGTGGCCTGGCCCTGAGCGCCTGGTTCAGCGCGTCGCGCCGCTGGGGCGAGGTGCGCCTGGCGCGCCGCGACGGGCTGCTCGCCGTGGCCGCGGGTTTGTCGATGGTGACGAGCTGGGTGCTGTTCTTCGAGGCGATCACCCGCACCTCGATGGCGGTGGCCACGCTGGTGGTGCACGTGCAGCCTTTTCTGGTGATGGCGTTCGGCGCCTGGTGGCTGCGCGAGCGCGTCAGCCGCCGCCAGGGCTGGGCCGCCGTGGCCGCGCTGCTCGGCCTGGGCCTGGCCACCGGCTGGCTGGACGGCGCCCTGGGTGCGGTCTCGCACAGCCCGCAGTACTTCGCTGGCATCGCGTTGGCACTGGGCGCGGCGCTGGCCTACGCTGCGGCGCCGCTCATGGTGCGCAGCGCGCGCGGCGCCACGCCGCTGGCCCTGGCCTGGTGGCAGTGTGTGGCGGGCAGCGTGGTGTTGCTGTGGTGGCCGTTGATCCAGGGCTGGCCGGCGCCGGGGCCGGCGTGGGGCTGGCTGGCGGGCATGGGCGTGGTGCACACCGGCCTGGCCTATGTGCTGCTGTACGCGGGCGTGGCCCGCCTGCCGGCGGCCCGCATGGCGGTGCTGCAATTCGTCTACCCGGCCAGCGCGATCGCGGTGGACGCGCTGGTGTACGGCCGCGTGCTCAGCGCCAGCCAGATGGTGGGCGTGGTGGTGATGCTGGCCGCGTTGATGGTGGTGGGGCTGGAGCGGGCGCGCAGCAGCGGCTGAGCGTTCAGGGCACAGAGGCCGCAAGCTCGCGCAGGATGCGGGCCGTGGCCTCGTCGGCCGGCAGGAAGGTTTCCAGCGCCAGTTCTTGCAGCGTGATGTCCACCGGCGAGCCGAACACCGTGGTGGTGCTCACGAGGTTGAGCACGCCCTGGGGCGTGTGGAACAGGAAGGGCATGAGCACGCCCGGGTGCTCGCCGTCGAGCCGCAGCGCCGCGCTGGCGGCCTGTGCCGGGTAGGTCTGCAACTCCGCCAGCAGGGTGGCCAGGGCGGCGTCGCCGCTGGCCGCGATCTGGTGGCGCAGCCGCTCGAACAGGTGGTGGCGCCACTGGTTCAGGTTGGCGATGCGCGGCGCCAGGCCCTCGGGGTGCAGGCTCAGGCGCAACACGTTCACCGGCCCTGCCAGCAAAGCCGGCGCCACGCCCGCGAGCAGCGGCGGCACCATGCGGTTGCCCAGCACCAGGTTCCAGTGCCGGTCCATCGCCAGCGCGGGCCAGGGTTCGTGGCAATGCAGGATGCGCTCCACCGCCGCGCGGGCCTCGGCCATCTCGGGGTCGTTCAGCGCCCGCTCGCGGTACATCGGCGCGAAGCCGGCCGCCACCAGCAGCGCGTTGCGCTCGCGCAGCGGCACGTCCAGCCGCTCGCCCAGGCGCAACACCATCTCGCGGCTCGGGCTGGCGCGCCCGGTTTCCACAAAGCTCAGGTGCCGCGTGGAAATGTCGGCCACCTGCGCGAGGTCGAGCTGGCTCAGGTGGCGGCGCTGGCGCCACTGGCGCAGGTGGTCGCCGAACGAGGGCGGCGCCGCGCGGCGCGGCGGGGACGGGAGTGGGGCGGCGGGGTTCATGGCGGCGATGTTAGAGCGGCCCGCGCGCAGTGGCCATTACCTCGCAGGTCATCGACGCACGGCCCCGGCAGGGCCAGCATGCCGACCTGTCGATCCCGACGTTTTTTCCTCACAGGAGTGAACCATGTCCATGCTGTCTCTCTCTCTTCTCCCTCGTTCCTGCGCCGCGTGCTGTGGGCCGATGCCATCACCGGCCTGGGTTGCGCGGCGCTGCACCTGGCGTTCACCGATGCCTTGGTGCTGTGGCTGGGCCTGCCCGCGGCCCTGCTGATCGAATCGGGGCTGGTGGTGGTGCTCTTCGTGCTGCTCGCGGGAGCCCTGGCGCTGCAGCGCACGCCATCGCGCGCGGGGCTCATGCTGCTGGTGGCGGGCAACCTGACCTGGGTCGCCGGCTGCGTGTGGCTGCTGCTGGCCGGCCCGATCCATCCCACCCCGCTGGGCCAGGCCTGGCTGGCGGTGCAGGCCGTGACCGTGCTGCTGCTGGCCGACCTGCAATGGTGGTCGGGTTTGCGGCGCGGCCAGGCGGCCATGGCTATGGCCTGAGTTTTGTGAGGCGTTGCCATGGCGTTCGTTGCACCTCGCGTGCCAAGGCGTGCGCGGGCAGGCCGCAGCGCTTCAGTGAGGCGGTCGGCGCGATGCGCCGACTTCCCTGCGATGCTCGCGGCCGTGGCCCGTCGCACAACTCGCTGCGTTCGCTGGCGCTCTCTCCGCTCAGACAAGTGCGACGAGTCAGACAACGAAGCGCGCTGCGCGCGCGGCCACGGCCACTGTGCTTCTCGGCGCCTCACGAGGCGCGCTGCGGCCTGCCCACGCACGCCTTGGCAGAAGAGGTGTTGGCGCACTACCGGTGGAATACCCAGACGCTTCTTTGCTGCGGCAGGTGCTGTCCGGTGGGGGCGATTTCTGGGGAGGCTGTGACCGCCAGCCTGGGGCCGGGCGCGCCAGTGCGCGCATCGTTTCTGACTCGCGGCCATTGTTTGAGCGGAGAGAGCGCAGCGAACGCAGCGAGTTTGGCCGCGCCGGCCCCAGGCTGGTGGGCACAGCGAAGTCGGCGCAAGGCGCCGACCGTCCCAGTATGAGCCCCCACAGGACAGTGCCTGCCGCAGCACGCGAGGTACTGTGCTGCCCATCGTGGCGACTGCCGAAGCGAGCCCGCGCAGCCGGTGCGATAGCATGGCCGCATGACTGTTCATTACGAGAGCGTGCAGCTCGACGCGCTGTACCCCGATGCCTTTGACGTGGCGGCCCCTGCGGCGGGCAGCGTGGGGCGCGACGTGTGGCCGCGCAAACCGGCCGTGTTCATCCGCAAGCGGGGGGCGGTGGCCGCGGACGCCACGCCAGCGGAGCCAGCGGCGGACCCGGTCGCCGAAGAAGGGGCCAAACCCGAACACGCGCGAGAGCTGGTGGCGGGCCAGTTTGGTCTGGTGCCGCCGTGGGTGAAGTCCGCGTCCGACGCCAAGCTGCGCTCACCCAAGCTGGTCAACGCGCGCTCGGAAACCGTGACCACGTCCAACAACCTGCGCGGCGCCTGGCTGGGTGCGCAGCGCTGCATCGTGCCGATGATGGCGTTTTTCGAAGACGACTTTCGCAGCGGCAAGGCCGTGTCCACGCGCATCGCGCGCGTGGACGGCAAACCCATGGGGGTGGCGGGGCTGTGGGAGCGCTGGAGCGGTGCCGATGGCGAGCTCATCATCAGCTTCACCTTGCTCACGGTGAACGCCAACAGCCACGCCCTGATGCACCGCTACCAGCAGCCCGGCGCCGAAAAGCGCATGCCGGCGGTGCTGAACGAGGGCGCCTACGACGCCTGGTTGACGGCCCACCCGGAAAAGGCCCGCGAGTTCATGCGGGCCTACCCGGCCAACTGGCTCACCGCCAACCCGGTCCAGAAATAACCGGCTCAGGCCGACTTGGTCAGCTTGCCCGCCAGCTGTTCAGAGGCCCAGCCGAAGGCCGCGCCCACGGCGATGGACAGGATGGTGGGCAGGATGGCCGCGGTCGGCGTCATGTCCTTGCCCAGCAGGATCAGGCCGGCCACGCTGGCGAAGCCGTACACGCTGGACGGGATGGTGGACAGGAACGGCACGTGAGCCGCGAGCACGATCACTGCCGCGCCCAGACCCACGGCCACCGGCGCGGCCAGGCCGCCCAGCGCGCCCAGCGGGCCGATCAGCAGCACCGACGCCATGCCCACCAGCGCGCCGAACGACATGCACACCACGGTCTTGACCAGGCCGTCGGTCTTGCCGCCGTTGTGGAAGAAGCTGGCCCAGGCCACGAAGGCCTGCCACACCTGCATCTGGAAGGCGGCCAACGGCCCGAAAAACAGCCAGGTCGCGACGACGGCGAGCAGCCCGATGGCAACGGCCAGTGCAAACAACAAAGTCATGTATGTCTCCTCATGGTTGGAATGAACAAAAAAACACCCAGCCCGCAAGGGTTGGGTGTCAGTTTCGTGTCAATTTCCGTGCCGGCACGGGGCCGGAGCGTCTCAATGTGAGAACGCGCCTGATTTGATTGGACTTTTCCGCCTGGGGCCGCGGGGGCCGACCGCTGCCGAAGGTGTGCCAGGGCATCTCCGCTGTCCGTGAACGGAACACAAGCCAGTGCCACTTTGGCACCCGGGCCCCAGGCCCCGTGCCGGCTCAGCCCAGCGGTGCGGGCGCGGTGGCGATGTCGTGTTCGCGGGCCCGCTCGGGCCCGCGCACCTTGGCCAGGGCCTGGCGTTCGGCCTCGTTGAGCACGTCCATCGGCTTGGCGTTGCTGGGGTCGAGGGTGACGACGCCGATGCCCAGGTGGGGCAGGAACGCGTGGTGGGACAGCTTCTCGCTCTGCACCGTGAGCGGCTGGGCCACCATCGAGCGCAGCCGCGCCACCACCTCACCCACGGGCGGCTGGTGCCGGTCGGCCGAGATCACCACCACGAAGCAGCGCGGGTGGTACAGCCCCACCACGCAGCGGAAGCCGGCCGCGCGGTGGATGCGCGCGGCCACCGTCACCAGGATCTGGTGCTCCACGCCGGCCCCGGCGGACTCGGCCAGTTCGTACAGGTTGCTCAGGTACAGGCAGACCACGGAGCATTCGTTCTGCTGGCGCGCCGTGCGCCAGAAGGCATGCTCCACATGGGAGAGCAGGGCCGAGCCGGTGGGCAGGGCGGTGGCCGGGTCGGCGCCGGCCTGCAGGCGCGAGAGCCGGGCCAGCAGCCGGTTCTGCCGGTTGCGCAGCAGGCCCAGCACCGAGGCGATCAGGAAGAAGGCCACGGTGACGGTGGCCGTGAACAGCTGGGTGCCCAGGCCCAGGCCCGGTACCTTGAGGCCGTGCAGGTAGTGGCTGCTGACCATGGCGCCCAGGCAGACGATGGCCAGCGCCATCCAGCGTGCCATCGGGTCACCCAACTGGGCCGCCCGTATCACCGCCACCATGGCCATCAGCACCGGCACCATGTTGACGGCCGCCGCGGCGATCAGCAGGGGGCGGAAGTGTTCGCGGTCGGTCTGGCTCGCCAGCAGGGCCAGCGCCAGCGCGACCACGGCGAGCACCACCCCCCAGAAGGTGGTGAGGCGGTGCACCAGGCCGTCTTCGCGCACACCGCCCAGCCAGGTGCCCACGAAATACAGGCCCATGGCCCCCGCCAGCGGCCCCAGGCCGGCCTTGAGCACGCGCAGCAACTGCTCGGGCAGTGCGGGGAAGAACACCTCGGGCAGGCCCGTCATCACCACGCAGGCGGAGCCCGTGACCACGACGAACATCAGATTGCGCGCCGAGCCGATGCTGCGATTGCCCAGCACATCGGCCAGCGCCAGCCCGGCGAGCGTCAGCAAGCCCCCGAGCATGGCGGACCAGACAGCGATTTCAGACACAGGCATGCGGGCGATTATCAGCGCCTTGTGTCCACGGGCGCGTGGGGTATTTCACGCTGCGGTCCCGGGCATCAGGGCCGCGGCCGCCTTCGTCATGGGCAGCGTGCGGCGGCAGCGCGGAAAACTGGCGCAGCCCCAGAACGGGGCACCGCCGCCGACGGACTGGCGCGCTTTCATCTTCACCCCGCAACTGGCGCAGGTGGGGCGCCAGTATTCACCTTCGTGGGCCACGGCCAGCAGGGCGTTTTGTTGCTCGGGTGTGCGCCGGGCGATCAGGTCCAGCAGACCCGCGCCGTCCAGCGCGCTGATGCCATTGGCCTGGGCAAACGCCCGCGCATCCGCGGTGTAGGTGGACGTGGTGGCGTAGGTGCCGCGCTTGAGCCCGTGCGAGGCCATCACGCCGAAGAACTCGCGCAGTTCCTTCACGCCCACCGGCTTGCCCTGCCAGTGTTTGCACTGCACCACCGACACCGGCCCGGTGGCGTTCTTCGAATGCAGCCAGATGTCGACGCCGCCATCCGCGCCGTGCGATTGCGAGCGTGCCTCGAAGCCCGCCTGCGCGAACAGCGCTTCGCACACGGCCTCAAAGCGCCGCCATTCGATGGCCGCGAACACCGCCGGGCTCCAGGCCGTGGCCGTGTCGCGGACCCCTTGGGCTTCCCCTGCCACCGAGGCCGTGGCCGGTTCGGGCGGCTTTGCACTGCGTGGATTCTGTGGCTGAGCCGTGGGCTGGGTGGCGTTGGGGGAGGCTTTGCCGCGCCCGTCTTTTCGGTGGCTCAGCAGCGCATGCACACACAGCAGCAGCGCGCCGATCCCGATGGCCCACCACGCGGGCGTTCGCGCCGCCGTGGCCACCGCATTGAGCACCGGGCTGCCACCCAGCACCGCGGACATCGTCAACAGGCCCAGGCCCAGCACGGTGGCCGCCAGGCCTTTGTCCAGAAACGGCGATGCGCCCTTGCGGCCACGCCTTCGGTTCGATGGTCTTGCCATGCGTTTTTCCTCCCTTTTTGAACCCGCAGCATCTTGCCGCAGGCCGGCGCGGGGAAGGAAAAACGACTGCCGAACTATGCCATGTGGCCCGCTGCGGCGCGCTTGCGCCTACAAAGTCTGCCGGTACCGCTCCAGCATCTGCTCCTGCGTCTCCACCGGCGCGCCTGCGCTCAGGCGCTCGCCGATCTGGTCGCGCAGCATCTCGCCCATGCTCGGCAGCACCGAGCGCGCCACGTGGCGGCTGGCATCCCAGAGGGACGAACGCATCAGCGCCTTGGCGCAGTGCAGGTAAGACGCCTGCACCGTCACGCGGATCACGAGCTTGGGCACGCGGCGCGCGTCGGTGCAGAGCGCGCGGTCGGCTTCGTCGGTGCTCAGCAGCGCGCTGCCGTTCACGCGCAGCGTTTCGTCCACGCCCGGCAGCAGAAACAGCAGGCCGAGCTGGCCGGTCTGCACGATGTTTTCCAGCGTGTCGAGCCGGTTGTTGCCCGGCGCGTCGGGGATCAGCAGCGTGTGCGCGTCCAGCACCTTCACGAAACCCGGCTCACCGCCGCGCGGCGACGCGTCCTGCGCGCCGCTGGCGCCCGCGCTGGAGAGCACCACCAGCGGCGACAGGCCGATGAAGCGCGTGGCGTGCGCGTCCAGCTGCGGCAGTTCCTTCTTGGCCGAGCGTTCGCGCACCGGGTCGTAGAGGGCGCGCAGGGATTCGAGGGTGGTGATGTGCATGGGCGACTCGCTCACAGGTCGTAGGTCACCGAACGCTCGGGCAACACGCTCAGGTCCAGCGGCCGCACCGCGCCCATCCACAGGGCGCGGTCGCGGTGGTCCACCAGGTCGTTGCCGGTGATCGGGTGGATGAAGATCACCAGGCCGCCACGGTTCAGCGTGAGCCACGGGACCACCTCGGCAAACAGCGCGGCCTTGAACGCCAGCTGGCAGCTCCAGTCTGGGTGCGGGCCCACGGGCTGCTCGTGCACCCGGCCCATCTTCAGCGGAAACCTGGCCGCAGCGGCTTCGCACAGCGCGCGCGCCTGCGCCAGCGTGTCGGCGTTGAAATACACATGGGCATGCCAGCCGTGGATGGCGGGGGTGGAAGGGGTGAGGGCGGGGGGCTGGGTCATGCAAAAGATGATGGCAGATTTCAGCGCCGGCCGGCAACCCGCCCATGTCTCGCGGCTGCGCATACATTTCCCGGATGCCTTCCACTTCCATCACGTCGGCCAGTTCCAACGCGGACCACGCCGTCTCCCGTCTGCGCAGCGCGCGCCTGGCCGCCAGCAGCAAACCCTATGTGGCCCGCGGCTCGGGCGGCGGGCGCTGCGCCGGCTGCCGCCTGATCGCCAGCCACTGCATCTGCGCCCTGCGCCCGGCGGTGCCCACGCGCGCGGGCGTTTGCCTGATCATGGGTGACATCGAAGCGCTCAAGCCCAGCAACACCGGCTGGCTCATCGCCGACGTGGTGGCCGACACCTGGGCCTTCGGCTGGTCCCGCACGGCGGTGGACCCGGCCCTGGTTGCGCTGCTGGCCGACCCGCAGTGGCAGCCCTACGTGGTGTTTCCGGCCGAATACGCGTCGCCGCAGCGCGTGGTCTCGGATCTGCAAATGACCGCGGGCAACGAAGCCGAGGCCGGCGGCAAACGCCCGCTGTTCGTGCTGCTCGACGGCACCTGGGCCGAGGCACGCAAGATGTTTCGCAAGAGCCCCTACCTCGACCGCCTGCCCGTGCTCAGCCTGCACCCCGAGCAGGTCTCCGGCTACCGCCTGCGCCGCTCGGCGCACCAGCACCATTTCTGCACCTCCGAGGTGGCGGCGCTGTGCCTGGCGCTGGCCGGTGAAACCCACGCGGCCGACACCCTCGCGGCCTGGCTCGACGTGTTCAGCGCCCACTACCTCAGCGTCAAACGGCACCAGCCGCTGGACCGCGAGAGCGAGGCCCACCAGCGGCTGCGGGCGCTGGGGCTTACGCCTGCGGAATCTCCGCCTCCACCAGCAGCGCCAGCAGCTGCAGCGACTGCTGCCAGCCCAGATAACAGCCTTCCACGGGAATCGCGGCCGGGATGCCTTCCTGCACCGCCGTCAGCTCCGTGCCCACCGACACCGCCTTGAGCGTGATGGTGGTGATCATCTGACCGGGCAGGTTCGGGTCGTCGAACACATCGGTGTTCACGATGCGCTCGTTGGGCACCAGCTCCAGGTACTTGCCGCCAAAGGCGTGCACCTGGCCGTTGCCGAGGTTGGTGAACTGCATGCGGTAGAGGCCGCCCACCTTCGCGTCCATCTCCAGCACCCGGCCGGTGAAGCCATGCGGCGGCAGCCACTTGGCCATGGCGTCGGGGTCGAGGAAGGCGCGGTAGACGCGCTCGGGCGGTGCGGCGAAGACGCGGTGCAGATTGACGGTGCCGGTGCTCATGGTGGGTGTCCTTTCAAACTTGAACGGTGGGTCGGTGATCGTGACGCGGACGGTTCTGACGCGTCCACCTGGGTACGACGAAGCAGTGGCCCCGATTTCGACAGGACCTGTACCGGACGTCGAACTTTCTACGCGCTCTTCCCCCGGGCGCCATGTTGCAGTGCGTGAAAGTCGTGTCGTGCGGCGGGGCATGCGTTGCGTGATGGGCCTGCCCGCTCCTATCATGGGCCGCGCATCCGGGTGGTGCCGCGCGGCGGTGCCGCCGCCGTCGTGCGTGTTCTGCGGGGGCGGCGACATGAAAGACGTTGACCAACTTCCAGCCGTCAAACACGGTCTGTGGTTCTTCGCGGGCGTGACCACCTGCCACGTGCACATCGTGCGCCACCACACCCTCTATGGCACGGGCGACGCCGACGATCCGCCCGAACTCGCCCGCGACCGCGAGGTGGAGTGTTACTACATCCGCTTCGACAAACCCCACACACCCGTGCCCTGGCAAGACGGCGGCGCCGCCCTCTCGCTGCGCGAGGCCGTGTTCCTGGCCGAACGCCGGCTCGGCCCCGTGGTCTGCTGGGCGGACTGACCGCGCACGCTTTTTTTTGTTCAACCGACCACCGCGGGCACCGCCCGCACCGCATAGCTCGCCGAGCCCTGTGCCCAGGCCAGCAGGCGGTCGATGTTCGGGTGCTTGCCCGGGTGGGCGCGCGCGTCGGCCGTGTGTTCGGCGTACCAGTCCAGCCCCAGCGCCGCCGCCTCGGGTGTGATGCGGCCGCCGTGCTGCGCGGCCAGCGCCGCGTACACCGCCAGCGAACCGGTCTGGCCCGGTCGGTTTTCGATGGTGGCCAGCACCGCGCCGTGCGCGTCCAGCAGTTGCAGCGCGGCGAGGTGGTGGGTGGCGGGCAGGGTCTTGAGTCGATCGGTGAAGTTCATGGGGGTTCGAGGTGTGCGCAGCGCTTGGCGCTGCGGGCAGGGCTTGGGCGAGAAAAAACCGCAGTGTAGGATGGGCAGCCTCCCAACCCCCTTTCGAGGTGTTCCAGGTGACGAGGCCATGAACCGACAGACTTCCCGGCGACCCATCCTCATCGCTGCCCTGGTCGCGCTCGCCGTGGCGGGCTACTTCGGCTGGCGGTATTTCCAGCCCGCGCCCGCACCGGTGGCCCCGGCCGCTGCACCCTCGGCGACCGCGCCAGAGGCGCCGCCCGCGCCGGCGGCCCCCGAGCCCACACCGCCTGCCATTCAACACCCCGTCGAAGCCCCGGTGGCCGACACCGCCGGCGAGCCCGCGCCACTGCCCGCGCTGGCCGAGTCCGACGAACACGTCAGCACCTTGCTCTCGGGTTTGCTCGGCCGCAAGAACGTGCTCACCTTTCTGCAGCTCGACGGCTTCGTGCGGCGCGCGGTGGCCACGGTGGACAACCTCGCGCGCTCGCAGGCGCCGGTGATGGTGTGGCCCGTGAACCCCACGCCCCAGCGCTTCACCACGCTGCGCGGGGAAAACGGTGTGGAAACCATCCACCCCGACAACAGCCAGCGCTATGCGCCGCTGGTGCTGATGATCGAATCGGTGGACACCGCCCGGGCCGTGAACCTGTACCGCGGCCTTTATCCGCTGTTTCAGCAGGCCTACGAAGAGCTGGGTTTTCCGGGCCGCTACTTCAACGACCGGCTGGTCGAGGTGCTGGACCACCTGATCGCCACACCGGTGCCCACCGGGCCGCTGACCGTCACCCTGGTGGAGGTCAAGGGCTCGGTACCGTCCACGCGCCCCTGGGTGCGCTACGAGCTGGCAGACCCGGCACTGGAGTCGCAGTCGGCCGGGCGAAAGATGCTGCTGCGCACCGGCCCGGACCACCAGCGGCGCCTGCAGGCCAAACTCAAAGACATCCGCCAGCGCCTGGCCAAGCCCTGAGCCTGGTCCCTACAGGCTGGTCTCCAGCACCTGCGCCTCCACCTCGATCACGCCCTCGAACAGGTCGATCGCCGTGGCCGCCACCTGCGCCGTGTCGACATACGCATAAGCGCCCACGCCCACCGCGCCCACGATCGGCAGCCAGCGCGCCGCGCTCTTGCCCGCCACCCGTTGCGCCAGCTTCGCGCCAATGCGCCGGGTGAGGGTGCGGATCAGCAGCGGCGAAGCGCGCCGCACCAGCGTGCGCTGGCCCACGCGCACCACCAGGTCGCGCACGCCCTGCGCGGCCGTGTGCTGAAACAGGCAATACACCACCTGTTCGGGCGTCAGCGTGGACTGCTTGCCGTACAGGGCGGCCATGTCGGCCACCAACTGCCTCTGGATCTTCCACACGCCCACCATCTCGGGGAGGATGGTCAGCCAGCCCACGAAACCCGGCGGCAGCGCCAGCGCGCCCGCCGTCAGCGCCGCCTTGGCCGCCGCCGCGTTGGCCTTCTTGCGCGCGTCGTCCGCCGGGTTCTTGCTCTTGCGCTCTTTCGAGGCGGGCACCCTGCCCACCACGGACAGGATCGCCTGCCCGACGAGGTGCGAGCCTGCGGCCGCGGGTTGATCGGGCTCGACGGTCTTCTGCTTTCGAGGTGGCATGGGGGCTCCTTCTCGCGTCGGGTCGGCGTCCGGCCCAAGGGCCTGCGCCGAAGGTTGTCGCGGGCGAATCGCCCGCGTCGCGTCAGAATACCGCGCATGTCCACGAACCACCACCCGCCCGACGCCCGCGCGCTGCAGCCCAGGCCCCGCGTGCTGCTCACGGGCTTTGACCCCTTCGGCGGTGCCACGCTCAACCCCAGCTGGCTCGCGGTGCAGGCACTGCACGGGCGGCGGTTGCTGGGCCACACCCTCGTGGCGGCACGGCTGCCCACTGTGTTTGGCGACTCGCTGCGCACCCTGCAGGCGTTGCTGGCGCAGCACCGGCCGGCCCTGGTGGTGTGCGTGGGGCAGGCCGGTGGCCGCAGTGCCTTCTCGCTGGAGCGCATCGCCATCAACGTGGACGACGCCCCCATCGCCGACAACGCCGGCGCCCAGCCCATCGACACCCCCGTGGCGCCCGGCGCACCCGCCGCCTACTTCAGCACCCTGCCCATCAAGGCCATGCGCGCCGCGCTGCGGCGCGAAGGCCTGCCCGCCGAGGTGTCGCAGACCGCCGGCACCTTCGTCTGCAACCACGTGTTCTACGGCCTCATGCACACCCTGGCCACCCAGCCCGAGCTGCGCCACACGCGCGGCGGCTTCGTGCACGTGCCCTGGCTGCCCGAGCAGGGCACACCGAGCATGGCGCTCGACGACGTGGTGCGTGGCCTGCGCGTGGCGCTGCGTTGCGCCCTGGAAAACCGTCCACAGACCCCCGAGTTGGGCGCGGGCGCGATGCATTGACGGGGGCCGCTGGCCGGCACCTCACCGTCCCGTGCGTCCAGCGCATGTGCGATACGCCGGTGGTCCCTAACGCGTCACCGCCGGTGCTTCCATCGACCGCTCCGCCGCCGGCTGGATTGCCTGCTGCGGCGCATTCTGCGCAGGCGTCGCAGTGCGGGAGAGCGCATCCGACACTGTCATTTCGGAGATCGCGCCGCCGTGCTTCAGCGCGATGGTTTGGCCGTCCTTGCTCAGCAGATAGCGCTCAACGGGTCCGCGCTGCGCGTGGGCCGTTTCGAGGCCCAGCGTGGATTCGCTGATGGTCCTGATCTGCTCGTCGGAATAGCCGCGAGCCTTCAGTCCTGAACCGATCTGATCGGCCACCCGGTGCCAGGCTTCGTTGCCCGGGTTGGGCGCTGCCTTGTTGCCATCGGTTTTCTCGACCCGTGGTTCGAAGGGGGTTTCGTGGTCGCCAAACTTCTTCACATACGACGAGATCGGCGTGCCATTGCCGTCCTTGCCGTCGATCTTGCCGTTGGACGTGACATAGTCTTTCAGTCCCCCCACGCCCAGAAGGTGGGCCCCGGCGAGCAGGCCGCTTTCCGTGATCTTCACGCCATCCGACAGGGTTTGCCCGACATGCTTGTCGAGACCGTAGTGCCGGATGTAGCCCCACTGGACCTTCATGTAGTCACCGATGGCATGCTCCTGGGCGGTGGGAGATCCCAGGAAGTCGTCCTTGCTGCGAACGCCATCCTTGCCGGTCCAGGTGCCGGCCCAGTCGTTCTTGCGGGTGCCGTCCTTCTGGTAGTAGCCGCTGTCGATCAGTGCGGGCTCTCCCATCTGGTACTTGCCCAGGTAGCCAAGGGAGTTGGTGACGTCATATCGACCGCCCGATTCCTTGGCCGCCACCTTTTCCAGAAACTCGTCGTATGTCGGCATGTTGTCGTTCCTCCCCGTGGTGTTTCCAGATCAGGGGCAGCGCTTGCCAATGTCGTACCGGCTGCCTTGCCAGCGCCAGACCGGCGAGCAGGACCCACCGCTGACCGAGACGTCCGCGAGTCCGAGGGTCCGGGAAGGCAGGGCCCGAATCTCCCCCTCGCTCAAGGAGAACTGCCGGACCCAGCGTCCCTCCGACTTGACCCACAGCTCGGACAACTGACCGGTCCGGCCCAGGCAGCTGGAGCCGCTCCGGGTGATCGTCATCGCTGGCGTCTGCCCGGCAGCGTCCAGGGCCAGCGCCTTGACCTCGTAGTCCAACTTCTGGTTTGCGCATCCGGGATCCGTCACCGACCCCTTCTCAGCCGTCAGCAGTCCGCCCGTGGCTTCCTTTGCCCAAGTCGCTGCGGACGATGCAGAGGCGGATGTGTTGGAGGCGGACGGCGCGGCGCAGGCCGTCAACCACGCGACCAAGCAGAGGGCCGCAACAGAGCGAATCTGAATCATGAAATCTCCCTGAAAACACCGGTGCTGATTATTCTAGGGGGCGGTTCTGGACGTGCCGGCTCTGGCTGGCGTCAAACTCTTCGCGGCTGAGGCCTGCGTCGCCGTTGGTGTCGATGTCTTTGAAATCCAGCGCCTGACTCAAACCGCGCATGGCGCGGCCTTCGGTGGCGCGCTCGGCGATGCGCTTGCTGCGGGCGTCGGTGAACTCCGGCTCGGTGATGCGGCCGTCACCGTTGCCATCGAAATCGGCGAAGACGGGCATACTGCCCGGCCCCATGGCGCGCGCCGGTGGCTGGGCAGCGGCGGGCAGGGCAATGAACAAGGCGGCCAGGCTGGCCATGCAAGACAGTTTCATGGTGTGCTCCTGAAGGGGGGAACCTGCAGGATGGCCCTCTGGCGTTCCACGCACCTTGCGAACCGTCAAGCGAGAGAACGGCAACCATGCCTTTGGTGCATGTAGAGATGGGGGCATGTGTGGAGCTCAGACCTGCCACACCCCAAACCCCGCCGAGCGCAGGTCGATGCCGATCTCCACCTCGCGCGCCTGCGCGGCGTTTGTACGGAAGCCTTCGTACAGGTCGAGGTGCAGCTCGATCACGTAGACGTGGTGGTGAGGGCCGGGCATGTACTGCCCCCTCCCATCAGTTGCCGAGTTCGTCCAGCAAAGCCTGAACGGCCGACAGCAAACCTGGCAGAGCGTTCTGGGCGATGTTCCAGACCGTGTCCGGATTGATGGTCGCGTAGCCGTGGATCAGCTGGTTTCTGAAGGCGACGACCTGTGGCACGTCCGGGATGCGAGCTGCCAAGGGGGCATCAAGCTTGGTGAGTTGTTTGAGCGCCTCGCCAATCACTTCGAACTTGCGCTCCACCGCAGCCTGCACCAGCTCGTTGCCCACATAGGCTGTGGCGTCCAGACCTGTCGTGAAAGATTGGATCGCCTGCGCAGCCTCGCGCACATCCCACAGAAAAGCACGTGGGTCACGCTGCATACACAGGCTCGCGGTGGCGGTTGATGCTGGCCAGCACAAAGGGATTGCGCACCGCGCCCGGTTCCACCAAGTCCACACCGCGGCCCAGCAACTTTTCGAGCTCGGCCTTGGCGCCGTAAAAGCTGTTCAGGTCGGGCCGTGCGTCCGACTCAAACTCGACCAGAAAGTCCGCGTCGCTGCGGGCGGGGTCAAAGTCATCGCCTCGCGCCGCCGAGCCAAACACCTCCAGCCGGCTGATGCGGTAGCGCTGGCAAATGGCAGAGATGCCGGAGCGGTGTTGAGCGATGGCGGGGTGCATGTGGGCGAGTGTAGCCACAGGGTGCCAGCGGGGACAAGCCGGGTTGGGCGGTTGTGGAACAACCACCCATCTCAGGCCTGCCACACCCCAAACCCCGCCGAGCGCAGGTCGATACCGATCTCCACCTCGCGCGCCTGCGCGGCCTTGTACGCCATCGGGTTGAAGCCTTCGTACAGGTCGGGCAGCAGCCGCAAGCCGTACTTCTGCACATAGGCGTTGGATTGAATCCCGGCCTTGTGCTTGTCAAAGCGAACGTCCGGGTCCAGCCCGGTCATGCCCACATAGACACAGGGTTTGCCGTCCACGTAGCCGGGGTTGCACCGGCGGAACTTGGGCTCCAGCAGCACGTCGGGGTGCAGCTCGATCACGTAGACGTGGTGGTGTGGGCGGGGCATGGATGCATCACACAATGGATAAACGGATTGTCGCCCTGCTGATGTACCTTGGCTAAAACCCGAACTGCGCAGCCTTTGCAGGGCACTTGTGCGCTTAGGCAAACGGCTTCGGCACATATCCTGTGGGAATCCAAAACAGGAGGATTCCCACATGACCACCGCGTTGCACGACATCGAAGAGCGCACCAACCTCACAGGCAACAACAAGTTTGAATTGCTGTTGTTTCGCCTGGGCGAAGCGCCGGGGACGGACCGCCGCGAACTGTTTGGCATCAACGTCTTCAAGGTGCGCGAAATACTGGTCATGCCCATCATCACCGCCATCGCCAACGCACCGGCCAACGTGATCGGCGTGGCCAACATCCGCGGGCAGATCATCCCCGTGATCGACCTGCCCGCCGTGGTGGGCTGCGTGCCCAAACGCGGGCTCACCATTCTGATGGTGACCGAATTCGCCCGCACCACCCAGGCCTTTGCCGTGGAAGAGGTGGACGAAATCGTGCGGCTGGAGTGGAACAACGTGCTGGCCGCAGAAGGCAACGGCGGCGGCCTGGTGACCAGCATCGCCAAGCTCGACGGCGATGGTGAAAAAGGCCGGCTGGCCCAGGTGCTGGACGTGGAGCAGATCCTGCGCAACGTCATGCCCACCGCGCAGGACGCCATCACCCCGCAGACGGTGGGCGCTGCGGTGAATCTGCCCAAGGGCTCCATCATCCTCGCCGCGGACGACTCGCCGGTGGCGCGCATGATGATCGAACAAGGGCTCAAAGCCATGGGCACGCCCTACGTCATGGCCAAGACCGGCCAGGAAGCCTGGGACCGCCTGCAAGCCTTTGAAGACGAAGCCCATGCCGAAGGCAAAACGGCACACGACAAAGTGGCGCTGGTGCTGACCGATCTGGAAATGCCGGTGATGGACGGCTTCACGCTCACGCGCAACATTAAGCAGGACCAGCGCTTCAAATCGATCCCGGTGGTGATCCATTCGTCCCTGACGGGATCGGCCAACGAAGCGCACGTGAGCTCCGTGGGGGCCGACGCCTACGTGGCCAAATTCGTGGCCTCCGAACTGGCCGCCACCATCCGGCAGGTGCTGAAGCACTGAGCGGTACGGGGGCGCGGCTTCAATGCGGTGGGGTTGGGCCACCAGCCCTGAACGATATTTCCGCCACGTCGGAAGGCACCCCCCCCAGTCGCGTAGCCGGGGATCGGCTTGTCGTTCCTAGAATGGGATGGTCCGCAGCTTACGGGACCAGGGAGCCACATGAAAGAAACAGCCACCACCAGTGGGGCAACCAGCGAAACCATTTCGCCAGACCAACCAGCAGACAAACTGACCATCGACCATGTGGCGCGCACGGGCAACCGGGCACTGGCCTTCGTGCGCGAGTTCCCCTGGGTGGGGCTGGGTGTGCTCAGCGCCGGCCTTGGCGTGTTGATCCTGTACGCCTACTTCCGTGGCATGGGCCATGTCCCCACCGACTTCGCGACCGTGCTCGGTGCTGGGGTGGGCATTGCCGGAGTGACGTTTGCCTACCTGTTGGCGGTGGTGTTGGCCTTGATCGTTCCTCATGCCGTCTTCACGCAGATGGAGTCCCTCAAAGCCACGCCCTGGCACCCATGGTCAGGACCGCTGAAGGGCGCCAACAACCTGCTCATCGGCGCCCAATGGCTCAGCGTCGGGCTTCTGTTCTCTTCTGTTGCTTGGGGGCTGTGGCGCGACTGTGTGCCCGGACTTGCGTATGTGTTGATCCCGGCCGTCGTCTTGGTTGTTGCAGGCGGTGCCATCGTTTTGCACGCGGGCCCGAGGCGCGCTATTTGGCGTTGGACGACGACATGGAGCTTTGTGCAGTTGTTGCTGCTTTCGTCGCTGCCGCTGCTGGTTCTCAGCGACCTGTTGATGCCCACCGGCACCACGTCTGAATGGGACTACCTGCTTTGGTTGCTGGTTTGGCTGGGGCTTACCTTCCTCATGGGTCTGCTGCCCAAAACGGCTCCGTTCTGGGCAATCGCATTGTTTGTTCCCCTCGTTTTGCCACTTGCCCTTTGGTTGTTACCGGCCATGCGGGGGCACGGCGATCTGTTCCCGCAGCGCGTCATGGAGGTAGCGGGCATCCGAACGAGCAAGGCTGTTGAACTGAAGGTGCCCCAAGCCACCTGCGAACTGATTGCCGCCACTGCCCGTTTTGGCCCAGCGGACCAAACCGCGACACCTTGCGGAACTGGCACGCCATGGGTCACTGTGCGTGCCCAGGTGCTCTCCAACCTGGGCGCCAGGTGGTGGATCGAAGTCCAGCAGGTGGGCGTCTTGGCCGTTGATCCGGCCGAAGTGCTTCGCATGAGCATCCCCGCCGATGGCGCCCAGCTTGTGCAGCGGAGGTCTGCCTCCATGCCCGAGCGGCGCAGCCAGTGCAAATCCAAATCCTGAATGCCAGCACCAACGATTCGCTGGCCACACACGCCCCGCACAACCCACATCACCCATGAACACCGTCGCAACCCGATTCAACGGCACGCTCAAGAAATGGAACACTGAGCGGGGCTTTGGCTTCGTGGTGGCTGACCATGGCGAACAGGAACTCTTTGTGCATGTGTCCGCTTTCCCACGCGATGGGCGGGCACCCGCCATCGGCGAGCCGCTGTCGTTTGAGATGGAGCTGGATAAGGAAGGCCGCAAACGGGCGGTGAGGGTGCGTCGGCCGGGCGATCCGCAGCCGAGGACCTCGCGCCACCATACGCAGGCACCAACCCATGATCCGTCGCGCCGGGTACCCGAGCGAACCGGATCGGGTTCGTTCGGTTCGGTCCTTGTCGCGTTGCTGCTGGCCGCTGGCATTGGGTGGTTTGGCTACACCCGCTACACGGAGCGCGCTGAGACAATGCAAACCGCACCCCAAAGCGTGATGAGTCCGGCGCAAACCGCGGCCCCCGAGATCCCGTCACCAGCCTTTCAGTGCGACGGCCGCAAACACTGCTCGCAGATGAGTTCGTGCAGCGAGGCGAAGCTGTTTCTGCAGAACTGCCCCGGCATGGAAATGGACGGGGACAACGATGGCATTCCGTGCGAGCAGCAGTTGTGTACTGGGCCTTTTGGTGGGTGACTCACGCTGAGGTCGTGCGCCTCCCTCCCGTATCAGCAGCGAGTTGCTGATGGTTTGCTTGGAGGCATAAGGGAAGCCAAGCTGTTTTACGTGGGTGCTACACGGGCCACGCAGCGGCTGATCATTGGCATGGGTGGGAAAGGGCGGTTTGGGCAGCGCTTGGCTGCCTGAATCTCCACTGCTCAGCCCGCCGGGAGCCTGTGCAGTGATCAGCGCCTCACGGAGTCAGTGACGCCAACTGGGTCTTCATTCCAGGCAAGTCACCCGTCACGGTCGCCCACACGATATCCAGGTCCACCTTGAAGCTGGCGGCATCCATGCCCCCCGTGTAGCTCTGGATGTTGTCAATCGCTTGCGCCATGTGCTGCAAGTAGTCCGCCGTGCGCAGCGGATGCTGGCGGCTCACAGACGCACCGCCTCGCGCAGCACCTGCTCGCGAAAGCTGTCGGGCAGGCCATTGGGGGTCAACACGTCCACCTCCATGCCCAGCAGCGCTTTCAGCTCGTAGCGGATGGCGCCAATGTCCAGCAGCGTGGTCGCGGGCGTCGGGTCCACCAGCACATCCAGATCGCTGCCCTCGACGTCGTCCCCATGGATCGCCGAGCCGAACACGCTCACACCCGCCACGCGGTGGCGCATCGCGATCTCGCGGATTTGCGAGCGGTGCAGGTTGAGGGCTTGGGAAGGGCGCATGGGGCCGAGTGTAGCTACAGGGTGACGGCGTGGACAAGACGGGCAAGGGTGCGCCCACTTGGCTAGCACGCCACTTTCTTGGTCGAAAGCTTGACCGCGTAGCCCAACTGCGCTGCCGCGTTCATCACCGTTTGGTGCATCATCCGCCCCAGGGAAGCAAATACTTACAACTCCATGGCCACACTGATACCCGCCCTGGGCGCCTGCGTTTCGCGCATGACCGCCGGCGAGCGCCGCACCGCCGAACGGCTTGAAGACAAGCTCGATGCCGACTACCTGCTCTGGTACGACGTGGCCGTGGGGCCGAAGCATCAGCACCCCGACTTCGTCGTCATGCACCCGCGCCGGGGCATCCTGATCCTGGAGGTCAAGGACTTCCGGCTCTCCACCCTCATCCAGGCCAACAAGCAGACCTGGGACATCCACGGCGACAACGGCCCCAAGACCATCGCCAACCCGCTGGAGCAGGCGCGGCAGTATGCGCAGTGCTCTCGTGAGCGGCGAACATCCGACTGAAAGGAGATACGACGATGAAAGAGCAGACGGGGCGCTACAAGGGTGGATTGCTTGGTTTTCTTGGGGAGTTCCGCTGGATATTTGGTGGAGCAGTGGGGCTGATAGTCGTTGTTATGACTGAGCCTGAAACGAACTCAGTAGAGCTGGGTTTTCTTGGGTTGTTGCTATGGATGCATTTCTTTCTAGGTGCGGCATCGGCGATCCTTGTGGTGATGTTTCTCAAATCCATCGGAATGCATCCGGACGATGAGTCTGATGGAAATGACTGAGTCCTCAGGGGAGTGGCCCGTGAGCTGCGGGCGCGACGGCGAAGCGCCGCTCATCATCCGCCTGCCCAGCCTGCGGGCCGAAGCCACGCGCGTGGCCGAGCTGCTGGGTGCCGCCCACCAGGAAGGCCACGCCTGGGGCGACATGGCCATCATCTGCCGGCACTACAGCGAGATGGACGAATGCGCTGGCGTGCTGCGCCAGCGCGGCCTGCCGCACCAGGTGCGCAAAGGCGCGGGCAGCTTCGACCCGGCCGCCGACACCATCAAGGTGCTCACCATGCACGCCAGCAAAGGGCTGGAGTTCCCGGTGGTGGCGCTGGTGGGCGCGGGCCACATGCCCACTCCCGGCGAGGACGAGCGCGAAGAAGCCAAGTTGTTTTACGTGGGGGCTACGCGGGCTACGCAGCGGCTGATCATCGGGTTGGGTGGGGACGGGCGGTTTGGGCAACGGTTGGCCGCGTGAGAAACAGACCGGGTACCTGACTAGCAATCGATCAACGCTGAAGGGAAATTCATATGTATGTGATCGTTGAAACGTTTCGTGCAGGAGGCGAGTCGTCATCAGCCAAGATTCGAGTTCGCCCGGTTGCTGGTCAGGGGTTTCCCACAACGATGCGCGTCGAATGCTCTCGCGCGATGCGTGAGTCGGCGCCTGTGGGCTCGCAGTTTCGACTTCGGGTAAAGGAAATCAGCCGTGAAGGCGGTGTACCGTTCCTGTACAGCAATCCAAACGACAAATGGGAGATGGTTGGATGAGCGTGCTTTTTGATCAAGCTATCGATTCGATGGCTAAACTCTGCAATTTCTCATAGGATTCGCTGACCAAAGTTCGGTTTTAATTTTCGATCCGTATCAATCACAACGCTGGGTAGGATTTTGAATGGCAAATAAAAGAGATATCTATAGTGACGAAGAGCACAGCATTCTCTACGCGGAGACAAAAGGAGCGTGCCCACTCTGCATGATGCCTATTTTGTTCAAAAAGCCCGGGTCGAATAAGCCGAAGAAGGGATATGAGGTTGCCCACATTTACCCATTGAATCCAACAGCGGCGCAGGCGCAAGCTCTGACGGGTTACCCGGTGCCCACTGATTTGAATTCCTTGGAGAATGTTATTGCGCTTTGTCCTACATGTCACACTAGGTACGACAAGGACTTTAAGCTTGCTGAGTTAATTAAGTTGCGAAAAATAAAAGACGACTTCTTGGATGTCAGTAAAGCAAAGCTAACTGCATCTCAATATGTCATTCAATCAGAGGTGTGTGAAATTCTGGATGCGATAGTTGGATTTGATTTTGATGATTTGAACTTAGGGCCTCCGAGCTTTGATGTGGCGACTGTTGATAAGAAGCTGAAGACCGGAATGAGTCCACTACAAAAACACGAGATCAAACAGAATGCCATCAATTTTTACGTGAGAATTCGAGATCACTTGCGTTTTCTTGAACAGCAAGACCAAGTCGCTGTTAGGATTCTGCAGAATCAAATAAAGACTTTTTACTTGGAAATGAGTAAGCAAAATCCAGGAAATAAAGATTTAGTCTTTAACTATGTTGCTCAATGGATAAGTGACAGGGCGGGTAAGCCAATACTTGCTGCAAAGGTGTTGACATCATTCTTTGTCCAAAACTGCGAGGTCTTTGATGTTGATCCCAACTAAATTTACCCGACTTGAAGAGTCCACTATTTTCAAGATGAAGAACATCTTGCTCAACAGGAACGACGGAGAGACGGTCTTAGATATATTTCTCCGAACGAAAGATGAGTTTTACGACGCAGCCGAATTTTTGCATGCAATGGATGTTTTGTATGTTTTAGACGTTCTTGATGTTGAGGTTGATTCTGGAGTGGTTGTGTATGCTTAAAGAAATAGCTTGCTCATTTTTTCGACAATCGAAGATCTCATTCCATGAGGGTCTAAATGTTGTATTAGGTGATGACGATGCAAAGAATTCGATCGGAAAATCTACGGCGTTAATGGTCATTGATTTTTCATTTGGAGGAGACAGCCTTACGGATGACAAGGCAGGTGTAATAAAAGCTCTGGGACATCACCACTATGACTTTGCCTTTCAGTTTGCTGGTGTTGTATATCACTTTTCACGATCTACAGACCAATCAAGTTTGGTGTTCAGATGTGATAAACATTATGCCCGGCAAGGTGAACAATCAATCAAAGAGTTTCGCGAATGGCTAAAGAATTCCTATGGACTTGAAGGGTCCGAGGGCTCGTTTCGCTCGCTGGTCAGTCCGTTCGCTCGAATCTGGGGTAAGGGGGAATTGGAGCCGGATCACCCGTTTGATGGGGATGTTCAAGAGTCAATGGGTATGGCGGTTGGTCGACTAATTGACCTTTTTGGGCGGAGCGATGAAATTAGCGCTGAGAAAAAGACGCTGGAAAAACAGCGGGATAGAAGAAAGCTGGTTTCTGACTCAATGAAGGCCGAACTCATTCCTAGTGTCAACAAGACTCAATACAAGGAGAATGGTGGAACTATTGCTGATGGAGTAGTTCAAATTGAAAGGTTAAAACAAGGCTTTGGCGGAGCCCTCTCTGTATATGAAACGCTGTTTGATGAAAATCTGAAAAAACTTCAGCTACGCAAGAATGAGCTTGGCGTTTTGAGGACTGATCTTCAAAATAAAATCAGAAGACTCCAGAGAGAAATTTCAGGCATCACGCCGAGATTGTCTGCCAACATTGCACTCGTGAAGGAGTTTTTCCCTGGCGTCAATGTTGAAAGAATTGAAAGGGTTGAGGCATTTCATCATCAAATTGGCGGCATTGTTAAGAGAGAACTAAAAGAAGAATTGATCTCCGCGGTAGATCGTGAAAAAACTGTTGGCAAAGAGTTGTCTGCATTGGATGATGAAGTTCAAATTGCTTTGCGCTCTAAAGGTGTGCCGGATGATCTGTTTCAAAAAGTCCTTGACTTGAAAGAGAAGACTGATAGAGCTGCGTTGGAGAATGGATACTATGATCATAAGGCGCAGTTGGATGCTGAAATAAAGAGTTCGAATCAAAGATTGGACTCAATATTTGAAAACATATTTTTAGGCATTGAGGGTGGCATTAATTCAAAACTTGCGGCATTTAATAAAGTTGTATATGGGCCGCGACGGAATAGTTCAGAATTGCGACTCAAGAGTCCAAGCTCATATAGTTTTATATCTCCCGATGATACTGGGACCGGGAAGACGTATGCTGGACTAGTAGGGTTTGATGTTGCTATGCTTTCTCTGACAAAATTACCATTCTTTATTCATGACTCGATAATCTACAAGAACATTGAAGTTCCTGCCACTATTCGAATTCTAAGAATTTTGGCGTCTGTAAAACGAAGGCAAATATTTTTGTCTTTCGATGAGGCGAAAAAATACGGTTCTCTGACTGAGCGGCTGCTGGCTAAATTTATGGTGATTCGTTTGAGTCATAATAATTTGCTGTACACCAAGGATTGGAGAAGTAAAGATTAATATTCTCCTCATTGGTTAATTTTAATTTTTGAAGGATGTTGGGTATTCGGCAGAGGTTTTATGCTTTAGCAACTGTTATTCAATAAAAAAACCCGGTGTTGCTAATAGCAACACCGGGTTTTTAGTTGAGAAAAAGCTGTTTTATTACTTCGCCCACGAATCCTTCAACCCCGACACCCGGTTAAACACCGGCTTCGCTCCCGCCGCATGATCCACCCGATCCGCCACAAAGTACCCAAACCGCTCGAACTGGAATTTCTGGTCCGGCTGGGCGGCGGCCAGTGAGGGCTCCACGTAGGCAGTCACCACTTTCAGGCTGTTGGGGTTCAGGGCTTCGATGAAGTCTTTGCCGCCGGCGCCGGGGTCGCTGAAGAGGCGGTCATACAGGCGCACTTAGGCGTTCACGCCGCTGGCCACGCTCACCCAGGTGATAGCGGCTTTGGCTTTCACATCCGGAGTCATGAGGTTAGGGAGGTCACATGAGGTCAGGAGGGTCTTGTCTCTTGCCTAAAGTAGGGTGAGGGCAAAAGGCAAGACCTCGATGCACGTTGCTGGCTGCGTTGCTGACGAAATCCTGGCAGATAATTGGAATACAACCACAGATATCGAGTCTGACACCAAGCGCACTATTTAATTAGACCGCTTCTGACTAATGCATTTGCGAACGAAGCGGCAGACTCGCATGCGAATGCTGTCCAAGCCCGATCGCGTTTCAATCCGATAATATCGCTTATGCCTCGAATCGTAAACACATTAGTCTTTCGATATCGAGCAGCTTTCATTATCCCTCCAATTTCCATTTCCACAGCTGAAGCGTGACGGGCGCTAGCGCTCATGTCAGACGCGACTCTCGTATCTTTAATAAGAGAATTTGTCGTTATTACTGGAGTGGTGGCAAAAATTGGTTTGCGAGATGCTGAGCCTTCTGGAAAATAATTTTGAATATTTTTCAACACTCCCTTTTTCCAATCATCTGCTCCGTAAAGTCGTTGGTCATCAATGGAGTGCATTGGCGAAATAGTTGGGCAGGAAAGGCCCAACGATTTTGGTTCGTTCCAGTTAGAAAACCTTTGGGAGAATGTCCGAAGACTACTTAGCAACTTTTCAACAGGAACCGTCACGGGACTTCCCATATCTTGATACGTTGTGGGCCCTTCCTCACTTATTGCGTTCACGGAAAGATCGTGTACTCTGCTAGAAATAAGAACGTCTCCAAGTGTGGAGTCCGCGTTGGGAATACTGCCACCGATGCCCACAGCTATCAACCAAGTTGGATCAAAATCATTTATAAAGTTTGTAGCGATCGCTTGTGCAGAAGACTCACCCTGCTCGAGGCATCTGACAATAGCGACGTTAATACTTAATCCTCCCTCGATGGGTACGCTGCAGACGCTGTAATAGGCCGAGTCAGATTCTACTATGAATGTACTCGGAAGCCGTTTAGAAATTGCCTCGTATTCATCCTCCCTAATGGTGATTATTCCAACTTCTACTGTTCTTGTGGAGTTCTTGAATTCACTTAGAGAAATGGTCGATGACGTCATAGTTAAAGAACTTTGAAAAGTGGTGTGTGCGGTAAATTTTGCAATATGCAGATTTAGATCTGGTAATTCACTGCTGTGTGATACTGCAGTTTCAATAGTGGTTGGGAGCGTGCGTGATGCGTCAGAATATTTCTGATATTCCGGTGTACCGTCACCGCGGTTTTCAGAAATAATGAAAACCGAGCAATCTTCCTGAGTTGATTGAAACATTGCATTGATGTTGGAAATACGAGAAAAAAAGTTTCCATCGGCAAATTTCTCACTGTTCTTCATTTCTCTGATGCATTCAGAGTACGGCAATTGTCCGATAAGAACGGCGCGATATTTTGTACCGCTCTTTCTGCAATTTTCAAGAAGTTTCATCAACATTTCTGCTGCCAACGTGGAGTTGACGTTGCCCTTCAGAACAATCCAAGCACCTCTCCTCCAAGGGTTGTGTTCCGAATCAATTATCTTTGAATCGGAAAGACAAAATTGGTATAATAATTTTCGAGAGGAGTTCTGGCAATAGTAACCTGTATTTGGGTCGAATACCTCAAAATTGATTGCGTATGGATAGGCCTGAAGCTCTTCAATAGATCCATATCGCTCAGTGAAAACCCTCGAATCCGATAGCAGGCTTGAATATTCCGATACGCGGAGGGATTCAACTAAATCAGTGCTACTCTTGCAAAGTCGAGCTAGCGATTCTCTATCTTCTATTTCCTTGGAAAACACTTTTCCTAGAAGAATTTGACTAAATGCATCCCCCCCAGTATTTCCGTTCATGCTATTCAGTTCGGAAAAATATTTTAGACATTCATTATGAAGATTTGATCTCTTTCTTTTTGTCTTTTGATTGGCTTCTTCTGCTCGACTAAAAATCCAAAGATCAAGCAGTGCAAGAGTTAGCCGAGCGAGAAGCATTTGATACCCAATCTTGTGGATATGCGTACTTAATGCCTGAGGAACATTCGCTCTCATTGAGTGAATGCTATCTGGCCATAATGATTGCCAATCGTCTAAGAGTGCTCCAGAAGGGTCCTGGGAGGTCGCATATTGCTTCGTCTTTGCAAGTACCTCATGTATCCTGTCCTTCACGAACCATTTGTATTTCATGCAGCCGCTATGTACGGCTGTGTATAACTGGTTAACTTCTCGAAGAACCTCTTGTGCGGTGGAGTAGTCCTTCTTTCGAACCAAGTCGCGAACCTGATCAATCGACGTAATCCATCGCTCTTTCACAATGGCAAGCTCTCCACTTAATGCTCGCACTTGATAGTCGGCATCCGTACATGTGCTAAGCAGCACTAGATCCTTTTCGTTGTTTAGCGGCTTGCTACCGGTACCAACAAGAGAGCCCAATGTTCGTCCGATTCTCCTAGCTGCAGCCTCTTTTCGGTTCCCGATCGCAAGAGACGGCAACGTCCCAAGTCGGTATTTCTCCCCTCCATGGCTGTGATGAAAGTGTTGCGGATATGCATCTTCAATAATTAATCTATTTGAAAGAATGTAGCTCGCATTTCGCACACTCTTTTTTATCGCCGTTTTTGTAATTGACCTGAATTTTGTTGATCGAAAGGCTTTGCTGATCGCTAGGTTTTCGTTGGCCAAAGCGGAGTTAATTCCAGAAATTAGAATCTCTTCAATGTCCTCTTGTGTAATATCAAAATCAGTCTCTTCAGAGGGCTGCACTGAGGTTTTCCATTGAATTCTGCTTCGCAAAGCCTTAGATTTTTCAGTGTTATCAGAGAAAATGTACTTGAAGAATTTGAGTGGATCTTTGATGTCTGATTTGGAAAAATAATGCTCACTCGAACTAGGATTTATTAAGAATCCGCGTTTTACCCAGTTGAGGGATACCCACTCGAATGGGTAATCATTACCCGTTATATAGGGTGTACCTACATTTCCCGACTTATCTAAAGCGAAGGTTGTTGGAACTGGACCGTGAAGATGTCCTTTTATACTGATAATTCGACACCCTACGTCTATGCCCTGTGATGTGTCTAGTCTTTCAATTAGGTCTTCCTGTTGAAGTGCAATTTGAACGAAAAGAACAATAAATTTTTGTAATTCCAAGCCGTATATTTCATCGATCCCCCGCTTCTCCATGTAGGCTCGCAAAGCCTGTGTGCAAAGGCGTTCTTCTGCCTCTCCAAAGACTGCATCCTCCCCATGTCGAAAGGCCCGATATAGAACGTTGTTGTCTTCTACGATTGTTGGAACTGCTACTCCTTGATCTATAAGCTGATCAAGAAAGAATGAAACATATCGCCGGACATTAATTGATTCGCAAGTTAATCGTTCTATTAGAGCTTTCGATGAAAAGCCTCTGCCTAACCTAGTTACTTCCTTGCATTCACTATCTGTAACGTTCTTTAAACCATGCGTTTTGACTAACTCCCTTGCTGGTATTTCTAACTCACGGTACAGCCAAAGGAAGGGCGCAATGCATTCTTGTGCAAGTGAGTAGAAATCTTCGATCTCGATCGTTTCAACCGGAAATCCAACGAGTGCATGGGCCTTAGGCTCCAAGGTGGAACCAGGTAAAAGGGCGTGAGATAGATGGTTCTTTAGAGTGTCAATATTGCCATAAAGTTTCGGGCCAAATGTCATCTCAGCTAAGTCATCTCGAATGTCTGGAGGAATTGAGACGCCTTTAGTGCGCATTAATACAGTGCAAAAGTTTTCTAAAATTCTAAGGGCCAATAGATACTGGAGCAATCGATATCTGGATTTTGCTGAGATAAAGCCTAATTCGCTTAGCAGAACCTCTGATTCGCGCCAAATTTCCGCTTTTGGCTTGATATCAGATTCTCTTATTGCATTCAATACGGCCATTGGCACTAATCGAACGCTCCATGTTTCATTTGATATCTTCCTGCAATATATTCTTATTTTTGCAATGGATATTAGATCGATTTTATTAAGCGTTGATGAAAAAACTTCTTCTAAATTTGGCTCTTCTGAAATTAACGTGAATACTCTTACCCCATTTTTTAGTTGATAGTCGGTCGATATTTCGCCAGTGCTCCATCCCGGAACTTCGAGTAGATCCTTGAGGTCTCTAGACGATATCTTTGCATTCTTCGTGTGTGGGAAGTCAACGTCATAAGGGCGAGGAAATAATGAAATGGCTCTTACGATGTCGTAACACTGCTGCACTGATTGTGCATCGTCAAGCAAAATTATTGGTTCTTGAAGGCAAAGATCTTCAGACTCAATGTTTCCAGGCAGAAGCTCTGATCTCAACCAGTCTTTGTTAATTGCAAGCGAGATGGTATTGCATTCTTTTGCACCAGCTTGCATGACTGCATTTCTAGCGTTGTATATTGATGTCCCGGTGAATATGCAGTCATCAACCAGAGTAACCCTTTTCCCCTTGAGGAATTTGGTATCCATATCTAGTACTCTGTCGCTTACGGCAAGCCCTCTGACATCTGCTAATTTTAGTTCTCGCAAGGCTTCAAAAAAGCAAGCCGCCTTTCTAGCCATAAAGATGAATACATCAGCTTCTTGTTCCCAGAGTCGTTTGCCGAACTCTATTACACTTGTTTGGGTTTCTCCTCTAAATGTTGATAGAAATCGTTTTGTGTTAGATTGTTCGTTTCCGATCGTCATTTTTGCGCCCCCTGATGGTTTTTAGATGCGAATGCACATGAAGAATGATTTATATTTTGCTCTGGGCAAATGTTCTCTAATTCATGGGTCTATTTACTTGCCCCAACTGTCCTTCAACCCTGTAACTCGATTGAACACCGGCTTAACTCCCGCCACGTGATCCACCCGGTCCGCCACAAAGTAGCCAAACCGCTCAAACTGGAATTTCTGATCCGGCTGGGCGGCGGCCAGTGAGGGCTCCACGTAGGCGGTCACCACCTTCAGGCTGTTGGGGTTCAGGGCTTCGATGAAGTCTTTGCCGCCGGCGTCGGGGTTGGGGTCGCTGAACAGGCGGTCGTACAGGCGCACTTCGGCACTCACGCCGCTGGCCACGCTCACCCAGGTGATGGCGGCTTTGGCTTTCACGCTGTCGGCGCCGGGGGTGCCGCTCTTGGTGCCGGGGATCACTTTGGCGTGCACTTCGGTCACGGTGCCGTTCGCGTCTTTGGCGCAGCCGGTGCATTCGATGACGTAGCCACCTTTGAGGCGCACGACGTTGCCTGGGAACAGGCGCTTGTAGCCTTTGGGCGGCACTTCTTCAAAGTCTTCGCGTTCGATCCACACCTCTTTGCCGATCTTGAACACGCGGTCGGGCGGCGGGGTCTGGCCCTCGGCAATCGCGCTGTGGGGCAGGGCGGGCTGGGTGCAGTCTTCGGTGTACTCGTCAGCGCCGAAGGCCTCTGCCCAGTTAGTCAGCACCAACTTGACCGGGTCGAGCACGGCCATGCCGCGGTGGGCCTTGTTTTCCAGGTCTTCGCGCAGGCAGCCTTCGAGCGTGCTGTAGTCGATCCAGGAATCGCTCTTGGTGACGCCGATGCGTTCGGCAAAGAGCTGGATGCTCTCGGGCGTGTAGCCGCGGCGGCGCAGGCCGACGATGGTGGGCATGCGCGGGTCGTCCCAGCCGCTGACTTTGTGGTCGTACACGAGCTGCGCGAGCTTGCGCTTGCTGGTGATCACATACGTGAGGTTGAGGCGGGCGAATTCGTACTGGTGCGGCGCGGGGTGGGCGAGCAGGCCGCCTTCGCACAGGCGGTCCATCAGCCAGTCGTAAAACGGGCGCTGGTCTTCAAATTCCAGCGTGCAGATGCTGTGGGTGATCTGCTCCAGCGCGTCCTCGATGGGGTGCGCAAAGGTGTACATGGGGTAGATGCACCATTTGTCGCCGGTGTTGTGGTGCGTGGCGCGGCGGATGCGGTAGATGGCAGGGTCGCGCAGGTTGATGTTGGGCGAGGCCATGTCGATTTTGGCGCGCAGCACCATGCTGCCGTCTTCGTGCGCGCCGTCGCGCATTTCGCGGAAGCGGGCCAGGTTCTCAGTGGGCGTGCGGCTGCGGAACGGGCTGTCCACGCCGGGCTTGCCGAAGTCGCCACGGGCGGCGCGCATCTGCTCGGCGGTCTGTTCGTCCACATAGGCGTGGCCGGCGGTGATGAGGTACTCCGCCGCGCGGTACATGAAGTCGAAATAGTCGCTGGCCTGGAAGAGGTGGCTCTGGCCGTTGGCTTCCCAGTTGAAGCCGAGCCACTGCACCGCGTCCAAGATGGAGTTGACGTATTCGGTGTCTTCCTTCTCGGGGTTGGTGTCGTCAAAGCGCATGTGGCACACGCCGCCGTAGTCGCGCGCCAGGCCAAAGTTGAGGCAGATGCTCTTGGCGTGGCCCACGTGCAGGTAGCCGTTGGGCTCGGGCGGGAAGCGGGTGCGGATCTTGGCCGGGTCCAGCGGGCCGGCGGCGTGGTGCGCGGCGTCGCCCGGGGTGCCGGCCCAGTGGCGGCTGGCGTAGGTGCCTTTGTCCAGATCGTTTTCGATGATCTGTCGCAGGAAGTTGCTGACCTTGTGCTCACCGGCGGCCTCGGGGGCCGCGGCAGCGTTGTTTTTAGTGGAGGAAGGGGGGGTATTGGGGCTCATTCGAACATTCTAGGGCTGCGTCTTCGGCGCTATCATGGCTTTCGCTTTTTCAGACGAATCTGTATGAAACCCTCCACGGCCCTCCACGCCCATCGATCTGCGGTACGCCGTGTGGTTGAGGCGCATCGCGCGTGCAATGCGCGGGTGTTCGGCTCGGTGGTGGCCGGCAAAGACACGGACGGCAGCGATCTGGACTTGCTGATCGACCCAACGCCGGAAACCAGTTTGATGGATGTGGCCGCGATTCAGGTGGAGCTGGAGAAGCTGCTGGGCGTGCCGGTGGATGTGTTGACGCCCAATGGCCTGCCGGCGAGCTTCAGGCAGGCTGTGCTCGCGCAAGCTGTGCCGGTATGAGCTACGACGCGGTTGATCTGAATGTGGTCTGGAAAACCGTTCAGCGCGATCTTCCGGTGTTGCGTCGCCAGATTGAATCGGTCCGTTCCTGAGTTTCCGCATCCTCGCATGGGCTTGAAGCGGGGGAGGTGTAATTTCTGTCTTGACAGAAATTTCTGATGGCGCCTAACATCCACCCCATGGAACTCACCGAAACCTCCCGCCGTTTTGTGCTGCACTGGGGCGAAATGGGCACAGCCTGGGGCGTGAACCGCACCGTGGCGCAGATCCATGCCCTGCTGTTTTTCCACGGCCGCCCGCTGCACGCCGAAGAGATCGCCAACACCCTGGTGGTGGCCCGCTCCAACGTGAGCAACAGCCTCAAGGAGCTGCAGGGTTGGGGGCTGATCCGGCCGACGCAGGTGCTGGGCGACCGGCGCGATTATTTTGAAACCTCGTCCGACGTGTGGGAGCTGTTTCGCACCATCGTGCGCCAGCGCAAGGAGCGCGAATTTCAGCCCACGGTGCAGATGCTGCAGGCGCTGGTGAACACACCGGAATTCGAGGCCGAATCGGCCGACGCGCAAGACCGCGTGCGCGAGACGCTGCGCTTCATGCAGACCCTGGGCGTGTGGACGGACGAGATGCTTCGCCTGTCGCCCGCCACGCTGGAAAAGGTGATGCGCCTTGGCGCCTCGGTGCAGAAGTTCGTGCGCTCGGACGGCTGAACCGCCGCTCGGGCTTTTTTTGACTGTGAATTTCTGTTTTGACAGAAATAACAGAATCAACGGAGTCGACCGAATCAACGGAATCCAAGGAATCCACAAAGGAAGGCGCGATGCGATGAACCACAACCTCTACCCCCTGACCCTGTACTACGACGGCGCCTGCCCGCTGTGCATGGCCGAGATGAGCAACCTGATGCTGCGCAATGAGCGTGCGCAGCGCCTGCGCTTCGTGGACATCGCGGCGCCGGGCTTTGTGGCGCCGGCCGGCGTGACGCGGGACGACCTGGCGCGGCTGCTGCACGCGCAGGCGCCCGACGGCTCCTGGCTGCGCGGGGTGGACACCTTTGTGGGCATGTACGAGGCGGTGGGCATTTCTTGGGTGGCACGCTCGCTGAGCGCGCCCTGGCTGCGGCCGCTGGCCGACCGGCTGTACCCCTGGGTGGCGGGCCACCGGCATCTGTTTCCGCGCTGGCTGGCGCACGCGGTCTTTGAGACGGCCCTGCGGCGCGCGGCGCGCCAATCGGTGCCGGCCTGTGCCGATGGTGTCTGCCGGAGGGACGGATCATGAACGTCTGGTTGCTGGGTGCCTCGGGGTTTGTGGGGCGGCATGTGGCGCAGGCGCTGCAGGCGGCGGGGCACACGCTGGTGAGCCGCCCGCGGGTGGACATGGCGCGGGCCACGGCGGCCGACGACTGGGTGCCCTACCTCTCGGGCGTGGACGCGGTGGTGAACACGGTGGGCGTGTTGCGCGACTCGCGCCGGCGCCCGATCTGGCCGACACACGCCAGCGGGCCGCAGGCGGTGTTCGACGCCTGTGCCAGGGTTGGCGTGCGGCGGGTGGTGC
Source organism: Hydrogenophaga sp. GW101-3F08 (assembly GCF_059424585.1). Lineage (NCBI taxonomy): Bacteria > Pseudomonadati > Pseudomonadota > Betaproteobacteria > Burkholderiales > Comamonadaceae > Hydrogenophaga > Hydrogenophaga sp. GW101-3F08. Next base: position 207,431 of record NZ_JBWKZP010000002.1, read on the forward strand.
AGGTCTCGGCCCTGGGCATCGAGGGCAACCCCACCGCCTACGCCCGCAGCAAGCGAGCGGCGGACGAGCACCTGCTGGCGTTGGCCGCTCGCGGCGCGCTGGAGGCGGTGGTGTTGAGGCCGAGCATCGTGGTGGGCGAGGGCGGCGCGTCGAGTGGGCTGTTCCGCGCGCTGGCGCGGCTGCCGTTGCTGCTGCTGCCGGCGCCGGTCGCGCGCGGGCTGGCGCAGCCGCTGCATGTGGACGACCTGGCGGCGGCGGTGGTGGCCAGCCTGCGGTCCGACGCGCAGGGCAGGCTCGAACTGGCGGGCCCCGAGGTGTTCACGCTGCAGGCCCTGATCGCGCACTGGCGCGAGGCCATGGGGCACGGGCCGGCCGGCGTCGCGCTGCTGCCCGATGCGCCGAGCCGCTGGAGCGCGCGGCTGGGGGACGCCGTGCCGCTGACGCCCTGGTGCAGCGAAACGCTGGCTCTGCTGGCCCAGCCCAACACGGCCGACGCGGCACCGCTGGAGCGGCTGCTGGGGCGACCACCGGTGTCGGTGCGGCAGTGGCCGCAGGAGGCGCTGTGATGCACGAACACGAAGCCAATGCAAGCCTGAGCGCGGTCGAGCGCTGGAGCCTGGTGGCCCTGTGGTGGGGCACGGCGGGGGTGTCGTGGCTGGGCTGGGGCGGCATCAGCCACGAGCTGGTGCGCCAGCCCGGCTGGGTGCCCGAGGCCTGGGTGTCGGCCCTGGTGGCCGGCGGCATCGGGCTGGACCTGGCCATGGGCCTGTGGCTGGCGCTGCGGCCCGGGGTGTGGGCTTGCCGCGCTGGCGTGGCCGTGGTGCTGGTGTTCAGCGTGCTGGCCACAGCCATGGTGCCGCAGCTGTGGCTGCATCCCTTGGGGCCCTTGCTCAAGAACCTGCCGATTCTGGCCCTGCTGTGGCGCGGCAGCCGATGGAACCTTCTGGAGGTTGGATCGTGATGAACCTGTACTTGTGGATCAAGACCCTGCACGTGCTCTCCAGCGTGGTGCTGGTGGGCACCGGCTTTGGCACCGCTTTCTACCTGTTCATGGCCAACCGCAGCGGCTCGGTGCCGGCGCAGGCGGTGGTCTCGCGCCTGGTGGTCAAGGCCGACCTGTGGATGACCACGCCGACGGTGATCATCCAGCCGCTCAGTGGCTTCGCGATGGCGGCGATGGCCGGCTGGCCGCTGAGCACCCCGTGGATCGCGCTGGCGCTCGCGCTCTATGCGCTGGCCGGCGCCTGCTGGCTGCCGGTGGTGGCGCTGCAGGTTCGCATGGCGCGCCTGGCTTCGGCTGCACAGGCGCGTGGCGACACCGCGTTGCCCGAGGTCTACTGGCGCATGGCGCGCTGGTGGGAAGGGCTGGGCTACCCGGCCTTCGTGGCGATGATGGCGGTGTTCGCGCTGATGGTGTTCAAGCCACCGCTGTGGGGCTGACGCAGTCTCACATGGACATCGCGGGCGATGCCATGGATTGGGTGGGGGCCTGGGCGGGCGCTGCGTCGCGGGCCTGGACTTGGTTCTGGTCCGGTGCCTGGTCGGCCTGCGCCATCCGGGCAATGGACTGGTGGGTTTCGGTGTTGGCGGCGGCGCGGGCGTCGAGCGCGCCGTCTTTGAGGGTCAGGCCGTCGTACTGGGCAAAGCGGATCTGCCCGTCGGCGACCTTCAGGTGGGTGATGCCGGTCAGCCCCTGTTCACGCGCCTGCCGGGCCAGCGCGTACACGGTGTTGTCCATGCCGGGGTTCCAGGGCAATTGGTGTTTGTCGGCGAGGGCCCGGACGTGTTGCCCGCTGTCCTGGATCAGGCGCAGGCTTTGGGGCGAGAGCTGGTGGTCGGGCTTGAGTTGCAGGGGCTGGTTGAGGGCCTCCGGGGCGGCGGGGCGTTGGGCCGCCAGCTCGTCGGGCGCCAGGGGATGGCGCGCCAGGGCCTCTTGCAAGTAGCCCTTGTTGAGTGCGGTTTCCCAGGCGGCGGCGTTGGCCTGGCGGTCGGGGAGGCCTTTGACGGCTCTCCCGACCCTGCCGGTGTTGATGATCGAGCCCGCGTCGGTGACGCTGGCTCGATCGCTGGTCTTTGGCTGGACCTTGTCCTTCCAGTATTGAACAGCCAGTGTTTCGGCGTTGCCCGGGTTCGCCGCAAGCTCGGGCCGGTTGACCAAGTCCAGCCCGGTTTTTCGGTGGTAGTCGGCGTAGTTGTCTCGCCCGGTCAACTGGATATAGCCACGGCCTCGGTACTCGTAGCCATCATTTGGTTCGGTATTCCCAAGGGCCGCGTCTCCCCATTCACCGCCATATATCTTGTTCGCAATGGCCTTGTGTCGCTGCTGAGGGTCTTCGATGGCCGCAAGCTCTCCTGCTTCCTTTTCGGTCAACCCATTGCGGGGCAGCACCTTGCCGCCGCCTTTGAAGGTGTCCCACAGGACGGAACCTCGGTAGTTCAGGTTCTCTTCCAGGCGGGTGAAGTTCTGGCTCTCGTGCTGCGTCTGCCCCATGAAATTCGCCAGCTCTTTGGTATCGGTGATACCGCTGCGGTAGGCCGTCACCAACAGGGACTCGGCCCGCTCTCGCTGCCGGGCCGTGGCAAGCCCTGGAATGGCCGAGGCGTTGGTACTCATGGTTGCTTGGCCTTAGTTTTCTCGGCTTCGCGTCGCTCCCGCTCTTTGTCCCTCCAAACTGAAGCGTGCGTGACCCCCTTTGCGAAGTAGTTGTCGAACTCCAGCACACGGGCACATGCGCGTTGCTTGTCTTTTTCGCTGATCGACCAGCCGTCGGGCAAATTCTCCGGCGTCCATTGGCCGGCCCCAAGCGGGTCGGAGGCGTCCTGTTCGGCCAGGAAGAAGAACTCCCCCTTTTCGGACGTGACAAACATGTACGGAATGCCGTTGGTGGGCACGTCTTTGAAGAAGTGTTGTTTGTAGTCGTAGGGATTGGGGGGGTAGCTGTACTGCACCACCCCTTCCGGTGTGCCGACGACCAGATAGGCATAGCCCGGGTTGTCCTTGGGCACGCCTTTGAACGTTGCGAAGCCCGGCGACGCGCACATGGACAACAGCCGGTGATCGTGCAGTTCGCAGGAGAAGCGGACCGATTCTTGCGGTCTGCAGAGGTGGGTGACCTGAGCCGCGCGGTTGGCTGGCGGGGATGCGGTCGGGCCTGCGGCACAGGCGCTGAGCGAAACCGCGGTGACGGCGCCCAGCAGCGCGGTTGCCGCAGCGAGGCCGCGAAAGCGTGGTGATTTGTTCATGTTGGTTTGCATCCGCCGATGTGCTCGGGCGGTGTGTGTGACAGGTGGCCGATTGTGCCGTCTGCGGTGTGCGCTGCAATCCCTCAAACGCGGCAGCGATAGGTGTGGTCAGAGCCCGGCCACGAGCGCGGCGTTGGCCTGGGCCATCGCCCGGAACCCGGCGCTGATGCGCGCATCGTCCGCCACGCGCTGCCAGAACCCGGTGGCCAGTTCGCGCGCCTGCGGCCACACGGCCAGGGTGTGCACGCTGGGGCGCGGCGGTTGGGCGGCGAAGTCGCGCGGCACCAGTTCACCGGCCACGGGGGCGTAGAGCATGGGCAGCATGTCGTAGGCGGGGGCGAGCTGCCAGCGGTGGTCGCGCAGCAGCAGCGAGATGTTGCCGTGGTGGCGGTCGGTGTTGGCGATCAGCGCACCAAAGGCGTCGAGCAGGCAGAGGGTGGTCACATCGGCCGCGCTCAGGCGCTCGGGGCCGGCCTGGTCGGAGCGGCGGGCGGTGTCGACCCAGTTGGTGCCCTGGCCGATGTACTGGCGGTCGTAGACCTCGAGCGAGACCATGCCCACACGGCCTTGCGGCGTGCGGTCGAAACGGCGGCTTTCGAGGAAGACGCGGCCCTCGGCCTCGATGAGTTCGGTGTGGGCGGCGCTGATGCCGGCGTCCGCCAGGGTGTGCAGGGCCAGGGCTTCGCAGACCAGCAGGTCGCGCCAGCGCTGGTCGGTGGCGCTCTCGCTGGCCGGGGAGAACTTCACCAGCACCGGGTGCCCTTCGCGCAGCGCGCTGAACTTGGGCTGCTCGCCGCCGGCGCTGGAACCGGCCAGGGTCTGGCCCAGCGCCTGTGCGGCCAGGGCAGGGTATTGCACGGCGGGCGCGTTCACCACGGGCGCGCGGCTGCGCTGCGGCGCGGGCAGGCTCAGGTAGCGGTCGAACGCGGCGGTGCCGACAACGAGGTTGCCGGGCAGGTCTTCGCCGGCGTTGACCAGCGCTTTCAAGATGTGGTCGTCGCTCCAGTGCTGCAGGTTGGCGGGCAGTTGAAGGGCCGGGTGCGTGTCGACAAAGCCCCGACCGAGAAAGCCCTGGGGCCGCATGTCGTAGAGAAACCAGGGCAGGCTGGGGTGGTAGGCGCTGCTGCCGTGCGCCTTGTCGGCTTCGTCCATCCAGAAGCCGCCGCCGGCCAGCGGGTAGAGCGTGCCGAACGGGCGCAGCTCGCCTGGCGGCGTGACTTCATGGATGGGCACCTGGCGGCCCACGCCCTCCACCTCGCGCGGCAGCAGGTAGCGCCGCGCCCGCGCCGCGCCCACCGCCACCACCTGGCCGCCGGCCACCAACGGCGCCAGCAGGCGCGACAGGGTGGGCTGGCTGATGCCCAGGCCTTGCTGCAACTGGGCGCCGCCGGCTTGGCCGCCCAGGCTGCGCAGGGCCTGCAGCAGCCCGCTCTCGGTGGGATTTTGGGGGCTCATGAATGAATTTTTGAATGAATACTTGAATTGAATTTTCAACGAAAACCCATTGTTTATCAATGGATTTCAAGAAAAAATGCCGTTTCAAGCCCATTCAACCGAATGCATTTAGAGCGTGTTGTGCCCCCAGCCCGTGAGCTGCACCAGCCGCTCCAGCGCGAAGGCGCCGAGCACCGAATTGCCTTTGGCGTCCAGCTCGGGCGCCCACACCGCCACCGTGCCCACGCCGGGCACGATGGCCACGATGCCGCCGCCCACGCCGGTTTTCACCGGCAGGCCGATGCGGTAGGCGAAGTCGCCCGCAGCATCGTAGGCGCCGCAGGTGAGCAGCAGGGCGTTGACGCGGCGGGTGTCGTCGGCGCTCAGAAACTGCTCGTCGGGCTGGCCCTGGTGGCCAAGATCGCGGCCGCCGTTGGCGAGGAACATGGTGGCCTGCGCGAGCTGGGCGCAGCTCATTTCGGTGGCGCACTGGCGGCAGTAGTTGTCCAGCACCAGCTCGGGCGGGTTGTGGAAGTTGCCGTGGCTCTTCATGAAGTAGGCCATGGCCATGTTGCGGTGGGCGGTGTCGCGCTCGCTTTTGGCGATGCGGGCGTTCCAGTGCAGCCCGGGGTCGTCGGCCAGGCGGCGCAGGGCGCCGAGCAGGGCGTAGTCGAGGTGGGCGTAGCGGGTGGTGAGGATGTCGGTGATGACGAGCGCGCCCGCGTTGATGAAGGGGTTGCGCGGGATGCCGTTTTCCGTTTCCAGCTGCACGATGGAGTTGAACGCGGCGCCCGAGGGCTCGCGGCCCACGCGTTGCCAGAGTTCGTCGCCCACGAGCTTGAGCGCCAGCACGAAGGTGAAGAGCTTGGTGATGCTCTGCAGGGAAAAGGGCGTGTGGGCGTCGCCGACGGCGTGGGTCTCGCCGCTGCACAGCGCCACCGCCATGCCGAACTGGCGCGGCGGCACCTCACCCAGAGCGGGGATGTAGTCGGCCACGTGGCCCTGGCCAAACAGGGGCTGGGCTTCGGTGTGGATCTGGTCCAGGATGGCGGGCAGGTGGCGGCTGGGCATGGCGCGCATTCTAGGGGCGGTGTGCGGCCCGCAAAGGCCCGTATGCCGGGCTGCGAGGGTGGGTATGCAAGATGAACATCGGGCCGGGCTGGCTCCGGCCCGAGCCGGGTGCACCGCAGGGTGTGCGTTTGTACCGGCCGCCGCGGGCCGGGCGACGAGGGGCGGGGCCAGGGGGCTCAGCGGTTCGCGCTTTCGTATATGGTGGGATGAACCGTTCCCTGCCATCCGACCTTACGCCATGATCACCGACGACCCCGACACCATGCCCGACGCCGAGGACACGCGCTGGCTCGAGACCCACGCCGACGACGTGTTCCTGCCCTCGGTGCGGGTGCAGCTGGCGTGGCGCGATGTGGAAGCCGCTGTGGAGCGGGGTGCCATCGTGCCGTCGGAGGCGCATGCGCTGTGGGCCAGCTGGGCCATGCCCGGCAGCCCCACGCGCGTGGTCGCGCCGAGCACCGCCCCGGCGCCAAAACCCCGCCCGGAGCCGGCCGAGCTGCCGCTGGAGTCCACCTTGATCAGCCCCATGCCGCGCATGGTCGAGGCGGCGCCGCCGGTCGAGCCTTCTTTCCAGGCCGCCGGCCAGGATGGGCCGGGCCTGGCGCGCCGGCTGGTCACGGCCCTGGGCCTGGTCGCCGCGGGCGCTGTGCTGTCGGCGCTGGTGCTGCGCACCTGGTCCTGAGGCCTGGTGCCGTCACTGCCCGAAGCGCGGGCCGTTCGTCAGGAAGGCTTCTTCGGCCGAGGTGTTGGCGCGGCCCAGCGCCGCGTTGCGGTGGGGGAAGCGCCCGTAGGTGGCGATGATGTCGCGGTGCAGGTGGGCAAAGCGCAGGTTGCCCGCCAGGGTGTCGCGCAGCTCGGGCGTGGCGCCTTCGAGCAGTGCGCTGAAGCGCGAGACGCATTCGTCTTGCAGGTCCAGGTGTTCGGCGTGCATGAGCGGCATGTAGAGAAACACCCGGCCCACGCGGGGCAAGGCGGCGTCCTGCCCCAGCGCCAGGGTCCGCAACACCAGCTGCTGCGCCCGGGCATCGCCCGCGAACGCGCGTGGTTGGCCGCGAAACACGTTGCGGGGGAACTGGTCCAGCACCACGATGAGCGCCAGCCGCGTTTCCGGGCTGGCTTCCCAGGCCTGGCAGCCGCCGTCCAGCGCAGCGTTCACCAGCGGGCCGAAGCGCTCGGTGATCTGCTGGTCCAGCGCGCTGTCGCCGCCAAACCACAGGGCGTTGCGATCGTCGGCGGGCCAGTCGCTTTGCAGGGCGTCGCCGAACCAGAAGTCCAGCACCTCCAGCGCCATGGACACGGGAGTCGGGGTGGTCGGTGGGGTGTTGGCGTTCATGGCGGTCTTTTTCTGGGGGCTCGGCGGCGGCTGGTTACGTCTGGCAACGTCTTTGACCGTGCATGCGGTACAGGTTACAGGGGATTTGTTTGTAATACGCGTACGGGGCCACAATAGCTCTGCAACCAGGAGATAACCATGAACACGATGTCTTTGAGCACCCACTGGAGCCGCAGCTCCGCCTGGGCCCGCGGTCTCGCGATCGCCGCACTGGCCGCTGGGGGCTGGGCCATGTCTGGCGTGGCCACCCAGGCTCACGCCAGGGGAGACGTCTACTGGTCCGTTGGCGTGAATTCACCCGGCGTGTCCGTGGGCGTGTCGAACGCGCCGCCGGTGGTGTATTACCCGCCGCCGGTGTATTCCTACGGCCGCCCGGTGGTGGTCTATGAAGAACCGGTGGTGGTGCACCGCCCGTACCGCTACGTGCGCCCCGTGGTGGTGGCACCAGCGCCGGTGTATTACCACCCCGGCCGGGGCCACGGCCACCGTTGGGGTCACCGCCACGGCCACGGCCGCGATTGGGACGATGACCGCCGCGACAACCGCTGGGACGATGACGACCGCCGCGATTACTACCGCCGCTGAGTGAAACCTCAGGCGCGGCTGCGCGCAATGCGCGCCGCCAGCCGCGCCGCCACCCGGGCTGTCAGGCCATCACGGTCCAGCGCCGGGTTGAGTTCGGCAATGTCGGCCGCCACCAGGCGGCCCGACGCCAGCACCTGATCGATCAGCCGCTCCACCTGCGCCAGCGGCACACCCAGCGGGGCGGGTGCCGATACCCCCGGGGCCTGCGCCCCGGGCAGCACATCCAGACACACCGTGAGATACACCGCATCGCAGCGCGCGAGGTCGGTGGCCAGCGCCTGCTGCGCATCGCGCAGGCCCGCGGCGTCCTGCAGGCCATCGTCGAGCCAGTAGCGCACGCCCATGGCATGGGCGCGGTCGAACAGGGCCTGGGTGTTGGCGAATCGGCTGATGCCGAACACGCGGTACTGGAAGGCTTGGCCGCGTTCGGCGCACCAGTCGTGCATCTGGCGAAACGGCGTGCCCGAATTGCCCTGGGCGGCCACGCGCAGGTCGAAGTGGGCGTCGAGGTTGACCACCAGCAGGCGGCTGGCGTCGGGCCGGGCCTGCACGATGCCTTGAAAAGTGCCCCAGGCCATTTCGTGGCCACCACCGAGCACGAGCGGCAGGCTGCCGCGCGCCAGGGCCCCGGCCACGCGCTCGCCCAGTTGCGCCTGCGCGGTTTCGAGCGCGCCGTCGGCGCAGCTCACATCCCCCGCGTCCCACAGCGCCGGTTCGCCCAGCACCGGCAGGTTGGCCAGCGCGCCACGCAGTGCCAGCGGCCCGAGGGCGGCGCCGGTGCGCCCGGCGTTGCGGCGCACGCCTTCGTCCACGCCAAAGCCGATCAGCGTGACGCCGCCGGTGCTGTCGGCGGCGGCGGGCCGAACGCGATGGTGCCAGCGGGTGCTGACGCCGGTTTCTTCGGCGTCTTCACGGCCGCGCCATTCAAAGGGTTCTGTCGGGTTCATGGGTGCTCCAGACCCGCCGCGATCACGCGGCGGCAGGGGTTGCGGCCAAACCAGTAGGCCAGTTCGTTCGGGTGCTCCAGCTCCCAGGCCACGAAGTCGGCGCGCTGGCCGGCGGTGAGCTGGCCGCGGTCGTGCAGGCCCAGCGCACGCGCGGCGTGCAGCGTGATGCCCTGCACCGCTTCCAGCGGCGTGAGGCGGAACAGCGTGCAGGCCATGCTGGCCATGAGCAGCAGCGAGAGGCCTGGCGAGGTGCCGGGGTTGTGGTCGGTGGACACGGCCATGGGCACGCCGGCCGCGCGCAGCGCCGCGATCGGCGGCAGCTTGGTTTCGCGCAGGAAGTAATACGCGCCGGGCAGCAGCACGGCCACGGTGCCGGCGGCTTGCATGGCGGCGATGCCGTCGTCGCTCAGGTGTTCGAGGTGGTCGCACGAGAGCGCGCCGAACGAGGCCGCGAGCGCCGCGCCGCCCTGGTCGGAGAGTTGCTCGGCGTGCAGCTTGACGGGCAGGCCCAGGGCTTTTGCCGCTTCAAAGACGCGGCGCGTTTGTGCGGGGCTGAAGCCGATATTTTCACAGAAGGCATCGACCGCGTCCACCAGGCCCTGGGCGTGCAGCTCGGGCAGCCAGGCACAGACGGCGTCGATGTAGTCGTCGGGCCGGCCGTCGAATTCGGGCGGCAGGGCGTGGGCGCCGAGGAAGGTGGTTCGCACATCCAGGCGTTGCTCGGTGCCGAGCCGGCGCGCCACGCGCAGGCAGCGCGCTTCGGTCTCCAGCGAGAGCCCGTAGCCCGATTTGATTTCCAGCGTGGTCACGCCTTCGGCCATGAGGCAGCGGGCGCGCTGCGTGGCGCTGGCCAGCAGCGCGTCTTCGCTGGCGGCGCGGGTGGCCGCGACGCTGGAGCGGATGCCGCCACCGGCTCGCGCGATGGCTTCGTAGCTCGCGCCCTGCAGGCGCTGCTCGAACTCGGCCGCGCGTTGGCCGCCGTAGACCAGGTGGGTGTGGCAGTCCACCAGGCCGGGGGTGAGCAGTGCGCCGCCGAGGTCCACCTCGTGCGCCGGTCGGGCGTGGGCCGGCAGGCCGCGGTTCGGGCCGACCCAGGTGATGCGCTCGCCTTCGGTGAGCAGAGCGCCGTCTTCGACCAGGCCCCAGCCGTCGGCGCCGTGGCTGGGGTCCAGCGTGGCGATGCGGGCGTTGTGCCAGAGGGTGGTGGTCATGGTCTTGTGCCTTCGGGGATGTGGTGCAGCCACCAGCCGACGGCTGGTGCGGGGACGTCCGGTTCGAAGCGCCAGCCGCCCGGCGGCGGTGCATCGAACCAGAGCAGGCTGAGGGCGGGCAGGGGGCGCTGCTGGTCGCCGTTGCGCCAGCGGCCGGGCACCCGCGCGAACAGGCCGGCCTGGGCGCTGGCGGGGGCTGACCATGCAGCGCCGGGCGATACGGCGGCCATGCCGCCCGTGCCGCCGCGAACCATGAGGTTGAGGTCGCGCACCGGGCCGCCGGTCAGGCGGCAGCCGGGCGTGGCGGCACCGTCGAAGGCCAGCGGCGCATCGCCGGGGCGCAGCGTCAGCGGGTGGTCGGCGAAGTCCAGCGCCACGCCCTCGCCCGACAACAGCGTGAACCAGCGCCGCACGCCGGGGAAGGCCGAGAAAGGGCCGTCAACGGCGATGTCGGCCACGCTGATGCGCAGCCGCCAGTCCGCCGGGCCGGGCCAGGCCAACAGCTCGCGCGTGACACCACCACCGTTGCGCCACGGCGTGGCCGGGGTGCTGTCGACGGTGACGATGGAGGCGGTGTTCACGGCGCGCTCAGTGTGACCAGACTTCGGCGAACAGGTCTTGGTGCTCCGCACCGGCCGCACCCTCCAGCACCAGCCGGCGCGCGGCTTCGATGTCCGGCGCGAACAGGCGGTCCTTGTCGTAGAACGGCACCTGGGCGCGCAGCGTGGCGTGGGCCTGGGCCAGGCGCGGCGAGGTGGCGAGCGGGCGGTGGAAGTCCACGCCCTGCGCGGCGGCCAGCCACTCGATGCCGAGGATGGTGGCGGTGTTGTCGGCCATCTCGGCCAGGCGGCGCCCGGCGTAGGTGGCCATGCTCACGTGGTCTTCCTGGTTGGCGCTGGTGGGCAGGCTGTCCACGCTGGCCGGGTGCGCGTGCGACTTGTTTTCCGAGGCCAGCGCGGCGGCGGTGACGTGGGCGATCATGAAGCCGCTGTTGAGGCCCGGGTTGTCCACCAGGAAGGGCGGCAGTCCCGAGAGCGTGCTGTCGATCAGCAGCGCGATACGGCGCTCGGAGATGGCGCCGATCTCGGCGATGGCCAGCGCCAGCGTGTCGGCCGCGAAGGCCACCGGCTCGGCGTGGAAGTTGCCGCCCGAGAGCACCTCGTTGGTGTCGGTGAAGACCAGCGGGTTGTCGGTGACGGCGTTGGCCTCGGTGAGCAGGGTGCGCGCGGCGTTGGCGATGAGGTCGCGGCAGGCGCCCATGACCTGCGGCTGGCAGCGCAGGCTGTAGGGGTCCTGCACGCGCTCGTCGTCCACCACGTGCGAGAGGCGGATCTGGCTGCCCGCGAGCAGGGCGCGCGTGGCGGCGGCCACGGCGATCTGGCCGGGCTGGCCACGCACGGCGTGGATGCGCGGGTCGAACGGCGCGTCGCTGCCCTTGGCCGCGTCCACGCTGAGCGCGCCGGTCACCGTGCCGGCTTCGAGCAGGCGCTCGGCCATGAAGAGGCCGTGCAGCGCGAGCGCGGTGGAGACCTGGGTGCCGTTGATCAGCGCCAGGCCTTCCTTGGCCGCGAGCGTGAGCGGCGCAATGCCGGCGGCCTTGAGCGCGGCGGCGGCGGGCCGCCATTCGCCGTTCACGCGCACCTCGCCTTCGCCCATCAGGGCCAGCGTCATGTGCGAGAGCGGCGCGAGGTCGCCCGAAGCGCCGACCGAGCCCTTGACCGGGATGCGGGGCGTGATGCCGGCGTTGAGCAGCGCGAGCAGGGTGTGAATGACCACCGGGCGCACGCCCGAATAACCGCGCGCGAGGCTCGCCGCCTTCATCAGCACCACGAGGCGCACCGTGGCGTCGCTCATGGGCTCGCCGGTACCCACCGAGTGCGACAGGATCAGGTTGCGCTGCAGCAGCTCCAACTGGTCGTCGGGGATGCGCGTCTTGGCGAGCTTGCCAAAGCCGGTGTTGATGCCGTAGGCCGCATCGCCTTTGTGCACGATGGCGTGGATCGCCGCGGCCGAGGCCGCGATGCCGGCGTGCGCGTCGCTACTGAGTTGCACCTGCACGGCCTGTTGCCAGACGGTGCGCAGGTCGGCCAGCGTCATCTGGCCGGGTTGCAGGGTGAGAGAAGAGTTCATGTTGACCAGTATGTCGGTGAGAGGTGTCTTGGGTCCAGAACGCCGTGGAACCGGCTTTGCCGGGCCACAGGCGTTGCCCCCTGGGGGGTGACGCCGCAGGCGGCGCGGGGGGGTCAAAGCATCGGGAGTTTCAAGCCTTGCTTCTTTGCGGTGGCAATCGCCAGTTCATAGCCCGCATCCGCATGGCGCATCACGCCCGATCCGCAGTCGTTCACCAGCACGCGCGCCAGGCGTTCGGCGGCGGCGTCCGTGCCGTCGGCCACGATCACCATGCCCGCGTGCTGCGAGTAACCCATGCCCACGCCGCCACCGTGGTGCAGGCTGACCCAGCTGGCGCCGCCGGCGGTGTTGAGCAGGGCGTTGAGCAGCGGCCAGTCGCTCACGGCATCGGTGCCGTCCTTCATGGCCTCGGTTTCGCGGTTGGGGCTGGCGACCGAGCCGGTGTCCAGGTGGTCGCGGCCGATCACGATCGGCGCCTTCAACTCGCCGTTCTTGACCATCTCGTTGAAGGCCAGGCCGGCGATGTGGCGCTCGCCCAGGCCCAGCCAGCAGATGCGCGCGGGCAGGCCCTGGAAGGCGATGCGCTCACGCGCCATGTCGAGCCAGCGGTGCGTGTGGTGGTTGTTCGGGAACAGTTCCTTGATCTTCGCGTCGGTCTTGTAGATGTCTTCCGGGTCGCCCGAGAGCGCGACCCAGCGGAACGGGCCTTTGCCCTCGCAGAACATGGGGCGGATGTAGGCGGGCACGAAGCCGGGGAAATCGAACGCGTTCTGTACGCCTTGGTCGAATGCGACCTGGCGGATGTTGTTGCCGTAGTCCACCGTGGGGATGCCCATGCTCTGGAAGTCCAGCATGGCCTGCACGTGCACCGCGCAGCTCTGGGCGGCTTCGGCGCTCAGGCGGGCGTGCTGCGCCGGGTCCTTCTGCGCGGCCTTCCACTGCGCCACGCTCCAGCCCACCGGCAGGTAGCCGTTGATCAGGTCGTGCGCCGAGGTCTGGTCGGTCACCAGGTCGGGTTTGATGCCGCCGGCCTTCGCGCGTTTCACCAGCTCGGGCAGCACTTCGGCCGCGTTGCCGAGCAGGGCGATGGAGACGGCCTCCTTCTTCGCCGTGTGCTCCTGGATCAGCTCCAGCGCGTGGTGAATGTCACGTGCCTGTTTGTCCACGTAGCGCGTGCGCAGGCGGAAGTCGATGCTGCTCTGCTGGCACTCGATGTTGAGCGAGCAGGCGCCGGCCAGCGTGGCGGCCAGCGGCTGCGCGCCGCCCATGCCACCCAGGCCGGCGGTGAGGATCCAGCGGCCGGACAAATCGTTCTTGTAGTGCTGCTTGCCGGCCTCGACGAAGGTCTCAAAGGTGCCTTGCACGATGCCCTGGCTGCCGATGTAGATCCAGCTGCCGGCGGTCATCTGGCCGTACATGAACAGGCCCTTGCGGTCGAGTTCATTGAAGTGTTCCCAGGTGGCCCACTTGGGCACCAAGTTGCTGTTGGCGATCAGCACGCGCGGGGCGTTGGCGTGCGTCTTGAACACGCCCACCGGCTTGCCCGACTGCACCAGCAGGGTCTCGTCGTCGTTCAGGTCTTTGAGCGAGGCGAGGATCTGGTCGAAGCAGGCCCAGTCGCGCGCGGCGCGGCCGATCCCGCCGTAGACCACGAGGTGCTGCGGGTTCTCGGCGACTTCGGGGTCGAGGTTGTTCTGGATCATGCGGTAGGCGGCCTCGGCGATCCAGTTCTTGCAGTTCAGCGTGGTGCCGCGCGGGGCGCGGATGACACGGGTGGGGTCGAGGCGGGGGTCGGTGTGGGTGTTCATGGGCGGTTTCCTCGGGGCTTTTTCGATGGTATGGCTATACATATAGAAACACACATCTATGATATGTATATACAACTTTATCTGGCCATAATCCCTCCTGTCAATACCACTTCATCGGTTTGCACCCCGGTAGAAACCCTGTGAACAACGGTTCCACCCCCTTGCCAGCCCCGGCCGACGACGACCGCACACCCGCCTACCTGCGGGTGAAGCAGCATGTGCTGGCGCAGATCCAGAGCGGCATCTGGCAGGAGGGCGAGGCGATCCCGGGCGAAGAGGCGCTGGCGCGCACCTTCGGCGTGTCGCGCATGACGGTGAACCGCGCGATCCGCGAGCTGAGCGACGAGCAGATCGTGGAGCGGGTGCAGGGCTCGGGCACTTACGTGGCGCAGCAGAAGTACCAGGCCACGCTGGTCGAGATCCGCAACATCGCCGAAGAGATCGCCGCGCGTGGCCACGTGCACCGCAGCGAGTTGCACAAGCTGGAGCGCACCAAGGCCGGCGAGGCGCTGGGTCGGCAGTTCGGGCTGAAGGCCGAGCAGCCGCTGTTCCATTCGGTGGTGGTGCACTTCGAGAACGGCGAGCCGATCCAGGTCGAAGACCGCTACGTCAACCCGACGGTGGCGCCGGACTACCTGCAGATGGACTTCAACAGCCAGACGCCCAACGCCTACCTGATGCGGGTGGCGCCGCTGCAGGGCGTGCGCTTCGTCATCGAAGCCTGCCTGCCGCCGCGCGACGTGGCCGAGATGCTGCACATGGCGCCCGAAGAACCCTGCCTGGTGTTGCGCCGACAGACGCATTCGCAAGGCCAGGTGGCCTCGGTGGCGGCGATGTGGCACCCGGCGGCGCGTTACCGGTTCACCGGCAGCTTTTAGGAACGCCCCCCTGCGCCGCTGCGCGGCTTCCCCCCTCTCTGTCGCCTTCGGCGGGAGGGGGGACGCAGCCCTGTGGCCCGGCGGAGCCGGTTCCACGGCTGCCCTGGGTGAAGGCACGCGCAGCGGACCATGCCTCCACGCTCCGTCGCTGTGCCTACATCGCCTTGAAGCGCCCGGCGTAGAGGCGGCTGACGGGCAGGCGTTCCTTCAGGCCGCGCAGGTCAAGGCTGAGCTTGCCGGCTTCGTCGCGGTGCACGCTGTGGATGGCGGTGGCGCGCACCACGGTGCTCCGATGCACCTGCCAGAACAGGCTGGCGTCCAGCTGGGGAATGAGCTCCTTGAGGGGGGTGCGGATCAGCAGCTCGGTGTCTGCGGTGAGCACGCGCACGTATTTGTCGGCGGCCTCGAACACCAGCACCTCGTCGATCGGTACCAGCCGGATCTGCTGGCCCAGGCTGGCCTGGATCACACGCAGCGGCTCGCTGGGCGTGGCCGCCAGCGCGGGCGCGAGCAGGGCGCGCAGCTGGGTCAGCGTGTGTTCCAGCGGTGCGGCCACGTTGGCGGGGCTGCGCTGCGCCAGCACCTGCTGCACGCGCTGCACCGTGCGCGCCAGGCGCTCGGGCTGCACCGGCTTGAGCAGGTAGTCCACCGCCTGCGCTTCGAAGGCCTGCACGGCGTACTGGTCGTAGGCGGTGACGAACACGATGGCGGGAAACGGGGTGTCGGCGGGCCACTCGTCGGCGAGTTCGGCGGCGGCGTCCAGGCCGCTCTGGCCGGGCATGCGGATGTCGAGGAACAGCAGGTCGGGTTTCAGCCGCAGGGCCTCGGCCACGGCCGACCGGCCGTCGCCGACCACGGCCACGATGCGCAGCGCCGGCCAGGCGCGCGCCAGCTCGGCCCGCAGGGCGGCGGCCAGCAGCGGTTCGTCTTCGGCGATCAGGGCGCTGGCGTTCATGGTCGCAGGGGCAGACGCAGGGTGGCGCGCGTGCCGCCGTCGGCCCCGGCGCACAGTGCCAGGGTGGAGCGGCTGCCGTACACGGTGGCCAGGCGCTCGCGCACCTGGACCACGCCAAAGCCTGGCCCGGTGGTGGTGCTGCCCGGGGGCGCCAGACCCACCCCGGTGTCGGCCACTTCGAGCACCAGGTCGGGGCCCTCCTGGCGGGCGCTCACGCGGATGCTGCCGCCCTCCACCTTGGGCTCCAGTCCGTGCTGGATGCTGTTTTCCACCAGCGGCTGCAGCAGCAGCGCGGGCACGGGCTGGGCGGCGAGCGGGGCCGGCAGGTCCAGGGTGCAGCTCAGGCGCGGGCCCATGCGGATGCTCATCAACGCGAGGTAGTCGCGCAGCCGGTCGAACTCGGCCTGCAGCGTGTGCGTGCTGTCGCTGTTGCGCGAGGCGGCCAGCGTGGCGCGCAGGTAGGCGATCATGTGGTCCAGCATGGTTTGCGCGCGGGCCGCGTCGGTGCCGATCAGCGCGCGCAGGTTGGCCAGGGTGTTGAACAGCATGTGGGGTTCGAGCTGGGCCTCCAGCAGTTTCAGCCGCGCTTCGTTGGCATGCTGGCGCGCCTCGCGCATCTTGCGTTCGAGGTAGGCGCCTTTGTTGGCGCTGTAGAAATAGTAGGAAACCACCACGCCGGCCAGGGCCGTGATCAGGATCGAGGTGCGCAGTGGCGTGGCCGTGTTGGCGCCGCCCCCGGCCAGGTACCAGCCGTAGTGGCGGCACAGCTGGTCGGCCAGAAAGGTGCCCAGCAGGTAGCCGACGGTGATGCCCGTGAGCACCAGCAGCACGCCGGCCCAGCCCGGTGGCCAGCCGGTCTCGGCGGCCGATGGCATGAGTCGGCGCCCCAGATCGATGATGGCCCAGGCAAGCGTGCTGATGATCAGCGAGTACGCCACCGGCGGGCCATAGGGGCGCTCGGGCATGAAGGCGTACTGGAGCGTGGCGATCACCAGCGCAAAGGCCCACACCTGCAGGAGGTGCCGCAGCAGGGTGATGCCGTCGGGCTTCATGGTCTCTGGCGCTCAGCTGCCGCCAGGGCCGCGCCCACGCTGCAGCCGTTCGCGTTCTTTCTGCACCAGCCGTTCGCGCAGCCCGCTGCCGTTGCCCAGCACGAAGACCGAGACGCCGTGCAGAGCAAGGCCCAGACCCCAGCCCAGCACCGGAAAGATCGACCAGCGGCGCGCGCCAAGGCCGAATTCGGGGCCGAACTGCCAGAGCATGAACCAGCACAGGTTGACCAGCAGGTACACCGTGGCGTGGATGTACCAGCCCAGTTTGGCGCCGGCACGCCGGCGCGCCAGCAGTTCGATTTCGTCGGGGGACAAGGGGGTGTTCATGGGTGTGCGGGGCATTCTAGGGCGAGCCGGGGCGTGCGGTTCACGGGGGTGCCAGCAGGTGCTGCCGGAAGAAGCCGGCGATCTGGCGGTCGACCTCGGGCAGCACGGCGCGATCGAAGCCGGGCGGGTCGCCCAGCAGGTCGTGTTCCAGGCTGCCGGGCGGGAACGGTGGCAGCGGCGACAGCATGGCGCCGTGGCCGGCCTCGGGCAGGTCGGCGATCACCACGCAGGGGCCGCAGGCCGCGCGCACCGCGCCCACGTGGAAGCGGGGCAGCTGGTTGACGTCGCGGCCCGCCACCACCAGACCGAGCGCGATGCGGGGCGCACGCAGCGAGTCCATGTCGAAATCGGCCGCGAACGGCACGCTGGCCACGGCGGCCTGGATGCGCGGGTCGTGGTGGCTGTGCCAGCTGGCGTCGTCAAAGCGCCAGCGGATCACGGCACGCGCCAGCGACAGTTTGAGGGGGTCGAGCACATCGCCGCGCAGCCGGGTGGTGAAGCCCACGCAGGATGGGAAGTCCTCCGCGATGTGGGCTTCACAGTGGTCGCGAAAACGGGTCGCCGACCAGCGCCCACCCGCCAGGGTCAGCGCCGTGTGGCCACCGGCCGAGCCACCGTACACGCCCACCCGGTCCAGTGCCAGCAAGGGGGCGAAGCGGGGGCTTTGGGCCAGCGCGTCGATGGCGCGCGAGACTTCGCCCGGGCGCCGTTTCCAGCTGGTGGGGCCGGGGTCGGTGAACCCGCCGGTGTGGTCGCCCCGGTGCTGGGGCACGGCCACCACGAAGCCCGCCTTCACCAGAGCGCCCGCCAGGTCGGCGTGCACCCACGGGTTGCCACCGGAACCGTGCGAGATCACCACCAGCCGCGCATTGCCGCGCACCGGTTCACCCTGCCAGGCCAGGTTCAGCGTGAAGGGCCCGCGCTGGAGCGGCTGCTCACTGGCGCTGGAGGGGTAGAACACCGTCACCGGGCCGTCGCCCGCCAGCCCCGGCAACTCGGTGAGACCGGTCGCGGCCCGGGCCGGGGTGGCCAGCAGCAGGCCCAGGCCCGCCAGGGCCAGCGCCGCGAGCCAGGCGGTGGGCTGGCGCCGCCCTGAAACCGGCGGCGCCTTCATGGGAGGCGCCTGGCCTCTTGCCCGGCCAACCGACGGCGTTCGCGGGTCAGCAGGTGCTGGTGCAGGTGCTGACCCTGCGGGCGCAGCCACACCACGGCGCCATGGATCAGCAGGCCGATGAGCCAGCCACCGGTGGGCAGGCCCAGCCATCCGCCGCGGTGGCCGGCCAGCCACAGCGCGGCGTTGACCAGGGCGAACACGGTGGCGTGGACCAGCCAGCCGGTCTGCTGGCCCGCCCGGCGGCGCGCCTGGCGCTCCAGTTCGGGGGACAACGGGGTTTGAAATGTGGGCATGGGGACTCCTTGTGGTGGGGCGGGAGGGGACTGCCAGGTGGGGCAGTGCGGGGACGTGGCGCGACTGTGCCGCGGGCGCAGAGCCGGCGCGAGCGGGTTGCGATGAAATGCCGCGGTGGGGGTGTGAAACGCCACCGGGTCGCGCGAACGGCGGTTCCTACAATGGAACATTGGCCCCACCGCGCCAGACCGCCAGCGCTTGGGCGGCGTGCGCGGTGCCGTCGTCCCCTCAGAGGAACACCGCATGACCCACCCCACCACCCGACGACAACTGTTCACCGCCTGTGCCCTGGGGGCCGGCGCGCTGCTGGTGCTGGCGCTGCCGGGCTGCGCCTCGCTGCGGCCCGGGCCCCGCACGGTGGACATCCCGGAGGCGAAACTGGTCGAAGCCGTGACGCGGCAGTTTCCGCACAACAGTCGCCTTCTCGACCTGTTCGACGTGTCCCTCACCTCGCCCCGGGTGCGCCTGATCCCGGCGGAGAACCGCATCGGCACCCAGCTCGATTTCACGGTGGGTACCCCGCTGGTGGAGACGCGCACGCAGCGCGGCACGCTGACCCTGAGCTACGGCCTGCGCCTGGAGCCCGTGGACAACACGGTGCGGCTCACCGGGGTGCGCATGGAAGGGCTGGACCTGCCCGGCATGTCGCCGGCCCATGCGGCGCGTTTCCGGCGGCTGGGCACCGATCTGGTGGAAAACCTGTTGCCCGATCTGGTGGTCTACCGCCTCAAGCCCAAAGACCTGGAGACGGCGCAAGGCTGGGGCTACCAGCCCGGCGGGCTGCAGGTGGTGCCCGGGGGGCTGCAACTGCGACTGGATCCGGTTCAACAGGAATAGCGCGCCGCGAGGGACTTGTTCAGCGTTGCCTTAGGATAGGCGCTGCACAAACAGGCCAGCGGTTGGCCTGTTGTCTTTTTTGCGAACCGCGCCGCGTGCCGGACACTGTTGTATGGATCTTGTGTTGCTGATCAAGGCCGCCATCATGGGCGTGGTGGAGGGCCTGACCGAGTTTTTGCCGATTTCTTCCACCGGTCACCTGATCCTGGCCGGCAGCCTGCTGGGTTTTCACGACGAGCGGGCCAAGGTGTTCGAGATCGCGATCCAGACCGGCGCGATCTTCGCGGTGATCATCGTGTACGCGCAGCGCCTGCGCGCCACGCTGCTGGGTCTGGCCTCGCAGCCCACGGCGCAGCGCTTCACCCTGAACGTGGTCATCGGCTGCCTGCCCGCGGTCGTTCTGGGCCTGTTGCTTGGCAAGGCCATCAAGGCGAACCTGTTCACCCCGACGGTGGTGGCCACGGCGTTCATCGTGGGGGCCTTCGTCATCCTCTGGGCGGAGCGGCGCCAGCAGGCCAATGTGCGCGTGCACGATCTGGACGACCTGACCCCGCTGGACGCGCTGAAGGTGGGTCTGGCGCAGTGTTTCGGCCTGATTCCCGGCACCAGCCGCTCGGGCTCCACCATCATCGGCGGCATGCTGTTCGGCCTGTCGCGCAAGGTGGCCACCGACTTCAGCTTCTTTCTGGGCATCCCGATCCTGATCGGCGCCGGCGCCTACAGCCTCTACAAGGCGCGCGACATGCTCTCGATGGCCGATCTGCCGCTGTTTGCCGTGGGCCTGGTGTTCGCGTTTCTCAGCGCCTGGGTCTGCATTCGCTGGCTGCTGCGCTACGTGGCCAGCCACAGCTTCGTGCCGTTTGCCTGGTACCGCATCGCCTTTGGCGCGCTGATCCTGCTGACCGCCCATTTCGGCTGGGTGAACTGGGCCGCCTGAGGGGCCGCAGCGCCCTTCACCCGCCCGGGGCGTCGGTGGCGGCGGGCAGGGTGAAGCAGAAGGTGGCGCCTTCGCCCGGGGCGCCCCAGGCCTGCAGCTCGCCGCCGTGGCGCTGCACGATGCGCCGCGAGGTCGCCAGGCCGATACCGAGGCCGGCGAATTCGTTGGGCATGTGCAGCCGCTGAAACGGCTGGAACAGCTTGTCGGAGCGGGCCATGTCGAAACCCGCGCCGTTGTCGCTGATGCAGTAGTGCGTCTGGCCGTCCAGTGTGCGGGCGTACACCCGGATGCAGGGCTGGGCCGTGGTGGCGGTGTACTTCCAGGCGTTGTGCAGCAGGTTCTGCATCAGGGCTTCCACCAGGGACGGATCGGCCAGGGCCTGCAGCCCGGGTTCGACCGACCAGGCCACCTCGCGCTGGGGGTGCTCGCCGGCCAGCTCTTCGAACAGGCGCGTGGCCATGGCGCTGAGGTTGACCGGCTCGCGCCGCACCTCGCCGCGCGCGAACTGCGAGAGCTTGAGCAGGCCGTCGATCAGCTCGCCCATCTTCTTGCTGGCGCCCATGATGCGCTGCAGGTGGGTGTGGCTGGCGGCGTCCAGCGCCGGGTTGTCTTCCTGCAGGGCCTGGGCGAATCCGTTGATGATGCGCAGCGGTGAGCGCAGGTCGTGCGCCACCGCGTAGGAATAGCTCTCCAGCTCGTCGTAGGCGCCCCGCAGGGCCTGGGTGCGTTGCTGGATGCGCTGCTCCAGCGAGGCGTTGAGGCGCTGGATTTCGAGCTCGGTCCGTTTGCGCTCGGTCACGTCCTGCGTGACGCCCAGCGCGCGCACCGCGCGGCCCTGTGCGTCGCGTTCGAATTCCGCCTGTACCGAATGCCAACGTTCCTGACCGCCGATCAATACACGGTATTCGACGTTGTAGGCCACCTTGCCCCGCAGTGCCAGCGGCCATTGCCGCTGCACCAGCGGGCGGTCTTCGGGGTGGATGATGGCCAGCAGGTCTTCGGCGCTGTAGTCGGTGAAGGGCATGTCGAGAAACTCGGGCGCTTCGGACAGGGTGGTGAATCGCCCCGTGGTCAGGTTGGCTTGCCAGGGGGCCAGCCGCGCCATGTGCTGCGCCTGGCGCAACAGCTGTTCGCTGACGCGCAAGGCCACCTCCGTCGCCTTGCGGTCGCTCACGTCCTGCACCACCGCGATCAGGTAGTCGGGCTCTCCCGCGGGCGTGCGCACCAGGGACAGCGTCAGGTGCACCCAGACGGTGTGGCCCTGTTTGTGGATGTAGCGTTTTTCGATGCTGTAGTGGTCGATCTCGCCCGCCAGGGTGCGCGCCTGCAGACTCAGGTCCAGCTCCAGGTCGTCGGGATGGGTGAAATCCCGGAAGCTCATGGTCTCGATTTCCTGCCGGGTGTAGCCGAGCAGATCGCAATAGGTCTGGTTGACGCGGATCCAGCCCCCATCCAGCTGGCTGTGGGTCATGCCGGTGGCGCTGTGCTCAAAGGTGTCTTCCAGTTGCCGGGTGCTGCGCCGCACCGCTTCGCTGGCTTCGCGCCAGAGGCGGTTTTGCCGCTGCATGAGCGCGATGGCGCCCACCACCACCAGCTCGGTGACGAAATGCCACAGGTTGAGCCAGAACGCTTCGCGCAGGTCGTGAAACGCCAGCGAGCCATAGGGTTTGACCATGAAAAAATTGACCACCACCATGCCCAGAACGGTGCTGAGCATGCCGGCCCGAAAACCGCCGTACAGCGCCGAAAGGGCTACGGCCAGGGACAGCGTGATGAAGCGCCCGCCCGATTCGGGCGGTGCCACGGCCAGGCGCAGCCCGACCGCCGCCAGCGTGATGGCCACGGCGACGGCATAACGGCTCCAGGCGCTGTGGCGCTCGGGCTGCCAACCCGCGATCTCCCGCCAGAGGCGATGGATCGGGCTCGACGGCGGGTCGGAGTAGGGCATGGGTGCTGGGCGAGTCCGGTAGGGGAACAGTGTGCCAGTGCTCTCCGTTATACCGGAGGACGCCTTGGACCGGCCGTGCGAACAAATACCGGATTCCCTGCATGTCTTGCCCTTCGGTGCCCGCAGCCGGGCGCCGGTGGCCGCTCAGCGCGACAGGGCGTGCAGCGCTCGCTCGATGGCCGCGGCCGTTTCCTGGGGTTTTTCCATCGGAAACAGGTGGCTGCCTTCCACCATGAGCAGGCGCTCGGGGTGGTCCCGACCCACCAGCCTGTGCGTCATGGCCATGCCCACCTGCTTCATCTCCAGCGACTCCGTGCCGCCGATGAACCCGACCGGGCATTGCAGGGGGTGGCGGCGCAGCAGGCGGTCCAGGTTGTGGGGCAGGGTGTTGTAGACCGCGGTCTCGACCTCGCGCCGAAAGCTCAGCACCCGCTGGGCGCCAGGGCCATGGCCCGTCTCGTGGGTGCCGTGGTCGATGTAGTCGCGCAGCACCTGCGGCTCCCAGCGCGCAAAGGCCTTCTTGTGGGCGAAGTGTTCCCAGGCGCTGTCGGCGTCGGGCCAGCTGTCGCGGCGCTTGCGGCTGACCTTGCCGGGCGAGACCGAGCCCACGAGCTGGGTGCGTTTGACCAGCTCCAGCGTGCGCGCGCGCCAGCCGCCGAGCACGGGCGAATCGATCAGCAGCACGCCCTTGACCTGGTGCCCTCCCAGCTCGGGGTGGCGCGCCGCGCACATCAGGCTGATGAATCCCCCCATGGAGTGACCGACCAGCCAGGCGCCCTGACCATGGCGCTCCATCTCCGGCGCCGCGAAATCGGCCAGCTGCTGCACCAGATGCGGCCAGTTGCTGGTGACGGGGTACTGCGGTTCGTGGCCGTATTTCTCCACCGCCCGCACCGAAAAGCCCCGCGCCCGCAGCGACCGGAACAAAACGCCATAGGTGCCGGCGGGGAAGCCGTTGGCGTGGGAAAAAATGATGAGGGACATCAGCCCACCCCTGCGCCGCGCCGTTGGCGCGTCACCCCCTCAAGGGGGCGATGCGAGTGGCCCGGCAAAGCCGGTTCCACCGCACCCCTGTGTTGGAACACTTCGCGCCGGAGGATGGCGCACGCCCGCACGGCAGGAGCCATGGTTGCCATCAGATCAACTTCTCTTTGGCGTTCCCGATCTTCTTCAGAGGCTGGTTGCGCGGGCCGCTGCACAGCAGCGGCACCTCGGTGTGGGCGCCGTCCCAGGTCGGGTGTTCGATGCTGTCGAACACCTCGCGCAGCTTCTGGCCCCAGGTGTTGTGCACCATGCGGAAGTAGGGGTTGTTGTCGTCGATGCAGGTGATCTTGTCGCTCTGCATCTGGTCGACCTCGTACACCGCCAGGTCCAGCGGCAGGCCCACCGAGAGGTTGGACTTGAGCGTGGAGTCCATGGACACGAGCACGCATTTGGCGGCCTCGTCCAGCGGGGTCTCGGGCGTGATCACGCGGTCGAGCACCGGTTTGCCGTATTTGGACTCGCCGATCTGGAAGAACGGGGTCTCGGCCGTGGCCTCGATGAAGTTGCCGGCCGAATAGACCTGGAACAGGCGCATGCCCTCGCCCTGGATCTGGCCGCCGAAGATCATGGAGACGTTGAACTCCACCCCGGCGCGTTTGAGCGATTCGCCGTCGCGCTCGTACACGTGGCGCACCGCCGAGCCCAGCACGCGCGCGGCGTCGAACATGCTCTTGGCGTTCCAGATGGTGATGGGCTCGCCGCCATCGATGTCCTTCACTTGCTCCACCTGCAGGATCTCGCGCACCGATTGCGAAATGCTCAGGTTGCCCGCCGAGAGCAGGCACATGAAGCGCTCGCCCGGCTTCTCGTAGACGATCATCTTGCGGAAGGTGCTGATCTGGTCCAGGCCCGCGTTGGTGCGCGAGTCGGAAAGAAACACCAGCCCGGCGTTGAGTTTGACGGCGACACAGTAGGTCATGATTTTTCAGCCAGTTTCTTGAGGACGTAGAGCTGTTCCAGGGCTTCGCGCGGGGACAGCGCATCGGGGTCGATGCCTTGCAGGGCGGTCTGCAAAGGGTGGGCTTCGGGCTCGGCGCTCGGTGGCGGCGGGGCGAACAGATCGACCTGGCTGCGGCTTTGCTCGCTGTGGTTCTCCAGCGCGGCCAGGGCGTGGCGCGCGTGCTGCACCACCGCGGCCGGCACGCCGGCGAGCCTTGCAACTTGTATGCCGTAGCTGCGGCTGGCCGGGCCGGGTTCGATCTGGTGCAGGAACACGATGCCCGATTTTCCACCGCCTTCGACCGCGCTCACATGCACGTTCACCGCGGCGTGGTGGCCGGCCGGGAATTCGGTGAGTTCGAAATAGTGCGTCGCGAACAGGGTGAAAGCCTTGGCTTTGTCGTGCAGGTGGGCCGCGATGCCGCCGGCCAGCGCCAGGCCGTCGAAGGTGGAGGTGCCGCGACCGATCTCGTCCATCAGCACCAGACTCTGTGGTGTGGCGGCGTTCAGGATCTGCGCGGCCTCGGTCATCTCGACCATGAAGGTGGACTGCGCGTTGGCCAGGTCGTCGGCCGCGCCGATGCGGGTGTGGATGGCGTCGATCGGGCCGAGGCGGCAGGCCAGCGCCGGCACGTAGCTGCCCATGCTGGCGAGCAGAGCTATCACCGCGACCTGGCGCATGTAGGTGCTCTTGCCGCCCATGTTGGGGCCGGTGATGACCTGCATGCGCTGCTTGGGGCCCATCACCGTGTCGTTGGCGATGAAGCTGCCGCCGCT
The DNA here is from genome assembly GCF_059424585.1 of Hydrogenophaga sp. GW101-3F08. Lineage (NCBI taxonomy): Bacteria > Pseudomonadati > Pseudomonadota > Betaproteobacteria > Burkholderiales > Comamonadaceae > Hydrogenophaga > Hydrogenophaga sp. GW101-3F08. Next base: position 232,295 of record NZ_JBWKZP010000002.1, read on the forward strand.
GGTTTCGTTCAGCCGCGCTTCCACCACCGGGTGGCGCCCGCCGCGGATCTCGATGCAGGGCTCGGCCACGAACTGGGGTGCGCTCCAGTTCAGCGTGAGCGAACGTTCGGCCAGCGCGCAGAGCGCGTCCAGCGCGGCGAGCGCGCGGGCCAGGCGGGTGAGCGGGTCGATGTGCGCCTGCAACTGATCGAGCAGCTGTTCAAACAGGTGTTTCTCGCGCGCCAGCGCGCGCTCCTGCGCGCTCAGCGCCCTGTCTTCGAAGGCCTTGAGTTCGGGCGTGATGAAGCGCTCGGCGTTCTTCAGCGTCTGGCGGCGGCGGTAGTCGTCGGGCACCTTGTCGATCTGGCCCTGCGTGACCTCGATGTAAAAACCGTGCACCTTGTTGAACTGCACCCGCAGGTTGGCGATGCCGGTGCGGGCGCGTTCGCGCGTTTCCAGGTCGATCAGGAAGCCGTCGCAGTTGGTCTGGATGCCGCGCAGTTCGTCCAGATCGGCGTCGAAGCCGTCGTTGATGACACCACCGTCGCGCACCAGCGCGGCCGGCTCGGGCAGCAGCGCGGCCCGCAGCAATTCGGCGCAGCCGGCGGGGGGCGTGAGGTCGGCGGCGATCCGCTGCAGCAGGGCCGGGCCGTTTTCGGGCAGGCCGTGGTGCAGGGCCTGGGCGAGCTGCTGCGCGCGGCCCAGCGTCTGCCCCAGGCCGACCAGTTCGCGCGGGCGCACCTGGCGCAGCGCGGTGCGCGCGGTGATGCGCTCCACGTCGCTGGCGCCCTTGAGTGCGTTGCGCAGCGTGTGGCCCAGACCGTTGCGGAGCAGGCCGATGGCGTCGAGCCGCGCGCGGGCTTCCGTGCGTTCGCGCTTCGGTTCCAGCAGCCAGCTGCGCAGCGCGCGGCTGCCCATGCCGGTCTGGCAGACGTCGAGCAGGGAGAGCAGCGTGGGGCTGGTCTCGCCGCGCAGGGTGTGGGTGAGTTCGAGGTTGCGGCGGGTGGTGATCGGCAGGTCGATCAGTTCGTCGCTGCGCGCCACGCGCAGGCTCTTCACGTGGCTGAGCGCGCGGCCCTGGGTGTGTTCGGCGTAGTCGAGCAGGGCGGCGGCGGCGGCGTGCGCGTCGCTCAGGCCCTGCGCGTCCCAGGCGGCCAGGCTGGCGGCGCCCAGTTGTTCGAGCAGCTTGCGTTCGCCCAGAGCGCCGTCAAACGCCCAGGCCGGGCGCAGCACGGCCACGGTGCGTTGGCCATTGGCCAGCGGCTGGGCCGCGAGCGCCTGCACGTTCTTTTCAAACGCGGGCGTGACCTCGGCGCTGTACAGCAGCTCGCCCGGCGCGGTGCGCGCGATCCAGTCGGCCAGCTCGTCGCTGGCGCACTGGGCCAGGAACACGATGCCCTGCGTGACCGACATCCAGGCCAGGCCGACGCCGGTGCGCGCGCCCGCGTGCACGGCCATGAGCACGGCTTCGGTCTTGTCGGACAGCAGCTCGCTGTCGGTCAGCGTGCCGGGCGTGACCACGCGCACCACCTTGCGCTCCACCGGCCCCTTGGCCGTGGCCACATCGCCCACCTGCTCGCAGATGGCGGCCGATTCGCCGAGCTTGATGAGGCGCGCGAGGTAGTTGTCCACCGAATGGAAGGGCACGCCGGCCATCACCACCGGCTCGCCGGCCGACTGGCCGCGCTGCGTGAGCGTGATGTCGAGCAGGCGGGCGGCTTTTTCCGCGTCGGCGAAGAACAGCTCGTAGAAGTCGCCCATGCGGTAGAACAGCAGCGTGTTCGGGTACCCGGCCTTGAGGCCGAGGTACTGTTGCATCATGGGGGTGTGTTTGTCCAGCGGGGCGTTCAAAGCGTGCTCGTGGGGGCGGTTTCGGGTCGGCCCAAGACTGTAGCAGTTCGGGTTTTCCCCCAATGGGCTTTGCCTCACAATCTTCCCACCTTCACCCGCCGCTCCCGTCCGCACGCATGGTCAACGCCGTCCCAGAGCCCGCAGCCCCATCCGAAACCGGTCAGACGCCCTCGGAGCCGGGGCCATGGCCGATGGAGACGGAGCTGCCGTACGAGGCGATGTTCCTGAGCGCGCCGCTGGCGGGCAGCCTGAGCCGGGTGTCGGACGGGCGCCTGCTCGCCATCAACGACGCCTGGGTGGCCCTGACCGGGCTGTCGCGCGAGCAGGCCATCGGACGCACCACGGTGGAGCTGGGGCACTGGCCCGACGAGGCCGCGCGGGAGCGTTACCTGCAGGCGCCGCTGCCCTCGGTCGCTTCGATGTGTCTGGTGCACAGCAATGGCCGGCAGCGGCGGGTCCGGCTGCACACCTCGTTGCTGGCGGTGCGGCCCGAGCCCATGTTGCTGGTGTTCCTGTCCGACGTGACCAAGGAGTTCGAGGCCGAGCAGGCCTTGCAGCAGGCGCACCGGGAGCTGCAGCAACAGGTGGAGCTGCACGGCGTGATCGAGAAGCTCGCGCGCGTGGGCCACTGGACCAACGCCCGCAACGACCAGGACGTGCTCTGGTCACCCGGGCTGTTCGCCATCGCCGGCTTGGAGCCCAGCCCCGTGTTGAGCCGCCGCGAGGGCCGCTCCGGCATCCACCCCGAGGACATGCCGGCCTGGCAGAGCGCGCGCGAGGCCAAGGACGGTCGCGAGCTGGAGTACCGCTGGCGGCGGCCCGACGGTCAGCAGCGCTGGTTGCGCACCCGCATCGGCCAGACCGCGGTGGCGGGCAATCCGCAGACCGACTTCGGTGTGGTGCAGGACATCACGGCCGAGCGCGAAGCCACCCAGGCACTGGCGGGCCAGCTGCGTTTCATCCAGAACATCGCGGCCCGGGTGCCGGGCATGGTGTATCAGATCCGTCTGTATCCCGACGGCAGCAGCACGATTCCCTACGTGAACGACGCGGTGCGCGAGATGGTGGAACTGGACGCGAGCGATCTCGCGCGCGACGCCAGGCTCTTCTATGCCCGCGTGCACCCGGACGATCTTCCCCAGATGGTCTCGTCCCTGGCGGCGTCCGCGCGCGATCTCACGTTGTGGCGGCAGGTCTACCGCATCCAGTTGCCTCGCCGGGGGCTGCGCTGGTACAGCGCGGAGGCGGTGCCGCAGCGCGAGGCCGATGGCTCGGTGCTCTGGCACGGCTTCACCTTCGACGTCACCGAGTCCCGACTGGCCGCCCAGGCGCTGGAGCGGCAGCACCGCCTGCTCGACGCCGTGCGCCAGGCGCAGGCGTTGTTCATCGAGACCGAAGACAAGCGACAGGCCTTCGAGGGTCTGTTGGCCTCGCTGCTGGCCGTCACCGACAGCGAATATGGTTTCGTGGGCGAGGTGCTGTACGACCTGCGCGACCAGCCCTACCTCAAGACCCATGCGATCACCAACATCGCCTGGAACGAGCAGACCCGGCGCCAGTACGACGAGCAGTCCGAGGCCGGCCTGGAGTTTCGCAATCCCGCCACCCTGTTTGGCCATGCCCTGACCACGGGCGAGATCGTCATTGCCAACGATCCCCTGAACGACCCGCGAGCGGGTGGTCGCCCGTCGGGCCATCCGGGCATGTCGGCCTTTCTGGGCATTCCGCTCGCCGTGGGGGGCCGGCTGGTGGCCATGGTGGGGCTGGCCAACCAGCCCGGCGGCTACAGCGAGGCCGACGTCGAGTTCCTGCAGCCCCTGCTGGGCACGGTGCGTCAGCTGGTGCTGGCCTGGCGCGCCCACGCCGAGCGCCAGCGCGCGCGGCAGCAGTTCCAGGCCACCAGCGCCTTGTTGGCCGAAAAGAGCGCGGCGCTGCAGCTCACATTCGACAGCATGAGCCAGGGCCTGACCATGGTGGACAGCGCGGGGCGCGTGCGCTTCTACAACCAGCGCATGCTGGAGCTGCTGGAGCTGCCGGAGTCGCTGCTGGCGAGCCAGCCGACCCACCGGGAGGTGGTGCGGTTCCAGACCGAACGAGGCGATTTTGGTGAAAACCTGGAACTGCTGGACCTGGTCACGCGCCGCTCGGTCGCACGCTTTCCCGACGCGCAGCCACCCGAGACCTATGTGCGCAAGACCCGCGATGGACGCGCGCTGGAGGTGTTCACGCGCCTGCTGCCCGACGGCGGCATGGTGCGGACCTACACCGACGTCACCTCCTATTTCCGCGGCCAGGAAGCCCTGCGCGAGGAGCGCCAGCGCCTGGCGTGGGTGCTGGAGGGCACGCGCCCGGGCATCTGGGAAACCAGCCTCGAAACCTGGGACATGAAGATCAACGACCGCTGGGCCGAGATGCTGGGGTACACCGTCGAAGAGCTGCAACCCGTCACCTTCGACACCTGGCGCCGGCTGGTGCAACCGCAGGACCTGGAGCGCGCGCAGGAGGTGCTGCACCGGCACTGGCGTGGCGAGATCCCCTACTACGAATGCGACATCCGCATGCGGCACAAGGACGGCCGCTGGATCTGGGTCAACGACCGCGGACGGGTGCACAGGCGCGATGAGCACGGGCGGGCGCTGTACATCTCGGGCACCCACCTGGACATCCACGAGCGGGTGGCCGCGCAGGAGGAGGTGCGTGCCCTCAACGCCAGCCTGGAGCGGCGCGTGGCCGAGCGCACCGCCGAGCTGGAGCGTTCCATGAAAGACATGGAGGCCATCTCCTATTCCATCGCCCACGACCTGCGCGCGCCGCTGCGCTCGGTCAACGGCTTCGCCGCGCTGATCCTGGAGGAAGAGGGCGGGCGTCTGAGCCCGCTGGCCAGCGACATGTTCGGTCGCATCGCCCGCGCTTCGCGCAGCATGGGCCAGATGATCACCGACATGCTGGAGCTGCTGCGGGTGGTGCGGGTGGAGCTGGCGCCGGTGCCGGTGGACATGAACCTGCTGGCACTGGGCGCGGCCGACGACCTGGGGCCGGGGGTGCCGCACGCCCGCATCGAACGGCAGTCCTTGCCCGAGGTGATGGGCGACGCCGTCCTGCTGCGCCAGGTGCTGGTCAACCTGATGGACAACGCCCTGAAGTACTCGCGCCACCGGGCCCAGCCCGAACTGGTGCTCGGTTTTGACCAGGTGCAGCAGGCGTTTTTCTTGCGCGACAACGGCATGGGCTTTGACATGGCCCGCGCGCAAAAGCTGTTTGGCCTGTTCCAGCGCCTGCACGCGGCCTCCGACGTGCCCGGCACCGGGGTGGGGCTGGCGATCGTGGCGCGCATCATCGAGCGCCACGGCGGGCGCATCTGGGCCGAGTCCGCGCCCGACACCGGCGCCACCTTCTGGTGGACCCTGCCGCCGGCCTGAAAAAAGCCGGCAGGTGCGGGCGTCCCGGATGTCAGGTGGTCAGAACGGTGCGGCGGGTTGTTCCGACGAGGGGAGTTCGTCGCTGGCCGGCGGGGTGGCACCGTCGGCGGGCGCCGCCGAGCTGGGCAGCGACTGGCGCAGGGCGGCCTTGTCACCCGCGCTGGCGAACTTGCTGTATTTACCGATCACGCCCACCATCTGGCCGTAGATCTTCGGGTTGGCCGCCAGGCATTCCTTCTGTTCCAGGAAATTGGCTTCGCCGGTGAAGTTGCCCACCAAGCCCCCGGCCTCGGTCACCAGCAGGGCGCCCGCGGCCACGTCCCAGGGCGACAGGCCCGTTTCAAAGAAGCCGTCGGTGAAGCCCGCGGCCACATAGGCCAGGTCGAGCGCGGCCGAGCCGGGGCGGCGCACGCCGGCGCACCTGGGCATCACGTCGCCCAGCATCTGCATGTAGGTCTGGAGGGCGTCCCCCGGGCGGAACGGAAAGCCGGTGGAGAGCAGGCACTCACGCATGGCGATGCGTTTGGCCACGCGGATGCGGCGGTCGTTCATGTAGGCGCCGCGTCCGCGCGTGGCGCAGAACAGGTCGTTGCGGCTCGGGTCGTAGACCACGGCCTGTTCCAGCTTGTTGCCCACCATGAGCGCGATGCTCACACAGTAGACCGGGAAGCCGTGGATGAAGTTGGTGGTGCCGTCCAGCGGGTCGATGATCCAGACATGGTCTGCGCCGCCGTGTTTGCCCGGGCGCTTGCCCGATTCTTCGGCCCAGATGGCGTGATCGGGGTAGGCGGTGAGCAGGGTGTCGATGATCGCGGCTTCGGCCGCGTGATCGACTTCGGTCACGAAATCGTTGGTCTGCTTGGCGGAGACCCGGACCGACTCCACGTCCAGCGCGGCACGGTTGATGATGGTGCCGGCAAGGCGAGCGGCCTTGATGGCCACGTTGAGCATGGGGTGGAGTGTGGACGACATGAATTGTGAACCTTTGCGCGGCAGCGGGCTGCTCGCGTGACAGTGGAAGAGCGGGAAGGCTGGGCCCCAGGCGATACGGGGCGGCGACAATCGGGGATTTTACCGTTTCAACACACCAAACACCTCACCGAAGCGCGAGCCCCACCCGGCACACACCGCAGAACCGGCTCCGCCGGGCTGCTGGTGTGGCCCCCTGGGGGGTGACGCGAAGCGGCGCGGGGGGATTCCCTCATGAAAACGCGTTTCATCCTGATCCAGACCAGCCACGCCGGCAATGTGGGTGGCACCGCCCGCGCCATGAAAGTCATGGGCTTTGACGACCTGGTGCTGGTGGCGCCGCGCTGGGCCAACGTGTTGCGGCGCGAGGAAACCATCCAGCGCGCCAGTGGTGCCAACGACGTGCTGGACAAGGCCCGCGTCGTGGACACGCTGGACGAAGCGCTGGACGGCATGGACCATCTGTGCGCCACCGCCATGACCCCGCGCGACTTCGGTCCGCCCACGCGGCACCCACGCGAACACTTCGCCGCGCTGCTGGGCCACGGTGCCCCCGCGCCGGCGGGCCACGCCGGCGACGAGCCCCCCAACACCGCGCCGCAGGGCGTGGCTTTTCTGTTCGGTTCGGAGCGCTTTGGCATGCGCAACGAGGACGTGTACCGCTGCCACACCTGCCTGAGCATTCCGACCGACCCGCAGTTCGGCTCGCTCAACCTGGCCGCTGCGGTGCAACTGATCGCCTACGACTGGCGCCAGGCGCTGGGCGGTTACGCCCTGCCACCCGCCAGCACGCCCGAGCGCCCGCTGGCCGACGCCAAGGCCCTGGCCGGCATGCTGCAGCATCTGGAGCAGGCGCTGGTGGCGGTGGACTTCCTGGATCCGGAGGCGCCCAAGAAGCTCATGCCGCGCCTGAACCAGCTTTTCAACCGGGCTGCACCGACCGAAGAAGAAATCCACATCCTGCGTGGTGTGGCCAAGGCCATGTTGCAGACCGCTGCGAAGGCAAAGCGATAGACTGAGCGCATGTTTGCCCGACTCCACTCCGACATCCAGTGCATCCTCGATCGCGATCCTGCGGCGCGCAGCACCTGGGAGGTCATCACCTGTTACCCCGGCCTGCATGCCGTCTGGCTGCACCGCCCGGCGCACTGGTGCTGGACGCACGGGTTCAAGTGGCTGGGGCGTTTCACCTCGCACATCGCACGCTGGCTGACCGGCATCGAGATCCACCCGGGCGCCGTTCTGGGGGAGCGCGTTTTCTTCGACCACGCCATGGGCACGGTGGTGGGCGAGACGGCCGAGATCGGCGACGGCTGCACGATCTACCAAGGCGTGACGCTGGGCGGCACCTCGCTCTACAAGGGCGCGAAACGCCACCCGACACTGGGCAAGGACGTGGTGGTCAGTGCGGGCGCCAAGGTGCTGGGCGGTTTCGTGGTGGGTGATGGCGCCAAGATCGGCAGCAACGCGGTGGTGATCAAGCCGGTACCGCCGGGCGCCACCGCGGTGGGCATTCCGGCGCGCATCATCCCGAGCAAGCAGGGCGAGAGCGCCGACGTGACCGAGGCCCATCCGAAGTTCCAGGCCTATGGCATCACGCAGGAAGACGACCCGCTGTCGCAGGCGATGCGCGGCCTGATCGACAGCGCCGCCGGGCAGGAACACCAGATCGCGCTGCTGTGGCAGGCGATCGAGAAGCTCTCGGCCAACAAGGCCAGCGGCGACTGCGTGCCTTCGGATGCGGCCCGCAGCGAGTGCTTCGAGGCCGAGAAGCTGAATCAGCTGGTGGGCAAGTGAATCACCTGCTGCCCGGCGCGGCGGCGGCCTGCGGTGGCGCGTCCGCACGCGCCACCAGCTCCGCGTCCAGCCAGCCCCTGAGGCTGTTGTAGAACGCCAGGCCCTGCGCACGGGCCAGATCCCCGGTGGTGAGCACCGCCTGGCCCAGTCGGCCTTCGGCCAGCAACGCGGCCCGGTAGGTGCCCGCCAGCAGTCCACTGGAGAGCGCGGGCGTGAGCCACACGCCGTCGAGCCGAAGTGCCACGTTGCCCCGGGTGAACTCGGTGAGTTCGCCGCGCTCGTTGACCAGCAGGTGGTCGAACACCGCCGGGTCGGTGGGGGCCAGCACGTCGTAGTGCGCACGCCGCGTGGTCTTGTAGCGGATGAACTCCTGCAACGCGCCGCCCGTGGTCAGGGGCGCGGGCGCCAGCGCCACGCGCACCGGCTGGGCGGTGTCGGCCATGGGAAAGGCCTGCAGCTCGATCGCGCCCTGGGCGTCCAGGGTCAGGCGCACGCGCCACAGCCCCTGCGCGTGTCCTGCGCCGGCCAGTCGGGACAACTGCTCGCGCAGCGCCGGCAGATCGCAGGGGTAGCCGAAGTGGCGGGCGCTGTCCTGCAGGCGCTGCAGGTGGCGCTCCAGCAGCCAGTAGACGCCGCCTTCCAGGCGCAGGGTTTCCAGCAGCGAGAAGGGTTCGCTGACCCGGTGCAGGAGGTGGCTCTTGGTCATCAGTTCGTCCCATTCAGCGGCGGGGTCGGCGTAGACGGTCAACCCGCTGCCCACGCCGTAGCGGGCTTGCCACGCCGAGGGCGTGACCGGGTCGTGGTGCTGCAGTGTCAGGGTGCGGATCGGCACGTTGAAGGTCGCATGTCCACCGGGGCGGACCACGCCCAGCGCGCCGCAGTAGAAGCCGCGGGGCCCGGGCTCCAGCCGGGTGATCCAGTGCATGGCCTGCCGCTTGGGGGCGCCGGTGATGCTGCCGCAAGGGAAGAGGGCGCTGAACACGTCCGTGAGCGTGGTGCCCACACGGGCCCGGGCCGAGAGGCTGGATGTCATCTGCCAGACCGAAGGCCATGCCTCGGCCTCCATCAGCCGGTCCACCCGCACCGAGCCCGGCCGCGCGATCCGGTTCAGGTCGTTGCGCAGCAGGTCCACGATCATCACGTTTTCGGCGCGCTCCTTGGGGCTGGCCAGCAGTCGCTCGCGGGCGGCGGCGTCCAGGGTCGGGTCGCCCTCCCGGCCGGCGGTGCCCTTCATGGGGCGGCACAGCAAGCGGCCGCCTTGCCCGTCGGGTTGCCAGTCGAAAAACAGCTCGGGCGAGGCGCTCAACACGTGGCGGCGCCCACCGTCCAGCCACAACAGGTAACCATCGGGCTGCCGCGCGCGCAGGGCGTGCATCCAGGCCGAGGGTTCGCCGTTGAGCGTGCCCGCCAGGGACGTGGTCAGGTTGATCTGGTAGCAGTCGCCCGCGGCCATGGCTTGCTGCGCGCGCTCCACCTGGGCCAGGTAGTGCGCGCGCGACTCGGGCAGGGCCCAGTGCGCCGTCCGGGGCCGGTCCGATGAAAGGATGGGGGTGGTGAGCGGGGCCTCGTACACCCCGAACCAGACCAGCGGCCATTCGGGATCGGGCGCCTGCACGGGCAGCGAGGCGTCAAAGGCCGGCGCGGCCTCGTAGGCCAGACCGCCCACGCACCAGCGGCCCGCATCCGCATGGGCCTGCACCCGTTCAATCGCGCCGAACACCTCGGCCAGAGACCAGGCCTCGATGACCTCGGTGGGCTGGTCGAAGCAGGCCCGCAAACGGCCTCCCGACACGGCCTGGGGGGCGGTGTCGGGAAAATCGATGACAGCGCGCAAGATGGGAAAGGGCCGGTCTGGCGGCGCTCGGTCTCTCAGTGGTGATGGCCGTGCGCACCGTGCGCGTGGCCGTGGGCGACCTCTTCGGCCGACGCGGCCTGCACATCCACCACCTTCACCGCAAAGCGCAGCATCTGCCCGGCCAGCGGGTGGTTGCCATCCAGGTGCACCGTGTCGCCCTTGATCTTCTTGACGGTGAAGACCTGCTCACGGCCCTGGTCGTCGGTGCCCTGCAATTGGCCACCCACCTTCACGCCGGGCGGGAATTCGCTTTTGGGAATGCTGTGCACCAGGCTCTCGTCGCGCGCGCCGAAGGCGTCTTCGGGCTGCAGCACCAACTGGGCCGAAAAACCCTTTTCCTGGCCTTCCAGCGCCTTCTCGATCCCAGGCAGGGTGTTGTTGTAGCCGCCATGCAGGTAGGCTCGAGGCTCCTTGCCGTCCTCCAGCAGCTTGCCCTGCGCATCGGTGGCGCGGAAGGTGATGGTGACGATGGTGTCTTTGGTGATTTTCATGGGGGAATATTCGAGTGAAGTGTCTTATCAAGGGCACCCGTGGAACCGGCTTAGCCGGGCCACCAGGTGCGTCCCCCCACCGGGGGGAAGCCGCGAAGCGGCGCAGGGGGGGTTACCGTTTCGGCCGCCAGGCCTTGCAGACCGCGTCGTTGGTTTCCAGGTAGGGCCCTTCGATCAGGTCGATGCAATAAGGCACAGCGGTGAAGATGCCGTTGACCTTTTGGCTGCCGTCGCCGTTTTTCAGGCCCTCCAACGTTTCGGCGATGGCCTTGGGCTGGCCCGGCAGGTTGATGATGAGGCTCTGGTCGCGGATCACGGCCACTTGACGCGAGAGGATGGCCGTGGGCACGAAGGCCAGGCTGATCTGGCGCATCTGCTCGCCAAAACCGGGCATTTCCTTGTGCGCCACGGCCAGCGTGGCTTCGGGGGTCACGTCGCGTTTGGCCGGTCCGGTGCCGCCGGTGGTGAGTACCAGGGCGCAACCTGCGTCCACCAGTTCGATCAGCGTGGCGCTGATCGTGGCCTGCTCGTCGGGGATCAGGCGCGGCTCGAAAGTGATGGGGTTTTTCAGCGCGCGCGTGAGCCAGTCCTGCAGCGCGGGCAGGCCCTTGTCTTCATAGACGCCGCTGCTCGCGCGGTCGCTGATGGACACGATGCCGATGCGCACCGGCGCGGCGGCTGGGGGACTGGTGGGGGAGGTTGGATTCATGGCTGTTCGCTGTCTTCGGCGGGAGGTTCGTCGCCGCCGGCCTCGTCGCTGCTCTGCGTGAGCACGGCTTTGACGATCTGGAAAATTTCCCGGTAGGCCTTGGCGTGGCGCGCGGCTTCGCCCGGGCGTTCTTTCAGGGCCTGCGCGTCCTTGCGCGCCTGGCGGATGAGCGCGCGCAGCTGCTGCACGTCGGCGCCGGCGTCGAACTGCAGCCAGCGCGTGAGCGCGTCGTCGTCGGCGATCAGCTTGTCGCGCCATTGTTCGGCCTGGTGCAAGGCCAGCGTGGCCTGCGCCGAGGGCTTGCGCTGTTCTTCCAGCGCGGCCTCGATGGCGGCGATGGCGTCTTCGTCGAGCTTGCGCATCAGCTTGCCGATGAACTGCATCTGGCGGCGCCGGCCTTCGAAGTTGGTGATGCGTTTGGCCTCGGCCAGCGCGTCGGTCAGCTTGTCCGACAGGCTGTGCGCGTCCGCGAGCCGGGCCATGACCGTGGCGCTGAGCGTGAGCATGCTTTCGCCCAGTGCCTGCAGCCGGTCGCTCTCTTTTTTCAGGTCCGTCTTGCTCATGTCGGCCGAGCCCTTGAGCTCGCGTTTGAGCTCCAGGTCCAGTTCACTGCCTTCGGCGACGAACTGGCCACGGACGAAATAGCCTTTGGTGGGTTTGCGGGACATGTTGGTATGAATCCCCTGCACCGCCTGCGGCCTCACCCCTCAAAGGGCGCCAGCTGCGGTCCACCCTGGGCTTGACGAAGGGTGGATCCGCGCTGGCCAGGACGGCCGTGCCTCTGGCGTTGCGGGAAAGGGGATGGGTGAGAGAACAAAAAGGGGACCGGCAAGTATCATAGCCGTCCACATGAAAAAAGCTCCCAATACCCCGGCCCCAGTCCCCGCAACCAACCCCGCCGCCGCCACCGCGGCCAACGGGCGGACCCCGTTGACGGGTTTCCAGTACGCGCGGGGCCAGTTCGAAGACCTGGTGGACCTGGCGCTGGGCCACGCTCGGCAACTGGGCGCGGTCGACGCGGCGGCCGAGGTGTCCGAGGGCGCGGGCCTGAGCGTGTCGGTGCGCAAGGGCGAGCTGGAGAACGTGGAGCGCAACCGCGACAAGTCGCTCGGCGTGACCATCTACCTGGGACAGAAGCGCGGCAACGCCTCCACCTCCGACTTCTCCCCCGACGCGATCCGCCAGACGGTGCAGGCCGCCTACGACATCGCCCGCTTCACCGCCGAGGACCCGGTGGCCGGCCTGCCCGACCCGCAGGACGTGGCCGACAGTTACCCCGATCTGGACCTGTTTCACCCCTGGTCCATCACTTCCGAAGAGGCGCTGCGCATCGCCCTGGCCTGTGAAGCCGCGGCCTTTGCCACCAGCAAACAGATCCGCAACAGCGAAGGCGCCGGTGTCTCGGCCCAGCAGTCGCATTTTTTCTCGGCCCACATGCGCGGCGGCGAACGCGGCAAACCCGGCATCTTCAGCGGCGGCTACGCCAGCTCGCGCCACAGCCTGTCGGTGGCACCCATCGCCGGCAAGGGCGCCAACATGCAGCGCGACCACTGGTACAGCTCAATGCGCTCGCCCGAAGACCTGGCCAGCCCGCAGGCCATCGGCCGTTATGCCGCCGAGCGAGCGCTGGCGCGCCTGAATGGCCGCAAGATCGCCACCACCGAGTGCCCGGTGCTGTTCGAGTCGCCGCTGGCCGCTGGCCTGCTGGGGGCCTATGTGCAGGCCACCAGCGGCGGCGCGCTCTACCGCAAGACCACGTTCCTGAACGACAGCCTAGGCAAACGGGTACTGGCCAAACACCTCGACATCGTGGAAGACCCGCACGTGCGCAACGGCAAAGGCAGTTCACCCTTTGACGACGAAGGTGTGCGCACGCAGAAGCGCAAAGTGCTCAGCGCGGGCCGCGTGCAGGGCTATTTCCTCTCCACCTACTCGGCGCGCAAGCTCGGCATGCGCACCACCGGTAACGCCGGTGGTTCGCACAACCTCACGCTCACCAGCCGCCTGACCCTGCCCGGCGACGATCTCAAGGCCATGCTCAAAAAGCTCGGGCGCGGCCTGTTCGTCACCGAACTCATGGGCCAGGGCGTGAACTACGTGACCGGCGACTACTCACGCGGCGCCTCGGGTTACTGGGTGGAAAACGGCGAGATCGCCTACCCAGTGCACGAGATCACCATCGCCGGCAATCTGAAGGACATGTTCTTGGGGCTCGAAGCCGTGGGCGCCGACGCCTACAACTACGGCGCCAAGACTGTGGGTTCGATCCTGGTCAACCGCATGAAGGTCGCGGGCAGCTGAGCGCGAAGGCCCGGTTCAGAGGCAGCGCTCGCTGTAGCGCTCTTCGAACAGCGCCAGATCCCGCAGATCGCCTTCGCTCGGGTTGGGGCGTTGTTTGCGACGGTGGATCGACATGCGCATTTCCGCACACTGGTTGCGAAAGCGGGTTTCCGCTTCCTGGGATTCGAACCGGCGCTGCTGGGCCAGTTCCTGTTGTTCCTCGGCCTGCTTTTCCTTGCTGCGCTGATCCTGACGCAATTGGCGATAGGCCTTCGAGCGTTCGTCTGAACACTCCCGCTCGAAGTTCTGTTGCATCTCGCGCACCGTCTCGTAGCTCAGGCCGCGGTTGGGCGCGGTGCGGATGCCGTCCTGCATCGTGACGCATCGGGCGCTCATGTAGGCCTGTTCTTCACCTGCCCGTTCGATCCGTTGCACGGGGCGCTCATACGGTTTCGGTGCCTCACGGGCCGGACCGTAATAGACCATGCCCGGTGTGGGCAGTCTCGGACAGGGCTGCCGCGATCGGTAAGCCGTGCCGCCTTCGGTCTTGCAGGCGTAGGTGGTTTCCGCCCACGCTGGCGCGCTGCACGCAGCCAGAAAAAGGACGATGGAGGCCCGCAAGGAGCTGTGATTCTGGTTTCCGAACGCCATGGCCCTGTGTGGTGCAAGTGAAGGAGGGCAAATTCTAGTGGGAAAGCCCCAGTGCATCGCTCGGCTGGGTGTGCGTTATTGCTTGCGTTGCACGAACAGGTTGCGTTTGGCGTCCTCGGGGTAGGCAAAGGTCACGGCGCCGTTGCGCACCTTGCCCATGACCAGCATGTTCTGGCTGATGGCGTCCTTGTCTTCGAGCGTGAAGGGGCGTTCGTAGGTGGCCACCACGCCGTAGTAGACGCGCGGAATGTTTTCCAGCGCGGCCTTGACGGCCGGGCCGCCGAACTTGCCGTTGCGGATGCCGAACAGCGCGTAGGTCAGCAGGTAGGTGCTGTCGTAGGCCTGGGCCGCAGCCATGGGCACGGCGATCTTGTGTTTGTACTTGCGTGCATACGCGCTCAGGAACGCTGCTCGCCGCTCGTTGCTGGGCTCCGCGATGAAGGTCTGCGCCATCAACGCGCCTTCGGCGGCCTGTTTGGCGCCATCGATGAAGAAGGGGAAGGACAGGGGCCACGCGCCCACCTGGGGCACATCCCACTTGAGCTCACGCCGGCCATTGGCAATGGCTGCGTTCTCCGGGCCCACGGTATAGCTGAACACCACGTTGGCGCCAGCAGCCTGCGCCGTTTTCAGAGGCTCTTTCAGGTCTTTCACACCGAGCGGAAAGCGCGCGACGTGCACGGCTTTGAGGCCCTTGGCGGCCAGTGCGGCTTCCACGTCCTTCAGGCCCGCCTCGCCATAGCCCGTGGTGTCGGCAAAGATCGCGACCTGGGTCCAGCCGCGTTTGACCAGATCGTCCACCACGAATGGCGCCTGGATCGAGTCCCGCGCCGAGGTGCGGAAGATGTAGCTTTGGGGCGCGGGAAACTTGGTGGTCAGCGGCGTGCCGGTCGAGCAGGGAATGATCAGAGGCGACTGGTTGCTCTGGAACACGTCCAGCGACAGGGCCGCCACGCCGGTGTTGCAAAAGCCAATGGTGGCCACAACGCCCGCGCTGACGAGTTCCTGTGAGCCCTTCAGTCCCACATCCGGATTGCCCTGGTCGTCCTTGATCACCAGTTCCAGCGGGCGCCCCAGGTAGCCGCCGACGGCGTTGATCTCGTCCACCGCCAGCTGTATGCCGTGCAGCATCGGGTTGCCGAAATCCGAGGAAGGGCCACTGAAGGGGCCGATGACGCCGACTTTGACGGTGGGCGGTGTCTGGGCAGCGGTCGACAATGCGATCACGGTGGCCAGCATTCCGATGGCCCGGGGAACAAACAAACGCAGTCGCTGCATGGGACACCTCTTGAAAGTGCCCAGAGTCTATGAAGACCGGCGTGGCTGGCGGAACGCGGTTTTCCCTGAGTCGAGCGGTGGAGGTCAGCAATCCGTCAGCTTGCAGCGCCACCAGGGCGGGCGCTGTGGCGTTATCCCGCCAGTGCGGCCTTGACAGCCGCCGACACTTGGCCCATGTCGGCCTTGCCGGCCAGGCGGGTCTTCACCGCACCCATGACCTTGCCCATGTCGCCCGGACCTTTGGCGCCGAGTTCTTCGACGATGGCCCTGACCTCGGTGGCCACTTCCTCGGCCGATAGGCGCGCCGGCAGGTAGGCCTGCAGCACCTTCATCTCGGCGGACTCCTTGTCGGCCAGGTCCATGCGGTCGGCCTTGGTGAAGGCCTCGATGCTGTCCTTGCGCTGCTTGATCAGCTTGTCGACGATGGCGATGACCATGGTGTCGTCCAGCTCCACGCGCTCGTCCACTTCCTTCTGCTTCATGGCCGCGGTCAGCAGGCGGATGGTGCCCAGGCGCTCGCTGTCCTTGGCGCGCATGGCGGCTTTCATGTCTTCGGTGATGCGTTCTTTGAGGCTCATGGTGGGGCTCCTGGGGTGGGGGTGAGAGGGTTGCTGGAATGAAAAAAGCCCGCCTGAGCGTCCTCCAGCGGGCTTTTTCGGCTGCCGGGCAGACCGGCGGCTCGACTTCAGTACAGCTTCTTGGGCAACTGCATGGAGCGCACGCGCTTGTAGTGGCGCTTGACGGCGGCGGCCTTCTTGCGCTTGCGTTCGGCGGTGGGCTTTTCGTAGAACTCGCGGGCGCGCAGGTCGGTCAGCAGGCCGAGCTTTTCGATGGTGCGCTTGAAGCGACGCAGAGCGACGTCAAAGGGCTCGTTGTCTTTTACACGGATGGTCGTCATTGAAGAAGAAATTCCAGAATGCACAGAAAGAGGATGACCGGGAAGATCGGGCCCGAGCGTCGTTTCTGCAAAGTTCCCCCGCCTGTTAACTAGTATTGGCCGACGGGGGTCTGCCAGCAAAGCCTTGGATTATAGCCCTTCGCGGCGTGCAGGCAACTCCCCGTCAGCGCGGGATTTGTCCATGCGGTGGCCGGAGAGACCGGGGGCGTGAAAGCTCCTTGAATCGACGGGCGCCTGCGCCCGGTCGTGCAAACCGTAGTCGCGCAGCACCTCGGCCACCCTCAGGCGGTAGTCCGCAAACAGCTGCGCGCGCCCTGCCGCCTGGGCCTGGCGGTGGTGTTCCAGACCCCGCCACCGCCGCACGGCCTCTTCGTCGCGCCAAAACGACAGCGACAGCAGCTTGCCGGGGTGGAGCAGGCTTTCAAACCGCTCCACACCCATGAAACCGTCCATGCCCTGCAGTTCCTGGCTGAGGGCGGCGGCGGTGTCCAGGTAGGCCTGGCGCTGCCCGTCGTTCGGCTGCAGCTCGAAGATCACGGCGATCATGCGAGCACCTCCGCGGTATCGACCGGCCCGGCGGCGCGCTCGAACGTGCCGGCGACGACCTCGGTGAAACGGCGCTCTTCGCGCAGGATGAAACGCTGCTGCTGCGCCAGGGCGAAGTTGGCCTGGCCTTCGGGATCGGCGCGCAGGCGGGCGCGGTAGGCCTCGTAGGCGGCCAGGCTGTCAAAGGCGATCAGGCCCCAAGCTTCGACGTTGCTGCCCTCGTGGGGCAGAAAGTAGCCCAGCAGGTGGCCCCCGCAGCGGGGGATGATGCGGCCCCAGTTTTCGGCGTAGGCCCGGAAGGCCTCGCGCTGAAAGGGGTCGATTTCGTAGCGGATGAAGCAGGTGATGGTCATGGAGGGTTCTCCTTCACAATGGGGACGAGGGATCGGAAGCGATGGGTCCGACATGGGACCTCATGGTGTCGCGGGGCTCGACCAGGATGCTTCGCTGTGGAGCGAAGCGTCGCAGCGCGGGTTTGCCGCACACTCGGGCCATGCAAACGAACCGCATCGCGCACGTCGCCGCCCTGGTCGGCGAGCCCGCGCGCACCGCCATGCTGATGGCCTTGATGGACGGGCGTGCGCTCACCGCCCGCGAACTGGCCGACGTGGCCGGCATCACACCGGCCACGGCCAGTCGCCATCTGGGCCTGCTGGTGGAGGCACAGCTGCTGCACGTGGCGCACCAGGGGCGGCACCGTTACCACCGGCTGGCTTCGCCCGAGGTGGCGCGGGTGCTCGAAGGCCTGATGCAGCTCGCCGCGCCGCCTCGGGATGCGGTGCCCCGTCGCCTGGCCGTCGGCCCGCGCGATGCCGCGCTGCGCATGGCGCGCACCTGCTACGACCACCTGGCCGGTCGTCTGGGCGTGGCCATCGCCGGCCATTTGCTGGCGTCGGGGGCGGTGGTGTTCGACGGCGACGACACGGCGGGCCACGTGACCGATCGTGCGGGGGATGCCTTGCTCGGTTTGGGGCTGGACGCCGGTGGGGCGCTGCTGGCCGGCGGCCCGGGGCGGCGGCCGCATTGCCGCCCGTGCCTGGACTGGAGCGAACGCCGCATGCATCTGGCCGGCCACCTGGGTGCACTGATCTGCCGCCATTGCCTGGAACGGGGCTGGCTGCTGCGGGGGACGGGCACGCGCGCGCTCACCATCACGCCGCCGGGCGCGTTGGCCCTGCGCGACTGGCTGGGCACCGCGCGCTGGCGCGACGTCGTGGGTGACTGAGAGAACCGGGGGTCAGGCGCCGGGCAGGGCCATCGCGCAGGCGTGGGCGCTGGCCCAGGCCCATTGGAAGTTGTAGCCGCCGAGCCAGCCGGTCACGTCCACCACCTCGCCGATGAAATACAAGCCGGGCTGTTTCGATTCCATGGTCTGCGAAGACAGCTCGCGCGTGTCCACGCCGCCGAGCGTGACCTCGGCCTTGCGGTAGCCCTCGCTGCCCGTGGGCGTGAGCTCCCAGCGCGAGAGGCGCTCGGCCAGCCGGGCCAGGGCCTTGTCCGACGCTTCGCTGATGGGGCGTTGCCAGTCGGTGTCTTGCGCCACCCAGGCGTCCGCCAGACGGCTGGGCACGAGCGTGGCCAGTTCGTTGGCGATCAGCTTGCGGGACGTGGCCTTGGCGCGCGCCAGGGCCGCGGGCAGGTCCACCTCGGGCGCCAGGTTGAGGCGGATCGGCGTGCCCTCGCGCCAGTAGCTGGAGATCTGCAGCACGGCCGGGCCCGAGAGGCCGCGGTGGGTGAACAGCAGGTCTTCGGCGAAGCTCATCCGGTTTTTCTTGTCGCCGGTCTCGATCTGCACCGGCAGGGCCAGTCCAGCGAGATTGGCATAAGGCGCCCAAGCCTCACCGTCAAAGGTGAGTGGGACGAGGCCGGGGCGGGGTTCGACGCAGCGCAGGCCGAACTGCTTCGCGACGCGGTAGCCGAAATCGGTGGCCCCGATCTTCGGGATGGACAGACCACCGGTGGCGACCACCACCGCTCGGCTGGCCACCGTGCCGCGCTCGGTGTCGAGTTCGTAGCTGCCATCGCCGGTCACGCGGATGGCTTTGACGCCGCAGGGTTGCCAGCGCACCACGCCGCCGGCCTCGCACTCGGCCAGCAGCAGAGCGATCAGGTCCTCGGCCGAGCGGTCGCAGAACAGCTGACCCTTGTGCTTCTCGTGGAAGGCGATGCCGTATTTCTGCAGCAGCGCGATGAAGTCGGCCGGCGTGTAGCGCGAGAGCGCCGAGCGGCAGAAGTTCGGGTTCTCGCTCAGGAAGTGCTTGTGCGGCGCGCGCGGATCGATGTCGCGGTTGGTGAAGTTGGCCCGGCCGCCGCCCGAGATGCGGATCTTCTCCGCCACCTTCTCGCTGTGGTCGAGCAGCAGCACACGCAGGCCGCGCTGGGCCGCGACACCGGCACAGAAAAGACCGGCCGCACCCGCGCCGATGACGATGGCGTCGAAATCTTGCATGGCGCGCAGTGTAGGCGCACGGACCGGTGGGCGATTCGACTCGAACGAGGTGACCAAGCCCAGGGGTACTGCGGAACCGGCTTCGCCGGGCCGCAGGTGCCGCCCCCTTGAGGGGGGACGTGCGAAGCACGGCGGGGGTGCTTCACCGTCCTCTGCTGCGCTCGGCCAGCACCGCCGCCTTGCGCGTGAGCCGGTCGATCTCGCTGGTGATGTCCGACAGCACGTTGGCCACCACGGCGAACTCGCGGCCGTGTTGCCCGGCCCGCGCGGCCATGACCTGCGCGTTGAAGCTCACCACCTTGGCCTCCTTGGCCACGCTCTGGATGTCGTCCACGATGCCCACCAGTTCTTTCATCATGGCGTCCGAGTGCGCCTTGGCGACTTCGTCGAACGCGGTGGTCGCGGTGTTGAGGGCTTCGAGGATGCGATCGGTGTGGCCGACCAGCTCGGCGGTGGTGGCGGACACGCGCGGGCTGCGCGCCTCGATCTGGTCGAGCGCGCTGCGCATGAGCTGCATGAAGGCCTGCACCACGGGGCCGACCCCGCGCGGGCCTTGGTAGGTTTCGGTGATCTTGCGGGCGCTGGCGGGATCGAGCTGCGCGGTGGTGGCCTGCAGGTGTTGCTGGCTTTCGGTGAACATGCGCAGGCTGCGCTGGGCGGCGCGATGCCACCCGGCGTCACCGCTGGCGGCCAGCACGGTCTGCAGGATCATGCGCTGCGAGAGCATGCGCTGGCGCGCGGCGAGGTTGACCAGTGACAGGCCCGCGATGTGGTCCGGCGTGTCCTGGTGCGATGGGGTGGTGCTTCGGGTGGCGAGGGGTGTCATGGCCGACACCAAGCAATCGCCGGGCCATGGTTGCATCTGCCCGGGCGGTGTGCGGCGCACCAGCATGGCGCGCGGCGGGTGCGCCCAACGGTTGAGCCTGTTGAAAGGCTTGCTTCGACAGGCTCAGGCCGAACGGAATGGCAGGCCCAGCCCGATCGGCCGGTGCAGCACGCCCTGGCCGCTCAGGCGGCGCGCGACAGCAACAGCGGTTGCGGCTGTGGCAGATCCATCGCGGCCACGCCGCGCACCACGTCACCGACCACGATCACGGCCGGGCTGCCCAACTGTTCGCGGGCGATGGTGGCGCGCAGCTCGCCCAGCGTGGTGATCGCGTGGCGCTGCTGGGGCAGGCTGGCGTGCTGGATGATGGCCAGCGGTGTGTCGGCCGGCAGGCCGGTGAGCAGATCGGCCTGGATCTGCTCGGCGCTGGACACGCCCATGTAGATCACCAGCGTGAGCTTGGCGTCGCGCGCGGTGGCGGCCAGGGCCTGCCAGTCGGTGCCGCTGTCGCCGGGCTTGGCGTGGCCGGTGATGAAGACCACGCCGTGCGCATGATCGCGGTGCGTGAGCGGGGCGCCGAGCGAGGTCAGGCCGGCCAGGCCGGCGGTGATGCCGTTGATGATCTGCACCTCGATGCCGGCGGCGCGCAGGTGTTCCACCTCTTCACCACCGCGCCCGAAGATGAAGGGGTCGCCGCCCTTCAGGCGCACCACCACCTCGCCTTCGCGTGCGGCCATGAGCATGAGTTTTTCGATGAAGGCCTGCGGCGTGCTCTTGCAGCCGCCGCGTTTGCCCACGTGAACGATGCGCGCGCGGGGCGAGGCGTGGGCCAGCACGCCGTCGCTCACGAGGTCGTCCACCAGCAGCACGGTGGCCGCGGCAATGGCGCGGGCGGCCTTGATGGTGAGCAGTTCCGGGTCGCCCGGGCCGGCGCCGACGAGGGTGACGGTGCCCGGGTTGAACTGGGTGGCGGAAGAAACGTTGACGGTGGCGGGCATGTTCATGGTGTGGTGACCTCCTGAGCGAGCGTGGTCTCCAGCGCGGGCTGGCGCTGCATTTCTCGCAAGATGTGTTCCACCTGCAGGGCGATGGGGGTGGGCACGGGCAGTTCGCCGTCGAGCACGGCGCGGATGTAGCGCGCGGTGCTGTCGGTGTCGACCGTGGTCGGCAGCTCGGGCAGGCTGACCAGCGGCCCTTCCTGCGCGGGCTGCACGGTGTGGGTGGCGCCATCGCGAAACACCGCCATCTTCGGGGTGCGCCGCGCGTCGGCCACCGGTTCGCCCTCGGTGCCGCGCAGCAGCATGGCGTGCGCGCCGGTCAGGGCGAAAGTGGCGGCCATGGAGAGCGCGTATTCGGGGTGCGTGTAGCTGCTGACGATGAAGGCGCGGCCGGCGCAGGGGTTCATGAGCTTGACCAGGCTGTGCGCCGGGTTGCGCAGGCCCACCGCGCGGCGCACGTCGAGCAGGCGCTTGAGGCCCGGACTCAGCACCTCGGTGGGCGCAAAAGCGATTTCGCCCGCGGCGAGCGAGGACACGCCGTGCGAGGGCGTGATGCCCAGTTCGGCGAACACGCTGGAGGCGAACACGCGCTTGTCTTCGGTGGCCGTTCCGTGCACCAGCACCGGCACGCCGTGGCGCGCCAGCAGCAGGCCGAGCAAGGGCGTGAGCACCGGCAGCTTGCGCGCACCGTTGTAGCTGGGCAGCACCACGGTGGTGAGGCCGTTGTCGGGCACGCGCCGCAAGCGGGCGTGGGCCGCGTCGAGGAAGCCCGCCATTTCTTCGGGGGTTTCACCCTTGATGCGCATGGCCAGGCAGAAACCGCCGATTTCCAGGTCGGTCACGCTGCCGTCGAGCACCTGGCCCAGCAGGTCGGTGGCCTGCTCGCGCGTGATCGCACGGGCGCCGTCCTTGCCGCGACCGATGACCTTGATGTAATGGCTGATACCCATGGTGCGCGATTGTCCGGGAATCTTGATGACCTGGCGTTATATGGGAAGTGGCCACCTGCCGCGGGTCAGGCGGCCTGCAGCCCGTGGGGCGTCGCACGCACCAGGCGGCGCAGCTCGGGGATGCACGAGCCGCAGTTGGTGCCGCACTTCAGCCCACCCTGCAGCGCGGCCAGGCGCTGGTCGTCGTTGCCATCGCAGGCCCGCAGGTGGGTGCCGATGTCATCTTCGCTGACGTTGAAGCAGGTGCAGACCTGGCGGCTCCTGGCCACAATGGCAACCGGGGCTTTGGCGCCAGGCATCAGCAGCAGCCGGCCATAGCCCTCGGCGGGCAGCTCGTCCGCGAGCAGGGGTTTGATCCAGACCTCGGCGCGGGTGTCGCCCGCCAGCACGAAGGCTTCGAGCTGTGTGGACCCGCCCTCGCGCAGCAGCCGCGCGGTGCGCCGCTGGCCCAGGCGTTTGTCCACGTAACGCAACGTGTCGGCGGTGTTCAGCCCCAGCAGGGTTTCGATGCGTTCGATCAGGGCGGTGTCGGGCGCGTCGTGCGCGCTGGCGCGCAGCAGCACACCGGTGCGGTCACGGCCGAAGGGCACGCAGGAGGCGAAGGGGAACGAGGGCATGAGCGTGCGCAGCTCGGCCTGCACCGCCAGCGCGCGGTCGGCGGGCAGCCAGGCCATGGCCAGCAGGTTCCAGGGCAGTTCGGCCTTGAGGATCTTGACCGCCGCGTGCTTGAGCTCGGGCTGCTTCGAGGTGGGGCAATAGGCCGAGGTGGTGAGCGCGTTGACGCCGGCCAGCGGCTCGCCCGTGCTGCTGCGCCCGCTCAGGTACTCCGGCCCCCAGTGCATGGCGATGAAGGCCTGCGACAGGCCGATGTCGCGGCTGGCCTGCAGCGGCACCAGGATGGAGCCGCGCTTGCTGGTCACGTGCACCAGGTCGCCGTCTTTCAGGCCGCGGCGTTCGATGTCTTGCGGGTGCAGCTGCACCACCGGCTCGGGCACGTGGCCAAACAGGCGGCCGAGCGTGCCGGTGCGCGTCATGCCGTGCCACTGGTCGCGCAGGCGCCCGGTGCTGAGCGAGAACGGGTAGCGCGATTCGCGCGGCTCGGCCAGTGGCTGCCAGGGCAGGGCGGCGAAGCGGGCCTTGCCGTCGGGGGTGGGGAAGTGGCCGTCTTCGTACAACCGGGTCTGGCCCGTGGTCTCGCCTTCGCGCATCGGCCATTGCTGCGGGCCTTCGCTTTCCAGCGTTTCGTAGGAGAGACCGGTGATGTCAAGGTCGCGGCCGCGGGTGGACTCGCGGTGTTCGAGCCAGATCTGTTCGGGGGTTTGGTAGGGGAAGAGCGTGTTGGTTTGTGCAGCATTTTTCTCCGGCTGCTCCGCAATCGGGGTCAGAGCCGAATTTCGATCGGCGTTGTTGACTGCCTCGGAGGTTTCTGTCCGGAATTCGGGTCTGACCCCGTTTGCTCGAACGGTGTTGGATTCGGTCCGAACGGGGAGGGCTTTTTCCAGCCGCTGCGCGAAGTCCACCACGATGCGCCAGTCGTGCCGGGCCTCGCCGGGCGCGGGCACGGCGGCGCGCACGCGGCTGATGCGGCGTTCGCTGTTGGTGACCGTGCCTTCCTTCTCGCCCCAGGTGGTGGCGGGCAGCAGCAGGTCGGCCCAGTCGCAGGTGGTGGCGGTGGCGTAGGCCTCTTGCACCACGACGAACTCGGCGCGCTTGAGCGCCTGGCGCACGGTGGCCTGGTCGGGCATGGACTGCGCCGGGTTGGTGCACGCAATCCACAGCGCCTTGATCTCCCCGTCGGCCGCGGCCTGGAACATTTCCACCGCGGTCTTGCCCGGCTTCGAAGGCACGTCGGCCACCCCCCAGAGCGCGGCCACTTCGGCGCGGTGCTCGGGGTTGGCGAGGTCGCGGTGGGCGCTCAGCAGGTTGGCCAGGCCGCCCACTTCGCGCCCGCCCATGGCGTTGGGCTGGCCGGTCAGGCTGAAGGGGCCGGCGCCGGGTTTGCCAATCTGGCCCGTGGCTAGGTGCAGGTTGATGAGCGTGGCGTTTTTCGCGGTGCCGCTGCTGCTCTGGTTCAGGCCCTGGCAGTACAGGCTGAGCGTGGCCGGCGAGGTGGCAAACCACTTGGCGGCTGTGAACAGGTCTTCCTTGTTCAGGCCGCAGACCTGCGCCACGTGCTCGGGCGTGCATTCGCGCACCAGCGCCCGCAGCGCGTCGAAGCCGGTGGTGTGCGCGGCGATGTAGGCGGGGTCGATCCAGCCCTCCCACAGCATGATGTGCAGCAGGCCGTGGAACAGCATCACGTCGCTGCCCGGTTGCAGCGGCAGGAACAGGTCGGCCAGATCGGCGGTGTCGGTGCGGCGTGGGTCGGCCACAATCACCCGCATGCCGGGGTGGTTCTTCTTCGCTTCCTCGATGCGGCGGAACAGCACCGGGTGGGCAAAGGCGGCGTTGCTGCCCACGATGAACAGGCAGTCGGCGTGGTTCACGTCGTCGTAGCAGGCGGGCGGCGCGTCGGCGCCCAGCGTGAGCTTGTAGCCCGCCACTGCGCTGCTCATGCACAGGCGCGAGTTGGTGTCCACGTTGTTGGTGCCGATCAGGCCCTTGGCCAGCTTGTTGAAGACGTAGTAGTCCTCGGTCAGCAGCTGGCCGCTGATGTAGAAGCCCACGGCGTCGGGGCCGTGTTTCGCGATGGTGTGGGCGAAGCGCTCGGTCGCCAGATCCAGCGCCGCGTCCCAGCTGACGGGCGTGGGTGCGGTCCCGCGGGCCAGGCGCTGCATGGGCTGCAGCAACCGGGTTTGCCGGGCGATGGTTGGCGTGGCCGTCAGGTGCAGCGTGGTGCCCTTGGTGCAGAGCTTGCCGAAATTGGCCGGGTGGTCCGGGTCGCCGCGCACACCGGTGATCTGGTGACCCTGGCTTTCGATGAGCACGCCGCAGCCGACGCCGCAATACGGGCAGGTGGAGCGGGTGATGGACGTGCTCATGGTCATGCGCAGGTGGTGCGTCGTGCCGGGCCGGCGATGGGGCGGGTCAGATCGGTGGCCTGGGTGGCCAGCTCGTTCGCGTCCAGGAACACCTGGCCGTCTTCCACCTTCACCGCGAACTTCGGTGTGCAGCCCTCGTCGGGCGCGGCGGCCTGGCCGGTGCACAGGCCGATGGTCCAGTTGTGCAGCGGGCAGGCCACGCTGGTACCGAACACGATGCCCTGCGAGAGCGGGCCGCCCTTGTGCGGGCAGCGGTCGAGCAGGGCGAACACCTCGTTCTGGTCGTTGCGGAACACCGCCACGTCCAGGCCTTGCTCGCGCGCCACGCGGCGCGAACCCAGCACGGGGATGTCGTCGACGCGACAGATGGGCTTCCATTCACTCATGATGCTTCCAGTCCTCAGGTTTTGATGGCGGCGTACAGACCGGTCACCCGGTCCATCACGCTGAGCAGGTTTTCACTCGTCACGAACACGTCGGACAGGGGTTTGGCGGCGGCGCCCGCGGTCTGCATGCGCTGCAGCGCCTGGTCGAAAAAGAACCACTGGCCATCGGCCAGCTGCAGTTCCGCGCGGATGCGGTCGGTGGCCTCGGGGGCGTTGCGCAGCAGTTCCATGGCGCTCAGGAACTCGGTGCGCGCCTTGCCGATTTCGGCCGTGGCGGTGGCCGCGTCCACGGGCAGCGTGGCGGCGAAGTAGAACTTGGCCATGCGCTGCGAGAGCATGCGCTGGCGCCCGGCCACGTTGACCAGCTTGCCCACCGGGCGTCCCGATGCCGCTTCGTATTGCACCGTGCCCTGGTGCGCCAGCGCCAGCACCCGCGCATCGGCCTGCAGCACGGCGCCCGCGCCCGGCTTGCCCGGCGCGGTGCCGATGAGCGCGGTCTTGTAGTCGCTCCAGGCCGCTTCGAGTTTCACGTAGGTGTCGCGGATGTCGGGCGAGGGCGCGTAGGCCTTGAGCTCGACGAGCTGGCGGTCGAACAGGGCCATCGACTTGTCGAGCACCGCCTGCGCGCTGCCGCTTTCGGTCTTGTGCACCAGCGCCAGCCAGGCCTTGCCCATGCGCTGCGACAGCATGCGCTGGCGGCCGGCCTTGTTGATGGCGTCGTTGAGGTCCAGCACCTGGGCCTGTGCGTTCAACAGCGGGAGGCCGGCAGCGGCGGCGACGATCAGGGTTCTGCGATTAAACAAATGGGCGTTCATGGCATTTTCTTTCCAAAAAAACCACAGTGTCTGGCGCGCTGGTTTTCAGAAAAATGGCGCAGTTGAAGAATTTCACGAAAGGGCGCTCACGGCCTCGAACTGGCGCGTGTCCACCGCGGCTTCCTTGAAGTCGAACCAGGGGTCGGGCTCGCCGTCCAGCGCGAACTGCAGCTGTTCCCACAGGGCCTTGCGGCCTTCGTGGTCTTCCAGAATGCGTTTCTTCACGTAGTCCAGGCCGACGCGGTTCACGAAGTGCACCGTGCGCTCTAGGTACCAGCCCTCCTGGCGGTACAGCTCGCAGAAAGCGCCGGTGTACTCCAGCACCTCGGCGGCGGTCTTGAGCTTGACGAGGAAGTGCGCCACCTCGGTCTTGATGCCGCCGTTGCCGGCGATGTACATCTCCCAGCCCGAGTCCACGCCGATGATGCCGACGTCCTTGATGCCGGCCTCGGCGCAGTTGCGCGGGCAGCCCGAGACGGCGAACTTCACCTTGTGCGGCGCGTACATGCGCCACATCGCGCGCTCCAGGTCCTTGCCCATCTGGGTCGAGTCCTGCGTGCCCATGCGGCACCACTCGCTGCCCACGCAGGTCTTCACCGTGCGCAGGGCCTTGGCATAGGCGTGGCCGGAGGGCATGCCGATGTCTTTCCAGACGTTGACCAGGTCTTCCTTCTTCACGCCCAGCAGGTCGATGCGCTGGCCGCCGGTGACCTTGACGGTCGGGATCTTGTACTTGTCGACCGCGTCGGCGATGCGGCGCAGCTCGTCGGCCGTGGTTTCGCCGCCCCACATGCGCGGGATCACGCTGTAGGTACCGTCCTTCTGGATGTTGGCGTGCGAGCGCTCGTTGATGAAGCGGCTCTGCGGGTCGTCCTTGGCCTCCTTGGGCCAGGTGCTGATGAGGTAGTAGTTGACGGCCGGGCGGCAACTGGCGCAGCCGTTGGGCGTCTTCCAGTTCAGGTGGGCAAACACCTGGGCCGTGGTCAGCAGCTTGCTGCCGTCGGGCAGCGGCGTGCGGATGGCTTCGCGCACCGCTGCGTGGCCGTGTTCGGTGCAGCCGCACATGGCCTTCATCTTCGGCGTGGCCGAGTAGTCGCCACCGGCGGTGAACATCAGGATCTGCTCGACCAGACCGGTGCACGAGCCGCAGCTGGCGCTGGCCTTGGTGTGCTTGCGCACCTCGTCCAGCGTGAACAGGCCTTTGTCCTTGATGGCCTTGCAGATGGTGCCCTTGGTCACGCCGTTGCAGCCGCAGACCTCGTCGGAGTCGGCCATGGCCGCGGCCTTGCTCTGGCCCTGGTGGCCGGCGTCGCCCAGGTGGCTCTCGCCAAACATCAGCTTGTCGCGGATGTCGTTGACCGTGCGGCCTTCGCGCAACAGTTTGAAGTACCAGCTGCCGTCCACCGTGTCGCCGTACAGGCAGGCGCCGACCAGCTTGTCGCCCTGGATCACCAGCTTCTTGTAGACGCCGCCCGAGGGGTCGCTCATCACGATCTCTTCGGTGCTGTCGTCGCCCATGAAGTTGCCGGCGGAAAACAGGTCGATGCCCGTCACCTTGAGCTTGGTGGAGGTGAGCGAGCCGGTGTAGCGGCCGATGCCGAACTCGGCCAGGTGCGTGGCCAGCACCTTGCCCTGCTCGAACAGCGGGGCGACCAGGCCGTAGGCGATGCCGCGGTGCGCCGCGCACTCGCCCACCGCGTAGATGCGCGGGTCGGTCACGGTCTGCATGGTGTCGCTCACCACGATGCCCTTGTTCACATACAGACGCATGGTTTCGGCCAGCGCGGTGTTGGGGCGGATGCCCACGGCCATCACCAGCAGGTCGGCCGGCACCTCGGTCCCGTCCTTGAAGCGGATCGCCTTCACGCGCCCGTCTTCACCGCCCACAAGTTCCTGCGTCTGCGCGCCGATCAGGAACTTCATGCCGCGCTGTTCCAGCGAGGCCTGCAGCATCTTGCCGGCCACGTCGTCCAGCTGGCGCTCCATCAGCCAGGGCGCGACGTGCACCACGCTCACCGTCATGCCGCGCTTCATCAGGCCGTTGGCCGCTTCCAGGCCCAGCAGGCCGCCGCCGATGACCACCGCGTGTTTGTAGGTGGCGGCCGCGTCGATCATGGCCTGCGTGTCGGCGATGTCGCGGTAGGCCAGCACGCCCTTCAGGTCTTTGCCGGGGATCGGCAGGATGAAGGGGTTGGAGCCGGTCGCCATGATCAGGCGGTCGTAGGGCGCGCTCACGGGCTCGCCCGCGGCGTTCACACCGTGCACCACGCGCCGGATGCGGTCCACCTCGGTGACCTTGACGCCCGCGTGCAGCGTGATGCCGTTGTCGCTGTACCAGGACCAGTCGTTGAGCACGATCTCGTCCAGTGTCTGCTCACCGGCCAGCACCGGCGAGAGCAGGATGCGGTTGTAGTTCGGGTGCGGCTCGGCGCCGAAGACCGTGATGTCGTAGAGGTCCGGGGCGATCTTGAGCAGCTCTTCAAGCGTGCGCACACCGGCCATGCCGTTGCCGACCATCACCAGTTTTGCTTTTTTCATCGCGGGGACTCCATTCATGTGTGAATAACTGAGGTGCGTCCAGGCGAGGAGGCGGGCGACAACGCGCACGCATGCCAGGACACGAATTGGGGTAGGGATACGATCGGGCCGACCGAGCAGTCGGCGCCAGACAGGCCTTCGTGGCCGCCTGGACAAGCTACGCACGTCGTTGTGCGTGGAACCCGCAGCGCATTGGCTGGGGTGGACGCGTCGTTACGTCCGAGGTGATTTAAGCAATACCTGTGCCACGCAACGAAGCGTGCCCAGGCCCCTCTTTTTCAGGCATTCTTGGCGCCTGGTCTGTGCCGCCTTTCGGGGCGCACGCTGTTTACCCAAGTCTTTGATTCATATGCATGTTTCTGTGGTTTTGTTGTGTGATGGGCCGGCCCGCCAGCCGCTGGTGAACGACCTGGAGGCCGCGGGCGCCCAAGTGCTGGCGGTGGTGGATGCCTGCAGCCAGCTGGTGCAGAGCGTGGTGCGCCATGCACCAAGTTTGGTGGTGGTGCAGGCCCCCCAGCCCGACGACGCCTTGTTCAAGGCCACGCAGACCCTGGCCGAGGTGTCGCCGCTGCCGGTGCTGGTGTTCACCAACGATGGCGATGCCGCGCACATCGTGCGCGCCACCGAGTCGGGCGTGCACGCCTACGTGGTCGGCGGCTACGGCGCGCAACGCCTGCGCCCACTCATGCAGCTCGCGCAGGCGCGCTTCAAACGCGAGCAGGCCCTGCTCGAAGAGCTGCGCGACGTGTCCACCCGCTTCGAAGAACGCAAGGCCGTGGAGCGCGCCAAGGGCATCCTCATGAGCGCGCGCCAAGTGTCAGACGACGGCGCCTTCGAGATCCTGCGCACCGCGTCCATGCACAGCAACCAGCGCCTGGGCCAGGTGGCGCAGCACATCATCCAGTCGGCCCATTTCGCCGAAGGCGTGAACCGCTCTGGCCAGCTGCGCATGCTCTCGCAGCGCCTCGTCAAACACTGGCTGTTGCGGCTGGCGGGCGTGCAGGTGGCGCAGCACCTGGCGCTGCAGACCGACTCGGCCCAGCGCATCGACGCCAACCTCGCGCTGCTCGGAAAAAACCTCTCGCAGCCCACCTTCGGCGACCTGCTGGCCCAGGTGGTGGCCACCTGGAAGGCACTCAAGAAAGCCCTGAAAGCCGAGCCCGCGCTGGACCAGCTCGCGCCCATCAACGCCCTGGCCGAGCGCCTGCTGCAAGACGCCGACCGCCTCACCGCCAGCCTGGAAAGCGCCGGCAGCGTGGCGCCGCTGCGCATGCTCAACATGGCCGGGCGCCAGCGCATGCTCTCGCAGCGCTTTGCCAAGGCGGCGCTGCTCGGCGTGCTGGAGCCCGACGCGCCCCAGCGGCAGCACCAGGCCGACATGGAGGCCGCGCGCCAGGCCTTCGAGCAGGGCCTGGCCTACCTGAACGGCCTGCCCCTGTCCACGCCCGAGATCCGCCGCACCCTGGAGTCCGCCGCCCAGGGCTGGCAGCAGGTGGTGACCGGCGCCGACCACGTGCGCCGCCCGGCCGGGCGCGACCGCCTGCTGCGCCTGGAAGGCCTGGCGGCGGCCAGCGAAAGCCTGCTCGACGATTTCGAGCAGCTGTCGGCCCAGTACGAACGCAGCATGCAGATGTTGATGGGCTGAACGCATGGCCTTTCATATAGA
Organism: Hydrogenophaga sp. GW101-3F08; assembly: GCF_059424585.1. Lineage (NCBI taxonomy): Bacteria > Pseudomonadati > Pseudomonadota > Betaproteobacteria > Burkholderiales > Comamonadaceae > Hydrogenophaga > Hydrogenophaga sp. GW101-3F08. The sequence continues at coordinate 262,627 of NZ_JBWKZP010000002.1, forward strand.
TATTGGCTTTGTCTGCCAGACCGGCCGCAAAGAGAAGAACGAAGACTTCTGCGCCGCCATGCTGCCGCCCGCAGGGCAGGAAGACATGGGCTCCATCGTCGCCATCGCCGACGGCGTGAGCACCGGTGGCATGGGCGGCGAGGCGGCGCAGACGACGGTCACCAGTCTGGTGCGCAGCTACCACGACACGCCCGAAACCTGGGACACCACCGTCGCGCTCGACCGCATCATCGGCGCGCAGAACACCTGGCTCACCGGCACCAACCACCGCCGCCAGCCCGCCATGGGCCTGACCACGCTCACGGCGCTGGTGCTGCGCGGTCAGTCGTACACCGTGGCCCACGTGGGCGACTCGCGCTGCTACCTGCTGCGCGAAGGCCAGACCCTGCTGCTCACGCACGACCACGTCGTGAACCACCCCGACATGCGCCACCAGCTGCTGCGCGCCGTGGGCCTGGAAGACCACCTCGTGGTGGACTACCTGCAGGGCGACCTGCAGGTGGGCGACACCTTCGTCATGCTCACCGACGGCGTGCACGGCAAGCTCTCCGAGCGCCGGATCGCCGAGTGCGCCGCCCCCGCCGGGCAGGCCGCAGGCGCCCAGCCCGCCGCCGAGCGCCTGGTGGCCGAGGCCCTGGCCGCCGGCAGCGACGACAACGTCACCGCCATGGTGGTGCGCGTGCTCGATCTGCAGGGCCCCAACCTGCAAGACGCCGGCCGCGCCGCCCAGAGCCTGCCCGTGCCGCACAAACTCAAGGTGGGCGAGAGCATCGACGGCCTCACCGTCACCGCCACCGTGGCCGACAACGGCATCAACCTGCTCTACCAGGTGCGCGACCCGCAGACCCAGACGCTCTACGCCCTCAAAACACTGCACCCCGCGCGCGCCCACGACCAGGACGAGCGCGCCATGCTCGCGCACGAAGCCTGGCTCGCCAAACGCATGATGTCCTCGCGCGCGGCCGGCCACCTGGTGGCCATCCACGACCACCTGCCCAACCGCCAGCCGCGCAGCGCCTGTTACCTGCTGTACGACTGGCACAGCGGCGAAACCCTGCAGCAACTGCTGGACCGCCAGCAAAAGCTCGGGCCGGGGCAGGCCGTCAGCGTCGCCATGCAGACCCTGCGCGTGCTCGGCCTGCTGCACCGCCAGGGCGTGATCCACCGCGACATCAAACCCGCCAACCTGCACCAGGGCGACGACGGCGTGCTGCGCGTGCTCGACCTTGGCGTGGCCCTCACCGGGCGCGAGCCCGAGAGCATGCGCCGCCTGCACGCCGGCACCCCCAGCTTCGTCAACCCCGAACAGTGGGGCCACCACGGCAAGGCCGCCAACGGCAGCGCCACCGAAGGCGAGCCCGAACTGCCCGACGCCCAGAGCGACCTGTTCGCGCTCGGCGTCACGCTCTACCAGTTGCTCACCGGGAAGCTGCCCTACGGCGAGGTGCTGCCCTACCAGGTGGGTCGCTACTACCGCGACCCCACCGCCCCCAGCCGCCACAACCCCGAAGTGCCCATCTGGCTCGACCACGTGCTGCAGAAGGCCGTGGCGCGCGACAAGTCGCTGCGCTTCGAGACTGCGGAGGAATTCCTGCTCGCGCTGGAGCGCGGCGCCTCACGCCCGCTCACGGTGCCCCCGGCCTCGGCCCTGCTGCAGCGCGACCCGACCATGCTGTGGAAACTGCTGCTGGGCTTCAGCGTGCTGTTCAACCTGCTGCTGGTTTATTGGCTGCTGTTCTTGCCGAAATAGGGCAAAGCGTTCGTCTCCTTGCGGTGAACCGGTAGGCGATGAACGGCATGCTGCGGCGCGTCTCAGCCGCTCGAACGCATCAACTGCGCCAGCTCGCCGTGGCCGCGTTCGGCCAGGGTGTCGGCGGCCTGGAGGCGGTCGCGGCGGTCCTTGTTCTGGCTGAGCTTGGCCTTGCCCACCAGCGAGGTGATGGTGATCTCGATGCCCACGATGTGGCGCAGCAGGCCGTCGATGAACCCGGGCTCGGAGTCGCCCATCTTCCAGGGCCGGGGTTCGGCCGCCTCGTGCTTGCGCGTCAGGCGCGCCACCAGGCCACGCACGAAGCGCTCGTCGTCGCGCACGGTGAGGATGCCGTGGGCGTGCACCACCTCGTAGTTCCAGGTCGGCACCTGGCGGTGCGCCTCGTGTTTGCTCGGGTACCAGTTGGGGGAGATGTAGGCCTCGGCGCCGCGAAAGACCACCATCACCGCAGACCCGGTGGGGCAGCGCTGCCACAGCGTGTTGGCGCGGGCCACATGCGCCAGCAGCGCGCCGTGCGTGCCCGCGGCCGGGTCGAACTCGAACGGAAGGTGGTCGGCGTCCAGGCCTGCGTCGCTCTGCGTGACCAGCACGCCCAGCGGGTGTTCGCGGACGATGCGTTGCAGTTCCTCGGGCCGGGTCTGGGCAAAGTGCGGTGGGATGTACATGGTGGATCGGTGGGGCTGCGTGGTGGTGATCGGGCACCACTGTGGCGCACAACCGGCACAATGAGAAGAACCAGTTTTCTGAAATTAATATGGGCCAGATTTCAAACCCGCCAGCCAACTCCTCGACCCACCGCACCGGCGCCACCGGGGCCACCGGGGCCGGGCGCCGCATCTACAACCTGCTGCGCGCCCAGATCGCCGACGGCACGCTGCCACCCGGCGCCCGGGCGCCGTCCACGCGGGCGCTGGCGGCCGATCTGGGCGTTTCGCGCACCACCGTCACCGCCGCCTACGAGCAGCTTGCGGCCGAGGGTTTCCTGCTCACCGCCACCGGGCGGGCGGCCCGCGTCACCGGCCCGCTGGCGCCACCGGCGGCGCCCGCGCCGGGCCGGCGCGCCCGGCGTGCGCCCGACCTGTCCGGGTTCGGTCGCCGCGTGGCGGGCATGGCCCAGCCGGCGCCGCCGCCCGCCGAGCCGGCCCGCATCGACTTCCTGTACGGCGCCGTGGCCTCGCGCGACTTTCCCGCCCTGGTCTGGCGGCGCGCTTACCAGGCCGAGCTGCTGCGCCGACAGCCCAGCCTGTGCTACGGCGCGCCCGAGGGCGACCCGGCGCTGCGCCGCGCCCTGCAAGGCTACCTGCGGCGGGCGCGAGGGCTCGCCTGCGACCCCGAACAGATCCTGGTGGTGCACGGCTCGCAGCAGGCCATCGACCTGAGCGCCCGGCTGCTGCTCGACCCGGGTGACGCCTTCGTCTTCGAAGAGCCGGGCTACCCGATGGCACGGCATTGCTTCGAGGCCACCGACGCCAAAGCGCTGCCCACCCCGGTGGACGAACACGGCCTGCAGACCACCCGCCTGCCCGGGGATGGTGTCGCCCGCCTGGCCTACGTGACGCCCTCGCACCAGTTCCCGCTGGGCGGCGTGTTGCCCATCGGCCGGCGCGTCGAGCTGCTGCAATGGGCGCAACGGCAACAGGCCTGGATCGTCGAGGACGACTACGACGGCGAGTTCCGCTACGGCCAGCGCCCGATCGACGCGCTGCAGTCCATCGACACCGATGGCCGCGTGATCTACGTCGGCACCTTCTCCAAGGCGCTCTCGCCGCAACTGCGGCTCGGCTACCTGGTGTTGCCACCCGAGCTGGTGCCCGTGTTCCGCCAAGCCAAGCGGCTGGCCGACCGCCACGCGCCCTTGCTGGAACAACGCGTGCTCGCGGCCTTGATCGAGAGCGGGGCCTACGAGCGCCACGTGCGGCGGGTGCGGCGCGAGAACGAGCGGCGCCGCACCGCCCTGCTCGACGCCATCGCGCGCCACCTGCCCGCCGAGGCCCACGTGTCAGGCGCCGCGGCCGGGCTGCACGTGGTGCTGTGGCTGCCCTTTCTGCGGCCGCAGGACGAGCCCGCGCTGGTGGCGGCCGCGCGCGCCGAAGGCGTGGGGATCTACCCGGTGTCTGCGCTGTATGCCCGGCCAACGGCGCACGGACCGGATCGGCCAGCGGGCCTGACCCTGGGCTACGCCAGTCTTGGCCTCGACCAGATTCAGCAAGGGGTTCGCACCCTGGCCAGGGTGATCGCCGGGCTGGGCGGGGGGCGAAAAGATGGATAAGGCCGCGCTGCGCGCGGGTGGCGCGTTGGCTGGGGGCGCCTGCTCGCTGGCGTGATCGGCGTGAGAGTTGGAGGCTATAGTGTTTGTAACGAATCAATTCCCGCACCTGATTCAACAGATGCGGTGACAGGCTTCATGGGGCGGCAAAGCTGTGTGCATCGACCTGCGGTGGGCTTGCACTGGCCCGTGTTTATCCTGTCGTCTGGTCTGGTTTCTCCAGATTAGACGACGAACTGCATTACGTTAGGTCCACTGATGATGAAATTCCTGAAGCGATTGTGGCGTGGTAATGAAGGTGTGAGCATCGAGCATCCTACGTTCGGTACGCTAATTTTGCGGAAAGGTAAAAAAGGGCATTATTGGAGGCATGACGCGTACTTGCCTGATGAATTGACTGTGTCATTTGACACAGAAGCTGCCAACCCACCCTCGAATGAACAAGAAGCCTTCTATAAAGCAGTGGTTAGTGATCTTGATGCTACCTTTGATAAGGCTAGGAATTTACTTATTCCCGATTATGAAAAAATGATGGGTGTGGCATTTCCAATGCAGTGGCGTAGCGCACTAAGATTTGCAGGGCTGGGTGTTCCTCTTGATGGCATTGGTACCAATCCGTGGGATATAACTTTCGAGTGTCTTACGGATAATTCGGGCTTCTTATTTACCTGCTACTTTGAAAAGGGTCGTCCTGTCGCTGTGACATGCGATACATAACGATCCAAAACGGCGAATGGACTCGCAATGCTCAATGGTTCTGTGGATTTGCAGGTGGCGTGCAGTATTCCGGATCGAAGGTATGAATAACCAACTTCACTTCATCGCGAGCGGCATAACCATTCGCTGCAGCCGCCCGAGCCCCCAGCGCGGGCTTGGTCGGCTGAGCTCCAACGGTAGGCATCTTCATGCTCGTTGATCCCGGCATCCTCGTCGCCATCGGCTGTGTCGTGGCTGTTTGGCTGTTCGTGCGTTGGCGCGCGTCCCGGTCAGAGTTCCCGCCCATGCACACCAGCCCGGATGACCCATTGATGATCGAAGCGCTTGAAAAGGCGAAGCAGACCCGGGGACAGTTCCTCGGCCTCGCCCGCGCCGCCAACGAGAGTTTGGTCGTCAAGCTTCGGTTCGTCAGCAATTCCAACCAGGTTGAACACCTTTGGGCGGAAGTGCTGGAAGCGCTCGACGAAGAAGAACTCAGGGTTCGTCTGGTCACAAAGCCGGTGACACATGTCGGGCATCTCGATCGCGTCTATCGTTGCAGCGCGGACGACGTCGAAGACTGGCAAGCGCTCGACGATCAGGGAAAGATTCTCGGAGGCTTCACCCAAAGAGCCATGTTTGCCATCGCCCGCCGCGATGGAGTCAAATTGCCCAAAAAGTTGCTGGCCCTTGAGCAAGAGTACAAAGACGCCTCTCAGGTCACTTCTCTGAATTGATCGACTTGCATGCGACTTTTGAGCGACCGGAGTTGTTCCGTTTCGTGGACAGAACCGCCCCGGTTTTTCGGCCCGCAGTGGGTGGCCAAAACGGTCCGCACAAGGTGGGTGTGCAGTGGAGACTGTGTTGGGCTCAACGCCATGGCCATCCAGCAGACCGCTCTCATGCGCCAGCCCGTGGCTGGCCATGGGGTTTTTGCCCAGCTTCGTTAGACCTCGAATGGCTCGCTCGTTGCGCTCAATCGCCGCAGCAGCGATGCTGGCCTTCCCGGTCGCCTTGGGTGCGTCCGCACACGACTTGCGCAATTGGTTCGGCGATCCGTTCTTCAAGATTTCGAGCGCCGTCGCAGATTGCCCGGAACCCGCTGGCCCTCGCGTCACGGTAGCTGAGCGCCAGGCGCAATCGCATCGCCGCGCCGAGAAGGGCACCACTTGCTGGCTGGCCAAGGAGTGCGAGCGCCCGAACGCCTACGCGTATGACCGCGACATCGCCGAGAGCATTCAGGCCGCCGTTCGAGAGCGTTTGCCGTTCCCGAACACGTCGCTCTGGGTCACCGTTCAGGGGCGCGTGGTCTACGTCGAAGGTTGCGTGTCCCATGCGGCGCAAGCTGCCGAGATCGAGGCCTTCATCCGAACGCTCCCTCACGTCCAGCGGGCCGTTGCCATCGTCACGGCCAGCCCCCGCGCCAAGTCACCGTACCGGCTCTTTCGGCCCCGGTAGCCGGCCGTGAAAGCGGGGGGCCTCTCCATTCACCCGCCGTGACCCCCCCCCCCCGCCTTGCGGCCTCGGCCAGCAACCCGCTCAATTCCCCTGCATCGGCTGAAACCGGTCCGCGCGGTCCACCAGGCTGCGCATCTGGTCGGCCGCGTGGATGGTGAGCGTGTGGGGCGTGTAGCCTGGCCGGGGTGAGATGTAGCTGGCCATTTCGCGGGCCAGGGCCTGCTGCCGGGGTGTCGCGTCGGCCAGCAGGGCGACGACCATGTTTTCCAGGGCAATCACGCGCATGCGCAGTTGCACCAGCTCGGTGTTGGTCAGGTCGGGTTCATCGCCCGGCGAGGTGCCGGGGGCGGCGGTGGGGTGCATGGGCTCGGACATGGATGGCTCCTGCTGGTGGGTGCGCGGTGTGGCGCCAGGGTCATTGTCGGATCGTGCGGTTGTGGTGCAACCCGGGTCTGTGCGCTGGCGCTCCTGGGGCTTTTTGTTGTTGGCTGGCCGGCGGGCGCGTGGGCGCCGTGCCGGCCGCTTTCAAAACAGCACGCGGCTGCGCAGGGTGCCGGGCACGCGCGCGAGTTCGGCCAGCGCCAGCTCGGAGTGCGCGGCGTCGATGTCCATCACCACGTAGCCCACGTCTTCGCGCGTCTGCAGGTACTGCGCCGAGATGTTGATCTGGTGGTCGGAGAAGATGCGGTTGATGCTGGAGAGCACGCCGGGCACGTTGCGGTGGATGTGCAGCAGGCGGTGTTTGCCGGGGTGCGCGGGCAGGGCCACTTCGGGGAAGTTGACGGCCGATGTGGTGGTGCCGTTGTCGCTGTACTTGACCAGTTTTTCCGCCACCTCGATGCCAATGTTTTCCTGCGCCTCCAGCGTGGAGCCGCCGATGTGCGGCGTGAGGATCACGTTGTCCAGGCCGCGCAGGGGCGACTCGAACGTGTCTTTGTTGCTGTGCGGCTCTTCGGGAAACACGTCGATGGCGGCGCCGAGCAGGGCCTGGTTTTTCAGCGCGCTGGCCAGCGCGTCCACCTGCACCACGGTGCCGCGCGAGGCGTTGATGAGCACGGCGCTGGGCTTCATGCGCGCGATCTGCGCCGGGCCGATCATCCACTGCGTGGCGGGCGTTTCGGGCACGTGCAGGCTCACCACGTCGGCGGTGGCCATGAGCTCGTCCAGGCTGGTGAGCGGCCTGGCGTTGCCCAGCGGCAGCTTGGTGGCCACGTCAAAAAACACCACATGCATGCCCAGCGCCTCGGCCAAGACCGAGAGCTGCGTGCCGATGGCGCCGTAGCCCACGATGCCCAGCGTCTTGCCGCGGATTTCAAACGAATTGCTGGCCGACTTCAGCCAGCCGCCCCGGTGCGCCACGGCGTTCTTCTCGGGGATGCCGCGCATCAGCAGAATGGCCTCGGCCAGCACCAGCTCGGCCACCGAGCGGGTGTTGGAAAACGGCGCGTTGAACACCGCCACGCCACGCTCGCGTGCCGCGGCCAGGTCCACCTGGTTGGTGCCGATGCAGAAGCAGCCCACGGCGGTGAGGCGCTGGGCGTGGCTCAGTACCTCGGCGCTGAGCTGGGTGCGCGAGCGGATGCCGACGAAATGCGCGTCGGCGATCTTGGCCAGCAGCTGGTCGTCGGGCAGGGCGCCGGGCAGGCTTTCGATCTGGCTGTAGCCCGCCGCGCGCAGCACCGCCACGGCCGAGGGGTGAATCCCTTCCAGCAGCAGGAAGCGGATCTTGTTCTTGTCGGTCGAGGTCTTGGGACCGGGCGGGGTGGGGGTCGTGGTGGCGTCGTTCATGGTTGACAAATATAGTCGGATTAAAGCGCCGGGCCAAAGCACTGGGTCCTTTGAGGTTTTCGCCGGCCTTTCGTGCGGGGCGCCGGTCAGGCCCGGGGCCGTGCGCCCCGATGCATCGCGGGCGGTGCCCGTAAAATCGCCGGCCCCGACGATCCGTCTGCGTGTGCAGCGCCCGTCTCTTGCCACCACCACAGGAAATTCCATGCGTTATTCGGTCTCCCACCACAAGCTCAACCTGGTGCTGTCGGCCCACGGGCTCAAACCCGGTGATGCCGGCGGCATCGACAAGCTCTTTGGTGGCACCGATGGCTACTACTGGTTCGGCACCCTGCGTGACCTCTGCCCGCCGGGCAAGACCATCACCTGGGAAAGCCAGTACGAGATGGTCAACACCATCCAGGCGCACGAAAACGCCACGGCCCTGGAAGACGAGATGAAGCCGCAAGTCCCCAGCGCGGCGAACATTGCGGCGCTGTCCAAGCTGCTGGGCGACCCGATCTGAGTCAGGCGCTGCGCGCGCCCCTTCGGTCCCTCGGCAATGGCGCTGCGGTTCAGCGCAGCCGGCCGATGTAGGTGTTGTGTGGGGTGGCGGGTGGCTCTGCGGCGGGTGGGGGTGGTGGGCTGGCCGTTGCGGTCGGCGACGGCGTGGCGGTGGGTCTGCTCAGGCCCATGGCCTGCTGCAGCTGCAGGCCCACGAGCAACAGCTCTTCGTCTTCGGTGTTCAGCGTGAGCGCCAGGCACTCACGGGCATAGGCCGCGTCTTCCACGAACCGCATCACATCGAAGGGCCTGCCTTGCCGCCCGGACAGCTTGCGGAATTTGGCGAGCAGTTGCAGCGTTGCTGGATTCATGTGAACTCCTCATGTTCGTGGTTGGAGCTGAATGGGGACGCGGCCAGGTGCGCCACGTCCTCTTGGTTGCGCAGATCACGCGCTTCGCGCGCGGCCTCCCTTTTCCGCCCAAGTTCTGGTCCAGCGCACTTGCATCTTGCGCATCACGGCCAGCATCAGCAGCGAGAACACCGCCATCACGATGAAGCCGGTGAGGAAGCTGTCGGTGTGCTGCTTGGACTGGCCCATCATGGCCGGCACCAGGCCGCCGCCCAGGGCGCCGATCTCGCCGATCATGGAGCCGGCCACGGCCGTGGAGGTGGGCCAGCGCAGCGGCACCAGCTGGAACAGCGCGCCGTTGCCCGCGCCCAGCGCGGCGAAGCAGACGATCAGCAGCAGCGTGGTCAGCACGATGGAGTGCGCCGACAGGCCCACGCCCACCAGCGCCACCGACACCACCACCAGCACCACGGTGAGCGTGTTCACGCCGCCCCAGTGGTCGGAAATCCAGCCGCCGAAGACGCGCACCACCGAACCCATCAGCGCGGCCAGCATGGTGAGCTGGCCGGCCTGCACCTTGCTCACGCCGAACTGGTCGTAATAGTAGGTGGGCAAAAAGGTGGTGATGCCGATGAAGCCGCCGAAGGTGACGATGTAGATCAGGCTGAACACCCAGCCGTCTTTTTCCAGCAGGCAGTCCAGGTGCTGGCGCAGGCCGGCGTGCTGGTCGCGGTCGGGCGGCTCCTTGGCCATGAAGGCCACCACCAGCATGGGCACCAGCGAGGCGATGGCCGCGAAGCCGTACACCGTCTGCCAGCCGTAGGCCTGCGCCAGCGGCGGGGCCAGCAGCGCGGCGATGGCGGTGCCGCCGTTGCCCGCACCCACCAGGCCCATGGCCAGCCCTTTGTATTTGGGCGGGTACCAGCCCGAGCCCAGCGACATGGCCACGCCGAAACTGGCGCCCGCCACGCCCAGCAGCAGGGCCATCTTGAGCATGTCGTCGTAGCTGCTCACGAAGAAGTAGCCGTACGACATGGTGAAGCAGATCAGCGCCAGCTCGACCAGGGTGGCCGTCTTGCGGCCCACGTACTGCGCGAGCAGGCCGAGCGGAAACCGCATGATCGCGCCGGCCACGATGGGGATGGACAGCAGCAGGCCCTTCTGGGCCGGCGTGAGGTTGAACTCTTCGCTGATGAAGGGCGCCATCGCGCCGTTCATGACCCAGATCACGAACGAGAACGTGAGGTAGAAGAACGCGGCAAACAGGGTGGGTGTGTGCCCGCTTTTCAGGAACGTACGGAAGCCCGCCATGGCTTGGACCTTTTGTGAGAGAGGGGTGGGGAATTGAAACCCATGCCGCGGCCCCGTGCCAGGCGGCAAGGTGCCATGGATGGGGCGCTGCAGATCGCCCAGGGCGGGCGACTCGGAGCATCGAGCAAGGCCTTCGTTAGCCTTGTGCACTGTTCAGCAAATTCCATGCCCGTCTCGTGGGCGTTGGCCGGGCGGTGGATGCGGGTTTTTGCACCATGGCGGTGATACCCATCCCGCCATGCGTGAAAAAAGGGGCATGCCCGAAAGCATGCCCCTTTTTGGGTTGGCGAAAGACGCCCTTCCGGCGTGAAATGCCTGGCCCAGGATGCGGTGGAACCGGCTTCGCCGGGCCACACGCATCGCCCCCTGGAGGGGGTCGCGCGAAGCGCGGCGGGGGTGGGGCAATTCAAGCCACCTTTTCCACGTGCGCTTGGCGCGTGTAGAGGAAGTCGATCACGGCCTTGCGGTACTGCTGGTACTGCGGGTCGTCGGCCAGGGCCACGCGGTTGCGCGGGCGCGGCAGGTCCACCGCCAGCACTTCGCCGATGGTGGCGGCCGGGCCGTTGGTCAGCATCACGATCTTGTCGGACAGCAGCACGGCCTCGTCCACGTCGTGCGTCACCATGACCACGGTGGCCTGCGTGGCGGCCACGATCTCCAGCAGCTCGTCCTGCAGCTTGGCGCGGGTCAGCGCGTCGAGCGCGCCGAAGGGTTCGTCCATCAGCAGCACCTTGGGCTCCATCGACAGCGCCCGGGCAATGCCCACGCGCTGCTTCATGCCGCCGGAAATTTCACCGGGGCGCTTCTGCGCCGCGGCGGTCAGGCCCACCAGGGCCAGCGCGGACTCGGTGCGGGCTTTGAGCTGGGCCTTGCTTTCGGTGGCGGCAAACACGCGCTCCACGGCGAGGTAGACGTTTTCAAAGCAGGTCAGCCAGGGCAGCAGCGAATGGTTCTGGAACACCACCGCGCGCTCGGGGCCGGGGCCGGCGATCTCGCGGTCGGCGCAGAGCAGCACGCCATGGGTGGGCGTGGTCAGGCCGGCGATCAGGTTGAGCAAGGTGGACTTGCCGCAACCCGAATGGCCGATGAGCGTGACGAACTCGCCCTTGGCCACGGTCAGGTTGATGTCCTTGAGCGCAGGGAACAGACCTTTCTTGGTCTTGAAGGTTTGTTCGACGTGCTGGATGTCGATGTACTTGGTCGTCAGGTTGTTGCTCATGGGAAGCTCCTTGTTCGGGGGCCACCGCGGAACCGGCTTTGCCGGGCCGCTGGTGGCGTCCCCTTGAGGGGGTGACGCGCCTTTGGGCGCGGCGCGGGGGTGGGTCAGGCCTTTACCTCTTCAAACGTAAACAGGGTCGCGAGTTTGATCAGGGCGAATTCGAGCATCAGGCCGACGATGCCGATGACGAAGATCGCGATGATGATGCTGGAGACGTTGAGGTTGTTCCACTCGTCCCAGACCCAGAAGCCGATGCCCACGCCGCCGGTCAGCATCTCGGCAGCCACGATCACCAGCCAGGCCGTGCCCACCGCCAGGCGCACGCCGGTCAGCAGGTAGGGCAGCACGGCGGGGAACAGGATCTTGGTGAAGATCTTCCATTCGCTCAGGTTGAGCACGCGGGCCACGTTCATGTAGTCCTGCGGCACGCGCTGCACGCCCACTGCGGTGTTGATGATCATGGGCCAGATGGAGCAGATGAAGATGGTCCAGATGGCGGCCGGGTTGGCGCCCTTGAACACCAGCAGGCCGATCGGCAGCCAGGCCAGCGGCGACACCGGGCGCAGCAGGCTGATGAGCGGGTTGAACATGCGGCTCAGAAACTCGAAGCGGCCGATGGCGAAACCGGCGGGAATGCCCACCAGCGCCGCCATGCCGAAGCCAATGGCCACGCGCTGCAGCGAGGCCAGCACGTTCCAGCCAATGCCCTGGTCGTTCGGACCTTCGCGGTAGAACGGGTCGGAGAACACCTGCACCGCCTGCGCCCAGGTTTCGGCGGGTTTGGGGATGCCGCTGTTGCTGGTGCTGGCGATCAGTTGCCAGATCAGCACCAGGCAGGCCAGGCCCATGATGGGCGGCAACACCGCCATCCAGAAACCGCGGAAATCACGGCTCGCGGCCGAAGGGCGGGCGCTGACCGCGGCGGGCGCCACGGTGTCGGCGACGGGGGCATTGGCGTGGGGTGCGCTCATGGCTCTTCCAATGGGGCTGGCATGGGAGTTGGCGGGCGGCGCGATGGCCTCCAGCGGTGAATGAAATACGGCGCTGACCATGGTGGATGTCCTTTCAGTGCAACGAGCGAAATGCCTTCAAACGAGCGAGGTGCCTTCAATCCAAGAACGCCGCGGAACCGGCTTCGCCGGGCCGCCAGCGTTGCCCCCCTCCGGGGGGTGACGGCCAACGGCCGGCGCGGGGGGCATCAAAGCTCAAGCTTTGATCTTGAATGAGTCGGCGTACTTCGCTGGGTCCTTGCCGTCCCACACCACGCCGTCGATGAACTTGGCGCTGCGCATTTCGGACTTGGGCAGCGATGTCTTGCTGGCGCTGGCGGCCTCTTTGAAGATGTCGATGCGGTTGACGGCCTTGGCCACGGCCAGGTAGTCGGGGTGGCTCTTGAGCAGGCCCCAGCGCTTGTGTTGGGTGAGGAACCACATGCCGTCGGACAGGTAGGGGAAGTTCGCCGCACCGTCGTTGTAGAACTTCATGTGGTTGGGGTCGTCCCAGGTCTTGCCCAGGCCGTTCTGGTAGCGGCCCAGGATGCGCTGGTTGATCGCGTCCACGCCGGTGTTCACGTACGAGCGCTGGGCGATGGTTTCGGCCATCTTGTTCTTGTTCTGCAGGCCGGCGTCGATCCACTTGCCGGCTTCCAGGATGGCGGCCGTCACGGCGCGCGCGGTGTTGGGGTTCTTGGCGACGAAATCGGCCGTGGTGCCCAGCACCTTTTCGGGGTGGTCTTTCCAGATGTCCTGCGTGGTGTTGGCGGTGATGCCGATGCCGTCCATGATGGCGCGGTGGTTCCAGGGCTCGCCGACGCAGAAGCCGTCCATGTTGCCCACGCGCATGTTGGCCACCATCTGGGGCGGGGGCACCACGATGGCGCGCGCGTCCTTCATCGGATCGATGCCGGCGCTGGCCAGCCAGTAGTAGAGCCACATGGCGTGGGTGCCGGTGGGGAAGGTCTGGGCGAAGGTGTATTCGCGCTTCTCGGTGGCCATCAGCTTGGCCAGCGAGGGGCCGTCCACGGCGCCTTTTTCCGCCAGCTTTTTCGACAGTGTGATGGCCTGGCCGTTCTGCTGCAGGTTCATCAGGATGGCCATGTCCTTCTTGGGCCCGGCGGTGCCGAGCTGCAGGCCGTAGATCAGGCCGTAGAGCACGTGGGCGAAGTCCAGCTCACCGTTGACGAGTTTGTCGCGCACACCGGCCCAGCTGGCTTCCTTGGTGGGGATGATCTTCACGCCGTATTTCTTGTCCAGGCCGAGTTCGGCCGCCATCACCACGCTGGCGCAGTCGGTCAGGGGGATGAAGCCGATCTTGACCTCGGTCTTTTCCGGCGCGTCGGAGCCGGCGGCCCAGACGCCGCTGTGGCCCAGGGTGGAAAAGAAGGTGGCGGTGGCCGCACCCTTCTTGATGAAGTCGCGGCGCGAGGCCTGGGCCGGGGTGCCGGCGTCGGCCGGGCTGGCGGCAGCGATCGGGGTGGTGGTGTCTGCGGTCATGTCCAACTCCTTGCTGATGAAAAAAATCGGTGGCCAAAAACAAAACGGCGCCCATTTCCTGGCCTGCGCTGCGCTGGCTGGAAATGGACGCCGTTGTCCTGTGTCTGGGAAGACTTCGGGGTTTGCGCCGCCGTTGGCGCAGGTCCCGTTGCTGAGTACTAAGCAGAGACCGTGCCAGGTCTCGGGTTCTGCAGCGGTTCGACGGAAAGATCTTTGTTATTGAAGGAAAAAAGAGATTCTCGGCGTCACCGGATGTCGGCGAAACGGGGCTGGAAGGGGCGGGGACCCGGTGCGGGGGCTTCAGCTTGGTGCATCGGCCCTGAGGGGGCACGGGTTTTGTGCGCCGCAGCACGGCAGCGCCGTGCGCACCGGTTTCAGCGCCGCCGTTCGGGCAACACCTCGGCCATGGACAGCACCGCTTCGGCCACGTCGATGAGGCGGCGGTTCTGGTTCATGGCCATCTGGCGCAGGGTCTTGTGGGCTTCGGTTTCGCTCAGGTTGCGGTGCGCCATCAGCAGGCCCTTGGCGCGCTCCACCAGCTTGCGCTCGTTGAGGCTGGCGCGCACGGTGTCGAGCTCGTCGCTGATGGCCTGCAGGCGGCGCGCCTGGTCCTGCACCAGGTCGAGGATGGAGCGGTCGAGCTGCGCGCCGTAGCCCTGCGCCGGGCCGGGCCCGCTCACGTGCTCGGGCACCGGGTCGTGAAAGAACGAGAGTGCGTCGGCCGGCTCGGTGGCGGCGGGGTGCAGGCTCTGGAAGGCCAGCAGCTCGGCCAGGGCGGCCTGGGTCTTGTGCTCGCACAGGCGCTGCAGGCTGTCGGCAAGCCGGTCTTCCACCGTTTTCATGCGGTCCATGCGCAGGCTGCAGCAGTCGAACCAGGGCTGGCTCTGGTTGGCGTCGAGCGCGCTGCCGTGGGGGGCGGTGCACAGCACGCGGCGCATGCGCTCGAGTTCGGCGCGGGCGGACACGGTGTCGCGGTCGGCGCTGGCCCAGAGCGTGGCCAGCTCGTCGCTGGCGAATTCCTTGAACACCTGCAGGCAGCGCTCCTGCGAGTCGATCAGGTGCAGCAGGCGCTGCTGCTCGGCACCGCTGGCCAGGCCGCTGGCGAACAGGGCCGAGCCCGTGGCGCGCTCCTGGCCGGCGAATTCCTTGCCCTGCATGAAGTTGAACAGGGCCACCAGCTGGCGCGAGATGGCGGGGTCGCTGGCGCTGTCGGCGGCTTCGAACACCACCGCCAGCAGGGCGGCGATCAGGCGCACCAGGGCTTCGGTGGATTCGCGTGCCGTCCAGGCCTGGGTGTCGATGCGCTCGCGCAGGGCGGGCAGGGCGTCCAGCCCCTGCAGCGCGTAGGCGATGCGGCTGAACAGGCGCGCGCCGTGGCCCAGGTGCGCGGCCTGGGTGTCCAGGCTGTCGAAGCAGCGGCGCAGCTCGGCTTCGGTGGCCTGGCAGTCGGCGATCTGCTGCTGGCGCGGCTCGGCGAAGCGGGTGCCCTGCGAGCCCAGAAACAGGTTGGACAGCCCACGCTCGCGCTGCAGGCCGTGGATCAGCCGGCCGGTCACGTTCACCAGCGCGCTGGTGAGCGAGAGCTGGCGCAGGGCGTCGATCTCGCAGCGCTTGGCGGCGATGAGGAAATTGAGGCCCGATTTCAGGGGCAGGGCGGTGGGGGTCATGCAAAGCGGGGTGCAGCAATATTCGTGCCCCACCACGGTGCGGACCGGTCGCGCCCGGTGCGGGCGCCAGGTTTGTCAGCCCAAGGCCGTGGCCAGGGGCGCCTGCTGGCGGGCGGGTGGGGGCGCGAGCTGGGCGCGCAGGCCCACCACACCACCCACCACGATGAGGGCCGGCGGCTTCACGCCATGGGCCAGCGCGAGCTGGGGCAGGTCGGCCAGGGTGCCGGTGATGCAGCGCTCCTCGGGCAGGGTGGCTTTTTCCACCAGCGCGGCCGGGGTGTGCGCCGGCAGGCCGTGGGCGATCAGCTGGCGGCAGATCTCGGGCAGGTTGTGGACGCCCATATAAAGCACCACGGTCTGGCGGGGACGGGCGAGCATGGGCCAGTCCATGTCGAGGCCGCGCGCGTCGCGCGTGTGGCCGGTGGCCAGCACGAGCGCGCAGGCGTGGTCGCGGTGGGTGAGCGGTATGCCCACCGAGGCGGCGGCGCCCTGCGCGGCGGTGAGGCCGGGGACCACGGTGAAGGGGATGCCGGCCGCGGCCAGCGCCTGGGCCTCTTCGCCGCCGCGGCCGAAGATGTAGCCGTCGCCGCCCTTGAGGCGCAGCACCGCGCGCCCGCTGCGCGCGAGCCGCAGCATGAGTTCGATGATCGAGGCCTGGGGCAGGGTGTGGTGTGACGACTCCTTGCCCACGTACACGCGGTCGGCGTCGGGCGGCAGGAAGTCCAGCACGGCCGGGCTCACCAGGTGGTCGTACAGCACCAGCTTCGCGGCCTGCAGGGCCTTCACCGCTTTCAGGGTGAGCAGCTCGGGGTCGCCGGGGCCGGCGCCCACCAGCGTCACCAGGCCGGGGGGGCGGTCGTTGTCGGCGGCGCCGGCCCCGGGCCAGCCCGGGGCCAGCCAGTGGCCGTGTTCCATCACGCTCATGGGGTTCTCTCCTTGTTATGTGTGTGCCACCCATTGTTCTTGGGGGTAAACCCTGAGTCCTTGAACCAGTTCAAGGACAAGGCGCGCACACCGTCCGACGATGCATGCAGCTCGTTGACCGGCGATGGACAGCAGCCAGGCGAGCGGGTCTGACACCCCTGGAGGGCAGAGGGCCACATCCACAGCTGATCCGAGACGGAGAGAAAAAACCCATGAAACCCACCAAGATCATCCTGAGCTCGCTCGCGATGGCGGCCATGCTGGTTGCCGGCGCCCTGCACGCGCAGGACAAAAAGGGCGTCAGCCAGCCCGAGGCCAACTACCAGGCGGGCAGCTCGCCCATGGGCGCCGAGCCCATGGTGCAGAGCGTGAACCCCAAGGCGCCGCCCATGACGCAGGCCGAGTTCGATGTGGCGCGCAAGGTGTATTTCGAGCGCTGCGCGGGCTGCCACGGCGTGCTGCGCAAGGGCGCCACCGGCAAGCCGCTCACGCCCGACATCACGGTGGGCAAGGGCACCGACTACCTCAAGGTCTTCATCGCCTACGGCTCGCCGGCCGGCATGCCGAACTGGCAGACCAGCGGCGAGATGAGCGAAAAAGAGGTGGACATGATGGCGCGCTACATCCAGCACGAGCCGCCAACCCCGCCCGAGTTCGGCATGGAGCAGATGAAGGCGACCTGGAAGGTGATCGTGCCGCCGGAGAAGCGGCCGACCAAGAAGATGAACAACTTCAACATCACCAACATCTTCAGCACCACGCTGCGGGACACGGGCGAAGTGGCGCTGATCGACGGCGACACCAAGAAGATCATCAACATCGTCAAGACCGGCTACGCGGTGCACATCTCGCGCCTGTCGGCCTCGGGCCGCTATTTGTTCGTGATCGGGCGCGACGCCAAGATCAACATGATCGACCTGTGGATGGAGCTGCCCGACAACGTGGCCGAGATCCGCACCGGCCTGGAAGCGCGCTCGGTGGAAACCAGCAAGTACAAGGGCTTTGAAGACAAGTACGCCATCGCCGGTTCGTACTGGCCGCCCCAGTTCGTGATCATGAACGGCGACACGCTGGAGCCGCTGAAGATCGTGGCCACCCGTGGCATGACGGTCGACAAGCAGGAATACCACCCCGAACCGCGCGTGGCCTCCATCGTCGGCAGCCACTACAAGCCCGAGTTCGTCGTGAACGTGAAGGAAACCGGGCAGACCCTGCTGGTGGATTACTCGAACATCGACGCGCTCAAGGTCACCACCATCGGCACCGCGCGCTTCCTGCACGACGGCGGCCTGGACTCCACCAAGCGCTACTTCATGGTGGCGGCCAACAACAGCAACAAGATTGCGGCGGTGGACCTGAAGGAAGGCAAGCTCACCCAGCTGATCGACGTGGGCAAGATCCCGCACCCCGGCCGCGGTGCGAACTTCGTGCACCCGAAGTTCGGCCCCGTGTGGTCCACCGGCCACCTGGGCGACGAGACCATCTCGCTCATCGGCACCGACCCGGTCAAGCACCCGAAGAACGCCTGGAAGGTGGTGCAGACGCTCGCCGGCCAGGGCGGCGGTGCGCTGTTCATCAAGAGCCACCCGAAGAGCCAGCACCTGTACTCGGACACGCCGCTGAACCCCGACCCGAAGCTCTCGCAATCGGTCGCGGTGTACGACATCAACAACCTCGAAAAGGGGTTTGTCGTGCTGCCGATCGCCGAGTGGGCGGGCATCAAGGACGACGGCGCCAAGCGCGTCGTGCAGCCCGAGTTCAACAAGGCGGGCGACGAGGTGTGGTTCTCGGTGTGGAGCGCCAAGAACAAGGAGAGCGCGCTGGTCATCGTCGACGACAAGACGCTCAAGCTCAAGGCCGTGATCAAGGACCCGCGCCTGATCACGCCGACGGGGCACTTCAACGTGCATAACACCCAACACGATGTGTACTAACTCCCCCCTGCGCCGCTGACGCGGCTTCCCCCCTCCGTGGCGCGCCTGCGGCGCTTCGAGGGGGGACGGCCCCTGTGGCCCGGCGAAGCCGGTTCCACGGGGCCCCTGGATGAAGTCACTTCGTTGTTGGGTTGTTTCCTCTTTCATCTGGAGAATTCCATGAAATCTCTTCTTTCTGCTGCTGTGATGGCGGCGTTCGCGCTGACGTCCGGCGCTGCTTTTGCTGACGGCGAGGCGGCCCTGACCAAGTCCGGTTGCATGGCCTGCCATGCCAAGGACAAGAAGCTGGTCGGTCCTGCGTTCAAGGACATTGCGGCCAAGTACAAGGGGCAGGACGTGGCGGCCAAGCTGTTCGAGAAGGTCCGCAAGGGCGGCTCGGGGGTGTTTGGTCCGATCCCCATGTCGCCCAACGGGGCGGACAAGATCGGCGATGGCGACCTGAAGGACGCCATCGCGGTGATCCTGAAGTCCTGATGCGGAAGGCATGACCGTGCGCTTCGCCGTTGTCCTGTCCGCACTGCTGCTGGGGCCTGTGCTGGCCCTGGCACAGACCACACCCGATGCATCGCGTTCGCGCGAGCTGGTGCGCATGGTGCGGCAGGACTGCGGCTCGTGCCACGGCATGCGCCTGACCGGTGGTCTGGGACCGGCGCTGACGCGCGAGGCCTTGGCCGATGTTCCTCTGGACAGCCTGGCCGCTGTGATCTTTCACGGCCGGCCGGGTACCCCCATGCCGCCCTGGCGGGCGATGCTTAGCGAGCCCGAGGCGCGCTGGATCGCACAACGCCTGCTCCAGGGCTTTCCTGAAGAAATGGTGAAAGCACCATGAAGCGCCGTGAATGGCTGGCCGCTGCGGCCACCCTGTCTTCTTTCGCCGCGCTCGGCGGTCTGGCGGGTTGCGCCACGCCCGTCTTGCGTGGCACCGGCGACCTCGGCGTGGTCATCGGCCGCGCCAACGGCACGCTCTACCTGGTGGACACCACGGCGCAGGCGTTGATCGGCGAGGTGCCCGGCCTGGGCGACCTGTCGCACGCCTCGGTGGTGTTCTCGCGCGACGGCCTGTTCGCCTACGTGTTCGGGCGTGACGGCGGCCTCACGCAGGTCAACCTGCTGGAGCGGCGCATCACGCGCCGCGTCATGCAAGCCGGCAACTCGATCGGTGGCGCCATCAGCGCCGACGGCACGCTGGTGGCGGCGCAGAACTACACGCCCGGCGGCGTGAAGGTGTTCGACGCGCGCACGCTGGAGCTGCTGGCCGATATTCCGGCCGAGTACGCCCCTGGAAAACGGTCGCGCGTGGTCGGCCTGGTCGATCTGCCCGGCCGCCGTTTCGCCTACAGCCTGTTCGACGCCAACGCGATCTGGGTCAGCGACTGTTCGGACCCGAAGCATCCCCAGACACAGAAATTCGAGGCCATCGGCCGCCAGCCCTACGACGCGCTGGTCACGCCCAACGGCCGCCACTACATCGCCGGCCTGTTCGGCGAAGACGGGCTGGCCCAGTTGGACCTGTGGGCAGAAGATTGCCCCCAGGTCAGGGCTGCGCCCAGCCCGCCCCCCGAGGGGGGCAAGGAAACTTGGGGCGGCCCGGCGTTTCCTTGTCAGCCCAAGGTCCGGCGCATCCTCGGCGGCTACGGCAAGGGCCAGGAGCCGCTGCCGGTCTACAAGATGCCGCACCTGCGCGGCTGGGCCGTGGCCGGGCGCCGCGCCTACCTGCCCGCCATCGGCCGCCACGAGGTGCTGGTGGTGGACACCGAGACCTGGGCCGAGGTGGGCCGCATCCCCGTGGCCGGTCAACCGGTGTTCGTGATGGCGCGGCCCGACGGGCGCCAGGTGTGGGTGAACTTCGCCGTGCCCGACTACCACCGCGTTCAGGTCATCGACACCCAGAGCCAGCAGATCGTGCGAACGCTGGAGCCCGGCAAGGCGGTGCTGCACATGGAGTTCACGCCGCGCGGCGAAGCGGTGTGGATCAGCAGCCGCGACGACAACCGCGTGAGCGTCATCGACACACAGAGCTTCGCCACCCGCGCCCGGCTCGACGTGCCCGCGCCCAGCGGCATCTTCTTCACCGCGCGCGCCGCGCGGGTGGGGTTCTAGAGCCATGAGCGCCGCCCGGCCGTTCCGAAGGCGCTCAGCCCCGCAGTGCGCAGCACGGAGGGTAGTCCAGTGAACGCGGGTGACCTCGCTCTGCTCAACCCCTGGCAACACGGCTTCCCGCTGGTGCGCGATCCGTTTGCGCACATGGCCCAGGCGCTGGACCTGCGCGAGGCGGACGTGCTCGCGGCCTGCGAACGGCTGCAGCGCGCGGGCGCCATCAGCCGCATTGGCGGCGTGTTCGCGCCCGGGGCCGGCGGCGCTGCCCTGCTGGCGGCGATGGCGGTGCCCCACGACCGATTGCACGAGGTCGCGGCCACCGTGTCGGCCCACCCGGGCGTGAACCACAACTACGAACGCGAGCACGGATTCAACCTCTGGTTCGTCATGACCGGGCGCGACGCTGCCGCCGTGGAAGCGGCCGTGTTGTCGCTGGAGCGCGCCACCGGCCTGCCCGCGCTGCGTCTGCGCATGCAGCGCGCCTACCGCATCGACCTTGGCTTCGATCTGCGCCACACCACCGCCTTGATGCCCATGCGGGTGCAGCACGTGGCCCACGCCGAGCCCATCGCGGCGGCCGACCAAGCGCTGGCCGCGCGGGTGGAAGCGGGCCTGCCCATCACCTCCCGCCCGTTCGACGCCTGGGCCGAAGCCACCGGCCGTTCCGTGGTGGACGTGCTCTACACGCTGCAGCACTGGCTGGACGCCGGCACCCTCAAGCGCTTCGGCGTCGTGGTGCGGCACCACGAGCTGGGTTTTGCCGCCAACGCCATGACCGTGTTCGACGTGCCCGACGCGCTGGTGGACGCCTGCGGCGAGGCGCTGGCGCGCCAGCCCGGCGTGACCCTGGCCTACCGGCGCGAGCGCGCGCCGCAGTGGCCCTACAACCTGTACGGCATGGTGCACGGCACCGACCGCGCCGTGGTGCAGCGCGTGATCGACCGCGTGGTGCCCGCCGCGGGGTTGGCCGGGCACCGGCACGCTGTGCTGTTTTCCACCCGCCGCTTCAAGCAGACCGGCGCACACCGCTTTCGCGCGCTGCCGTTGGCCCCACAGGAGGTGCCCCATGCTGTCGCCGGATGACGCCCGCCTGGTCGGCTTCCTGCACGGCGGTTTCCCGCTCAGCGACCGGCCCTTTGCCGACGTGGCCGCCGAGCTCGGCAGCAGCGAAGACGAAGTGATTCAGCGCCTGCAGCGCCTGCTGTCGCAGGGCGACCTGACCCGCTTCGGCCCGCTGTTCCAGATCGAACGCGCCGGTGGCCGCTTCGTGCTGGCCGCGATGGCCGTGCCCGAAGAGCGCTTCGACGCCGTCGCCAAGCAGTTGGACGGCATGGCCGAGGTGGCGCACAACTACCGCCGCGAATCGGCCCACCCAGGCCAGCCCGGCGCCACGCCGCTCAACATGTGGTTCGTGCTGGCGGTCGAGTCGGCCGGGCAGATCGATCCCATGGTCGCCCGCATCGAAGCGGTAACCGGTTTGCCGGTGTACGCCTTCCCCAAAGAGCGCGAGTTCTTCGTGGAACTGAAACTGCCCCTGTTCGAGGGAGGCGCCCATGGCCCTCGATGAACTCGACCGCCGCCTGATCCGCGCCACCCAGTCCGGCCTGCCGCTGGTGCCGCGGCCCTATGAAACCGTGGGCGCCACGCTGGGCATCAGCGGCGAGCAGGTGCGCGAGCGCCTGCAAGCCATGCTGGAAGCCGGCCTGATCCGCCGCATCGGCGCCGTGCCCAACCACTACCGCCTGGGTTTCACCGCCAACGGCATGAGCGTGTGGGACGTGGCCGACGACGTGGTCGATGCCCTCGGCGAACGCATCGGTCTGCTGCCCGGCGTGAGCCACTGCTACCGCCGCCCGCGCCGTCTTCCGGTCTGGCCCTACAACCTGTTCGCCATGCTGCACGGCCGCTCGCGCGACGAGGTGGAACAGCAGGCGCAAGAGATCGCCGCCCTGCTGGGCGATGCCTGCCGTGCGCGCGACATCCTTTATTCGACCGCGATCCTGAAAAAGACAGGCCTGCGGTTGACCGACTCCTGAAACGAAAGCCTCACCATGTTTCGCATCAGCCAGTACATGCGCGAGATCGCCGAAGCCGAACACACCGGCCGCTACCCGACACCCGCGCCGCGCGTGCGCCAGCAGCCCGGCAAGGACGCCGGTGTGGCGGCGGGTCAACGGCCTGGTCCCGTGGTCATTTGGAACCTCATCCGCCGTTGCAACCTCACCTGCAAACACTGCTACGCGCTCTCCGCCGACCACGAATACGCCGGTGAGCTGAGCTGGAACGAAGTCGTGACCGTGATGGACGACCTCAAGGCCTTTCGCGTGCCGGTGCTCATCCTCTCCGGTGGCGAGCCGCTGATGCGGCCCGACATCTTCGACATCGCCCACCGCTCGCGCGCCATGGGCTTCTACACCGGCCTGTCCACCAACGGCACGCTGATCGACGCCCCCATGGCCGACCGCATCGCCGCGACGGGCTTCGACTACGTGGGCATCAGCCTGGACGGCCTGCGCGAGACGCACGACCGGTTCCGCCGACAGGGTGGCGCCTTTGACCGCAGCCTGGCCGCCGTGCGCCTGCTGCGCGAGCGCGGCGTGAAGGTGGGGCTGCGCTACACCATGACCGCGCTCAACGCGCACGACTTCGCGCCCCTGCTGGACCTGATGCGCAGCGAGCGGGTGGACAAGTTCTATTTCTCACACCTCAACTACGCCGGCCGCGGCAACATCCACCGCGGCCAGGATGCGCAGCACCTCGCCACCCGCGACGCGCTGGATCGGCTCTTCGAGCGCGCCTGGGACGCCGCCTGCCGGTGTCTGGACGAGGAGTACGTGACCGGCAACAACGACGCCGACGGCCCCTACCTGCTGCAGTGGGTGCAGGCCCGCTACCCGCGTTGGGCCGACGCGCTGCGCGAACGCCTGGTGGCCTGGGGCGGCAACAGCAGCGGCGTCAACGTGGCCAACATCGACAACCTCGGCCAGGTGCACCCCGACACCATGTGGTGGCACCACACCATCGGCGACGTGCGCCAGCGCCCGTTCTCGCAGATCTGGAGCGACACCAGCGAACCGCTGATGGCGGGTCTGAAGGCGTTTCCCCGCCCGGTGCAAGGCCGCTGCGCGACCTGCCAGCACTTCGCCCTCTGCGGCGGCAACACCCGCACGCGTGCCCAGCAGCTCACCGGCAACCCCTGGGCCGAAGACCCGGGCTGTTACCTCACCGACGAAGAGATCGGCGCCGTGGCCGGCAGCGACGCGGACCGGCTCGCGCTCACGCCGTTCCGCAAGGTGCACATCCTGCAGCAGGAGAACCGCCATGTCTGATGCGATCAAGCGGCGCGCCGTGGAAACACTGGCCAACCTCGCCCGCGCCACGCTGGTGCTGGGCCTGTTCTGGATGGGTCTGGACATGGCGAGTGCGCAGACGGCGCCCAACGCCACCGCGCTCTACGGCCAGCACTGCGCCATCTGCCACGGCGAGCAGCGCACGGGGCTCATGGGGCCGGCGCTGCTGCCCGAGAGCCTGGAGCGCCTGCGCCCGGCCGAAGCGCTGAAGGTCATCACGCAGGGTCGCACCGCCACGCAGATGCCGGGCTTTGCCGACCAACTCAGTGCCGCCGACATCGCCGCGCTGGCCGCGCACATCCGCACCCCGGTGTCGCCCGCGCCCGTGTGGACCGAGGCCGACATCCGCGCCTCACGCAGCTTCAACCCCGCGCCCGCGGGCGAACCGGCGAAGCCGCTGTGGAGCGCCGACCCCATGAACCTGTTCGTGGTGGTGGAGGGCGGCGACCACCACATCAGCCTGCTCGACGGCGACAGGTTCGAGGTCATCACCCGCTTCCCCAGCCGCTTCGCGTTGCACGGCGGCCCCAAATTCACGCCCGATGGGCGTTACGTGTTCTTCGGTTCGCGCGACGGCTGGATCACCAAATACGACCTCTGGCGCCTGCGCGTGGTGGCCGAGGTGCGCGCGGGGCTCAACATGCGCAACGTCGCGGTGAGCGGCGACGGGAAGTGGGTCATGGCCGCCAACTACCTGCCGCACAGCGTGGCGCTGTTCGACGCCGACCTGAACCTGCAGAAGACCTACGCGGCGGCCACGCTGGACGGCAAGCAGACCTCGCGCGTCTCGGCCGTGTACGACGCCACGCCGCGCAACAGCTTCGTGGTCGCGTTGAAGGACATCCCAGAACTCTGGGAAATTTCCTACGACCCCAAGGCCGCGCCGATCTACGACGGCTACGTGCACGACTACAAGATGGGGGAGGGCATTGCCAAGCCCGGCTTCCTGGGCGTGCGCCGCACGCCGCTGGACGAACCGCTGGACGACTTTTTCTTCGACCAGAGCTACCGCCACGCGCTGGGAGCGACCAGACCCAAGACTGGCGAAGGCGCCGCCACCGCCCAGGTCGTCAACCTCGACGCGCGCCGCAGAATCGCCGACCTGCCCATCGCCGGCATGCCCCACCTGGGCTCGGGCATCACCTTCGCCTGGAACGGCAGCACGGTGCTGGCGAGTCCCAACCTCAAGGGTGGGGCCATCGACGTGATCGACATGAAGACCTGGAAACCGGTCGCCACCATTCCCACACCCGGCCCCGGTTTCTTCATGCGCAGCCATGAAAGCAGTCGCTTCGCCTGGACCGATTCGATGATGAGCCCGACCGCCAAGGACACCCTGACCATCATCGACAAGACCACGCTGCAACCCGTGGCCAGCGTGCGCGAACCCGGCAAGACGCTGGCCCACATCGAGTTCACCAAGGATGGCCGGTACGCGCTGGCCAGCGTGTGGGAGATGGACGGCGCGCTGATCGTCTTTGACGCCGCCACCTTCAAGGAAATCAAGCGCCTGCCCATGAGCAAGCCGGTGGGCAAGTACAACGTATGGAACAAGATCACGCGCTCGGAAGGCACGTCGCATTGAACCCCCTGCGCCGCTGCGCGGCTTCCCCCTCTCCTGCGGGAGGGGGACGCAGCCTGTGGCCCGGCGAAGCCGGTTCCACGGCTGCCCTGGGCGGGGCACGCGCTCCGGAAGCGTGTCCGCTGACTGGGTCGGCTGCGCCATCCCTGGGAAGCGTGGACGAGGCACACGTTTCGGAGGTGGGACCGCTCCCCCTGCGCCTGGCCGGTGACGGCATGGTCTGGCTGCTGGTGTTGGCCGAGTTGCTGGCCTTTGGCCTGCTGTTCGTCTCGTTCGCCATGGCGCGCTGGCGTGAGCCGGTGGTGTTCGCGCAGGGGCAGGCGGGCTTGGACCTGTCCACCGGGGCGCTCAACACGGTCTTGCTGGTGGCGGCGAGCTGGGCCGCGGTGCGGGCCGTGGGTGCGTTCCAGCGAGACCACCGCGTGGCCGGTGCGCGCTGGCTGCTGGTGGCCCTGGGCGGCGCGCTGGGGTTTCTGGTCGTCAAGGGCCACGAGTTCGCCGGCAAGCTGGGCGCCGGGTTCGACTGGGCCACGGACAGCTTCACCGTGCTGTACACCCTGCTGACCGGCTTTCATTTCCTGCACGTGGTGGTGGGCGCCGTGATCTTCGCGCTGCTGTGGTGGAACGCGCGCTCGGGCGTGTACGGCCCGGCCAACCACATGGCGCCGGCTTCGGGCGCTGTGTTCTGGCACATGGTGGACCTGCTGTGGATGGTGCTGTTTCCGCTGGTGTACGTGATCCGTTGATGGCCGCAAAGATGAAACCCACCCGCGTCGACCTCATCGCCCTCGTGCTCGTGCTGGCCACCGGCCTGAGCTGGTGGCTGGGGGAGGGCGCCGCCCTGACGCAGGGCCATCTCGGGCAGGCCGCCACGCTGGCGGTGCTGGCGCTGGCCGTGCTCAAGGGTGCGCTGATCGCGCTCGACTACATGGAGCTGCGCCACGCGCCCGCCCTGTGGCGGCGCGCGGTGCTGGGCTGGCTGGCGGTGGTGATCGCGCTGGTGCTGCTGGCCAGCCTGTTGCCGCGCCCCTGAACGGCCCGCTTCGGAGCCCGCCCCGTACACTTCCGCCATGCTGATTTTGGGAATCGAATCGTCCTGCGACGAAACCGGCGTGGCCCTGGTCGACGCCAGCGGCCACGACACACCGCGCCTGCTCGGCCACGCGCTGCACAGCCAGATCGAGATGCACCAGGCCTATGGCGGCGTGGTGCCCGAACTCGCCAGCCGCGACCACATCCGCCGCGTGCTGCCGCTCACCGACGAGGTGCTGGCGCAGGCCGGCCTGCCGCTGTCGGCGGTGGACGCGGTGGCCTACACGCGCGGGCCGGGCCTGGCCGGCGCCCTGCTGGTGGGCTCCGGCGTGGCGTGTGCCATGGGCATGGCGCTGGGCAAACCGGTGATGGGCGTGCACCACCTCGAAGGCCATCTGCTGTCGCCGTTTCTCAGCGCCGATCCACCGCGGTTCCCGTTCGTGGCCCTGCTGGTGTCTGGCGGCCACACCCAGCTGATGCGGGTGGACGGCGTGGGCCGCTACGAGCTGCTGGGCGAAACCATTGACGATGCCGCGGGCGAGGCCTTTGACAAATCGGCCAAGCTGTTGGGGCTGGGTTACCCGGGCGGGCCGGCGCTGGCCCGGCTGGCCCTGGAGGGCAACCCGCTGGCCTACAAGTTCCCGCGCCCCCTGCTGCACAGCGGGGATCTGGACTTTTCGTTCGCGGGCCTGAAAACGGCGGTGCTGACCCAGGTGAAGCGGCTGGCCCACGCGCGGCCCGAGGGGCCGGCCACGCCGCAGCTGGCGCAGGCGCTCGACGTGGCGCAAAAGGCCGACGTGGCCGCCAGCGTGCAGGCCGCCATCGTGGACGTGCTGGTGAAGAAATCGCTCTCGGCGATCGGATCCACCGGCCTGCGCCGTCTGGTGGTGGCCGGTGGGGTGGGCGCCAACGCGCTGCTGCGCGAGCAGCTCAACGCCGCCTGCCAGCGCCAGAACGTGCGCGTGCACTACCCGGAGCTGCACCTGTGCACCGACAACGGCGCCATGATCGCGCTGGCCGCCGGCCTGCGTGTGCAGGCCGGGCTGCTGGCGCCGGGTGGCGGCGCTGCGGCCTACCGCTTCGACGTCCGGCCCCGCTGGCCGCTGTCGGAACTCGCCATCACCGCCCTCTGAAAAATGCCCGAAATACCCGGGTGGGGTAGTCTCTGTAATTATGAATTAGACTGCGCAGGCCTGTCGCCTTGGTGACAGGCCTGACGCCGCCGGTGCCCTGCCGGCGGGTTTTGAACCACGGAGTGCATTCCATGAACCGACCGAATTTTCCGCGCCGCCGCGCCCTGGCGGCCCTGCTGTTGGGCGCCGCCAGCGTCACGAGCGCCTGGGCCCAGAGCCCGGCCGCACCCGCCGCCAGCGCCGCTCCCGTGCGCATCGGCATGATCGAAGGCCTCTCGGGCCCGTTCGCCAACACCGGTGAAGCGGTGTACCGCAACCTGGTGTGGGCCACCGAGCGCGTCAACGCCCGCGGCGGCGTGAAGCTGCCCGGCGGCAACCGCCCGCTCGTCATCGAGCGTTTCGACAGCAAGGGCCAGACCGAAGAGGCGCTGTCGGCCCTGCGCTCGGCGATCGACCGCGACATCACCATCGTGACCCAGGGCAACTCTTCGGCCGCGGCCGCCGGCCTGATCGACGCCATCAACAAGCACAACGAACGCGACACCACAAAGCAGGTGCTGTTCCTGAACTACTCGGCGGTGGACCCGGTGCTGACCAACCAGAAGTGCAGCTACTGGCACTTCCGCTTCGACGCCCACGCCGACATGCGCATGAGCGCGCTCATGAGCGTGCTGCGCGATGACAAGGACCTGAAGAACATCTACCTGATCGGCCAGGACTACAGCTTTGGCCAGGCGGTGCTGCGCGAAGCCCGCAGCCAACTGGCCGCCAAACGCCCGGACGTGAAGATCGTGGGCGACGAGCTGCACCCGATGGCGCGCGTGAAGGACTTCGCGCCCTACGCGGCCAAGATCAAGACCAGTGGCGCGCAGGCCGTGCTGACCGGCAACTGGGGCAACGACCTGACGCTGCTGGTCAAGGCGGCCCGCGAGGCCGGTTTTGACGGCTCGTTCTACACCTTCTACGGCAACGCCATGGGCGCACCCGCGGCCATCGGCGATGCCGGCATCGGCAAGGTGGTGGCGGTGGCCGACTGGTTCCCCAACGTACCGACGAAAGAATCCGAAGCGTTCTACCAGTCGTTCCGCCAGCGCTTTCCCAGCCCGGCCGACGACTATGTGCACATGCGCATGCAGCTCATGATCGAGTCGCTGGCGCAGGCCATCGAACGCGCGGGCTCGGTCAACGCGGCCGCCGTGGCGGCGCAGCTGGAAAAGGCCGAGGTCAAGCTCGCCGGTCAGAGCGCCCACATGCGCGCCGCCGATCACCAGTTCCAGCAGCCGCTGGCGGTGGCGGTGATGGACCGCCAGGGCGCCCCGGGCGTGAAATTCGACGTCGAAGGTTCGGGCTACGGCTTCCGTGTGGTGCGCAACCTGACGCCCCAGCAAGCCGAGCAGCCCCACAGCTGTAACATGGTTCGGTAGAGGGCCCCCCCGCCGCGCTTCGCGCGACCCCCCCAGGGGGCGGCACTGGCCGTCCGGCAAAGCCGGCCCGGCGGTGCCCTGGGCTGGGCCGTTTCATGCGGCGCGGGTCACGCTCCGGCGCGGTGGATCAACCGATATGAAAAAGGAAATACCCGATGCGAGCCGTGGTGGAGAGTCTTGAAGAGTCGCGCATTCGCGAGGTGGCCAACGAGGGCCTGGGGCGCGAGGGTGTGCTCAAGTTCTGGTTTGGCGAGAGCGACGAGGTCACGCCGGCCTTCATCCGGGAGGCCGCCATCGCCTCGCTGCAGGCGGGCGAAACCTTCTACGCTCACAACCTCGGCCTGCCCGAGCTGCGCCACGCCATTGCCGGCTACACCCATGGCCTGCATCCCCAGCAAAGCACCGACCAATGGTTCGACCGCGTCGCCGTCACCTCGGGCGGCGTCAACGGGCTGATGCTGGCTTCGCAGGCGCTGGTGGAGGCGGGCGACGAGGTGGTGGTGGTCACGCCGGCCTGGCCCAACCTCGTGGCGCAGCCGCAGATCATGGGCGCCACGGTGAAGACCGTGCCGCTCAAGGTGATCGCGCAGGGCGAACGCGCCGGTGCCTGGACGCTGGACATGGACGCCCTGCTCGCCGCCATCACCCCGGCCACGCGGCTGCTGATCGTCAACGCCCCCAACAACCCCACCGGCTGGACGCTCACCCGCGACGAGCAGTCCGCCATCCTCGCGCACTGCCGCCGCACCGGCACCTGGATCCTGGCCGACGAGGTGTACGAGCGCCTGTATTTCGCTGGCGACTCGGGCAACGTTCTGGCGCCGGGCCGCCCCAGGCCGGAGGTGTCCTCTGGGGGAAGCGGCGCAGCCGCGCAGGGGGGAACCGTTTCGGCGCCGAGCTTTCTCGATGTGTCCGAACCCAAAGACCGGCTCATCGTCGCCCACAGTTTTTCCAAGAGCTTCCTCATGACCGGCTGGCGTCTGGGCTGGCTGGTGCTGCCCAAGTCGCTGACCCACGCCGTGGGCAAGCTGATCGAGTTCAACACCTCGTGCGCCCCGGTCTTCACCCAGCGCGCGGCCGTGGTGGCCATCGAACGCCACCAGGACGTGACACCCGCGCTGGTGGCACACCTGAAGCACTGCCGCGACACCCTGGTGCCGCTGCTGCAGGCCGTGCCCGGCGTCACCCTGGCCGAGCCTCGGGGCGGCATGTACGCCTTTTTCCACCTGGCGGGGCACGACGACTGCCTGGACACCGCCAAGCGCCTGGTGCGCGAAGCCGGCCTGGGGCTGGCACCCGGCAGCGCCTTCGGCCCCGAGGCGGCCGGCTGGTTGCGCTGGTGCTTCGCCAGCCGCGACCCGCGGCGCCTGGAAGAGGGCGTGCAGCGCTTGGCGAAGTGGCTCGCCCGCGCCTGAGGGCGGCCATTCGACGACGGTTCCCGGGCGGTGCTCCCGCAGACACGGGCCCATGGCCATGGCCCTGCCGGGGAAGGTGCGGTAGGCTATAATTCGCGGTTGCCATCTTCTGGATGGCGATTCACGCCCGTTGCGGCGGTCGGGTCTGGACCTTTCGTTCAGAGGCCGGCAGGCTGCGGCGGGACGCATGTAACCCCCAGGAATCCGACATGATCGAAAAATCCATCAAGGCAGCTGTTGTTGCCGACAATGCCCGCGCTGCCAACGACACCGGCAGCCCCGAAGTGCAGGTCGCCATTCTGACCGCCCGCATCAACGAGCTGACCCCCCACTTCAAGACCCATGCCAAGGACCACCACGGTCGCCGTGGCCTGCTGCGCATGGTGAGCCGCCGCCGCAAGCTGCTCGACTACCTGAAGTCCAAGGACGCCGACCGTTACGTCGCCCTGATCGCGAAACTGGGTCTGCGCAAGTAATTTTGGACCCGGCATGACACGCAAAACGCCTGAGTTGGTTCGCTGGCTCGGGCGATTTTTGTTTGTGCATGCCGTTTTTTGATTCCGGAAAAGCCGCAACAGAGCGAAGCTGTGTCATTCCAAAGGGATTGGTCGCCGTGAGGCGGGCGACCAGACTCTCTGGAATGGCATCGTGTTCTGGGTTGTTTTTCCGGGTTGTGTGCAGTACATCTGCACGGTTTGCCATCCCGACTTTCAACGGGTGGCCACGCAAAGGAGAAACTCCATGAGCCTTTTCAACAAAGTCACCAAGACCTTCCAGTGGGGCCCGCACACGGTCACCATGGAAACCGGCGAAATCGCCCGCCAGGCCACCGGCGCCGTGCTGGTCAACATCGATGACACCGTGGTGCTCGCCACCGTGGTCGCCAAGACCGAAGCCAAGGCCGGTCAGGACTTCTTCCCCCTGACGGTGGACTACACCGAAAAATCGTACGCGGCCGGCAAGATCCCCGGCAGCTTCTTCAAGCGCGAAGGCCGCCCCAGCGAACTCGAAACGCTGACCTGCCGCCTGATCGACCGCCCGATCCGTCCGCTGTTCCCCGAAGGCTTCTACAACGAAGTCCAGGTCATCGTGCACGTGGTCAGCCTGAACCCCGAAGTGCAGGCCGACATCGCCGCCATGATCGCCACCAGCGCCGCGCTGGCCGTCAGTGGCATTCCGTTCAATGGCCCCATCGGTGCCGCTCGCGTGGGCTACGTCAACGGCGAGTACGTGCTCAACCCGGGCCAGACCCAGTTGAAAGACAGCCAGCTCGACCTCGTGGTCGCCGGCACGCAGGCCGCCGTGCTGATGGTGGAATCCGAAGCCCAGCAGCTGAGCGAAGAAATCATGCTCGGCGCCGTGGTGTTCGGCCACGAGCAGGGCAACATCGCCATCGCCGCCATCAACGAACTGGTGCGCGACGCCGGCAAGCCGGCCTGGGACTGGCAGCCGCCGGCCAAGGACGAGGCGCTGATCGCCAAGATCGATGCCCTGGCCAAAGCCAAGCTCGAAACCGCTTACCAGATCCGCAACAAGCAGGCCCGCACCCACGCCTGCCGCGCCGCCTACGCCGACGTGGTGGCGGCCCTGAAAGAAGAGGGCGTGGCCTTCGACAGCGTGGCCATCGAAGCCCTGCTGTTCGAGATCGAAGCCAAGATCGTGCGTGGCCAGATCCTGGCCGGCGAGCCCCGCATCGACGGCCGCGACACGCGCACCGTGCGCGCCATCGAAATCCGCAACGGCGTGCTGCCCCGCACCCACGGCTCGGCCCTGTTCACCCGCGGTGAAACCCAGGCGCTGGTGGTGGCCACGCTCGGCACCGACCGCGACGCCCAGCGCATCGACGCACTGGCCGGCGAGTTCGAAGACCGCTTCATGCTGCACTACAACATGCCTCCCTTCGCCACCGGCGAAGCTGGGCGTTTCGGCACCCCCAAGCGCCGCGAAATTGGCCACGGCCGCCTGGCCAAGCGCGCGCTGATCGCCGCGCTGCCGAGCAAGGAAGACTTCCCCTACACCATGCGTGTGGTCTCGGAAATCACCGAGTCCAACGGCTCCTCGTCGATGGCTTCGGTCTGCGGCGGCTGCCTGGCGCTGATGGACGCCGGTGTGCCCATGAAAGCCCACGTGGCCGGCATCGCCATGGGCCTGATCAAGGAAGGCAACCGCTTTGCGGTGCTGACCGACATCCTGGGTGACGAAGATCATCTGGGCGACATGGACTTCAAGGTCGCTGGCACCACCAACGGCATCTCGGCGCTGCAGATGGACATCAAGATCCAGGGCATCACCAAGGAAATCATGCAGGTCGCACTGGCCCAGGCCAAGGAAGCCCGCATGCACATCCTGGGCAAGATGCAGGAAGCCATGGGCGAAGCCAAGACCGAAGTGTCGAACTTCGCGCCCAAGCTCTTCACCATGAAGATCAACCCCGAGAAGATCCGTGACGTGATCGGCAAGGGCGGCGCCGTGATCCGCGCGCTGACCGAAGAGACCGGCACCCAGATCAACATCGACGAAGACGGCACCATCACCATCGCGTCGACCGACAGCGCCAAGGCCGACGAAGCCAAGCGCCGCATCGAGCAGATCACCGCCGAAGTCGAAATCGGCAAGGTCTACGAAGGCCCGGTCACCAAGATCCTGGACTTCGGTGCCCTGATCAACCTGCTGCCCGGCAAGGACGGCCTGCTGCACATCAGCCAGATCGCCCACGAGCGCGTGGAAAAAGTGACCGACTACCTGAGCGAAGGCCAGATCGTCAAGGTCAAGGTGCTCGAGACCGACGAAAAGGGGCGCGTCAAGCTGTCCATGAAGGCGCTGATCGACCGCAACAGCGGCGAGCAGGCCCAGCAGCAACAGCAACAGCAACAGTGAGTCGCGCGCACGTCTGGTCATGAAAGCCGTTGAAATCAGCGCCTTTGGCGCGCCCGAGGTGCTGCGCCTGTGCGATCGTCCCATGCCCGAAGCGGGCGAGGGCGAGCTGCTCATCCGCGTCGCTGCATCGGGGGTCAACCGGCCCGACGTGCTGCAACGCACCGGCAACTACCCCGTGCCACCCGGTGCGTCCGACATTCCCGGCCTCGAAGTGGCGGGCGTGATCGAGTCGGGCGACGCCGCGGCCATGGCGGCGGCCGGATTCCGGGTCGGCGACCGCGTCTGTGCGCTGGTGGCGGGCGGCGGTTATGCCCAGTACTGCGTGGCACCGGTGGCGCAGTGCCTGCCGGTCCCTGAAGGTCTGGACGATGTGGCTGCGGCCTCCTTGCCCGAGACCTTCTTCACCGTCTGGAGCAATGTGTTTGATCGCGCCCGTTTGCAGGCCGGTGAAACCCTGTTGATCCAAGGCGGCACCAGCGGCATCGGCGTGACCGCCATCCAGATGGCCAAGGCCCTGGGCGCACGCGTGATCGCCACCGCGGGCAGCGACGACAAGTGCGCGGCCTGTCTGGCGCTGGGGGCCGACCACGCCATCAACTACAAGACGCAGGACTTCGTGCGCGCCGTGGCCGACTTCACCGAAGGACGCGGCGTCAACGTGGTGCTCGACATGGTGGCCGGCAGCTACGTGGCGCGTGAGCTGGACTGCCTGGCCGAGGATGGCCGGCTGGTCTTCATCGCGGTGCAGGGTGGCGTCAAAGCCGAGATCAACGCTGGCACGGTGCTGCGGCGCCGGCTGACCATCACCGGCTCGACCCTGCGTCCGCGCCCGGTGGCGTTCAAAGCGGCGATCGCGAGTGCCTTGCGCGAACACGTCTGGCCGTTGCTGGCCAGTGGTCGCATCAAGCCCGTGATCTACCGGGTGTTTGACGCCGGTGACGCTGCGGCTGCCCACGAACTGATGGAATCCAACCGCCACATCGGCAAGCTCGTCCTGACCTGGGCGTGACCGGTGTGCGTCGTCAAGCTGGAGTGAATCCCATGAAAAAACTGATCGCTGGCAACTGGAAGATGAACGGCTCGCTGGCCGCCAACGAAGCCTTGGTCAAGGCCATGCTCGACGGCCTGCAGGGTTCTGAGCCTGCGGCCGACATGGCCTTGTGCGCCCCCGCACCCTATCTGGCGCAGCTGCAGTCGTTGCTGCAAGGCAGCCCCGTGGCCTGGGGGGCGCAAGACGTTTCGGCCCATGAGCAAGGCGCGTACACCGGCGAGGTGAGCGTGGCCATGCTCAAGGACTTCGGTTGCCGCTATGCCATCGTCGGCCACTCCGAGCGCCGCCAGTACCACGGCGAGACCGATGCCCTGGTGGCGGCGAAGGCGCAGCGCGCGCTGGCGGCCGGCGTCACGCCCATCGTGTGTGTGGGGGAAACCCTGGACGAGCGTGAAGCGGGCCAGACCGAGCTCGTGGTCAAGCGCCAGCTGGCGGCGGTGATCCACACGGTGGCCCACTGCATCAGCGAAATCGTGGTGGCCTACGAACCCGTGTGGGCCATCGGCACCGGCAAGACCGCCACGCCCGAGATGGCCCAGCAAGTGCACGCCGTGCTGCGGGCCCAGCTTTCGGCGGCCACGCAACACCCCGAGCGCGTGCACATCCTCTACGGCGGCAGCATGAATGCGGCCAATGCGGCGAGCCTGCTGGCGCAGCCCGACATCGATGGCGGTCTGATCGGCGGTGCGTCGCTCAAGGCCGCGGACTTTTTGCAGATCGTGGCCGCGGCGCGTTGAGCCCTGGACACGTTTCCCACCATTCCGGAGAAATAAATGAATGTTTTGTTGACCATCCTCCTCGCGGTGCAGGTTCTTTCCGCGCTCGGCATGATCGGCCTGATCCTGATGCAGCACGGCAAAGGTGCCGATGCGGGCGCGGCCTTTGGTGGTGGCGCCGGTTCGGCCAGCCTGTTCGGCGCCTCCGGAGGGGCGAATTTCCTGTCCCGCAGCACGGCCGTGCTGGCTGGCATCTTCCTCTCCTGCACACTGGGGTTGGCCTACTTCGGCAACCTGCGTGAGGCGCCGAGTTCGGGCAGCGTGCTGGAGGGGGCGGCCGTGCCCGCGCAGCAGCCGGCCGCGGCCCAGATTCCCGACTCCAAGCCGGGTCAGCCGGCGGCCCCGGCTCCTGCTGCGGATGCGCAACCCGCGGGCACTGGCGCCGCGCAGATTCCAGGCAAGTAATTCTTGCGAAATCGATCGGTGGTATAGGGCGGCTTTCCCGCCGCGCCACTCTACCGATACGGTTTGAAAAACCATGGTGTACCCCCGAAAATCAAGGTGGATTCAGGGTAAACTCTATGGGTTGTCAGCAAGGCTCACACCGACCCTCGTGAGCCAGACAATGCAGACCCAGCCGACGTGGTGAAATTGGTAGACACGCTATCTTGAGGGGGTAGTGGCGAAAGCTGTGCGAGTTCGAGTCTCGCCGTCGGCACCAATCTTTGGACAACATGGCCCGTGAGCCATGTCAGCGGAACTTACCCAAGATGAGTCTCGAACAATACCTTCCCGTGCTCTTGTTCATTTTGGTGGGTATCGCTATCGGGATCATCCCCCAGGTCCTGGGCTACATCCTAGGCCCCAACCGCCCGGACGCGGAAAAGAACTCTCCTTACGAATGCGGCTTCGAGGCTTTCGAAGATGCCCGCATGAAGTTCGATGTGCGCTACTACCTGGTGGCCATTCTCTTCATTCTGTTCGATCTCGAAATCGCGTTTCTCATCCCCTGGGCCGTGGCCTTTTCCGACATCGGCGTCACCGGTTTTCTGGCGGGGGTGGTCTTCCTGGCCATTCTGACCGTAGGCTTTGCTTATGAGTGGAAAAAAGGTGCGCTGGATTGGGAATGATGAATAGCAACACGTGCGGGATCACCGGAGCAGCTCATGATTGAAGGCGTTTTCAAGGAAGGTTTTGTCACCACGAGTTATGACTCGGTGGTGAACTGGGCCAAGACCGGATCGCTGTGGCCCATGACTTTCGGTCTGGCCTGTTGCGCGGTGGAGATGATGCATGCGGCCACCGCGCGTTACGACCTGGGGCGTTTCGGCGCCGAGGTGTTTCGTGCCAGTCCGCGCCAGTCCGACTTGATGATCGTGGCCGGCACCCTGTGCAACAAGATGGCGCCGGCGCTGCGCAAGGTCTACGACCAGATGGCCGAGCCGCGCTGGGTGCTCTCCATGGGGTCGTGCGCCAATGGCGGTGGCTATTACCACTACAGCTACTCGGTGGTGCGCGGTTGCGACCGGATCGTGCCGGTTGACGTCTATGTGCCGGGCTGTCCGCCCACGGCCGAAGCGCTGTTGTACGGAATCATCCAGCTGCAGCAGAAGATCCGCCGCACCAACACCATCGCGCGTGCCTGAGCGGCTGCGGTCCACGGGTTCAAGTCCAGAAAGACGGTTCATGAGCGAGACAGCCACGACCTACACAACCAGCCCCGAGGCCATCCAGGCTTCACTGACCGCTTTGCTGGGCGAGCGGGCGCAGTCGATCGACGTTGAACGCGGTGAGGTCACGCTGGTGGTGGCCGCTGCCGACTACCAGGCGGTGATGCAGACGCTGCGTGACGCGCCGCAAACCCGGTTCGAGCAACTGATCGATCTGTGTGGCATGGACTACTCCACCTATGGCGACGGCCGCTGGGAGGGGCCGCGTTTCGCTGTCGTGGTGCATCTGCTGTCCGTCAGCCTCAACCATCGGGTGCGGGTTCGCGTGTTCTGTCCCGAAGACGATTTCCCCGTCGTGGCATCGGTGTCGGAACTTTGGGCTTCGGCCAACTGGTACGAGCGCGAGGCTTTCGATCTTTATGGCATCGTGTTTGAAGGTCACAACGACCTGCGGCGCATCCTGACCGACTACGGATTCATCGGCCACCCCTTCCGCAAGGACTTCCCGCTGTCGGGCCACGTCGAGATGCGCTACGACGCCGAGCGCGCGCGGGTGGTCTACGAGCCGGTCACGATCGAGCCGCGTGAGGTCACACCGCGTGTGATTCGCGAAGACAACTACGGCGGACTTCACTGACATGAACCGCCCCCACGCTCATCACTTCATGTATTCGCTGCCCCCCATGGGGGCGCAGGGCGCCCTTGGGGCGGCCCGGCGGGAGCCCTGTCATGGCTGAAATCAAGAACTACACCCTGAACTTCGGTCCGCAGCACCCGGCCGCGCACGGCGTGTTGCGCCTGGTGTTGGAGCTCGATGGTGAGGTCGTGCAGCGCGCCGACCCGCACATCGGCCTGTTGCACCGCGCCACCGAAAAGCTGGCCGAACACAAGACCTTCATCCAGTCGCTGCCCTACATGGACCGGCTGGACTACGTCTCGATGATGTGCAACGAGCACGCTTACTGCCTGGCGATCGAGAAGCTGCTGGGCATCGAAGTGCCGATCCGCGCGCAGTACATCCGCGTGATGTTCAGCGAGATCACCCGTCTGCTCAACCACCTGATGTGGCTGGGCTCGCACGGCAATGACTGCGGCAGCTCGACCATCCTGATCTATGCGTTCCGCGAGCGCGAAGACCTGTTCGACATGTACGAAGCGGTGTCGGGCGCGCGCATGCACGCGGCCTACTTCCGTCCGGGCGGTGTGTACCGCGACTTGCCGGACACGATGCCGCAGTACAAGCACAGCAAGATCCGCAATGCCAAGGCCATGGCCGAGCTCAACACGAACCGCCAGGGTTCGCTGCTCGACTTCATCGACGACTTCACGCAGCGTTTCCCGACCTACCTGGCCGAATACCACACGCTGCTGACC
Source organism: Hydrogenophaga sp. GW101-3F08 (assembly GCF_059424585.1). Lineage (NCBI taxonomy): Bacteria > Pseudomonadati > Pseudomonadota > Betaproteobacteria > Burkholderiales > Comamonadaceae > Hydrogenophaga > Hydrogenophaga sp. GW101-3F08. Next base: position 300,704 of record NZ_JBWKZP010000002.1, read on the forward strand.
GACAACCGCATCTGGAAACAGCGCACCGTCGGCATCGGTGTGGTGACGCCAGAGCGTGCGCTCAACCTCGGTATGACCGGCCCCATGCTGCGCGGCTCCGGCATCGCCTGGGACCTGCGCAAGAAGCAGCCGTACGACGTGTACGACCGCATGGACTTCGACATCCCGGTCGGCAAGACCGGTGATACCTACGACCGCTACCTCGTCCGCATGGAAGAGATGAAGCAGTCCAACCGCATCATCAAGCAGTGTGTGGACTGGCTGCGCGTGAACCCGGGTCCGGTCATCACCGACAACCACAAGGTGGCGCCGCCTTCTCGCGAAGCGATGAAGTCGAGCATGGAAGAGCTGATCCACCACTTCAAGCTGTTTACCGAAGGTTTTCACGTGCCTGAAGGCGAGGCTTATGCGGCCGTCGAACATCCCAAGGGCGAGTTCGGTATCTACCTCGTGAGCGACGGCGCCAACAAGCCGTACCGCCTGAAGATCCGCGCCCCCGGTTTTGCCCACCTGTCCACCATGGACGAGATGGCCAAAGGTCACATGCTGGCCGACGCGGTCGCCATCATCGGCACCATGGACATCGTTTTTGGAGAGATTGACCGATGATCTCTGAGACCCAAGCCGTGAGCGCCGCGACGCTCGCCGACGCCACGCTGCAGCGCTTTGCGCGCGAAGTGGCCAAGTACCCCGCGGACCAGAAGCAGTCGGCCGTCATGGCCTGTCTGGCCATCGTGCAGCAGGAGCAGGGCCACGTGAGCCTGGCCGCTGAAAAGGCGATCGCCGCCTACCTCGACATGGCGCCTATGGCGGTGCACGAGGTCACGACCTTCTACAACATGTACAACCAGCGGCCGGTGGGCAAGTACAAGCTCAACGTCTGCACCAACCTGCCGTGCCAACTGCGCGACGGCAACAAGGCGCTGGCCCATCTGGAGCACAAGCTGGGCATCGCCATGGGCGAAACCACGGTCGACGGCCTGTTCACCCTGCAGCAGAGCGAATGCCTGGGCGCGTGCGCCGACTCGCCGGTGATGCTGGTCAACGACCGCCACATGTGCAGCTTCATGAGCAACGAGAAACTCGACCAGCTGATCGACGGTCTGAAGGCCGCGGAGGCCAAGGCATGAATGCAGAACAGGTGATTTCGCAGTTCCGCGCCACCGGCGTGCAGACCTGTTTCCACGACCGCCACATCAATCCGCAGATCTATGCCGGGCTCAACGGCAACAACTGGTCGCTGCAGGACTACGTGGCGCGTGGCGGCTACCAGGCCCTGCGCAAGGTGCTGGGCCAGGACGGCGCCGAAGGCCTCACGCAGGATCAGGTGATCGCCACCGTGAAAGAGTCCGCGCTGCGTGGACGCGGTGGTGCGGGTTTCCCGACCGGTCTGAAGTGGAGCTTCATGCCGCGTCAGTTCCCAGGTCAGAAGTACCTTGTGTGCAATTCGGACGAAGGCGAGCCGGGGACCTGCAAGGACCGCGACATCCTGATGTTCAACCCGCACATCGTCATCGAGGGCATGGCCATCGCGGCGTATGCCATGGGCATCAGCGTGGGCTACAACTACATCCACGGCGAGATCTTCGAGGTCTACGACCGCTTCGAGGCCGCTCTGGAAGAAGCGCGCGCTGCGGGCTTCCTGGGTGACAAGATTCTGGGCAGCAACTTCAGTTTCCAGTTGCACGCGTTCCACGGGTTCGGCGCCTACATCTGCGGTGAAGAGACCGCGCTGCTCGAATCGTTGGAAGGCAAGAAGGGCCAGCCGCGCTTCAAACCGCCGTTCCCGGCCAGCTTCGGTCTGTACGGCAAGCCCACCACCATCAACAACACCGAGACCTTCGCGGCCGTGCCCTGGATCATCCGCAACGGCGGCCAGGCCTACCTCGAATGCGGCAAACCCAACAACGGCGGTACCAAGATCTATTCGGTCAGTGGTGACGTGGAGCGCCCGGGCAACTATGAAGTTCCCATGGGCACGCCGTTTGCCACGCTGCTGGAGCTCGCTGGCGGTGTGCGCACCGGTCGCCAGCTCAAGGCCGTGATCCCCGGTGGCTCGTCGTCGCCCGTGCTGCCCGCATCCATCATCATGGAATGCACGATGGACTACGACTCCATTGCCAAGGCCGGCTCCATGCTCGGCTCGGGCGCCGTGATCGTGATGGACGACTCGCGTTGCATGGTCGAATCGCTCAAGCGCTTGTCCTACTTCTACATGCACGAGAGCTGCGGTCAGTGCACACCCTGCCGCGAAGGCACGGGCTGGCTCTGGCGCCTGGTGGACCGCATCCACCGCGGCGAAGGCCGGCCGGCCGACATGGCGTTGCTGGACAACGTGGCCGAGAACATCATGGGCCGCACCATCTGCGCCCTGGGCGACGCGGCCGCCATGCCGGTGCGCGCCATGATCAAACATTTCCGGCCCGAGTTCGAGGCCATGATCAAAGCCGATGCCGCTGCTTCGCAGTCGGCCCCGGCCACGGTCTGATAGCGGGACACACCATGGTTGAAATCGAACTCGACGGCCAGAAGGTCGCAGTGCCACCGGGCAGCATGGTCATGCATGCCGCCGAAAAGGCGGGCACTTACATTCCGCATTTCTGCTACCACAAGAAGCTCTCCATCGCGGCCAACTGCCGCATGTGTCTGGTGGACGTGGAGAAGGCGCCCAAGCCCATGCCCGCGTGCGCCACGCCGGTCACGCAGGGCATGATCGTCCGCACCAAGAGCGACAAGGCCATCAAGGCCCAGCAGTCGGTGATGGAATTCCTGCTCATCAACCACCCGCTGGACTGCCCGATCTGCGATCAGGGCGGTGAGTGTCAGTTGCAGGATCTGGCGGTGGGCTATGGCGGTTCGGGTTCGCGCTACGAAGAAGAAAAACGCGTGGTGTTCCACAAGGAGGTGGGGCCGCTGATTTCCATGGAGGAGATGAGCCGCTGCATCCACTGCACCCGCTGTGTGCGCTTCGGCCAGGAGATTGCAGGTGTGATGGAGCTGGGCATGTCGCACCGCGGTGAGCATGCCGAAATCGAGACCTTCGTCGGCAGCACGGTGGATTCCGAGCTGTCGGGCAACATGATCGACATCTGCCCCGTGGGTGCGATCACCAGCAAGCCTTTCCGCTACAGCGCCCGCACTTGGGAACTCTCGCGCCGCAAGAGCGTGAGTCCGCACGATGGCACCGGGGCCAACCTGATCGTCCAGGTGAAGAACCACAAGGTGATGCGTGTCGTGCCGTTCGAGAACGATGCCGTCAACGAGTGCTGGATCGCCGACCGTGACCGTTTCTCCTACGAAGCCGTCAACAGCGAAGACCGTCTGACCGCGCCCATGATCAAACAGGGCGGCGAGTGGAAGACGGTGGACTGGCAGACCGCGCTCGAATACGTGGCCAACGGCCTCAAGCAGCTCAAGGCCGAACACGGCGCTGGCGCCATCGGCCTGCTCGCGAGCCCCCACAGCACGCTGGAAGAACTGGCGCTGGCCGGTGCCCTGGTGCGTGGCCTGGGCAGTGAAAACATCGACAGCCGCTTGCGCCAGACGGACTTCGGCAATACCGCCGCCGCCGGGTCGGCTCGCTGGTTGGGCATGCCCATCGCCGCGCTGTCCTCGCTCCAGCGCGTGCTGGTCGTCGGCTCCAACCTGCGCAAAGACCATCCGCTGTTCGCGCAGCGCATTCGCCAGGCCGCCCGCAAAGGCGCCCAGGTGAACGTGGTCAACGACCAGGCGCAGGACTGGGCGATGCCGATCGCGAACGCCGTGACGGTTGATAGCGATCATTGGGTGATGGCGCTCGCGGGCATCGCCGCCGCCGTGGCCGCCGAAACCGGTGTGCAGACGCCCATCGCGGGCGAAGTCAATGACACGACCCGCGCCGTGGCCCGGTCCTTGTTGGGTGGTGAACAGAAAGCCATCCTGCTGGGCAACGCCGCGGCCCACCACGAGAAGGCTTCCAGCCTGCTCTCCCTGGCCAACTGGATCGCTCAGCAAACCGGTGCGACGGTCGGCTACCTCACCGAGGCCGCGAATACCGTGGGTGCCCAGCTGGCGCGTGCGGTGCCGGGGCAGGGTGGTCTGCATGCGGGCCAGATGCTGGGTGGTGCGCTCAAGGCCACGCTGTTGCTCAACACCGAGCCGGCGTTCGACAGCGCGGTCGGCGCCCAGGGGCTGCGTTCGTGTGGCGGCATGGTTGTCACGCTCAGTCCGTTCAAGGCCAACCTGGACCTGAGCGATGTGCTGCTGCCCATCGCGCCGTTCACCGAGACCTCGGGTTCCTTCGTCAACGCCGAAGGCCGGCTGCAGAGTTTCCATGCCGTCGTGCGTCCGCTGGGCGATACGCGCCCGGCCTGGAAAGTGTTGCGCGTGCTGGGCAATCTGCTGGGCCTGTCGGGTTTCGATGCCGACTCCTCGCAGGCGGTGCTGGCTTCGGTGCTGCCCGGTGTGGCTTCCGGGGCGTTGGTGGCCACTGCCCGTTTGTCGAATGCCGACGCGGGCGTTGGCCCGGCCGCTGCCGACCTCGGACCCGCCCAGTCCCGGCCCTGCGTGGCCTCGATCTACCAGCTCGATTCGCTGGTGCGTCGTGCCACCTCGCTGCAACTCACGAACGATGCACGGACGGGCAACACCCAGGTCGAAGGAGCAAGTGCATGATCGACGCGATGTACAACGGTGGCATGGGCCTGATCGCCGCGCCGTGGTGGAGCACGGCGGCCTGGCCGGTGCTCTGGATCCTGATCAAGATCGTGGTGGTGCTGGCGCCCTTGATGGGCGCGGTCGCCTACCTCACGCTGTGGGAGCGCAAGCTGCTGGGTTTCATGCAGGTGCGCCTGGGCCCCAACCGGGTCGGCCCGTTCGGTCTGCTGCAACCGATCGCCGATGCGATCAAGTTGCTGACCAAGGAAATCATCAGCCCCAGCGCCGCCGCCAGCGGGCTGTTCCGCCTGGGTCCGATCATGGCCATCATGCCGGCGCTGGCCGCGTGGGTGGCGGTGCCCTTCGGACCGGATACGGTGTTGGCCAACGTGAACGCCGGCCTGCTGGTGATTCTGGCCATCACCTCGATCGAGGTCTATGGCGTGATCATTGCCGGCTGGGCGTCGAACTCCAAGTACGCCTTTCTGGGCGCGCTGCGCGCCTCGGCCCAGATGGTGAGCTACGAAATCGCCATCGGTTTCTGTTTCCTGGTGGTCATCATGACCGCCGGCAGCTTGCACCTGGGCGAGATCGTGGCTTCGCAAAGCCGCGGCATGGCCGCCGGCATGGGGCTGAACTTCCTGTCCTGGAACTGGTTGCCTTTGCTGCCGATCTTCTTCGTCTACCTGATCTCGGGCGTGGCCGAAACCAACCGCCACCCCTTCGACGTGGTCGAAGGCGAAGCCGAGATCGTGGCCGGCCACATGGTCGAGTACTCGGGCATGGGTTTCGCCATCTTCTTCCTGGCCGAATACGCCAGCATGTGGCTGGTGTCTATCCTGGGCGTGCTGATGTTCCTGGGGGGCTGGCTGCCCCCGATCGACAGCGCGCTCTTCAACTGGATTCCCGGCTGGATCTGGCTGGGCCTCAAGACCTTCCTGGTCGTGTCCATGTTCATCTGGATCCGGGCCACCTTCCCGCGCTTCCGCTACGACCAGATCATGCGTCTGGGCTGGAAGATTTTCATTCCCGTGACGCTGATCTGGCTGCTCCTCGTGGGCGGTCTGATGCAGACGCCGTGGAACATCTGGAAATAAGCAGGGCGAACCACCATGTCTACCACCTCTGCCACCACGGCCGTTGTCGCGCCGTTTTCCCTGCGCGATTTCTTCAAGAGTTTCCTGCTGGTCGAGCTGTTCAAGGGCCTGGCCCTGACCGGACGCTACGCGCTGCGCCGCAAGGTGACGGTGCAGTTTCCGGAAGAAAAGACCCCGCTGTCGCCGCGTTTTCGCGGCCTGCATGCGCAGCGCCGGTATGAGAACGGCGAAGAGCGCTGCATCGCCTGCAAGCTGTGCGAGGCGGTGTGTCCGGCCCTGGCCATCACCATCGAGGCCGGTGAACGCGAAGACGGCACCCGCCGCACAACCCGCTACGACATCGACCTGACCAAGTGCATCTTCTGCGGTTTCTGCGAAGAGGCTTGCCCGGTGGACGCGATCGTCGAGACCCACATCCTCGAATACCACGGTGAAAAGCGCGGCGATCTCTATTTCACCAAAGAGATGCTGCTGGCCGTGGGCGATCGCTACGAAACCGAGATCGCCGCGGCCAAGGCGGCCGATGCGCCCTACCGCTGAACCTGGGTTGCCCCTCGACCGAAGAACCATTCCATGGACTACCAGACCGGCTTTTTCTACCTGTTCGCGGCGGTGCTGCTGTTTGCGGCCTTCCGCGTGATCACCGCGCGCAACCCCGTGCATGCGGTGCTTTATCTGATGCTGTCGTTTTCCCAGGCAGCGGCCCTGTGGCTGCTGCTCAAGGCCGAGTTCCTGGGCCTGACGCTGGTGCTGGTGTACCTCGGTGCCGTCATGGTGCTGTTTCTGTTCGTGGTGATGATGCTCGACATCAAGCTCGAAGGCGGTCGCTGGAGTTTCTGGCAACACTTCCCGCTCGCCGCCGCGCTGGGCGCCCTGGTGGCGGCCGAGATCATCGCCGTGTTGTGGGCCGGTTTCCCGTCCATCGTCATGGCGTCTTCTGCACCGATGCCTGCGAGTTATTCGAACACCGGGGAGCTCGGTCGCCTGCTGTACAGCGACTACCTGTACCCGATCCAGGTGGCGGCGGTGATCCTGCTGGTGGCGATGGTCGCCGCGATCGCGCTGACGCTGCGCCAGCGCAAGGACAGCAAGGCCATCAACCCCGGATTGCAGGTGCACGTGCGCGCCAGCGACCGTCTGGTGGTGCTGCCCATGGCCGCCACCCAATCCGCGCCCCTGGTTGACGCGGCCGCCATCGAGGAGGGCAAGGCATGAGCATCACACTGGGTCACTTTCTGTCCGTGGGCGCGGTCCTGTTCGCCCTCTCGGTGATCGGCATCTTCCTGAACCGCAAGAACCTCATCGTGCTGCTCATGGCCATCGAGCTGATGCTGCTGGCCGTGAACATGAATTTCGTGGCGTTCTCCCATTTCCTGGGTGACATGCACGGCCAGGTCTTCGTGTTCTTCATCCTGACCGTGGCCGCTGCCGAGTCGGCGATTGGTCTGGCCATCCTGGTTCTGTTGTTCCGCAACAAGGCATCCATCAGCGTCGAAGAACTCAATACCCTCAAGGGTTGATGACCATGTGCCCGCACGCTCGTCATTTCATGCATTCGCAGCCCTCCGAGGGGGCACAAACCGCCCCTGGGGCGGCCCGGCGGTCGGTTTAAGGCCTTTCACACCATGAGCACAACCCTTTCTGCAAGCACACTCCTGGCTGTTCCGCTGGCCCCGCTGGCGGGCGCCGTGCTGGCCGGCATCCTTGGAACCACGTTTGGCGGCAACGTCATTGGTCGGCGCACTTCGCACTCCCTCACGATCCTGGGCGTGCTGATCGCCTTCATCCTCTCGGCCATGACGCTCAAGAGCGTGGCGGTCGATGGGGCGCGCTTCAATCAGACCGTCTACGAGTGGATGGTGGTCGGTGGCCTGAAGATGGAGATCGGTTTCCTGGTCGATGGCCTCACCGCCATGATGATGTGCGTGGTGACTTTCGTCTCGCTGATGGTGCACGTCTACACCATCGGCTACATGGAAGAGGACGACGGTTACAACCGCTTCTTCGCCTACATCTCGCTCTTCACCTTCTCGATGCTGATGCTGGTGATGAGCAACAACCTGCTGCAGCTGTTCTTCGGCTGGGAGGCGGTGGGTCTGGTGTCCTACCTGCTGATCGGGTTCTGGTTCAACAAGCCGACGGCCATCTTCGCCAACATGAAGGCCTTCCTGGTCAACCGCGTGGGCGACTTCGGCTTCATCCTGGGCATTGGCCTGATCGTGGCCTATGCCGGCACGCTGAGCTACACCGAGTTGTTCGCCAAGGCGCCCGAGTTGGGCCAACTGGGCTTCCCAGGCACCGACTGGCTGTTGATCACCGTGATCTGCATCTGCCTGTTCATCGGCGCCATGGGCAAGTCGGCCCAGTTCCCGCTGCACGTCTGGCTGCCCGACTCGATGGAAGGCCCGACCCCGATCTCCGCCCTGATCCACGCCGCCACCATGGTGACGGCCGGCATCTTCATGGTCGCGCGCATGTCGCCGCTGTTCGAGCTGTCGGACACCGCGCTCAACTTCATCATGGTGATCGGCGCCATCACGGCCCTGTTCATGGGCTTCCTGGGCATCATCCAGAACGACATCAAGCGCGTGGTGGCTTATTCCACTCTCTCGCAGCTGGGCTACATGACGGTGGCGCTCGGTGCCTCGGCCTACAGCGTGGCGGTGTTCCACCTGATGACGCACGCCTTCTTCAAGGCCTTGCTGTTCCTCGCGGCCGGCTCGGTGATCATCGGCATGCACCACAACCAGGACATCCGCTGGATGGGCGGCGTGCGCAAGTACATGCCCATCACCTGGATCACCTCGCTGCTGGGCACGCTGGCCCTGATCGGCACGCCGCTGTTCGCGGGCTTCTACTCCAAGGACAGCATCATCGAAGCGGTGCACTTCAGCCACCTGCCGGCCTCCGGCTTCGCCTACTTCGCGGTGCTGGCCGGTGTGTTCGTGACCTCGTTCTACTCGTTCCGCCTCTACTTCCTGGTGTTCCACGGCAAGGAACGCTACGACCAGAACCCGGATGCGCACCATGGGCATGACGACCACCACGACGATCACGGCCATGGGCATGGCGATCACAAGCCGCACGAAACCCCCTGGGTGGTCACCGTGCCGCTGCTGCTGCTGGCGATTCCGTCGGTGGTGATTGGCTTCATGACGATCCAGCCGATGCTGTTCGGCGAGTTCCTCAAGGACGCGATCCACATCAACCTCGAACTGCACCCGGCCATGGAGAAGTTTGCCGAAGAGTTCCATGGCCCGCTGGCGATGGCGCTGCACGCCTTCTCCACCGCGCCGTTCTACCTGGCGCTGGGTGGCGCTGTGGTGGCCTGGTACATGTACATGGTCAACCCGGCCTTGCCGGCAGGCATTGCGCGCATCTTCAAACCCATTGTGACCATCCTGGAAAACAAGTACTACATGGACTGGTTCAACGAAAACGTGCTCGCCCGTGGCGCGCGTGGTCTGGGCATCGGTCTGTGGAAGGGCGGCGATCGCGGCGTGATCGAGGCGGGTGTGGTCAACGCCAGCTGGAAGCTGGTGGGTGTGGTGTCCGCGGTGGTGCGTCAGGCACAGACCGGGTACCTGTACCACTACGCGCTGATGATGATCGTGGGCGTGTTGATGTTCATGACGTATTTCGTGTGGCTCGCCCACTAAGAGGAAGAACAAGATGGGTTTGCTGAGCCTTGCGATCTGGACGCCAATTGCCTTTGGCGTCGTGCTGCTGGCCCTGGGCCGCGACGATCAGGCGCACGTGGTGCGCTGGATCGCTCTGGTGGGTGCGGTGTTGAGTCTGGCGGTGACGGTGCCGTTGTACAGCGGTTTTGAACTGGGCACGGCCGCGATGCAATTCGTGGAAATCAGGCCCTGGATCGAGCGCTTCCATGTCAACTACCACCTGGGCGTGGATGGCATTTCGCTCTGGCTGGTGCTGCTGACCGCGTTCATCAACGTGGTGGTGGTGGTGGCCAGTTGGGAGTCGATCACCAGCCGCGTCAACCAGTACATGGGCGCCTTCATGATCCTGTCGGGTCTGATGATCGGCGTGTTCGCCGCGCAGGACGCGATGCTGTTCTACGTGTTCTTCGAAGCCACGCTGATTCCGATGTACCTCATCATCGGTATCTGGGGTGGTCCGAACAAGATCTACGCCGCCTTCAAGTTCTTCCTCTACACGCTGCTGGGCTCGCTGCTCATGCTGGTGGCACTGATCTACCTGTACACACAGGCCGGCGGCAGCTTTTCGTTGTCCGACTGGTACAAGCTGCCGCTGGGTGGCACCGCCCAGACCCTGCTGTTCTTCGCGTTCTTCTTCGCGTTCGCGGTGAAGGTGCCGATGTGGCCGGTGCACACCTGGCTGCCCGACGTGCACGTCGAGGCGCCTACCGGTGGTTCGGCTGTGCTGGCGGCCATCATGCTCAAGCTCGGCGCCTACGGCTTCCTGCGCTTCTCCCTGCCCATCCTGCCCGATGCCTCCCACGAGTGGGCCTGGCTCATGATCGCGCTGTCCCTGGTGGCGGTGGTCTATGTGGGTCTGGTCGCCATGGTCCAGCAGGACATGAAAAAACTGGTGGCTTATTCGTCGGTGGCGCACATGGGTTTTGTCACCCTGGGCTTCTTCGTGTTCAGCGACCTTGGCGTGTCGGGGGCAATCGTGCAGATGATCGCGCACGGCTTCGTGTCGGCCGCGATGTTCCTGGCCATCGGTGTGTTGTACGACCGCGTGCATTCGCGGGAAATCGCCTCTTACGGCGGTGTCGTCAACACCATGCCCAATTTCACCGCGTTCGCGCTGCTCTTCGTCATGGCCAACTGCGGCCTGCCGGGCACCGCCGGTTTCGTCGGTGAGTGGATGGTGATCCTGGCCGCCGTCAAGGCCAACTTCTGGATCGGCGCCGCCGCTGCCACGGCCTTGATCTTCGGCGCAGCCTATTCGCTGTGGATGTTCAAGCGGGTGTACCTGGGCGCACCGGGCAATGGCCATGTCAAGGCGCTGATCGACATCAACCCCCGCGAATTCCTCGTGATGGCGTCGCTGGGCATCGCGGTGCTGTTCATGGGCGTGTACCCCAAGCCCTTCACCGACGTGATGGACGCCTCCGTGGCCGAATTGCTGCGCCACGTTGCCATCTCCAAACTGAACTGATCCCGTGACCGGCCAAAAACACAAGAGAGCGTTTACATGATTGACAACCTCAGCTGGGTCGCGGCTTACCCTGAAATCCTGTTGCTGGTGATGGCCTGCGTGATCGCGCTGGTGGACCTCGGCGTCAAGACCCCGTTGCGTGGGGCCACCTACCTGCTCACCCTGCTCACGCTGGCCGTGGTGGCTCTGCTGCAGGGCATGTACGCGAGCACCGGTCAGGCCAGCCTGGCCTGGGGCGGCATGGTCGTGAGCGACCCCATGGGCAACTGGCTCAAGTGTTTCGCCGCGCTGGCCATGATGGTCACCCTGGTCTATGGCCGCGTGTACGCGGGAGATCGCGGCATGCTGCGGGGCGGCGAGCTGTTCACGCTGGCGCTGTTCGCGCTGCTGGGCATGTTCGTCATGATCTCGGGCCACAACTTCCTGATGATCTACCTCGGCCTGGAGCTGCTCACCTTGTCCAGCTACGCGTTGGTTGCCTTGCGCCGCGACGACGTGCAGGCCACCGAAGCCGCCATGAAGTATTTCGTGCTGGGGGCGCTGGCCAGCGGTTTCCTGCTCTATGGTCTGTCCATGGTGTACGGCGCCACCGGCTCGCTGGACTTGGCCGAGGTGGTCAAGGCCATCGCGGGCGGAGAGGCCACGCTCAAGGGCTCACCGCAGGTGCTCACGCTGGGGCTGGTGTTCGTGGTGGCCGGTCTGGCGTTCAAGCTGGGCGTGGTGCCGTTCCACATGTGGGTGCCCGACGTGTACCACGGTGCACCCACGGCCGTCACGCTCATGATCGGTGGCGCGCCCAAGCTGGCGGCGTTCGCCATCGTGATCCGCCTGCTCGTGGAAGGTCTGCAGCCACTGGCGGTGGACTGGCAACAGATGCTGGCCGTGCTGGCCGTGGCCTCGCTGCTGGTGGGCAACCTGGCCGCCATCGCGCAGACCAATCTCAAGCGCATGCTGGCGTTTTCCACCATTTCGCAGATGGGTTTCATGCTGCTGGGCCTGCTGGCGGGTGTGGTGGCGGGCGACAGCAGCAACGCTGCGAATGCGTACGGTTCGTCCATGTTCTACGTCATCACCTATGTGCTGACCACGCTGGGCACCTTCGGTGTCATTCTGCTGCTCTCGCGCAGCGGCTTCGAGTCGGAAAACATCAGCGACCTCGCTGGTCTGAACCAGCGCAGTCCGTTGTACGCGGGCGTGATGGCGATCTGCATGTTCTCACTGGCGGGCGTGCCCCCGCTGGTGGGTTTCTACGCCAAGCTGTCCGTGCTGCAGGCGCTGTTGGCGTCCAGCGGTGCTTTCTACATCGGGCTGGCGGTGTTCGCGGTGATGATGTCGCTCATCGGCGCGTTCTATTACCTGCGCCTGGTCAAAGTCATGTACTTTGATGCGCCCACACAAACCGCCGACATCGCCGCTGGCGCCGATGCGCGCTCGGTGCTCTCCCTCAACGGTGCGCTGGTGCTGGTGCTGGGCATCGTGCCCGGTGGCCTGATGACACTGTGCGCGCAGGCCGTGGCGGCCTTGCTCGCCTGAAGCCCGGGTATTCAACCGGTCGGTTGCAACTGGCCGGTCACCAGGGCCCATCCTCCCCCCATGACCCATACTGTTTCTGTCTGGCTGGTGCTGGTGACCGCACTGATCGCCGCCAACCTGCCCTTTGTCAACGATCGCTGGCTGGGCGTGATTCCCCGCAAGGAACCCAAGACCTTGTGGATGCGTGTGGGTGAACTGGTGGTGTGTTACCTGCTGGTGGGCGCGTTGGGCCTGGGCCTGGAGCAGGCGGCCGGCCAGATCGCACCCCAGGGCTGGGAGTTCTATGCCGCCACCGGGGCGCTGTTCCTCACGCTCGCGTTTCCCGGCTTCGTGTACCGCTACCTTTTCCTGCGCCGCAGGTAGCAGCCCATCCCCCGAGGGAGCTGGATATGGACGACGACCGCCATTTGCGTGAAACTACGGTGTCCCGCACCGAGTTGCTGCGTGGTCAGCTGTTGCATGTGGTGCGCGATACCGTGCGTTTGCCGTCGAGCGCGCAAGCCACGCGTGAATATGTCTTGCACCCTGGCGCCGTGATGGTGATCGCGCTGCTCGACGACGCACGGGTGGTGCTGGAGCGCCAGTACCGCCATCCCCTGCAGCAGGTGATGATCGAGTTCCCGGCCGGCAAGCTCGACGCGGGCGAGGCCAGTCTGGCCTGCGCGCGGCGTGAACTGCACGAAGAGACCGGCTACAGCGCGCGCGAATGGGCTTTTGCGGGTCGGCTCGCTCCGACGATTTCCTACTCCACCGAGATCATCGACATCTGGTTTGCGCGCGGTCTCACGCTGGGTGAGCGCGAGCTGGACGAGGGCGAACACCTGGACGTGTTCACCGCGACGCTGCCCGAGCTGCAGGCCTGGTGCCGCGGGGGTGAGGTGATCGACGGCAAGACGCTGGTGGGCACGATGTGGCTGCAAAACGTGCAGGACGGTACCTGGTCGCTTGACTGGTCGGGGGAGCCGGGCGCCAGCACGGATGGGGTCGCTGCGGGATAATTGGCGGCATGAAGGTCCTCAACCTGCAATGCGCCCACCAGCACGGGTTTGAAGGCTGGTTTGCTTCGGAAGAAGATTTCACCGGCCAGCTTGAGCGCGGGCTGGTGAGTTGCCCGCTCTGTGGCGACACGCAGATCCAGAAGATGCTGTCCGCGCCGCGTCTGAACCTGCGCACGGGCCGGAACGACACCGCCACAACCGACCTGGGGGTGTCTACCGCATCTCTCGAATCCGGTCCGGGGTCGGGTGTCACGGCGACAGGCTTGCCACCGCAAGCCCAGTGGCTGCGGGCTTTGCGCGAGCTGATGGCCAACACCGAAGACGTGGGCGAGCGTTTTGCCGACGAGGCCAGGGCCATGCACAGCGGCGAGGCGGATCAGCGCAATATCCGGGGCAGCACCAGCCCCGAGGTGGCCCAGGAGCTGATCGAGGAGGGCATCGATGTGATGGCGCTGCCGTACCTGCCCATGCTCAAGGAAACGCTGCAGTGACCACCGGGCCCGATGGGGCCCTTATCCCTTTTCCAGGTGAGACCGCATCCGGCGGCGGAGGGACCCAGGGACCTCCTTGCCTCCATGGACGCGCAGGCCCGCGACGGTTCAGCGTGGCTTGAAAATCAGCGGTGCCAGTTGCTCGACGTAGTAGACGGCCGCGCCGGTGGACAGATGGCCGTAGTCGTAGGACAGAGGTTGCGTGGCGTTCTCGTTCAGCCGTGTCAGGCAGCCGTCCGGGTTGCAGAAGTAGTCCATGCCTGAAATGAACTCGATGTCCATGGCCTTGGCGCGGGCACGCATCTTCTCCGTGACGTCGCGCAATTGCGGGTCCAGACCCTCTTTCAAGCGCAGGGGCGGGCGCTTGAGCGGTGGGCCCTTCTTCCACTCGTCCATCAGCAACTGAGGCAGCGGCTTCTGCCAGTACGGCACGGCCCCCAGCATGATGATGCGGGCGACGCTCGCCTTCTTGAGTTCAGCGACCGTGGCTTCCAGGTTCGTCAGGTCGTAGCGGCGGTGGTGCCACCAGGCGTAGAGGATGACCACGTCCGGTTTGGCCGCGCGGATGGCGCGGATGGTGTCGTCGTTCAGGCTCTTGCACAGCGGGCGGGGCTCGATGCCCAGAATGGGCGGGCAAATGGCGCCACCGCGCTCACCCAGGCCGAACGGGTACTTGCCGCTGTCCTGCAGCGCCTTGAATCCCGGGTAGAGCGAGCTCGCGTGAGAGTCCCCCCAGAGGAACACCAGCGGACGCTTCTTCTCGATGCAGAAGTCCTTGTAGCTGGAAGCCGGGTACTTGTAGTCCAGCATGCAGTCCTTGTCGCGCCAGCCTTCGATGACGGCGTCCTTGCCGCCCTTGTTCATCATGTTGCGCACGATTTCCGGGAAGCGCGCATCGAATCCGTCGCGCTGGTAGGTGGTGAAGCCCAGACCCGCCGCCAGCGCGATGCCGCTGCACAGGGCCACCGTGATGCCGCCCCGGTTCAAGCGACCAAAACGGATCGGCTTTTCCACCGCCTGGTAGGTCAGCCAGGCGAGCAACACGCTCAGTGCGACCCAGCCGAGCTGGGTGGCCACGGGCGGCAGTTCGCCAGCATGGATGTGCGCGAAAGAGAGCAGCGGCCAGTGCCAGAGGTAGAGCGGGTAGCTGATCAGGCCGATCCAGACGAAGGGCTTGCTGGCCAGCACGTGGCGGTTGACCCAGGCATGGGGCCCCGCGGCGATCATCAGCACGCTGCCCAGCGTGGTCGCCAGTGCCCACCAGCCGGGAAAACTGCGCTCCGGGTCGATCCGCACCAGGACCAACAGCACCAGCGCCAAGCCGACCCAGCCGTAGACATTGCCGTGCCGGCCGCTGTGGTGTGGCGTGGTGTTGGGCGGGCTGTGCCAGCGGTCGCGCAGGAACACCGCTGTCCAGCCCACGCGGTGAACGTGCATGGCCGCCAGCATGGCGCCCACCATGAGTTCCCAGAAACGTGCCGCCGGGTTGTAGAACGCGGCGGTGGGCTGGCCTTTGACCAGCGACAGGTTCAGCGCGAAGGACAGCAGCAAGAGGATGAGGATCCAGCGCAGTGCATTGACGCGCCAGCGGTGCAGCGCGTACAGGGTGAGCGGCCACAGCATGTAGAACTGCTCTTCGATCGCCAGCGACCACAGGTGCAGCAGGGGTTTGTTGGCCGAGGCGGCGTCGAAGTAGCCCGCTTCACGCCAGAAGGCAAAGTTGGAGATGAAGGCACTGCCGGCGAAAACGTGTTTGCCCAGCTGCTTGTAGTCCACCGGCGTCAGGTTGAACCAGCCCAGGGTGATGACGGTGGCCAACACCAGGAAGAGGGCGGGGAAAATGCGCTTGACCCGTTTGGCGTAGAAATCGGCGAAACCAAACCGGCCTTTTTGCAGCCCCGACAGGATGATCGAGCTGATGAGGTAGCCCGAGATGACGAAAAAGATGTCCACACCCACAAAACCGCCCTGGATGTGCTCCGGGAAGGCGTGGTGCAAAACCACCGCGACCACGGCGATGGCTCGCAAACCGTCGATGTCAGGTCGGTAGTGGGCGGTGTGGGGGCTCGATGTCATGCAGGGGAACACTGGGCCCACATGCGCGGGCGTGCCAAGGGCGGGTCAACCGGGTGCCGGGCGGCGGCTTTGCGCCGGCCGCCACGGGCGGGGCACCGGGTTTCAGGCGTAGAGCTTGCGGGAGATGTCCAGCGCCAGCGAATCGGGCAGCTCCACGTCGTCGAAGCTCAGGATCTGGCCCGCTTCCACCGGACGTGTGATGACCGCGTTCTGGATCAGCCCCATGGGCACGTGGCCCGGCACATCCTGGATGCGGGCGGCTTCGCCGCGCACCTGGAAGCCGCCGATGGCGCGGTCGATGCGGGTCCCCACCGGCAATGCGGTCTTGGCGATGCCGACGATGGACAGCGTGGGGTGGGTGGAGTTGTTGAGCAGCACACCACCCCCGTTGATGACGCGGCGCACGGTCTTGACGATCTCGTACTGGCAGAGGTGAAAGTTCTTGACCAGGACGTAGTAGGGCCCGTCGCCCAGCTTGAGGTAGTTGAGCGCCTTCCACTCATCGGCGTCGTGCGTGCCCACCACGAACACGCCCGCCTTGCCCGGGGCTAGCATGTAGTCCGCGATCGGCTGGCCCAGCTCGGCCGCGAAGCGCGCCAGCTCGATGGCGGTCTTGTTGACGTCCACCGCGCTCGGGCCTTCCATGCCCTGGCGGGTGATGGTCGCGCCAAACCCGTTGGCCACGAAGGCCTGCTCGATCTGGATCTTGGTGCCATCGGTGAACGACGTGGTCTGTTCGATGCTGATGCCCTGCTTGCCGGCCCAGTAGGCCATTTCCTCGGGCTTGGGCAGGTGGTTGAGAAAGCCCTTCATGTTGCCGTAGACGATGGGTTTGAAGCCCATCATCACCGCCTCTTCGTGCAGCGCGGCGATGCAGCCTGGCTGGTCGCCCTCGGCCTCGGTGAGCAGGCCCTTGTCGGCGAACCAGGAGCCGGTGGTGATGTGGAACTCGGAGTTCATCGTGACCACGGGCTTGCCGGCGCGCAGCGCCTGGTCGATGACATCGGTGGAGTGCAGCACGTCGCCACTGCACTCGA
The DNA here is from genome assembly GCF_059424585.1 of Hydrogenophaga sp. GW101-3F08. NCBI lineage: Bacteria > Pseudomonadati > Pseudomonadota > Betaproteobacteria > Burkholderiales > Comamonadaceae > Hydrogenophaga > Hydrogenophaga sp. GW101-3F08. The sequence goes on from NZ_JBWKZP010000002.1 coordinate 317,719, forward strand.
CGATGATGTCGCAGGTGTCGATCAGTTGCTGCACCGAGTGGGTCAGTCGCTCGGGAAAGGGAAAGCTCCCGGCCTGCTCCAGCGGGCGGCGTGTCAGCACCGAGGTCAGGCTCAGGTCGGGCGCGTGGTTGTGGATCAGGCGTGCGAAGCCACTGGCGATGAAGCCGGTGCCGGACAGGCCGATGCGGTGTTTCTTGACGGTGTTCATGTGGTGTCGAGCTCTTGTGTGACGGTTCTCGAAAAGGGCCTGCGGTCCTGCGACCGGGCCTGGTGGGTCAGAGCGCCCGTGGGCCGGGCGGTCAGCTGCAGTAGCGCGCGGCTCCCAGATTGTCCATGTTGACCAGATCGACCGACTCGTGGTGGGCCTGATAACCCGACACCAGCTCGGTCAGCAGGACCTTCATGCCTTCGGCGTCGTTGTCGTCGAGGATTTTCTCCAGTACCACCAGTTTCTCTCGCAGCACCGCCCAGGGCAGGAAGTCCTCGGTGGCCTTCATGATGCGCGCATGGGAAGTGGGCTGGGGGTTGTTGCCGATCAGCAGTTCTTCGTACAGTTTTTCGCCCGGGCGCAGGCCGGTGATCTCGATCGCGATGTCGCCGGTCGGGTTGTCCTCGTCGCGCACCGACAGGCCCGAGAGTTCGATCATGCGCGTGGCCAGATCCAGGATTTTGACCGGATCGCCCATGTCCAGCACGAACACGTCGCCCCCCTTGGCCATGGCGCCGGCCTGGATCACCAGTTGCGCCGCTTCGGGGATGGTCATGAAATACCGCGTCATCTCCGGGTGGGTCACCGTGAGTGGACCGCCGTCCCGGATCTGGCGCCGGAACTTGGGCACCACCGAACCCGAGGAGCCCAGCACATTGCCAAAGCGCACCATGGAAAACCGGGTGTGCGGGCGGGTGACCGCCAGGGCCTGCAGTGCCATTTCGGCCAGCCGTTTGCTCGCGCCCATGATGTTGGTGGGGCGCACCGCCTTGTCGGTGCTGATGAGCACGAAGTCCGACACACCTTCTTCGGCGGCGACCTGGGCCGCAGTGAGGGTGCCCAGGGTGTTGTTCTTGATGCCTTCGACCGGGTTGTGTTCCACCAGCGGCACATGCTTGTAGGCCGCCGCGTGGTACACGGTGTCCGGCTTCCAGGTCGACATGATCTCGCGCAGCCGCTGCGGGTCGCGCACCGAGGCGAGCAGCGGGACCAGAATGGTCTCGGACCCGTCAAGCTTGTCCTGCAGCTCCTGGTGGATCTCGTACAGCGCAAATTCGCTCTGCTCGATCAGCAGCAGGGTGTCCGGGCCCACGGCCAGGATCTGGCGGCACAGCTCGCGCCCGATGGAGCCGCCAGCGCCGGTCACCATCACCACCTTGTCCTTGATGTTCTTGCCCAGCAGGATGTGGTTGGGGCTGACCGCATCGCGGCCCAGCAGGTCGTCGATGTCGAGTTCGCGCAGGTCCGAGGTGCTGACGGTGCCTTGCGCCAGCTCGCTCACGCTGGGCAGCGTGCGCACCTGGACGTGGGCGCTCAGCATCTGCTCGATCATCTCGTTGCGGCGATGCCGGCTGGCCGACGGGATCGCCAGCAGCACGGTGCAGATCTGCAGGGAGTTCACCAGACCCGGCAGATCCGCCGGGCTGTAGATCGACAAGCCGTTGAGCACGTGCCCATGCAGGCGGTCGTCGTCGTCAAGAAAACCCACCACCCGCATCTCGTGGCTGTTCGACATGGCCGCGGCCAGCTGCCGGCCCGCGTTGCCCGCGCCATAGATCAGAACCCGGGGCAGGGAGCCCATTTTGAGCTGGTTCTGGTACAGGCCGCCGAGCCAGAAGCGCGCCAGCATGCGCGAGGCGCCCACGGTCAGCAGCAACAGCATGGGCTGAATCAGGCCCACGGTGCGGGGGACCCCGTCGACGCCGATGGCGGTGAACACGGTCGCGAACAGCAGGCCGTAGACGGCGATGGCCTTCATCACCGTCATCAGGGCCGAGAGGCCAGAGTAACGGAAGATGGCGCGGTAGAAACCGTTGACCACGAAGATGGGCAAGGCGATGACCAGCGAGACCAGCACCGCCCACATGGGTTGCCAGTAGGCGTCGCCCGACAGCTTGACCCAGTCGCCCAGACGCAGGTAGTAGGCCAGCCAGACCGTGAGCACGCACAGCGAGGCATCGACCGCCAGCACCACCACGCGCTTGGCGGGGCGGGGCATGGCCAGGATGGGCAGGGCAAAACGATTCAACATTTGAACGCTTCTCCGTTGTTTCAGGGCTCAGTGCGAAACACCGTCCCGACGCAGCACTCGCCACGCGGTCATGAGCACGATCTGCAGGTCGAACCAGAACGAACGCCGACGCAGGTACTCCCGGTCGAGTTCGACTTTTTCAGGGATGGGCAACTCGTCACGGCCATTGACCTGGGCCCAGCCCGTCAGGCCGGGCACCACGCGGTGCACGCCGTGTTGTGTGCGCAGTTCGATCAGGTCGTCCTGGTTGAACAGCGCGGGTCGTGGCCCGACGAAACTCATGTCGCCCTTGAGGATGCACCACAGCTGCGGCAGTTCGTCGAGACTGGTCTTGCGCAGAAAGGCTCCCATGGGGGTCAGATACGCTTGGGGATCCTGCAGCAGGTGCGTGGCCACCGCCGGGGTGTCCAGTCGCATGCTGCGGAATTTTGGCATTCTGAAAACATGGTTGTCACGCCCCACTCGATCACTCCAGTACAGCGCGGGCCCCTTCGACGTCAATCGCACGAGCAGCGCCAACAAGCCGATGGGCAGCAGAAGAACCAGGCTGGCAACGACGGCGAGGCAGATATCGAACAAGCGCTTCATTTCACGACATCCTGCACCGCCATCCTCAGGCCTTGCTCCACCGTCAGCCTCGGGGTCCAGTCCAAAACCTTCGTAGTATGCCCTATGTCCACCTGAAGCGAGCCGGTCAGGCGCTCGATCTGCCCCTGGCGCCCCGTCAGTCGGCCGGCGGTGTGCAGCCACGCCACAGGCACCGGCAGCAGCCGCGTCGGCCGGCCCATGGCCAAAGCGAGCAAGCGGATCAGCTCGGCGGTGGAGAGATCGTGGTTGTCGGAGGCGAGAAACGTCTGGCCGGCGGCCTCGGGTTGATCCAGGCAGCGCGTGAGCAGGTCGGTCAGGTTGTCCAGCGCCAGCAGCGAGCGGCGGTTGTCCACCCGGCCCAGCGGCAGCGGAACGCCCCGCGCCACCAGCTGCATCAGGCTCAGGAAGTTGGCTTTCACCCCCCGTCCGTACACCAGTGGGGGGCGCACCACGACGACTTCCAGGCCGGTGTCGCGGGCCACCTCCCACAGGGCCTGCTCCGCCTCCCATTTGGAAAGGCCGTAGGCATCGAGCGGGTGGGGCGCGTCCTGCACGCTGAACCGGGTGCCGGGTGGGGTGTGTTCCCCATGCACCTTGAGCGAACTCAGATACACCAGCCGGCGCACGCCCAGGGCAGCTGCCTGCTGCGCCAGCCGGCGTGTTCCCGCCACGTTGACATGCCGAAACGCCGCCATCGGGTCCCCGGAACTGTCCCGCATCACGTGCACGCGCGCCGCGCAGTGGACCACGGCCGACACCCCCGACAGCGCGGCGGACCAGTCGGTTTGCGGGCCGATGTCGGCCACGGCGATGGCTCGGGCGGCCGGCGTTGCCGTGCGCATCAGCGGCCGCACCGCCCGGCCCTGGGCCAGCAGGCTGCTGCACAGGGCCTGCCCGACAAAGCCGTTGGCGCCGGTGACCGCAATCATGGAAGCCCTCGAACGGGCATCAGCGCACGCGTGCGAGCGGGCTTCCCCAGGCTCTGGGGCAGGAAGCGCTCCATCACGTACACGGTGGGCACCAGCAGGACCGCGGTCACGGCCAGCACCAGCAGGCCGAGCGCCACGTCGTGGTCGATGGCCTGCAGGCTCAGAGACAGCGCCGCCACCAGCAAGACCTTGACCGATTTGATGACCAGCATGTGGATCAGCATGATCGACAGGCTGTATTGGCCGATCCAGGCCAGCCAGCGCGCGTTCTTCCCCAGCAGCTGAACCAGGAGGATGAGCATGAAGGTGCCGCTGAAAGCGAACACCAGAAACAGCGCGGGATGGCCCAGGCGGGCTTCCGCCACGGTGACGAAGCCGTTGACCTGGCTGAGCAGGCTCACGGCCAGCAGCAGGGCGAACAAGGCCACCTGCCGCAGAGGAGACATGGTCGTTTGCGGCCGGTGGCGCGACAACCAGTAACCCGCCTGGAAAAACACCAGCCCGATCAACGCGGAAGACAGGCTGAACGGTAGCTTGACGAAGCGTGCCGCTTCATAACCCGCCGCGGCCAGCAACAGCACGACCCCTATGCGCGCCGCGTCCGATGCCACCAGCCGGTTGACCCCGTACCCGACCATGACGGTGCAAAACAGGGCGATCACGAACCAGACCGGTGTGTTGACCAGATGGCCGTCGCCCAGCGAGCCATAGAAAACGCCGATCAGCGGCGGCAGCAGGCCGTAGTTGAACTGTTCGATCTGCAGGTGCATCTGCCTGGCCGCCAGAAAACCGGCCAGATAGAACAGGAACCCCAACATGGCGTAACAGAAGTACGGCACCAGCAAGGTCCGCACTTTCTTCTGGAAAAACCCCTGGAGAGGTTCGGCACCCGGTTTGAAGGTCCAGCCCGAGAGGAAGAAGAACAGCGGAACGTGAAAGGCATAGAGGAAGACATACAACGCCGAGGGCTTGGCCACCGAATAGAGGTGCCCGATCACGATCAGGATGATGCCCAGCCCCTTGGCCGCGTCGATCCATTGGATCCGGGTCGCGGATGCCTGGTCGGACACAGAGGTGCAGGTCATGCTTGCGATGGGGTTGCCGGGGCCGATGGTCAAGGCTTATTTGCCCAGGTCCCGGTTTTCCAGGGTCATGGTGCGAATCTCTTCCAGCAGTTTCCGGTTGGCCGACAGCAGATCGGTCACGAAGGCGATCAGGATGGTGTGGAACCCGATGATGAGCAGGGAACTGGCCAGAATCAGTGACTGGATGTGACCGTCGTATCCGGCTTCCGTGGTGAACCATTTGTAGAGAAACCGCAGGCCGATGGCGAACCCGATGGCGAACAGGGTGAGGCCAATCGAGCCGAAAAAGCGGAACGGCCGGTAGATGACGAAAACCCGGACGATGGTGACGATGCTGCGGCGGATGTACGAGGAAATGCTCTTGACCAGGCGAGAGGGCCGCAGATCGCCGTTGACGCGGATGGGCACCGAGGTGATGGCCATGTTCTTCTGGCCCGCCTGGATGATGGTTTCCAGTGTGTAGGTGTAGTCGCTGAACACCGTCAGGCGCCGTGCGGCCGAGCGGCTCATGGCCCTGAAGCCGCTGGGCGCGTCGGGGATGTCGGTCTTGCTGGCCACCCGGACCACCCAGCTGCCCAGCTTCTGCAGCAGCTTCTTGACCGGGCTGAAGTGCTCGATCGCCTCGATCGGGCGCGCGCCCACCACGATGTCGGCCTTGCCGTCTAGGATGGGGCGGGTCAGCTGCGGGATGTCGTCGGCGTTGTACTGGTTGTCGGCGTCGGTGTTGACGATGACGTCGGCGCCCTGTTCCAGGCAGGCCCGAAGCCCGTTCATGAAGCCACGGGCCAGGCCCTGGTTGCGGGTGTGCCGGACCACGTGGTCCACCCCATGGGCCAGAGCCACTTCAACGGTCTTGTCCGAACTGCCGTCGTCGATGATGAGCCATTCGACCTTGTCAAAACCGGGAACCTCGCGCGGCAGGGCCGCAAGGGCAATGCCCAAGGTGTCTGCTTCGTTGAAGCAGGGGATCTGGATGATGAGTTTCAATCTGGCGCTCCGGACAAAAAAAAGACAAGACGGGAAATGGGTGACTGGACGGGGGCTGTGGTGGGCTTCAGTGATTGCACTGAGCGGACTTCAGGTATCCCAGGGTTTCGTCGTGAAACTCCACCAGCAAACGGATGTCGCAAGGCTGGAGGTCCTTCGGCAGGTTCCTGATGGCGAAGGCAAAGCCCGAGCTGGCCGCCGCGCCGATGCCCAGCGCCTTGGCCACGTCGGGTCGTTGGGCGCCGGGTTTGACCGACGTGATGTAGTCCTCGCGCGCCAGCACCCAGAGCCGCTGGACGCGGGCACGGTGCACGGTGTCAAACACCCAGCCGCGGGCCTTCAGCAGGCCGTCTTCGAGCGTGAGCCCGTCGATGCTGCCGACCACCTCGTTGCGCCGGGCGATGCGCAGCGGTCCAAAGTTCTCATAGGTGCGCTCGGTGTATTCGAAGGTCGGCCCCAGTTCCTGCAGCGCCTCGTATTGTTTCTGCTGCGTGAAGGGCACCGAGGACCAGAACACCACCACGGTCAACAGCGCGAACACCCCGGTCATGAGCTGCTTGAACCAGCCCGGCCGGCACAAGGAGAAGAAGGGAAACCACACCAGCGGAATCAGGAAGAGGTAGTACCGGGGCTGGAAGCCGGAGAGCACCCCCGTCTGGGTGTAAGCCCTGTATCCCAGATAGATGTGGATCGCCAGCATCAGCACGATCGAAATCGCCAGCGCGTCGAAGAGCTTGACGAAGGGCTTTTTCGCGGCAGCGATGTCGGGTGAGAACCGGACCACGATCCAGCCGGCCAAAGGCAGGCCCAGCATGGCGAAGAAGACGGCAGTCAGTTCCTCGGGGATGGGGGCCACGCTCAGGTGCGAGAAGATGATCGGCAGTCTGCGGGCCATGGAATGGTAGAAATCCATGGCATAGGCCGACAGACTGATCGGGTTTTCAACAGTGGTCACCTGATACAGGTTTCCCGCTTTGGGGAAGAACGCCCCATGGGTCAGGTAGGTGAACGCGTAGTAGGCGCCCGTGACCCCGAGAAACACGGCGAATGCGATCCAGGCCGGGCGGGTGGCGAGCGCGCTGCGCAGGTGCTGCCCGTTGAGGGCTGCGTAGACCAGCCCGAAAAACACCAGCATGGCCATGCCGGTCGCCTTGGTCAGGAAGACGATCAGCAGGCCCAGCACCACCCATGCGAGCGAGCGGGGCAGCTTCTGATGGGGGTCGTTCGCGATCCGGGCCATGCCGTAGAAGGTGATGGCAAAGCCCAGGTAGAGCAGGGTGTCGTTGTTCACGCTGCCCGCCAGGTACCCCATCATCGGGATGGCCGAGCAGGCCAACAGGCTGATGCAGGTGGCGCTGCGTTCAACGCCCAGCCGGTCCGCCGTCAGGACCGAGAACAAAAGCGCCAGGCCATAAAGCGCCACGGTGAACAGCCGGAAGGTAACGTAGTCCAGCTTGGGGTCGAGCGAAAACAGCTTGCCCGCGGCCCCCAGGAGCGAGTAGTACAGCGGTGGGTGGCTCAGGTAGTTGGGACTGCCAAAGCCGAGGATGGTGCCACTGCCGTAGTTGGGCAGCAGGAACGCCGAATGCATGCTGTCCCACACGTACGACAGGTGCGACATTTCGTCGGGCGGGTAGCTCAGCGGCGTGTTGCGGGCGAACACCACCGCCTGCAGCATCAAAAAGACGATCAGCAGCAAGGCGGGCAGCAGGTCCTTTTTGCGGTCCATGCCGTTCAGAAATGGGGCCATACCGCCTCGATGAAAATCCGTTGCACTGTCACGAACTGTTTCATGCGTTGGTGTTGGCGTTGGCGTACACATGGGCCACACGGGGCGGCCAGGCGAGGCCGAAGTCCTCGTGGTCGAGCGTGAGGTTGGGGCTGTAGGCCGGGTCGTTGGCCATGAGCGCGGGCCAGCGTGAACGCATGTAGCTCACTTCCTTCTGGAAGCGTGCCATCTTCTCCGGCGTGTCCTCGTAGCCGCGCGTGGCCGACTCGTGGTGGAACAGGGAAGCGAACGGCGTGTAGATGTTGCGCAGGCCGATCTCGGTGAACTTCAGGCACAGGTCCACGTCGTTGCAGGCCACGCGCAGGTTCACCTCGTCAAAGCCGCCCACTTTCATGAAATGCTGTTTCTGCACCGCCAGACAGGCCCCGGTGACGGCGCTGAACGAGCTGATCAGCGAGGCGCGGCCGACATAGCCGTGGGCCAGCGACGAGAAGCCTTTGTGCGAGTGGCCAGCCCAGCCGCCGATGCCGAGCACGATGCCGGCGTGCTGCAGCATGCCGTTGGGGTAGAGCAGCCGCGCGCCCACAGCGCCAACGCCGGGACGGCAGGCCTGGCTGACCAGTTCGTCCAGCCATTCGTGCGTGATGATCTCGATGTCGTTGTTGAGGAACACCAGCACCTCGCCCCGGGCTTCGCGGGCACCCAGGTTGTTGATGGCGGAATAGCAGAACGGCGAGTCGTCGCGGATGACACGGAAGTTGTCGGCCTGGGCCTGTTCGGCGAAGTAGGCCAGCGCCGCCGGATCGTTCGACCCGTTGTCCATCAGGATGATTTCGTAGTTCTTGTAGCGCGTCTTGGCCTTGATGCTCTCGATGCACACCTTCACCAGGTGCACCATGTTGCGCGTGGGGATGATGATGCTGACCAGGGGCGGCACGTCGGGCAGTTTGTAGCGCGCCCGGTAGCCGTGCCCCACGAACTGCGCGCGGGCGCGGGCGCCGATGCGCTTGAAGTGGTCGTTCAGGGCGCGCTCGCCCGCCAGCATGGCGTAGGGCTTGATGTTCAGGTCGGCCGTGGCGGTGCTGCCCGCGTGGGCGCGCCAGTGGTACAGGATGAACGGCACGTGCACGATCTGGGCCGGCTCGATGTGCTCGATGGCGCGCAGCACCAGATCGTAGTCCTGGGCGCCCGCGTAGGCGTCGCGCAGGCCCCCGGTGCGGGCGATCAGGTCGCGGCGGTAGAAGGCCAGGTGCGTGACCAGGTTGTGCGAATAGAACAGGTCCAGGTTCCAGTCGCTCTTGAAGTAGGGGTCGTAGCGCCGGCCCTGCTCGTCGAGCTTGTCCTCGTCGGAGTAGAGCATCCGGGCATCGGGGTTCGCCGCGATCGCGCGCACCATGTAGAAGAGGGCGTGTGGGGGCAGCAGGTCGTCGTGGTCGAGGAAGGTGATCCAGTCACCCGTGGCGGCTTCCAGCGCGCTGTTGGTCGCGGCCGAAATGTGGCCGTTCGTTGCCCTGAAGACCAGCTTGATGCGGGCATCTTCGGCCGCGAGCTTTTCCAGGAACGGCCGCACGGCGGGGTCGGTGGAGGCGTCGTCGGCGATGCACAGTTCCCAGTGGGGATAGAGCTGGTCCTTCACCGACTGGATGGCCTCACCCAGCCAGACCAGGTTGGCGTTGTAGGTGGGCATGACCACCGACACCTTGGGCGACGCTGTCAGCGCCGCCACCTGCTGACGCATCACCTCCAGGGCGGCCGCGTCGGGTGTGTCGTAGCGGCGCACCCACTCCTGGTAGTCGCGCAGGTCCAGCACCTTGGGCGCGTGGTCGGCGGCCTGCGCGTCCACGCCTTCACCGGGCGCGTACGCGTGCAGCGCCTGCCGGGTGGCCAGGCCCGCGCCACGGCCCGAACGCAGACCGTCCTTGAACACGCGCAGGGCGTGCTTGAGGTTCTGGATGGCGACGCTGACCGCGCGCAGCGGCGCCGTCACACGCCAGCTGGTCGACCGGTACATGCGGTCGATCTGGGCCTGGGTCTCCTTCACGGACGCCTGCTGCGACAGGATTTCCTGGTTCTGGCAGGAGATGACCTGGTAGGCCGAGATCAACTGGAAGTTGCGCTCGGTGTAGTCCTGCAGCAGTTCGACCAGCTGTTGGTCGCGGTCCTTGACGGCCTCGGTCAGCTCGTTGAGTTGCTGGGCGCTGGTGTCCGCGGGCGCGGCAACGGCATGGGCCGGGTCTGTGGTGATGGGCATGTTCAAAGTTCGATCTCAAATCCGGTTGTCTTGGCGCAGTTGCTGCAGGCGGGTCTTGTAGGCCCGGGCCACGGCCTCAGTCGAGTAATTTTCGGTGATGTTCTTCCGGGCATTGGCTACCAGCCGCGCCCGTTCGGTCTTGTCTTCCCGCAGCCGGACCATCTGCCGGCTCGCCAGCGAAATGTCGGGGTCGCACCAGAACTGGCCATCGGCGAACAGGTACTCATCCTTTTTCAGCGGAATCCTTTCACCGCTCACCAGGTAGCTGGTGTCCGCCGTGCAGAAGTCGACGTTGCCCGAAAAATCCGTCACCACGGTGGGAATCCCCAGCAGCATGGCCTCGGCGATGATTCGGCCGAAGGCTTCGGCGCGGTGCAGTGAGACATAGGCATCGCACGACGCCATCAACCGGGTCACGTCGGGGCGGGAGAGGGTCTGGTCGATCACCACCACCCGGTCATCGCCCGCGATTTCGGCAAGCATGGCTTGCCAACCCGCGGAGCTGCTCCCGCCCATGGCCTTGATCACCAGACCGACCCCGCGGTCAGTGGGGAAGGCGGCCTTGAAGGCACGCACCGCGCTCACTGGGTTCTTGCGCGACAGCCAGGAATTGCCGTCGAACATCACCAGAAACAGAAACTGGTCGGCCGGCAGGCCCAACGCGCGCCGGTCGGGGCCCGTGATGGCGGGCAGCTCCACCGCCAGCGGCATGCGCCGCACCGGCTTGTTGCCCAGGCTGGCGAAGGCGGTGCTCACGTATTCGCTGAACACCCAGATTTCATCGACCATCTGGTGCACACCCGCCAGGTACCCGGGCCAGGTGGGCAGTTCCCAGTGCCAGGCCCCGATGTTGTAGGTGCCAGCCGTCAGCAGTGAGCGCCCGCCTTCCATCCCCAGGCGGATCATTTCCGTGGGGGGCAGGCAATACAGGGAGACCGGGTGCACCGGCGCGGCCACCAGCTGGGCGTCCAGCGTGTGGTCCAGCCGGGCCGGGCCTGGCATGGGGGCGTCGATCACGCAGTACGGCAGGCCGGCGATCTGGGCCGAGCGTGCGGCCATGCGCACGTCTTCCGCAATGCCGATGACAGACTGGGCGTACCCGACGATGTTCAGCCCCGGCAGTTGTTCTGCCGGGTCCTCAAACAGGCCGGCCACGGCCGCGTATTCGGTTGGCCCGTTGGCCTTCCACCAGGCCTCCAGCCCGTTGCAGCCCGCAGCGCTGCCCAGGTCGAACGCCGCTTTCAGATCGGCGCGCGCGCTCCAGATCAGGCAGGGCAGATAAGGCAGTGGCCGGGCGCAGGAGGTGGGCGCCATGTGGCGCGTGGCATCGAACACAGCGCTTTTTTGTACCAGTTGGCTGCGCAGTTCCATGTGGTTGCGCAGCGACCAGGACGGCACAGCGAATTCGTGAAAACCGTTCTGTTCCCACCAGATGAGGGCGGCCAGACAGCCCGTTTCGCTGTCCAGCGGGTACAGGTTTCGCAGATCGTCGCGCCCCTGAACGATGAGCGAGAGGAACAGTGGAAGGGGGAATGCACCCTGCGGGCCATGGGCGCGCAGCTGGCGCAGCGAGGCGTCCACACGCCAGGCCACGCGCACGTATTCCTTGTGGCCAAAGCCGAACCACCACATCAACAAACCGATGCGGCCGGACACGTGGGCAATGTCGTAGCTGGCCTGCAGATCGGGTCGGTCGGCCCAAATCAGGCGCAAGGGCTGAGGCAGGGCCTGGGTGATCGAGGCTTCGTCCACCACCACCTCGCGCGTCCGGGCCGTGAAGCCGGGCACCAGGTCCAACACGCTGGGCCAGTTGCCGCGCAGCATGCGGGTGAAGCCGCGGCCGCCTTGGGCGAACAGTTCACCAGCATCCAGACCCCGGAGCGTGTCCAGGTCCGCAGGGGTGAGCGTCCACTCCACGTCGGAATAGTCGTTACGGCTGTCAGATTCCCACCATGTGTACACGGCAATTCGATCAAGCAACTGGTCAGTCTGAAGGTGAGCGATGTCGGCGCGGATACTCAAGAGCAGGCGAACACCCGCCGGTATAGCGAAAGCCATATCGGTCGAATTCTCAGGGGCTTGTTTTAACCAGTCGGTATGGCGAATCACGGGCGTCCTGCGGTGATGTCTGCTAGTAGGGCCCGTTGCCAGTGTTCTGGGCGTGTACCACCCAGCGGTCCGGATGGGTGATCAGTATGCTCTGCCACGCCGCATTATAAGATTTGCTATCCCCGTGCCGAGTCGAGTCGAGTCGGGCCTCAGCCCCGCGCGGCCGCCAGCATGCTGCTCAATGTGTCCTTCAGGGTGTAGGCCGGCAGCGGCCCGGTACAGGCCCTGAGCTTGTCCGGGTTGCCGCAGAGGCGGTGCACCTCGTTGGCGCGCACGAAGGCTGGGTTCACATTCACCTGCATGTGATGGCCCGTCAGCTCTTCCAGGGCCGTTATCACCGTCTGCAAGGTGTAGGGCTGGCCGGAACACACGTTGTACACCTCGCCCGGCACGCCTTTATCCAACAGCGCCAGGTAGGCGTCACAGACCATGCGCACATCATTGAACTCGCGTTCCACGTGCAGGTTGCCCAGTTCGATTTGGGGAAGCCGGCGGGCAAAGTGGTCCACCAGCTTGGGGATCAGGAAGCCCGGCGCCTGGCCTGCGCCGGTGTAATTGAACGGCCGGGTCAGAAGCAGGGGCAGTCTGTCCGAATAGGTGCGAGCCATGTGTTCCATGGCCAGCTTGCTCATGGCGTAGTGGTTGACGGGAGCAGGGGCCTGATCTTCGGAAATGGGCGACGCGTGGCAGTTGCCATATACGTTGGCGCTGCTGGCCAACAGCACACGGCTCGGCTTGCGCGGAAGGGCGACCAGCGCCGACAGCAAGTTCATGCTTCCAACCACATTGACCGCATATAACGCAGAGTTATCGGCATGGTCAACGAAGCTGATGGCGGCCAGATGCACCATTGCGTCTGGCTTGGAGCGTGCGACTTCGTCGGCTACAGCGCTTTTGTCGGTCAGGTCGGCCGTGAGTGCCCGCACTTCGTGGCCGGCTGCGATGGCGCTGGTCCGAAAGTGGTGGCCTGTGAAGCCGGCCGAACCGGTCAAGAGAATGCGCATCGTGATATTGGCTCCGTGGCCTGTTGTGTGCTTGAAATGGTGTTGACTGCCATTGGCCAGAGCACTGCGGTGTGCATGTGCATGTGCATGTGCATGTGCATGTGCATGTGCATGTGCATGTGCATTGTGCCTTTGATGGGCTGCCCCGAAATGGCGCCATCGGCCGGAGCTCGTTGCCAGCCAGTGGTATTTGTTTTTCAGCGACTACGAATGGTTTTGAGACTGCAATCTCGCCCGCACCTGACTTGCGCCACAAAGTCTGCAACAGGCATCACGTGCCATTTATTCTGAAAAGATTTCGAATGGCCCGGAGTGGCGCTGTGAGGCGCCAGCTGGTCGAATTCTTCATGGCGGCCAGGGCGGCGGAAAGCTGCGAGATCGATTCGGAGGCTGTTCGTTGCTCGCATTCGTGCTGCGCCTGTTGCGCATCGAACTGAGCTCTTAGGTCGGCAACCTCAGCAGTCAGTTGTTGCCGCTCGCGCCCGGGTCGCTGAAGCACCGGGCCCCTGCGGATGTAATGGTCCAGGAATTTGGAAAGCTGCTCTTCGTCGAAAGCCCCAACGATTGAGGGATAGTCGAAATGCACGATGTGCTCGTGCATCACATGGTAGCTTTGGGGCGGGCTGTGCAGATCCTTTGCGTCGTTTTTTCCAACCGCATAGAGGATCGGGAACACGGCCCGCAACGCGTCCAGAAAGTCGGGCACACTCATTCGTCGGAAAGCGTTCAGGCACCAGTGGTTCAGCTCAAGCGTAACAACCGGCTTGTGGGTAGCGATCGTTTGTGCGAGCCCTTCGATCACGTCGAGTTCGAAACCCTCCACGTCGATCTTGATGAAACCGATCGGCTGCTCGAGCTTGGCGCCCTGGACGTAGCTGTCTCCCTGCAATATTTTGATTGCTTCAACGGTGTGGCCCTCCAGCACTTCAGTGGTGACGAAACCACCGGACCGATTGCTGGGATGGAAAACCAATTGGAGAAGCTCTTCGCGGCGTCCCAGACCGGCATTGACCAAATCGACATTTGCAGCACCTGCGACCCCAATGTTCTTCTGCAGCAGGGCGAAAGTCGTCGGAGACGGCTCAAAGCAAATCACTCTCTTTGCCAGTGTTGACAGCAAAATTCCGGTGCAACCGATGTTTGCGCCGATGTCCAGTGCAATATCGTTGGGACTTACAAGCGTTCGAAACAATTCGACGCTGTCAGGCTCAAAGACGCCATTGAGGTTGTCCAGATAGAGGTCATCGGACGTGACTTGAAAAGTGCGATCTCCGATCAATACCGGCAAAGTTTTTTGAACGCGTACATTCATATGTGCACTTCTTTTCAGCCTGGTTTGGAATGCGTGGCTGGTTGACCACCGCGACGCTTGAATCTAAATCAATGTGGCAGGCTCTCCGAAAGCGTCAAAACGAGAAGCCAGCCCGATTGCGGTGCAGATCAGCCTCCACCATCATCTGGCACAACTGCTCTAGTGTGGTCGCAGGTTCCCAGCCCAGTTTGGCTTTGGCCTTCTTCGGGTTGCCGATCAACAATTCCACCTCTGCGGGGCGGTAAAACTTCGGGTTGATGCGCATCACGGTCTTGCCGGTGGCGCTGTCCACTGCGGTTTCGTTTTCGACCTGCCCACGGAAGTCCACAGCGATACCAGCGCCCTTGAACGCCATGCGAACAAAGTCGCGCACAGTTTCCGTGCGGTTGGTGGCCAGCACAAAGGTGTCGGGTTCGTCGGCCTGCAGCATGCGCCACATGCCTTCCACGTACTCCTTGGCGTAGCCCCAGTCGCGTTTGGCGTCCAGGTTGCCCAGCTCCAGGCAATCCAGCTGACCCAGCTGGATCTTGGCCACGCTGTCGGTGATTTTCCGGGTGACGAACTCGCGCCCACGCAGCGGGCTTTCGTGGTTGAACAAGATCCCGCTGCTGCCGAAGATGCCGTAGCTCTCGCGGTAGTTCACCGTCATCCAATGCGCATACAGCTTGGCCACGCCATAAGGGCTGCGGGGATAGAAGGGCGTGTCTTCCACCTGCGGGATGGCCTGTACCTTGCCAAACATCTCGGACGTGCTGGCTTGGTAGAAGCGGATCTTGGGGTTGACCAGGCGAATGGCCTCCAGCAGGTTCAGGGCTCCGATGCCGGTGATCTGCGCCGTGGTGCTGGGTTGCTCGAAGCTCACGCCCACAAAGCTCTGCGCCGCCAGGTTGTAGATCTCGTCCGGCTGGACCTTCTGCACCATGGCGATGCTGGCGCCCAGGTCGGTCAAGTCGTATTCCACCAGGTGCAGGTTGGGGTGGTTCTGGACGCCCAGTTCCTCAATGCGCCAGAAGTTGACCGAGCTGGTGCGGCGGTAGGTGCCGTAGACGGCGTAGCCTTTGTTCAGCAGCAGTTCGGTGAGGTAGGCACCGTCTTGACCGGTGATGCCGGTGATGATTGCGGTTTTCATGAGGCTGATGCGGGAGTTGTCGCGGAGCTGAGGATTCCCAAGGCATGCAGCAGTTGTTGGGTGCTTTGTTTCCAGGTCAGCCTGGGTATGGCACTCGAGCCCGGTTGCCGGCCAGATTCTTTCAGGTGCAGCCAGCGCGTGATGGCCAGCGCCAGGTCCTCCGGCTGCAGACCCTCAAAGTAGAAGGCATGTTCACCCGCGACTTCCCGCAGGACCGGCAGGTCGCGAGCCAGAATAGGCAACCCGTGCTGGGCTGCCTCGATCAGCGGAAGGCCGAACCCCTCTCCGAGGCTGGCCAACACCAGACAGTCGCTGGCAGCATAGATCTTTTCGAGGAACTCGTCGCTGACCCCTTCCAGCCAATGCAGTCGACGACCGTTTTCGGCGTGGTGCGACATCCGTTGCACCAACTCGTCGACTTTCCAACCCCGCTTGCCGACGATGACGAGATTGACATCGTGCCCTTGGGCCCACAGCTGCTCAAAGGCCGACAAAGCCTGTGCATGACCTTTTCGAGGCTCGATGGTGCTGACCATGAGGAAGTTGACTGCACTTTGCAGCTGATCCAGAAGGGCCTGAGCGTTGTCCGGCACCCCCGAACTGGGAAGGCTGTTGTGGACGTCCGCTCCCAGATGGAAGCTCGCAACGCGGGGTCCTTGCAGCACCCGCTCTGGTGGGTGCTGCGCGAGCCACATGGTCAGTTCGTCTGCAACCGCATTCGAAATACAGACCATGCGATCGGCATGCCGACCCAGTTCCGTGATCCATCGAAGAAAGTGAGGATGAACATGCGGTGGCCACCATTGGGGGGCTTGTAGCGGAAGCAGGTCGTACACGATGTAGTTCAAAGACACGCCGCGAACCGAAAGGTCCTGATGAGCGTCCCAGAAGCTTGAGCCCAAGTGCATCAAGAGGTCAAGGCACAGGTAGACGTCGTCCTGAAAAAAATCGGCAGGCGCATCTTCTGTCGGCGTGTGGCCTTCGTGCATGGCTGTCGCCAATTGGTTGGCATACCAGTAGCGAGTGCCGTCAAACCGGATAGGGCGTACCTCGAACCCCGCAGGAGGCGCATTCAAACACTCCAAAAGGATGCTGCGCACGACACGTTGTATGCCCGAGCGGGCATCACCTTTTGCGAGTTCGGAGACATCCAAGAGCAATTGGGGGGTCTTTGCCCCATGGTTGAAGACGATGCAACGCGACGCATGCAATACGGTTTCTTCCTTCGGCGCAGGGCTATCAATGGAGGCCAGCGCCTTGGCGAGGATATGCAGTGGATTTGCCGAGGAACCTTGCTCCGGATCCTTTGCCCTTGCCGGCATTCCATAAAGCCGATCCAGTGCTTCCCAGGCGCGCTTAGCTGATGATTCCCATGCGAAGTTCTTTGTCTGTATTCCGGCATGTTCGGACAAGCGCTTGGCAAAGGCAGGGTTTGAAAGAGCCTGCGCCATCTTGTTCCGGATGGCATTGACATCCAATGGGTCGAAAAGGGCTTCGTCCAGCCCGATAACTTCCGGGATGCTGGTGCAATTGGATCCGATGGCTGGCGCCCCACAGGACATGGCTTCAAGCAGCGGCAGGCCAAAACCCTCGTGCACCGACGGAAAAACAAACAGTTCACTGTTGGAATACAAGGTGATGAGAACATCGTCCTCAACGTATCCGGGCAGAACCAACTCATGAGGAGCCAAACCGTACTGTCTCGCGAATCCGTTCAGAGACGCGCGACATCCCTCAGGCAGTTTGCTGGCAATCACCAATTGCCTGGTCGATCGAAGCGCATCCGGAAGCTGACTGTAGGCCTCAATCAGGCGGGCAAAATTTTTCCTCGAATCGAATCCTCCGGGCGCGTATAGAACGTATTTCCCAAAAATTCCAAGGGTCTCCAGTTCTGCGGCCGCTTCCGGCCTCGAAAGGGGGAATTTGCGAAAGCGTCCATCCACCGCAGCGGAAATGTTTACCACCGAATTTTCCGCTCTGCCCAGGTGTTCCACACCTTCTTGGCATGAGGATTCAGAGATGCCCAAGAGCAGGTCTGCTTTTCGAAGCCATTCCACCTTTTCCAAGTACGAGCGTCGGACACCATGATCCACCAGGTAGTCATCAGGGTGGATCAGAGGGATCAGGTCGTAGAGAATCGCTGCGGTTTTCAGGTGGGGAGCGTACCTTCCGATCGAGGACACCGCCTTGAGCCAATAGCCCTCGACCACACTCGTCAACAGGACGATATCCGGATTCAAGCGGGCAATGAAATCCTCGCGAAGAATCTCGGCGGCATGGTTGGCCCAGCAGTCCGCCTGTCCCGTGGCCGGCGTGTCGAAAACACGAATCTGCTCTTGCGGCAATATCCCATCAAACGTTTTTCGGATGTGGGCAATGCTTTCAGGCAACTGCGCATGGACCACCAGGATCACCTCCCTGGACGCTCTGCTGGATACCAGCGCCTTGGTCAGTGCGATCGAATAGCGGCCGATACCACGAAATCGCGATTCGGTTTGGGCGCCCAGCATGTCAATGACGATGCGCATCAGTCCCTCTTCGTGCTTGTTTGCATCGCTGCCCTGATCAGGTCGTGGACCGCTTTCTCTCGTGCCGATAGTCGCCAGTCTGCATTGGCCATGGGGTTTGAGTCTGGTGAAGCTTGGGCCTGCAGGGAACCTCCCAGTTCTTGCTTGGATGCATTCCACCGTGCATGGGCACCGAGGGCGAATAGACGCTTGAGCTGTATCGCCATCCAACGCAGTGGCGCCGTGGCCCGCCAGAATGTGCTGCTTTGAAGGGCTTTCAATGCGTGGTGCAACTGCTGATTGACGTCCTGCACACCCAACAACTCTCCATGCAATCTCACATATGCCCGTTCCAGCTCACGATATCGATCGACGCTTGCTTGTTCCAACTCACGATATCGATCGGTACTTGCTTGTTCTCGCTCGCGGTATCGATCGGCGCTTGCTTGTTCCTGCTTACGGTATTGATCGGCACTTTGAGCGAGCTGTTCCTCGAGTTGCCTGGTTGTACCCGCATACTGCTGCACAATGGCGGCATGGCGCAATGTGTTGTTCTGTGCTTCGTGGGTTTCAGCCTGAGCCAGGGCACACAGGTAATGATTTTCTGTTAGCAAGAAGTGGTCAAACACATTTGGAGGGGCGGTGAACTTCTCGAGAAGATCCAAATGCGTGCTGGAGACATAAAATCTGTTGAGTCCATCAAAGTAGGCGAACGAATAGCCTTTTGCCAACAGCAAATGCTCCCACTCATGATGAGTCAGTTCTGTCGAGAGTGGGCGGGTCGCTTCAATGACGACCACCCAGGGCCGAACCAAGCTGCTCGTCCAGCCATCAAAGACTTCCCGCTCTGCACCTTCGACATCGATCTTTAACCATTGCACATCCTTTTCATGCATGGCCGTCATTACCGCGTCCAGCGTCATGACGGACGCCGAGATTTTTTCGACTCTCCGGCCCTGCGCTCGGAGCTGTTCAGCAATCAATGAGTTGGAGGTGGACAGACCGGTGTCTGGAACGCCAAAGAACTCCAGAACACCTGCTTGGCGCCCCAGTGCAACCTGCAATACCGTCTCATCTGGTCGGGCCAGTCTCAATTTGTTTGCATATTGAGGGGAAGGCTCGATATGCACTCCGCGCCACCCCCTTTCGTAGAAGGCCAGGCTCACGGAGTCGGTTACTGGATCTTGTGCTCCGACGTCGATGTAGTGGCCATTCTGGACATGACCGAGGACGCGCCAGAGGATGACGTCCTCGAAATTCTGTGCGTGGGAGATAAATGTCATTGAAGCTCGACTGCGATGGATGGGTCGATCCATGCAATACCCTCAAAATGTGGCTTTTTGATTTTCACGATGGTCAATATTCGGGCCAGATATTTCCGGTTGATGGCGTTCCACGTCGCGCCCAGCAGGGCGTTGCGGTATTTGGTCCGGAACTCGCGTTTGATGTTGTCGAGGATGGTGCGCCGGTGTGCCCACAGAGCCCGAATCATTGCCATCAGGAGCGCCCGTATCGGTCTTGGAGCCTGACAATGTCGTCTTCGCCAAGATAGTCGCCACACTGGACCTCGATCAGCACCAGTTCGTCGGGGCCGGTGTTGGTCAATCGGTGTTTTTCCTTCGACGGGATGTAGTGGTATTCACCGGGCACGGTGGGGTACTCCACATCGCCAATCTGCACGATGCCGCGGCCGTGCACCAGCATCCAGTGTTCGGCCCGCTGGTGGTGGTATTGCAGGCTCAGGCTCTGGCCGGGTTTGACGGTGATGCGCTTGACCTTGTAGCCACCATCCTCTTTCAATGTGGCATAGGTGCCCCAGGGGCAATGCACCGCGGGCGGCAGCAGGGTGCTTTGGTGGTGCGGGCTGTTGATGTGGCGTTCCTTGAGCGCGTCCACCACGCGTTTGACGTTTTGTGCCTCGCGCTTGGTGGTGACCAGCAGGGCATCGGGTGTGTCCACCACCACCAGGTCCTGCACGCCCACCGTGGCCACGACCTTGTGGCAGTGGCTATCGATGTGCACATGGGTTCCGGTGGTGTTGACGGCGACCCAGTCGGCGCCGTCGGCGGCACCCAGGGTGTTGCCGCTGGCATCGGGCGTGTGGGCCTGTGCCACGGCGGGCCAGGCCCCCACATCGCTCCAGCCGAAGCGGGCCGGCACGAGGGTCACGTTGTTGGCGCGCTCCATCACGGCGTAGTCGATGCTGATGTCGGGCAGGAGGCCGAAGCTATGCGCCTGAAAGCGGGTGACCTGGGGCGGGCAGGGGTCGTCGGGCAACGACATGGCCTGGGTGGTGGACTGGGCCAGGGCCTGGTCGGCGGCGCGCAGCACGTTGGGCGCATGTTCGGCCAGCGCCGCCAGCATGGCGCCAGCGGTGAAGCAGAACATGCCACTGTTCCAGTAGAAGCGCCCGGTGGCCAGGTACTCCTGCGCCGTGGCCCGATCGGGTTTTTCAACGAACTTGAGCACGGGCTGAACGTCCCTCCCGAGCTTGGCCACCTCGATGTAGCCAAAGCCGGTTTCCGGGCTGGTGGGCTGGATGCCGAACACCACCAACTGGCCTCTCTGGGCCTGACGGACGGCTTCGAGGGCATTGGCCACGAAAGCTTCGGTGTCGGGAATCAGGTGGTCGGCGGGCAGCACCAGCATGACAGCGTCGTCGCCGTGGGTGGCCTGGCAGTCCAGCGCCGCCAGTGCAATGGCGGGGGCGGTGTTGCGACCCTTGGGTTCGAGCAGGTAGCGCGCCCGCGGCGGGTTGGCCATGTCCGACAGCAAACCCTGGGTAAGGAACAGATGGTCCTGATTGGTGACGATGAGCAGATCGTCGATGCCGCAGGCCTGGCCGCGGGTGATGGCCTGCTCAAGCAAGGCACTGCCGCCGAGCTTCATGAAGGGCTTGGGGTAGGCTTGGCGTGAGGCGGGCCACAGGCGGGTGCCGGCACCGCCTGAAAGGACAACGGAGATCAGTGTCATGGAGGTCAGGCGGAGGCCGTGGCTTGTTGCAAAGAAGCATCCGTCTGGCTCTTGGCAGAGATCCGCGGCACCAACGAGGTGCGCCAGTCGATGACCGGATCGGGGTCGCTCCAGACGATGCAGCGTTCGTGGGCCAACGCGTAGTAATCGTGGGTCTTCTTGAGGCACTCGACGGGCTCGTTGAGCACCACGAAGCCATGGGCAAAGCCCTTGGGCTCAAACAGGATGGCTTCGGGGATGGCGAGAGGGGGGGCTTTCATGGAGGCCGTGCAGCTCTTCTCTTCTTTGATGAGTTATTGCAGATACTGGCCATAGCCATACTTCGCCAGCGACTTGTTCAGAGCCAGTCCCTGTTCGACGCTGATCTAGCCCAAATGACTGGTCTGTGGATAGGTGCTGAAAGTTGTGTTCAGTGTAGTTCCACAATGGTTCGATAAGTTGAAGATCTCTATCCTTCGGAAGCGATGGAGGCGGTTGAACAAGCTGTCACGGTAGTGGAGTTCCCAGCCCTCGCACTCAAGGGGGCGTGGGGCGTGGGGCGTGGCTCAGTTCTGACTGATGGCGGTGTAGTAGGGCCTGGAAAAAATAGCTCACCCAGCGCCTCGTCGTGGGAAGTGATCCTCGTTCTTGCTCACCGCGGTCACCGCCTGCAGCCGGCATGGAGGTTGTGCCGACAAGAGCATGAAGGCTCAAGGCTGGTGCTAGCTAGTTGGGTGACCTGAGTGGCTTGCTGTGAGGTAACAGGCCTGACATGCCAACTAGGGCAAGGTATAAACAAGGGCTTGACTAGCTGCGCCTTCGACAGGACGGGGCCCAAGCAGGACATGAAAGCAGGCCCAGTTGAGTGGAGGGCTGCTTCAGCTTGACTCCATCAAATCCGACCCTCATCCCCACCGCAGCGAACTGACTAGGAAACAGAACCAGATGAATGCTTCGATGTACCAACAATTTTTTCTGGTGCAACAGTCCCATTGGTGGTTTACCACTCGCAAAAAAATCGTCCTCGATACCATCGCCCAATTTCGCCAAAAACATGTTGATGGCAACATCCTTGATATTGGTTGCGGTTGCGGCGTTATGCTGAATTCACTGCAAAGCCTCGGCCCTACATCTGGTCTTGATATATCGGATGAGGCGATTCATTTTTGTCAAGAAATATTCAGCGGTGAAGTCAAAAAGGGTTACTTGCCGGACCAGGTTCCTTTTCCTCATGGAAGCTTCAGTCTAATTACCGCGCTCGACGTTATAGAGCACATTGAGCAGGATCAGCAATCGCTCAAAACACTCTACGATCTATTGCGACCCGGTGGCCAAGCTGTTGTCACAGTGCCTGCATATCAGTTTCTCTGGTCGAAGTTTGATGAGATCAATGAACATAAACGGCGTTATACCCTGAAGGAGTTACGTGAAAAACTGCAGCAGGCAGGTTTTAAGATTGAAAAAATCTCGTACTTCAATAGTCTTTTGTTTCCATTGGTTCTTTTCGTGAGAATGCTGAATAAGTTGCTTGGCCGTGATGGGGCGTCTGATATTGAACTGCCTGGCGAAAAAATGAATACACTGCTCGGGAAAATTTTTGGATTGGAGGTCGCGGCCTTGCGCAATCTGAATTTGCCCTTTGGAGTATCGATCATTGCCGCAGTCCGGAAATAATCTGATTTGCCTTTAATTTATCAAATTAAATATATAGTATGCAGCCGAATCCGACCACCATACGTCTGTCCATCGTTTTGCCGATTTACAAGGCCGAAAAGACGCTGGTGGCCCTGCTGGAAGAACTGGTGCCGTATACCCATGAGCAGTGCACCAGTCAAGGTCGGCGTTTTGTCGTAGCCGAGATCCTTTTGGTGCATGACTGTGGACCGGATCGCTCTGATCTGGTGATAGAACAACTTGTACAGCAGTACCCCTTTGTCAAATCTATCTGGCTGTCGAGAAACTTCGGACAACATGCCGCCACCATGGCCGGCATGGCCAGTTCAACGGGTGATTGGGTGATAACAATGGATGAAGATGGGCAGCAAGACCCCAGCTATTTTTCACAGCTTATCGACACAGCGGTAAATTCTAGTTATCAGGTTGTCTACGCGCAACCAATAAATATTCCACCTCATGGCTGGCTGCGCAACATTCTCAGTGCGACAGCAAAAGGCATTGCTAATTGGTTATTGCGCAATAGTCAAGCGGTTAAGTTCAATAGCTACCGTTTGGTGGATGGAGAAATCGCTCGGACTTTAGCTGCATATTGTAGCAATGGTGTGTATCTTGATGTCGGTCTTTTTTGGATAGCCTGTCGGATTGGTAGTTGTCCTGTTAAACTTAGAAATGAAATGGATCGACCATCAGGATACTCTTATCTGAGGCTTTTTGGACATTTCTGGGGTTTGGTTCTGTCTACTGGAACGCAACCGCTTCGGATAATTACCGCGGTTGGATTTGGTTCCATGCTGATGGCAATAGTGGTCACGCTTTATGCTCTCTATGGAAAGTTTTTCCTCGGAAATATTGTGCCCGGTTGGACTTCACTACTGATTGTCGTGTCCTTTTTCTCAGGAACAACCCTGACCGCGATTGGCGTTATTGCAGAATACTTGGCCATGACAATGGGTATCGTGATGGGAAAGCCTTTGTACGTCATTGCCAGCAAGCCGACCCGAAGCGGCTTGCCAAAATGAGTAGGAGCTGGGTGCTGGGTGGCTCGGGCTTGCTCGGCTCGGCCATTCAGCGTCAGTTGCGGCTTTGTTTGCAACCTGTCTTTACACCCCAACAGCGCATTCGTTGGTCCGATCCGTGCTGGATTGAGGAAGACCTGGATCGGGCAGTGCAGCAGTTTGCCCAGCAGTTGAACGCAGGCTCGCCTTGGTCCATCTATTGGGCGGCCGGAGTGGGTGCCATGGGGAGCTCTTACGAAGAGTTGTCGATTGAGACCCGGGCAATGGCCATTCTGTTGGGCCTGATTCAAAACCAACATCGCCTGCGGCATACACCAGGGCGTATTTTCTTCGCGAGTTCGGCCGGAGCTATTTATGCAAACTCGCCTGACCACATCATTAACGAAACCTCGGCCATTGCACCCAGTACCCCGTATGCCCAGGTAAAACTGCAGCAGGAGGCAATGCTGATGCAGTTTCAACAACAGCATCCGGCTATGAACTTATTGCTGGCTCGTCTCTCCACAATCTATGGGCCGGGGCAAGCCAGCGGAAAACAACAGGGCTTGATCGCAATGGTTGCCCGGCAGATGCTGCGCAATCAGATCATCCACATTTATGTGCCCTTCGACACGCTGCGCGACTACATCGCCGTAGACGATGCTGCAGCCACGATGATCCGCTCCCTGGATGCCTTGCCCGGCGAGTGCGGTCAGCATCTACGTATCATCGCTTCAGGGCAACCGACCAGCATTGCGCAAATTGTGCAGACCTTTCGGCGGATTGCCCGCCATCCTCCCAGGATTGCCATCAGTAGCCATGCCTTGTCTCATCTCTACGCCAAGCAGCTTAATTTTCAGTCCAACTATGCCGAATTCAACAAGAGCTCAATACAGACCAGTTTGCCGGTCGGTATTGCCAGAGTCTTTGAATATGAGCGCCGACGTTACAGCGTGATATCGAGTTGAATCAGTTTCTTTATGCATGAACTCACGCGGGCTGAATCTTTGACGTCCATTGCTCCTCTCGACCCTCTAACTGTCCTGTACGATCCCCCTTGAGGTCATATCCCGAATGAGAAAGATTGAAATTCATTATCTGCTGAAGTATGCATCTAGCGGACTGCTGAACACACTGCTTGGATTCGTTGTAATTTTTTTGGCAATGGCGCTTGGCGTATCTCCATTGCTGTCCAATATTGCAGGTTATGCAACTGGTCTTGTGCTCGGATTTTTCGTATCCAAGAAATTTGTCTTCCGCAGCCACGGCCATTTTGTGAAAGAAGGCCTGCGTTACCTGCAGGCATTTGTTCTGGCATTTTTGTGCAATCTCGAAGTGTTGCAACTTTGGTTGCATCGGTACCCATCGCAAGCCGCACTTGGTCAGCTCGTTGCCGCTGTCATCTATACCAGTTTAATGTACATGTTAGTGCGATTTTATGTTTTCAGAACGGCATCTAACAGCGTCTCCACTTGATAATAGGTTAAGGCGTCAGACCGTCTTTCATGCGCGATGAACACCGATATTATTGCTGGCCTTTCGTTGTCGCAATGAGCGTTCGTACAATAGTAACATAATCAAAATTATAAGGCTAGAAAACGAAATCATCAAGCCCCGCTGTAATCCAATTGGGGTATACGTGAATTCAATCTGATTTAGGCCGGAATGCAATACTAGGCCGGTAAAACCAAAATTGACCTTTTGCAGTGGCTGGACTTGACCGTTGACGGTTGCGGTCCAACCCAGGTCGTAGGGAATGGATAGGAATAACAGCTTTTCTTGGTTCAAATTCAGCGTCCCAGAAAATCGATCCTCAGTGAACTCTCTAATGGTCAACACATCGGTACGTCGGGCCGATCTGGCATATGAATCCAAGTCCGTGCCATTCAGCGTAGACATACGTCTGGCATGTCCCGACCAAGGTGTTTTGACGATTGGGGCATGAAGCATAGAGCGGACTTTATCCTCAGGCGACAAACGACCCCAATCGCTGTCGAGCATGTAGTTGTCATAGGTAAAGCCAAACGGTAGAAAACCTTTTCGGCGATAAACGTGGACATCCCCTATAGAACTGAGAGGCAGTAGTTCAGAGCTCTCCTGCATTCGTTTTTTTGAGAGCAAATATTTCACACTGAGCATGTCTGACAGACTGTCCTGTTCTCGCCCTTTCCACTGCAAGACATTGTGATGGCGGGTAGTCTTGAAAAGCTTAAAGAACTCAACAAAGCTTGGATGATTCAGAGAGTTGTAGGAATCCAAGGCGTTGTAGCCTTGCACCATCGAGTCGTTCAGACTCAACACCCAGTGCTCCTTTTCAATGCGATAGAACGAGTTCGGTGGCTCTGTTAGAGACCGAATAGCTGCAAGGCTGTCGTCGAAATAAGGAATCTCCTTGTTAGCCTCAAGGCCTTTGGAGATCACACTGCGCTGGGTAAAAGAAGGGTGATGTTCTTGAATGAACTCATAGGCAAGAAGACATAGCAGAATGAAGAGCCAGAGGGGTTTTTCGCCAGAGCGAATCAACAGGGTTAAAAGCAGTGCATATGCCAATAGATACAACTGAATACGCCAATACGCCCCCGAAGGCCAAAATGTCGGTGAAGCTGTTGGGTTGCTATTGTGTAGATTCAATACATATAGTGTCAGAGTCGTCAGCGCTAATGTCGCCAGCAGCAAAGGAATATGGATTTTCTTCTGCCGCAGCATGGCGTCAAGCACAAGCAAGCCCAGCAGGATCTCTAGCAAGATCACCCCGTATCCCCAGCGGTAAGATGGGTACTGAAAACCATTCATGAGCGAGGCAAAGCCATGCGTGCTCAGCAGGGTCGTACCTAGCAGTAGCGCCAGTATCGTCAAAATTTTCCCACGACGTGAAAATACAGCTAGAAACTGAGGAATAACCAGTAGCCACAACAGGCCACCATAGAGCTGAAGTGATTCGTAGTAATTGAGGTAACCGCGGTACTCTGAACCAATGCCTTCAAGATTGTTCGAAAATAATCTCGAAACCAATGACCAATAGTAAGCAGGGGGGTTTGGTTCGAAAAAATGGAAAATAGTGGCAAATAACCGCTCCAAGGTGTCGCCGGATATTCTAGGGCTGGCGCTGAGCAAGTAGTACTCAGGCAGCCAAAGTGCGGCTGCCAAGCCTAAGCCTAATAGAACAGAAAATACCAAACGCTGCACAATTTCCCAGCGAGCGATTTCCTTGGGGATTTGCCAAGTGCTCGACAAACGAAACAATAAATACATCGCGCCAAATATTGCCATTTGCCAACAAATCGCTATGTTCAATGCAAGAAATGCTGTGCAGATTACTGTTGGCAGACGACGCTGCGCAATAATCGAGGCTTCTATGGAATACAGTAGAAGAGGGAGGAAAATAATCCAGCTGGCGTAAAAGTAGTGCTGACCAAAGCCCAGCAAGAAACCGCTAAATGAAAAACAGATCGCTCCAATTAAGCTAAGCCATTGGCGAATCGAAAGTGCTCTAAAATAGATGTGGGAAAAAAAGGCGGCGAAGCAAATCTTAAGCAAATATACCCAAATCAATGCCGCGGCAAGTCGTTGAGTTCCTCCAAAATATAAAATTCCGGAAAAAGGGTCGAGCAGGTATTGATAGAAAATTAGAATGCTGGCGCCAGAGCCAACGCGAAAGGACCAGTATGGAAGATGGCCGCTTTCAAAATATTCAGTTAGTAGGTGGTAAATCGGATAATAGTTGTATAAAGTATCGCTGCCAATATCGGCGAAAAGATAAAGATTGTCGCCGAAGAGAAAGTCTGAAAAAATGCCCAAAAAAATTACCGACATGATGCTGCCAAATAGCAGCAGCAATTGACTTTTTTTAAGGTTGATGGAAGGCATGCTTTGAAACGGATATGTGGCGCTAATGGCGATAGCGTCAAATGTAACTCATCGGGGGTGATTGTGCTATTGAGGCGGTTGGCGTCAATTTATCGGCAGTTTTTTTGTAACGCTTTCGAAAGACTGCTGATCTACTCCATAGCATCTATTTCGATGGCTGTGTTATCAAAAATAGAAGTTCGAGCTGATCTTGCTCCAGGCGGACTCTTGTTATTGCTTAATGGTTGCGGTCGCTGGGAGCAAAGGTCATGTACACCGGCCGAATACCGCTACGCGTCCACTCGCTTCGTTGTTGGTGGTTCTGACAATCCGACGACAAGAGGGCGAACGCCAAAGTGTAGGCTGCGCAACATAGCCTCTCGGCGGTAGACACTTCATCTACTTCAGGCATTGTGCTTCCTTCGTCCCTCTCTACACGATTGCTAAATACCAGCCAAATCAGTAGACTGACTTCCGAAGTTATGCGTTCTTATATAAAAGGAGTTGGTCTGATATGTATTGTAGAAATACTAATCAGACCTCTTTAACTCAGTTGAAGGTATAGCCGAAATTGACGTGCGCGGCAGAACTTTCATATCCAAGTTGCAGCTATTTGGAAGCCGTCTTATGATTCTTTAATTTAGAATATCCGTGTGCGATTGGAAACCCAATTTTGACTATTTTCAATAGAACAAATCTTAGGAATTTGGAGCGTGTCTCTTGTCTAAATTACACCAGAATTTTGTAATGGCGCGAAGAGGGCGCGTTATCTTCCAAGACAAAGAAGAGGTAATCAGTTGCAAATCGGCGGCAGCATAATGATGAGCACTCTCAAGATCTTGAATTGTTGTCTCGTGTTCGCGACGATCCGTATTGAGTTGATCGATGTGTGAGCGCAGATTGTCGATGTGGGTATTCAGGTTGTCAATCAGGTCGATGTACTCGGAATGATATCTCTTAAACTCAGCAAGGGAAACGTTTTTTGGATAGAGACTTTTGAGCTGGGCATTGACAAATTCTTTGTGGGACAGAATTTTCACTTCTCGTGACTGCGCAATATCGGAGTCTATTGGGGTTCGAAAAATGGAAGTGAATCGATCAACATGCAGAAAAGGGCCGGCGCAAGCATATTTGAGCCAAAGTAGCCAGTCCTCCAAGCCATCTTGGTCTGCGTACATTCCCCCATAGTCCAGAAACAAAGAGCGCTCAAACAAAACTGCTTGAATGGGCATCAAGTTATGATGTAACAAACGCAGCATGTTGTATCCATTGGAGAAAAACTTGTAAAAATCGGACTCGCGTTGGATAAATGTATCGGTTTCCGTGCGTACGACCTCAGACTTGAGCTCGATGGCATTCGAAAATGCAGCCCGATAGCCGGGACTGTTTTTTAATGCGTCCAAAAGGATGGCCACATGATGCGCAAAGAAAAAATCGTCATCATCAAGAAAATTGATGTATTTGGCCGTACTGGAAAGCAAGCCCGTATTACCTGCCGCGGACCGACCAATCTTTTCGCACGGTAGGTACAAGATGCGGGAATCATTGATCTCATCCAATAGACCCGAGTAGCTGTGGCCGCCGTCCTCTACCAAGATAATCTCAAGATTGGCATGCGTTTGGCTGAGAATTGACTGCAGGCAGGTGCGAAGAATCGACATCCTGCCGGGCTGGGTTCGAACAATAATCGATACGTCAGGTAAGGACATATTCAACCTCGATCTAGGTGGAGGCAGGAATAGAGGAGGGCTGTTGATTCACACCTTTCTTGGTGGCTAAAACATGCCTTCTGACCCAGTCTATGCGCAGAGCACACAAACGGTAATGTGGATCTGCCAGAACGGAGTTCTTTTGTGCGCCGGTTGTGAGTGCTAGGGTATTCGGCGAGCCAGATGTTCGGAAGTTGTAGTCACCGGCAAATACCGGATGTTTTAGTGATTCCCAGTCTGAACCTTCTTCCTCGAAGATTTGAAGGGCTATAAAGTAATCTTCCATGAAGCGCATAAAGTCAAAATAGACAATGGATGAAAGGTCTATTTTTTTAAGATCAAGCACATAGCTGTGAAGTGGGATAAAGTTATCGTCGAAAAATTCGTCAAAAGTAAACCGATCGGTAAATAGGGCGGTTCGTTGGTTGACAATGTGATTTAAACCATCGTAGTTGGAGCAATAAAGACGGCCAAAAGTGATGGCCTTGCCGGTCTGGCGTAAGCGACTGATCAGTGTTGAATAGGCAGCAGGGAAGATGGTGTCGTCGTAATCAAGAAAGGCTGCATATTGAGTCTTAACATTTTTGAGGCCCTCCATGAGCAACTTTGATCGTAAATCCGGAACTTCTTTGGTGGAAGCAAAGTTCAGTATCTGTGGCTTGATTCCCGGCTTCCAAGGAATGACGGAAAGTGCAGCTCTGATCCGTGCCATTTGAGCATCTGAAATGTCTTGGCCCAAAAGCATGGGGTGCACGACAACCTCTTGTTGCGCGGCAAGGCAATACATTGCATCAATAAGAGATCCCTCATCCCCGGTGGTGTGAAATCGAACAATGGTACTGATGTGAGGAGCCGACTCATCTGTCCCAATGCCAACCAGATAGCAGCGAGTATCAGAGCAAAGCCTATGAATTCTAGATTCACCAAATTTGATGGAGCTGCATATGACGGCTGATTCTCCGCGGAATATATGCTCGCCGTCAACAATTGTTCCTGAAAAGTCAGAATCATTAACCGTATAAGCATGGCAATTGGCGTGCGAATAAATGAGTCCATTCTCTACCAAACGGGATAAGAATGCTTCTCCAAAGATCACTGGCTTTTTGAAGTGCAAATAGAGTTGGGCCGCTTCGTGAATGACCTCGGAGCGAGAGATGGGTAGGCCTAATGAGGTCAATAATTCGGAAATATCAGGGTCTGCAACAAATTTTATCTGATCTAGAAATTTGGACTCTCTAAAGCATTGCCTCAGCTGCAATGCAAACGACGTCGATGTGCTAATGGCATTTCGAAAGGCTTCGGATAGATCAATCCTAATAATTGGATTTAAACCTGTTGTGAAGGGGGGTGGGATGTCGTTGAGGTCGAGATTCGACATCGCTCGACCAATCGCGTTTAAGTATCCGTAGCCGTACTTTAAATCGGGTTCAAGATGGGCGCCCTCAGCCCATTCGTTCCATGCATTGATAACAACAATCCGCCGATCTTCTGGTAGGCGCTCCTCGGCGTCTCGGATCAATGTGGTCAACCAAGTTTGAAAGGACCGCAAGCTGAAATTGTGTAGCAACAAGCCCCGTTCTTGGTAACGAGCCGTGTTGTCCCAGACTGGAACCAATGAGCGAAAGTATTCGAATTCCTTGTTACCGTCTTGAGCTTGGTAATAGTCAGCGACTTCAGAATAGTCCAGGACACTCCCGACAAAGCCTTGGTAGGCATTGAGTTCGGAGCGGCGTTCTTGGACATTACCATCGGTCCAATCATGAAGTGGTCGCTCTACCGCTGCATCGAACTTGTAATCGCGCGGATCTGTAGCCCCTCTGGTAAGGGTCGATACGAGATACGGTGTCGCTATTCCTGCGTCTAGGCACTCTCGCTGCCAAGCATCTATGTACTGCTGGATTGAAGGAATGGACGCTGGTCTATAGATGAATAGGACAGGACGTTCGTCTATCGTGATGTACCGCTTGTCGCGGAAGAATGGAATAAGGTAGCGAATGAAGCGAACGGCATCGTCGAGTGAATAGTCTTGCGATAGCAAGACCTCTTTCTCATTGCCGTCCCATGTGCGTGTCCAGTTTTCGTTCGCCCAGCAGAAACAGAAGTTGATGGCGATTTTTGGATTGGCCAGTAATGCTTTTGCAGGGCCTTCAAGGATGAGCTTTCCAGTGAACCAATAATGGTAAAAAATGAGCCCATGCATTCCTGCTCGGGCGAGCATATTGGCTTGCTTTTCCAAGACGGTAACGTCCGAGAGGTCATAGAACCCAATGTCAGCCGAAGGCGTGTGCTGTTGATAGTGAGAGGCAAACTGCTTGTTTGCAGTTCGAGTCTTGTTCCATTCGGTGAACCCCTTTCCATGCCACTCGTCATTTTCGGGGGTTGGGTGAAACTGCGGAAGATAGTAGGCCAGCATCTTGATGCTGGGATGCTTGATGGTGTCGTGAAAATCGAACGATTGTTGATAGTCTGGCGATATCGTTAGTTCGTCAGGTGTTGACAAGTGATAGGCACGCCCTTGATCTTTGCTACAGAGCGTAATGAAGAACAGCTGAAGAGTGGCGAATTCCAGATGAAGGCGCTTGAGATTCAGAAACTCGGGAGATGAGAGCAGCTTATGGCTAAATTCTTGAAAACGAGCGAACAGGTTTGACGATATCCAATAGCCGGAATGTAGCAAGGGCGCTTCTGCTTTGTCCCATATGGGAGCCACCCCGAGAACATTCTGAATCAGGGTGTTCAGAGTATCCTTGCAGTTGCCAGTGACAGACAAGTGTTGGGGAAGTTTTTCCAAGTCCCCAATTGATACAAAATCGATGCCTTCCGCGGCCAGTCTTAAGATGTCAGGACATTGCGCTTGGATGGTGGCTCGACCAATATCAAAAGATACCGAACAATCACTGGTTGCAAGTTTGTCAGCAACTAAAATCCAGCCAGCTGTATTTTGAAGTGTGATACCGCTAGCGGAGGTTTGAATACTTTGGAGCTGTTCGCTCAATGAGGCGGATTGCTGACTGGGTTCGAGGATGCCGCTAGTTTCGACCAGTTGCCGCGCTGCATCTGTGTAACCGACATTTCGAGTACTGATGAACGACTGCTTCAACGAGGTCGTGAAATTCTCATTCTGGCTAAACACCAGAAACCCAATGTGAACCTCGGTCTTGATTTCAGAGAGATAGGGGTTGGCGAAGGCAGATGTCAGTTGCATACTGACGCCAGGGGCCTGCGCGATAGGTTGCTTCCTGCTGTTCGATGGAGATATAACTCGACTCTCGTCTTTTCCATGTTGAATATAGTGCAGCAAGGGGTTGATGCGCAGCAGGCGAACATCTGCGTTGTTCTGCAGGTAGAAGGTCGTGGAAAATGAGGGTGATGGATCACGCCCCTCCATCCAACCATTTACCAGATAATGAAGGGCAGGATCCGGCTTGGCATTGGCAACGTCTGGGTATTCTTGTAAATAGAAAACCGGATCGAACAGTCCGCTCGAATTTAGCAGTTTGGTGCCCAGTGCTTTTTTAACAAAAGAAGGTGTGATCTTTGCCTTGATTCGGGAAAGCAACAGCTTTGCTACAAACCTGGATGTGAGAAACTGGTCGTAGCGACTCGGCTCGGGTTCGGGCACGGCGTTGGCACCATTGCCCATTTGCGATGGAATATCGGAGGTAGGGCGGCCAGAATGGATTGCACTGACCGGGGTGGTATCTCTTGATGTTTGAAGAATTTCAACATCTCGGCGGCTATCATTCAGCCTCTTCATCAAATCGTGGTTTTGTTGTATCAGATGACTCAGGCGCTGAAGCCGGTCATTTGGATGTTCACAATTGAGTGGGGAATCGGGCCACCAGTTTAGAAATTCAGTATCAGGCCTTGCCTGCACCATGGACTGCAACTTGGCCTCTTGCAAAGCATATTCATCCAGAATATTGTCCTGAAGCTTGGGGTCAATATTCTTCAGTACCTGCAGAATGAAGGATTTGCGTGTATATTCTGTCGCATTTGCCGGTTTGGCATGAATGCTGGACGATTGAAGGAAAATTAATAGACTTCGAAATGCAAGCCACCCAAGAGGTATATTGCGCGGCCACGTCCATTCCTGGTCAAAAATGTGCCCGGCTCCATTGGCGTCGATGATAAAATTGCCAGGCACGGCATCAACAAGCGTTCCAGGGATTGGTGTTGTCAATGAAATTTGATCGCGAGCGATGCCTGTTACCAAGCTCAAAAACTCAATGAAAACTGAAGCAAATTCACTAATCTGCCAGGAATCTATTGATGTTATTTTCCGCATTCTTGACGAAATCAGCTCCCCTTCAATGTAGGGCGATTTGGCAGGCGGGTGGAAAGAAATTGGGTCGTCGGCTGTTTGATCCCTATCTTCTGAAAGAGATGTAACAAGCACGTCAATAGCTGCTCCATCACGATCCTGAACGAAGCGCGTTACTTTGGCGTACGATTTCTTGCGCTCCGTAGAATAATGTTCGGCCAATAGTTTATTTTCCAAGGCCCCCGTCGGGCCGGTCTTGGCTGCGACGATCAAATGAGAGTTTGCTAAATCAATCAGCAGTCCATTGTCCGAAATGGACTTCCATGCCAACTCTTGCGCGAAGTGAGGAGGGGTGGATGTTTGTCTATCTTTCAGGCTTGCTTGTGCAGCCAACTCACCCATGAGTTGGGGGGCAACTTTGGCTCCATGCGAGGAAATGATGGTCGCCGGGAACTTATAGTCTGGAAACGCAGCGTGGATATCTACCACTTGAAAACCCGCTGCCTTTAGCTTGGTTTCGATTTCTTTTCGACCGTATGTCGTTGGCTCCCGCGGTTGGTAGCGGCCCTCGATGCCATACATTTCTTTCCAATGGTGGTCTTCAGGTGCACCGGCAAAATATTTGAGCCCCAGCTTGTTCTCAATGGCGATGATCAATACACCATCGTCCTTCAGCAAACTATTGGCCTTATTGAGAAATGCTGTAGAGCCGTCCAGTCCGGCATCGGTATACACGTTCGCATACTCGAAAACACCAATGGATGTGACTATGTCGAACTGTTCAGCAGACTCGAAAGCAAAGAGATTTTCCGCAATCACAGTTACGGAATCGATGTCGCGGGTCCGGGCACGTGCAATACTTGCCCGTTGAAGGGATCCTTCAATGGATGTGACCCGTTGTGCCGTTTCACCGAGGTATCGGGTAATTGCACCGCAACCTGCGCCGATTTCAAGAACATGTGCACTTTTCAGCGTGTTTTCAAACGGGCGAAGTATATTGGCCCTTGTTGGGGAGAAATGATAGGTGCGAACCCAGTCATCACACGACTTTAGAAGATCCGGAGAAAAAAGGCTGACGTCATTGGCGGATTGAATGATGTGAAGAAGCTCCTGCTCTGCGGCCTCTCCATCCGTGTAGTCTGTTCCGCTGTAGTCGTTGCGTTTCCATACACCGCTACTCGGATGCAGGGAATATTTTTCATGGGGCATGTGCTTCATGTTGTTACCCACCAATCAAATCAATGGACCCATTCAAGTTGGCAAGTCCATGGAAACGTTTGTCGGGTAGCACTTGTATGTGAATAGAGTCGTAGCGGCGGTCGTGTGGCACGATTTCTCCATCTTGAACAGATGCGAGACCGAGTGAGATGAAGTAGTCGCCGCTAGCGATGGCGCTGGTGAATGCGATTTCAACAACGTGGCTCGTGCCCTTTTTCCCAATCTCGGTAATCGCGGCAGCTTCTTGGCTTTCAGAGTTGATCCCGTATACTGTTATGCCTTCTTTTGTTTTTAATGTAAATCCAAATATGGGGCGCATGATATCTGCATGGAAGTGGATTAACGTCTCTATCCTGATGTCCGTATTTGTCGGGTAGGCAAGAGCGTTGGAGTTTCCGGAGTTGTCCAGGATGGTAAAATCGAAAATCTGCGCAGCTCCATCTCCCCAGCGATACTCATGCGGATTGTAGTTCGGACGGGTGTGAAAGACATCCTCGTCCCTCAAGCCAATGTCTTCAGCCGTTAGGGCAGTGCAGATAGGCTCTGCATTTTTTTTCTCTTGTTGATCGACGTGTCTCTTGACTCCGAATAGGCGGTCCAGATAGAGGTGGGTGATTTTTTTTGGATCACCCTGTTCAATCAACTGTCCTGAATCCAGCAGGATCGCACGAGTGCAGTGGGTGACGATCTGTTCAGTGGAGTGGGTCACCAGCAAAATGCTGGTTCCATTGCTCTTCAGTTGTTTTATGCGCTCAAAACATTTGGCTTGAAACTTGGCATCCCCAACAGCGAGAGCTTCATCGACAATCAGGATTTCTGGATCAATTTGAGCTTGTACAGCGAATGCCAAGCGAACAGCCATACCGCTGGAGTAGGTCTTGGTTGGCTGATCAAGGAAGTCCCCAATGTCAGCGAATGCAGCGATGCGATCAAAACGATCATCAATTTCCTTTCTGCTTAGACCCAAAATGGATCCATTCAGATAGATATTCTCACGGCCTGTAAATTCAGGATTGAATCCTGAGCCAAGCTCTAATAGTGCAGCAATCCTTCCGCGGACAGTCGCTGTTCCGGCGGTCGGAGTCAAGGTACCTGAGAGAATCTGCAAGAGAGTTGATTTTCCGCTACCATTTCTGCCAACAATGCCAACGGTCTCTCCTTTGAAAACCTCAAAGGATATGTTGCGCAGGGCCCAAAACTCACGATGAAAGGTTTTTGCTTGTCGTCCGCTGAGCGCTGCTAGCTTCCCGGAAATCAGTTCTTTAAGGCGGTGTTCTGGTTTTTCGTATATGCGATACAGTTTGGACAGGTCGTTGGCGATAATGACATGATCAGAGGACATCTGAAAATCCTCTTCTGGTCTTTTGGAAGAATGCATATGCGAGGCAAAGCATCAGAATAGAAGCGGCATAAGATATGGCCACACCTTGCCAGTATACGGGAGTGTTCCAATACAGAACGGCTCTGGTCTGTTCAATAATGAAAGTGAGTGGATTCAGATGTAGCCAACCACGAAATTCGATTGGAATGGCATCCACCGGATAAAAGACCGGGGATACAAATAGAAGAACGTTGAGTACAATGCTCAATGTTTGAGCCAAATCTCTAATGAATACTCCCAGTGCCGCTGTTAAATATGAAATCGCTAGTGAGAAAAGTATGAGCGGTGCGGCTACGATGGGTAGAAAAACTGCGTGAAATGGCACATGACGCGTTGTTATGGCGGTTGCTAGAGTGATCAATGCAATATTAATTAAGTATTGCACAAGGCTTGAAATGACGATGGATGTTGGTAGCAGTTCCAGCGGGAAAATGACGCGCTTGACGTAATTGGTATTTGATCTGATGGCTTCACAGCTTCGACTCACCGATTCAGAGAATAAGTTGTGTGTGGTAAGGCCTATGAAGAGTAGAATTGCAAAGGCTGATTTTTCTGGAAGTTGATTGACTCCCCACCTTGCCTGAAATACCGTGGAAAACACATAGGTGTACACCAGCAGCATAAATAATGGTGTAGTGACCGCCCAGAATATTCCAAAGACCGTACCCTTGTACTTGGATGCAACATCCCGGGTAACCAGCTGGGTAAGCAGGTCTTTATATTTCAGGTGATTGACCACCAAGGATTTGGGGCTGGTCGGTGGCGCTTCATTGGAATTCATGTGAACAGATCGGCCTCAATCAGTGTCTTGCCGATTTTATCTTTATCCGAGAGAATGGGGTTTTCCAGTTGCCAATCAATATTTAATTGGCTGTCATTCCAGACGATGCTGCGCTCGTGGGCCGGCGCGTAGTAGTCGCTGGTCTTGTAGAGGAATTCGGCGGTTTCACTGAGCACCACGAAGCCGTGGGCAAAGCCTTTGGGCACCCAGAGCTGGTGCTTGTTTTCTGCGCTGAGGATGGCGCCCACCCATTGGCCGAAGGTGGGCGAACTGCGGCGGATGTCCACCGCCACGTCGAACACCTCACCCTGCGCCACGCGCACCAGCTTGCCCTGGGCCTGCTGAATCTGGTAATGCAGGCCACGCAGCACACCCTGGCGGGACTTGGAGTGGTTGTCCTGCACGAAATCGACTTGGTAGCCCACGGCTTCTTCGAAGCGGGCCTGGTTGAAGCTCTCGTAGAAGAAACCACGGTCGTCGCCAAAGACCTTGGGCTCGAACAGGATGACTTCGGGAATGGCGAGGGGGGTGGCTTTCATGGATCAGCGCAGCGCTTCTTTGAGGATCTGTTGCAGGTACTGGCCGTAGCCGTTCTTGGCCAGTGGCTGGATCAGGGCTTGCACCTGTTCAACGTTGATCCAGCCGCTGCGGAAGGCAATCTCTTCCGGGCAGGCCACCTTCAGGCCCTGGCGTTTTTCCAGTGTGGCGATGAACTGGCCGGCTTCGAGCAGGCTGTCGTGCGTGCCGGTGTCGAGCCAGGCGTAGCCCCGGCCCATGACTTCGACGTGCAGCTGGTTGGCTTCGAGGTAGAGGCGGTTCAGGTCGGTGATCTCGAGCTCGCCACGCGGCGAAGGCTTGAGGTCTTTGGCCAGCGCGGCCACCTGCTGGTCGTAGAAGTAGAGGCCGGTCACGGCGTAGTTGCTCTTGGGCTGGGCCGGTTTTTCTTCCAGGCTCAACACCCGCCCCGTCGGATCGAACTCGGCCACGCCGTAGCGGTGCGGGTCGTTGACGTGGTAGGCGAAGACGGTGGCGCCGTCGGCGCGCTCGGTGGCGTTGTGCAGCAGGGCCGCGAAGTCGTGGCCGTAGAAGATGTTGTCGCCCAGCACCAGGGCCGAGGGGTCGTTGCCGATGAAGTCTTCACCAATGATGAAGGCCTGCGCCAGGCCGTCCGGGCTGGGCTGCACGGCGTACTGCAGGTCCAGTCCCCACTGGCTGCCGTCGCCCAGCAGTTCGCTGAAGCGCGGCGTGTCGTGCGGTGTGGAGATGATCAGGATGTCGCGGATGCCGGCGAGCATCAGGGTGCTCAGCGGGTAGTAGATCATCGGCTTGTCGTACACCGGCATGAGCTGTTTGCTCACCGCCTGGGTCACGGGGTAGAGCCGGGTGCCGGAACCGCCGGCCAGGATGATGCCTTTTCTTTGCATGGTGCTCACAGGATCTGTTGCAGGATGTGGTCCAGGCCTTGCCGCCAGGAGGGCAGGCGCAGACCGAACGTGGCCTGGAATTGTGAAGTATCGAGACGGGAGTTCAGGGGACGCCGGGCGGCCGTCGGGTAAGCATCTGTTGCAATGGCCTGGATGTTGTCGGGCGTGAGTTTCAGCGCCAGGCCGGCCGCCTGGGCCTCGGCGACGACGTGGCAGGCGTAGTCGTGCCAGTTGGTTTCGCCACTGGCGGCCAGGTGGTAGACACCGAAGGGGAACTCTTGCGGTCCATCGGTTTGCAGCCGGCGCACCACGTGGGCGGTCAGGTCGGCCAGCAGGGCGGCGGAGGTGGGTGCGCCCAGCTGATCGTTCACCACGTTCAGGTGTGTCCGTTCGGTGGCGAGCCGCAGCATGGTTTTGGCGAAGTTGTGGCCGTGCGCGCCCACCACCCAGCTGGTGCGGAAAATCAGGTGGCGGCGTGTTGCGCGCACCAGCGCCCGCTCGCCTTCGAGCTTGCTTTGCCCGTAGACGCCCAGCGGCCCGGTGGGGTCCTGTTCGTTGTAGGGGGCGGGCTTGCGCCCGTCAAACACGTAGTCGGTGGAGAAGTGAACGACACTCGCGCCCAGGCGTTCGGCCTCTTCACCCATGATGCCCGGCGCCCGGGCATTGACCGCCATGGCAGTCGCGGTCTCGCTCTCGGCGCGGTCCACGGCCGTGTAGGCCGCGGGGTTGACGATCAGCCCAGGGCGAACATCGCGGATGAGCGCGCGCAATGCATCGGCATCGGCCAGATCGCAGTCACCCGAGTCCACGGCATGCACGCTGCCCAGAGGGGCCAGGGAGCGCTGCAATTCAAACCCGACCTGCCCGTTCTTGCCGGTCAGGAGGATGTTCATGCAAGCGCCCCGTACTGCTGGCCGATCCAGTGGCGGTAGTCGCCGCTCTGCACGTGCGCCACCCAGTCCGAGTGCTCCAGGTACCACATCACCGTCTTGCGGATGCCGCTGTCGAAGGTTTCGGCGGGCTTCCAGCCCAGTTCGCGGTGGATCTTGCTGGCGTCGATGGCGTAGCGGCGGTCGTGGCCTGGCCGGTCTTTCACGTAGCTGACCTGGCTGCT
Source organism: Hydrogenophaga sp. GW101-3F08 (assembly GCF_059424585.1). NCBI lineage: Bacteria > Pseudomonadati > Pseudomonadota > Betaproteobacteria > Burkholderiales > Comamonadaceae > Hydrogenophaga > Hydrogenophaga sp. GW101-3F08. The sequence continues at coordinate 356,950 of NZ_JBWKZP010000002.1, forward strand.
GTAGGGCTGGCCGTCGGCGCGCGGTTGCAGTTCGTCGAGCAGGGTGCAGACCGTGCGCACGATCTCGATGTTGGGTTTTTCGTTCCAGCCGCCCACGTTGTAGGTTTCGCCGGGGGCGCCGGCTTCGAGCACGCGGCGGATGGCGCTGCAGTGGTCCTTCACATACAGCCAGTCGCGCACCTGCATGCCGTCGCCATAGACCGGCAGGGGCTTGCCGGCCAGCGCGTTGACGATCATCAGCGGGATGAGCTTTTCCGGGAAGTGGTAGGGCCCGTAGTTGTTCGAGCAGTTGGTGGTGAGCACCGGCAGACCGTAGGTGTGGTGGTAGGCGCGCACCAGGTGGTCGCTGGCCGCCTTGCTGGCCGAATACGGGCTGTTGGGGGTATAGGGCGTGGTTTCGGTGAAGGGCGCGTCGCCCGGGCCGAGCGTGCCATAGACCTCGTCGGTCGACACGTGCAGGAAGCGAAAGGCACTCTTGGCCTCGCCGTCGAGCGAGCCCCAGTGGGCGCGCACCGCCTCGAGCAGGTGGAAGGTTCCGACCACGTTGGTCTGGATGAAGTCTTCCGGGCCGTGGATGGATCGGTCGACATGGCTTTCGGCGGCGAAGTTGATCACCGCGCGGGGGCTGTGCTCGGCCAGCAGCCGGTCGAGCAAGGCGCGGTCGCCGATGTCGCCTTGCACAAAGACATGTCGGTGGTCGTCGTGCAGGCTGGCCAGGTTTTCGGGGTTGCCCGCGTAGGTGAGCTTGTCCAGGTTCAGCACGGGTTCATCGTGTTGCTCCAGCCAGTCGAGCACGAAGTTCGAGCCGATGAAGCCGGCGGCACCGGTTACGAGAATCATCCAAGTCTCCTAGAGGGTCGTTTCAGCGTGAGGGTGAGCCGCTCGCCCGGCCCGTGTGGGGCTTGGCGGGCAATCGGGGCAAGGGTGTCTGTGCATCATCGGCCAGGTGGGGCGCCACCGGTCTGGTCAGGGCGTTGCAGGCGGCCCAGGTGCTTGAAGAAGTAGCGGGCCATGCTCGCGGCATGCCAGCGCATGTACCGGGGGTTGCGTCTGCTGGCGCGCTGGGCTTCGTGAATCACGGTGACCCCGGGATCGCACACCACCTTCCAGCCCGATTTCCACAGCCGGGCGCAGATGTCGACATCCTCATAATACAGGTGGAATTTAGCATCAAAGCCTCCCACATCCCGAAATGCCGCCGCGCGAAACAGCAGGAACATGCCCGCCACCCACTCCACGTCTTGCGGGTCGGAACGCTCCGTGGGCTGGAGGTGGTAGCGGCCGTCGTCCTGCCCCAGGAGTTTTCGTCCCAGGTTCCAGGGGGTGGGGAAGTGCCGCGCGTTGTCTTCGGGCCGACCCGCGGGGCTGAGCACCAGCGGAGCGACCACGCCCACGCGCGGGTCCTGCATGCAGGCCAGCAGGCCGGGGAAGGGGTCGCCGATCAGGCGGATGTCCGGGTTGGCGACGCAATAGAAGGTCTGCTCGTTGCCTTCAAAGGCCTGGTTGTGGTTGCCGGCGAAGCCCAAAGGCTGCGCATTGGTGAGCTCGCGCGCGGGGATGCCTTCCGGCAGGCGCAGGCCGGATTCGGGCAGGTTGTGGGTGAATACCAGCTCCGTCACGCTGCCCAGGCCCTGGAGATCGGCCAGAAAGCGGTTGGCCAGCGCCACCTGCTGATGGCTCACCACGGACAGGCGGATGCCCGCTGGGGTGCCTTCGCCCTGCGGGTTGTGGTGCGAGCTGGCTGGGGACCGGCCCGGTGTTGCACTCATAACAACCTCAGCACACGGTAGATCGTGCGCTGCAGGGGTGGAAGGCGCAGCGACAGGCCGCTGGCCAGCCACAGGCAGAACTTCTGGCGCAGCGTCAGCTCGGCGCGGTAGCGTTCCAGGAAGGCGCGGGCTTGCCGGGCGTTGAGCTGGAAAATCTCGCCATGGCGGTCATCGAACAGGCGGTGAAAGTAGCTGCGGAACACCACCGGTTCGGTTTGCGCTTTGGCGCCGATGGCGTTGTGGGCGTGCTGCCGGTAGTCGATCAGGGCCTGGTCCAGGTAGTCGCGGCTGCCCAGCGCGCTGGCCACCAGGGACAACCACCAGTCGTGCATGATGGCCTGCGGTGGCACCGGCAGGCTCTTGTGCAGCAGCGCGCGGTTCATCAAGCTGGTGCAGCCGGTGAGGGTGTTGCTGAGCAGTTGGGCGGCAAATCCGCTGCGCTGGACCTGCAGGCCCTGGTAGCGGGCCATGGAGGGGGCGATCTCGCCGCCGTCCTCGTTGATCACGCGCAGGTCGCTGTGCACCAGCGCCGGCAGACCGGGGTGTTGCGCTTCGAGCTCGCGGATGCGCGCCACACCGGTGGCCAGCTTGTCGCCGTGCCAGTGGTCGTCCTGGTCGGCCAGGGCCACATACACCGGCTGGCCCTGCAAGGCGGCCGGTGCTTCGAAGGCCAGGGCGGCCTGCATCAGCACCGAGAAATTCGCGCTGGCGCCCAGATTGCCGCGCTGGTCCTCCAGCAGCCGGACCTGCCCGGGATAGCGCACGACATAGTCACGCAGGATGTCCAGCGACCGGTCCGAAGAAGCGTCGTCGCGGCACAGCAGGAGGACCTGGACCCGCTCCTGGCTCAGGATGGAGTCGATCTGGTTGGCCAGGAAGCGTTCGCCGTTGTAGACCGGCAGCAGCACCAGCACGGTGCCGGGCGGAAGCGTTGGGGAGGAAGCGTCGGTCATCGGGTTCAGATCTGGTTGAGCAGGAGGCCAAGCCAGAGCGATGCGCGCCCCGCGCGTGTCTGGCGCCACAGGCCGCTGGAGCGGTAGGCGCGCAGCCGCGCCAGGGCGCCGGGGCATCGGCGCATGGCCTTGTAGTTGTCGAACTGGCGCAGCGCCTCGACGCTCAGATGGGGCGACAGGTCGTTCATCGCGGCTTCGGTCTGGTCGCCCCAGGCGCGGTACTGGCCCTGCAGCAGCAAGCGCACGCGCTGCAGCTTGTCCCAGGAACGGCCCTGCGAGCCGATCAGGTTGCCGGCGTGCTGGCGGTACAGCAGGCAGGGTTCGGGATCGAAGCGCATCGTGCCGCCGCAGCCGGTGACCGCCTGGTAGGCCGACCAGTCGTGCCAGACCGAGTGCGAGGGCTGGATCAGGCGCAGCAAGCGCAGCAGTTCGGTGTTGAAAACCATGGTGTTGCCGCTGCACACGTTTTGCAGCAAGGCGTTGCCAAAACCGAGGGGGCGTTCGGGCAGGGGGCTCAGCCCGATGGGTTGCAGCTGCTCGTTGACCAGCCGGGTGCGCGCCGCATACAGCGCGGGCTGGCCGGGCGCCGGCCGCAGTTGCGCCAGGGCTTGCGCGGCCCGGCCGAGCTTTTGGGGCAGCCAGACATCGTCCTGGTCGCTGAAGGCGATCAGGTCGTGTTCGCTCAAGGGTTGCACCGCTTGCAGCAGATGGAAGAAGTTGGCGGTGGAGCGTTGCCGGGGGCCTTGCAGCAGGCGCACGGTGTGGCTGCTGTGCCGAGCGGCAAAAGCCTGGCAGATCGCCACCGTGTCGTCGCTCGATCCGTCGTCGCTGATGCTCAGGGTCCAGTTCGGGTGCTCCTGCGCCGCGATGGAGTCGAGCTGCGCGCCGATGTGGGCGGCGCCCTGGTAGCTCGCCAGCAGGATGTGGATACGGGGTGGTGGCAGGTCGTGCATGGCGTTCAGCGCGGCGTCACAAGACTTTGCGGCTCATCAGACCCAGCCCGAAAGCCAGGCTGTCGCCCAGCATCGTGGCCAGCCGCATGCTCACCCCCAGGCCCACGGCAGCGCCCGCGCCCACCACCGGGGTGAACAGCAGCACCATCATGGCCTCGCGCACCCCCACGCCGCCGGGTGCGCCCGGCACCACATAGCCGACCAGCCAGGCGGCGGCGAACAGGATGGTCATGGTCGGGTAGTGGCCCGCGTCGATGCCAAACAGCCACATCGCCTGCAGCTTGAGCACGCCGCCGAGGATCAGAAAGCCCAGCAGCACCACGGCGCCCACCATGAGCGAGGTCTTGAACGAGCTGGTGGCCAGCGGTTTGCCCCCACCGAGGCGTTGGCTCAACGCGGGGAAGAAGTGGTTGAAGAGGCGAATGGCGATGGCCGGCACCACCAGCAGGCCGGCCGTGAGCAGGCCCAACCCGAGCGGACCGAGCGAATACGGCAGCATCGGCAGCAGCGCTCTCGAAAAAAGCAGCAGGGTGAGTGCGGCGAAGCCGGCACCCACCGCGAGGTTCCAGACGGTTTCGACCAGGATGGTGCTCAGGGTCACGGCCACCGGGATGCCCACGGCGCTGCCCAGCGCCGCGCGCCCGGCGTAATGGCCCACGTTGCCAGGCAGGTACTTGCCGAACTGTGCGATCGCGATGATCTGCATGGCTTTGGGCAAGGAGGGGGCGACGCCCTGGTCGAGCAGCAGGGCGCGCCACATGTAGCCGTTGAGGGCAATGGTGGCGGCCACGCCAAGCACCGAGGCGAGCGCGGCCAGCACGCCGTAGGCATCCCAGTGGATCGGCGGGATGTCACCGAGCCGCTTGTAGAGCTCGCTCAGGAAGTAATAGAACGCCAGAGCGACCAGGGCGTAGGCCATGGGCTTGAGCAGCTTGCGAGGCGTCATGGGGTGCGGTGCGGCAAAAGGAAAGGAATCGACCGGAAGAGCGGACCCGCGAGGGATCGCGGGCGCGTCCTGCCGTGTCTAGGGCGCGGGTTTGCGACCCATCACACCGTCCAGCAGCGCCTTGAGCTCGGCGCCGAAGTTCTTGATGGTGCAGAACCGCTGGAAGATCGCGTGCCCGTTGCGCGCGATCTTCTCGCGCAGCACATCGTCGTTCTTGAGCCGCAGGATCGCGTCGGCCAGGGCCTGCGGATTGGCCGGGGCCACCAGATAGACGCTCTCTTCGTGTTTGAGCAGCTCCTGCACCGGCGCGTTGCGCCGGGTGATGAGCGGCTTGCCCACGCCGATGGCTTCGATCACCTTGTTGGTCAGCACCAGATCGGCCCGCGCGTTGTCGCCAAAGATGCCGAGGCAGACGTCGGCGCGCGCCATGAAGCGCGCGAGTTCGGCGTAGGGCACCGGTGCGTGAAAGCTGACGTTTTTCAGGTCCAGCTCGCGCGCGAGCCGCATGTCTTCGTCGTAGGTGATGCCCTTGCCGACGATCTGGAACGAAACGTTCTGGTCTTCCAGCAGCTTGGCGGCTTTCAGGATGTGCCGCACGCCGTGGAACGGGATGTATTCGCCATGGAAGTGGACCAGGAAGCGGCCATCGGGCTCGCGCGCCGAGCCCGGGCGGATGACCGCGTCGTCCACCGCCAGGAACAGGCGCCGGAACTTGCTGGTTTCGGTGTGGATGACACGGCCGAAGTGCCCGATCACGTGGTGGCTGTCCAGGATGGAAAGGCTGGCGGCCTTGTAGGACAGCCAGTCGCTCAGACCGTAGATATGCGCCTTCAACGAACCCGGTGCGGCCTTCTCGCGGTCGAACACCATGGTGTCGTAGGTCGTGATGTACATGTCAAACACGATCGGCTTCCAGGTCAGCAAGCGGATCAGCGGGGTCAGCAGCTGGCCGTAGAAACCCACCAGCACCAGATCACAGCCGGGGGCCTTCAGCAGTGTCTGCAGCAGCAGGCGGGGGTAGTGTTTGAACGATTTGTCGGGAGGCAGGCAGGCCACGACCTCGTAGCCGTTGTGTCGCAGGGCGTTGAGCACGATGCGGGTGCGTGAATAGGCCTCTTCGCGCCCGGCGACATACAGAATTTTCATGAATGGCGTGATCAGTACTGGATGTTGGCCAGCAGCAGCAGGCTCGAGGTGTTCTTGACGTCCTGCAGTTGGGTGCCGTAGGTGGCGCTGAAACGCAGGTTCTTCGCCACGTCCAGCGCGGCCTGCAGGCCCAGCCGGGTGCGGCTGATCTTGGCGGAGGGGAACAGCTCGCGCTGCACCACACCCGGTGTGCCCGCTTCCTGCATCGACACCATGACCGAGTCGCGGTGCAGGCTTTGCACGTGGGACAGGCTGCCACCCAGGCGCAGCTGCTTGTTGCCAGCGAGGTGGATCGGGTCGGCCTGAAAGTCCAGGCCCAGGCCCGAGAGCAGCTCGTTCATGCGGGAAGAGCTGAACAACACGTCGGTGGTGTAGAGGGTCCGGGTCAGCGCGGGGTCCATGCTGTGGGACTGGCTGGTCAGCGATACCCAGGGCGTCACGTTCATGGCGCCACTGCGCAGCGGGTAACGCAGCTTGTTCTCCAGCGACCAGGTGTCGCCCTTGCTGGTGTTCTCCAGCGTCAGGTTGACCATGCTGTCCTGGGCATAGCTGTTGAAATTCAGGGCCATGTGCGAGAGCTGGCTGCTCAGCAGAAAACCCGACACCGGCTTGTGCCAGTACAGCGACACGGCGTCCGAGGTGAACCGGCGGGAATTGCGCTGGGCCGCCGTTTCGAGCAGTTCGGGCTGCTCGTGCTGGAACACGGCCACGCCCAGCCGGCTGTTGCTCGGGTTGTCCTCGGAGCCCAGGTTCATGTCCAGGGCCAGGCCCCTCGGAGACTGCTGGTCCTGCTGCCGGGTCGCGGCGAAGGGCTGGAACACCTTGCCGTTGAGTGGCTTGAAGCTGAACGGCTTGCTCTGGTCCATGCCCAGCGCCACCAGCCTGAAGCCCGGTTGCAGCCGTTTCTGGCCCGCCATGCTCAGCACGAGCGTGCCATTGTCGATGTCCTTGTTGAGCTGCTCCGCCGCGCCCGCGCCGGCGCTCACGCTGTTGGCCCAGTCCCAGCCCCGGCTCAGGTAGTGCTGGTACACCCGCGTGATGATCTCCTGGCCGCGGTTGCCGAAGTGGGTGGCGTCGTGGTAGAGCGCATCGACGGACGAGCGCGAGCTGTCGGCGGTGGTGACGTTGGTGAAACCGTACGCCTGCGGGTCCTTGAAGACCCGTTCAAACGCCGTGTACATGTCCACCGCAATGATGTTGGGGTTGCTGTTGGCGATGCCGGCGAGCATGGTGTTCCAGGCGCGGACCTGGTGATCGACGCCGTCCGACACGCCGGGGCCACGACCCCAGGCGTGCAGCTGGGTCACGAACAGGCGGCGGTTTTCGTTGGCGGCGCCTGCCTCGATCAGACGGTCCACGCCGGTCTTGTAGCCCGTGGTGGAGCGGGTCAGGCCGTCGGGGCTGCCCGTGCGCCCGATGTCGTTGTGCCCCAGGTAGACCACCGTCAGGTCGCGGTCGACGATGGGGTTGCCACTGTTGAGCGCCTTGTTGATCTGTTGATCGAAGGCCCGCAGTTCGCCCGACTGTGCCCGGGCGCCACCGATGGCGTAGATGCTGGACTGGGTGACCGTGCCACGGGCCTGCAGCTGCTGGGCCCAGTTGATGGTGCCGATGGAGCTGGTGAAGTTCGGGTCGGAGTAGCTGTCGCCGAACACCCGCATGGTGTTGACCTTGATGCTGGCCAGGCTGCTGCTGTTGTCGGTGCTGAAGGGGTTGGCCACGCCGGGGGCGGATGAGCCCGAGCTGGCGCAGCCAGCGAGAATCAGGCTGGCACAGATCACGGTCAATGACAGGGTGGATGCAGGTTTCATGGCGTGGCCGGGAACGGGTTGATGCTGGGTGAAAGAATCGAAAGTGGGCGGGAGCCGGGGTCAGTCGCTGCCGAACAGATCGCGCGTGTAGACCTTGTCCCGCACGTCGGCGAGGGTCTCGGTCATGCGGTTGCTGATGATGACATCCGCCTCGCGCTTGAAGGTGTCGAGGTCGTTGACGATGGGCGAACGGAAGAACTCAGGCTCGCTCAGTCCGGGCTCGTAAATGATGACGTGCACGCCCTTGGCTTTCAGGCGTTTCATGATGCCCTGGATGCTCGACGAGCGGAAATTGTCGGAGCCGGCCTTCATGATCAGGCGGTACACGCCCACGGTCTTGGGGTGCTTGCGCAGGATGCTCTCGGCGATGAAGTCCTTGCGCGTGGTGTTCGACTGCACGATCGCCTGGATCAGGTTCTGCGGCACTTCCCGGTAGTTGGCCAGCATCTGCTTGGTGTCCTTGGGCAGGCAGTAGCCTCCGTAGCCGAACGACGGGTTGTTGTAGTGGTCGCCGATGCGGGGATCGAGCCCGACGCCTTCGATGATCTGGCGCGAGTCCAGGTTGTGCGTGGCCGCGTAGGTGTCGAGCTCGTTGAAATAGGCCACCCGCATTGCCAGGTAGGTGTTCGAGAAAAGCTTGACGGCCTCGGCTTCGGTGGAATCCACGAACAGGACCTTGACGTCCTTCTTGCGCGCCCCTTGTTGGAGCAGGCCGGCAAACACCTCGGCCCGCGCCGAACGCTCACCGACGATGATGCGGGAGGGGTAGAGGTTGTCGTGCAGCGCCTTGCCTTCGCGCAGGAACTCGGGCGAGAACATCAGGTTGTGGCAACCCATTTCGGCGCTGATGCGCGCCGTGTAGCCCACCGGCACCGTGGACTTGATCACCATCACGGCGTCTGGGTTGATGCGCATCACGTCACGGATGACCGCCTCGACCGAACCGGTGTTGAAGTAATTGGTCTCGGCGTCGTAGTCGGTCGGCGTCGCGATGATGACGAAGTCGGTGCCGACATAGGCCTCGTGCTTGTCCAGCGTGGCCCGCAGGTTCAGTGGCTGGTGCGCCAGGAAGTCCTCGATTTCGGCGTCGGCGATCGGACTCTGCCGGACGTTGATCATCCGGACTTTTTCCGGGAGGATGTCCAGCGCCACCACCTCGTGGTTCTGCGCGAGCAGAACCGCGTTTGAAAGTCCCACGTACCCGGTGCCTGCGACCGCGATTTTCATAAACGAATCCCTGATTCACCGCAGCGCAATGGGCGGTGAGGAAAGTGTGTTGCATCGGCATGAGCAGCGCTGACGCTCCGTGCCATCACCGCCACGTGCCGAACATGGGGAAGGTTGGATGCGCCAGGACGGCCCGACGGAGCAAAAAAACACCCCGTGCTGCGATGACGACACGGGGCTGGGGCGGGCCGCTCCAGTGCTACAAACCGGCTAATTTTGCCACAACGCCACCCGTCGCCCGGCCGGGTCGGCGCCCCGACGCCCTTGCCGCGACGGCCCGCAACTCAGTTCAACAAACCGAGCGCGAACGGCAGACTCAGCATGCCCAGCAGCGTGGAGAGCGTGACCAGCCCGGCCACGTAGGGGCCGTTGTAGCCCATGCGCGCGGCCAGCACGTAGCAGCTCGATGCGGTGGGCACGGCCGAAAACATGAGCAGCACGGTGGTTTGCGTGGGGTCCAGCCGGAACAGCCGGGCCAGGCCGAAGGCCAGCAGCGGCATGCCCAGGTGTTTCGCCGCCAGTACCCCGGCGCCCAGCGTCTTGGCCGACGCCAGGCTGCCGAACTGCATGCCGGCGCCCGCGGCCATGAGGCCCAGTGCGAGCGAGGCCTGGCCGATGCGGTTGACGGTGGGTTCCAGCCAGACCGGCATGGAAAAGCCCAGCAGGTTGGCGACGAGGCCACTGGCGGTGCCGATGATCAGCGGGTTGCGCAGCAGCTCGCGGGCAAAGCCTTTGCCCGCGTGGTGGGCCATGGGCCAGACGGCGCCCACGTTGAACAGGGGCACGCACACGCCGATGAGCACCGCGATCATGAGCAGGCCGGGCGGCCCGGCCAGTTTCTCGGCCAGCGCCAGCGCGATGAAGGAGTTGAAACGGAACCCGACCTGGGCGCTGGCCGCGTGCAGGCGCACGTCGATCCGTTGGCCGAGCCAGGGCCAGTGCGGCAGCGAATAGGCCAGCGCGATGCCGCCCACCCCCAGCGCCAGACCGGCACCCATGAGGCTGGACGCGGCCGAGAGATCGAGCGGGCTTTTCACGATGGAGTGAAACAGCAGCACCGGGAACAGGAAGAAATAGACCAGGCTTTCCACCTGTTCCCACACTTTGCGGTTGAGTGCGGTGAAGCGGCAGACCAGGTAGCCACAGAGGATGAGCGAGAAGTCGGGGAAGAGGAGTTGGGCGAAGTTCACCGGGGGAGCATAGCGTTTGAGCGGAAGAAGTCCGGGGGTTTGTACTTATGTAATCTCCCCATGGTCAGGGGACTTTTCGTTGTCTACAGTGAGGGCCTGAACCGGGCGGTGCCGTTTGTTGTCACTGGCTCGGGTATCGGAAGCCCAAAAAAAGCGTGGGAAGCATGACCTGCGCCGTCCAATCGGTTCCCCGTTCTGTTCCATCCACTTGAGGAGTACGCGTTATGGTTTGTCGTCGTCAGCTGTTGTCCATGGGCTTGGTTGCCGCTTCTGTAACGGTGGCGGGGGGCGCCTGGGCCCAGGCATTTCCTGGCAAGCCGATCCGGCTGCAGGTGCCATTTGCCGCCGGAGGGACCACCGACATCATCGCCCGGGTCATGTCCGAGCCGCTGGGCAAGGCGCTGGGGCAGAGCGTGATCGTGGAGAACAAGGCCGGTGGCGGTGGCGTGATCGGTGCCAGCGAGCTTGCGCGCGCGGTGCCCGATGGTCACATCCTGGGCATGGCCACGGTGTCGACCACCGCCGCCAACCCCGCCATCAATCCCAAGATCCCCTACAACACGCTCACCGACTTCACGCCCATCATCAATATCGCGGCCACGCCCAACGTGATCGCGGTGCACCCCAGTTTTCCTGCCAAGGACTACAAGACCTTTCTGGCCGAGCTCAAGAAGAACCCGGGCAAATACAGCTACGCCAGCTCGGGCACGGGTGGCATCGGGCATCTGCAGACCGAGTTGTTCAAGAACCTGGCGGGTGTGTTCATGACGCACATTCCCTACCGGGGGGCGGGCCCAGCGCTCAACGACACCGTGGGTGGGCAGGTCGCGATCATTTTCGACAACCTGCCGTCGGCACTGCCTCACATCAAGGCCGGCCGCCTGATCCCGCTGGTGGTGGCCGCGCCCCAACGGGTGGCCTCGCTGCCGGACGTCCCCACCTTCAAGGAAGTGGGCCTGGAGCCGGTGAATCGCATGGCCTATTACGGCATCATCGCTCCCAAGGGCCTGCCCAAGGACGTGGTTGACAAAATCTACAACGCCACCAAGCAGGCGCTGACCGACCCAGCGGTGAAAAAGCGCATTGAAGACACGGGTTCGCTGATCGTGGCCAACACGCCCGATCAGTTTGCCGCTCAGATCAAGGCCGAGTTCGAGGTCTACAAGGACGTGGTGACCAAACAGAAGCTCAAGCTCGATTGATGGACCTCGCCCTGGTGGCCAGCAGCGAGGCGAGCGTCGGGGCCTTTGTCGACGCCCTCTGGCTCGAAGAAGGTCTCTCGCGCAACACGCTCGACGCCTACCGGCGCGACCTCACGCTCTACGGCCAGTGGCTGGCCGGACACGGCAAGGCCCTGCCGCAGACCGCGGAGGCCGACATCAACGCCTATTTCGCCGCGCGCCACGCCCAGACCCGCGCCACCACCGCGAACCGGCGGCTCACCGTGTTCAAGCGCTACTTCCGTTGGGCGTTGCGCGAGCGCCTCATCAGCGCCGACCCCACGCTGCGCCTGGTGGCCGCGCGCCAGCCCATGCGGGTGCCCAAGACCCTGTCGGAGGCCCAGGTGGAGGCCCTGCTCAACGCGCCCGACACCGGCACCCCGCTGGGCCAGCGCGACCGTGCCATGCTGGAGCTGATGTACGCCAGCGGCCTGCGCGTGAGCGAGCTGGTGCAGCTCAAGACCTTTCACGTGGGCCACAACGAACACGTGCTGCGCATCACCGGCAAGGGCAACAAGGAGCGCCTGGTGCCGTTCGGCCAGATCGCCGGCCAGTGGCTGCAGCGCTATCTGGCGCAGGGGCGCAAGGAGATCCTGGGCGGGCAACAGAGCGAAGACCTGTTCGTGACCTCGCGCGGCACCCGCGCGGGCGAGGCCATGAGCCGGGTGATGTTCTGGAACCTGGTGAAGCGCTACGCCCAGCAGGCCGGCATCACCACGCCGCTCTCGCCCCACACCCTGCGCCACGCCTTCGCCACCCACCTGCTCAACCACGGCGCCGACCTGCGCGCGGTGCAGATGCTGCTGGGCCACGCCGACATTTCCACCACCACGATCTACACCCACGTGGCGCGCGAACGCCTCAAGAGCATCGTGGCCCAGCACCACCCGCGGGGCTGAGCGGCGCCGGGCGTCACATCAGGAAATCCAGCCAGTTGGCGATCGGCGCGATGCGGCGCATGCGGGAGATGGCCTCGTCGTCGGCGCCGTCGGTCAGGGCGTCGAGCCCGCCGGCATCGGCCGTGCCCACGATCGCGCGGGACTGCGCCATGCGGGCCTGCATGTCCTGGATCATGGTCTTCGCGAGAAACGCGTTGTTGCGGCAGACCACGATCAGTTCGGAATTCAGGTTGGCCGAGCGCGGGTCCATGTTGTAGGTGCCGACCACCACGGTGTGGTCGTCGAACACCGCGCGTTTGGCGTGCACGCCCCAGCGTCGGGAGGCCGAGGGCCGCAGCCCGCTGGCGAGCGGGTTGCCCTGGTAAGCCCAGACCTCCAGGTTGGGCATCTTCAGCGCGTCCAGCGAATGGGCCAGGCTGGCGACGGTGTAGTAGGCGTCGGTGGAATGCAGGCTGTTGGTCAGGAACTGCAGCTTGACGCCCCGCTGCACCACGCCGCGCAGCAGCGCCATGCCGTCGTCGCGCAGCACCAGGTAGGGGCTCTCCACCATGATCTGCTGGCGCGCCTCCTGGACCAGCCGGGCAATTTCCAGATAGACCTTGCGCCGCTCGACGCCGGAGCCCGGGTAGTCGGTGACGAAGTGGATGTCGTTGCAGGTGGACATCTGGTGCTGGGGCTGGTGTTGCCGGAGCTCGGCGGCCAGGGCTTCTTCCTGTGGCGACGCGCCGCCCAGCAGGCCTTGCCCCGTGCCCGGGGTGGCGTCCGGCGTCACGTCCTCGGGCCGGGCCACCCAGTCCGAGCGCCAGTACAGCTCGAAGCTGTCGGCGATCGCCCCCACGATGGGCCCGTGGATGAGCATGTCGCTGTCGAGGAAGTTGTAGGCCTCCGAGAGGTCGAAGTAGTCGTTGGCGATGTTTCGCCCGCCAATGATCGCCTTCTGGCGGTCCACCACCAGCAGCTTGCGGTGGGTGCGGTGGTTCGACGCGAAGAACCGGGCCATGCCCGCGGTGTTGTAGTACCGCACCTCCACGCCCGCGGCCTTCAGGGTCTCGGCGTACTGCGGCGCCAGTTTGAAGATGGGCAGCGCGAAGTCCACCAGAATGCGCACCCGCACGCCCTGCTGCGCCTTGCGCGCCAGCGCCTGCGTGACCAGCCGGCTGGCGGTGTCGATCTCGTAGATGAAGAACTCGAGTTCGATGGATTCCCGGGCTTCCTCGATCATCCGCATGCGCGCGGCGAGCGAGTCGAACCCCACGTCGAGCAGGGCCACCGGGTGGGGCTCGCGCGAACGCGCGTCGATGGCTTCGTGCGTGGGGGCTTTGCCCAGCCACTGCCGTTCACTGGCTTCCTGAATGCCCAGGAAGGCGAGGTAGAGCACGGTGGGCAGACCCACGATCAGCCCCAGCAACCCGAACCCGGCCCATTTCAGAATCCGCCGCAAGGTCCATGTGGTCGTGCGCATCCGTCGTCCCTGTTCCATGTCGAGTTCGTGAATGGGGCGAAGTATCGCACCCGGGACCACGGCCGCAGGGCGGCCGCCCGCGCAGACGCTGAGGCTTGGCGCCGGGCGCCTACAGCGGTTTCACCACGAAGCCGATCACCAGGCCTTCGTCCGCGACCGTGATGCTGCCCGGGCGCAGGCCCAGCACGTCGGCCATGGCCAGGTCTTGGGGGCGCAGCTGGTGCAGCACCACTTCCTGCAGCGACTGCTCGGCCAGGGTGGGGCCGTAGGTGTTGAGCATGTCCACCACGCCCGGTTGCAGGCTGGGAAAACGCAGGCGGTAAAAGCGCAGCTGGTGGGCGCGGATCGTGCGGTCGCTGGCCTCGTAGCGCAGCGCGAAATCGACCTCGAAGGTGCCCCGGTGGCTGCGGTTCAGGGCCGGGCCGGCGGCGTCCACCGTCATCTCGGCGCCCAGGCGATTCTGCGCGGACAGCAGGCGCAGGCGCGGCGTGCGCAGGTCCAGGTTCAGCAGGCCGGGTATCGGGTAACGCAAGGGAAAACGCTGCGCCACCGCGCTCTGCAATTGATCGGGCGACACCGTGTAGCGGGGCGCGGTCGGGGGTTGCGGTTCGGCGTCGGCTGGCGCGGCCCAGGCCCGCGGGCTCAGTGCCCCGCAAAGGACGGTGGGCAGAAAAAATCGGCGGCGCATCCGTGCTCTCCTTCAGTGGCTCTGCCGCCGCACCCGCGGGGCCGGGGCAGCGCTCATTGCGGGCAGGCCCGGAACGCCGCCAGTTGCTCGGCCTGTTCGCTGAAGGCCTGCAGCGCGGGATGGCGCTCGGGCGACACCACACCGGGCAACACGTGTTGGGTGAAGGCCCAGGCCACGGCCACGCTCACACCCGCCTGGCTGATCTGCTGTGGCGCCAGCGGCGGCGGGGCGCTTTCCACGGCCTGCTCCAGCAACCCATAGGCCGACAGCAACTGACCCTGCACCCGGTCCAGCCAGGGCTGGTGCTGTTTTTCGGCCGGCCGCAGCCGCTGCTCGTAGACGATCTGCACCGACTTCTCGCACGCGGCCAGCGCAAGCCCCGTCAGGCGCAGGACTTCGCGGCGCGCGGCCAGATCGTTCGGCATCAGGCTGCGGCCACCGAGCGATTCGACGTATTCCAGGATCAGCGACGAGTCCATCAGCACCGAGCCGTCGTCGCACACCAGGGTGGGCGCTTTCACCACCGGGTTGATGGCCCGGAACTGCTCAAAGGTGCTGAACACGGACAGGGGCTGGTGTTCGAACGGCAGCTCCAGCAGGTGCAGGGAAATGGCGACGCGGCGCACGTAGGGGGAGTCCAGCATTCCGATGAGTTGCATGGCGTGTCTTTGTATGTGGGGGAGGTCCGGGGCGGTGTGTCCGACTATTTGTAGAACACCTCGACCTTGCCCTTGAGCCGGATCATCAGCGGCTGGCCCTTGCGGTCCAGCGTCTTGCCGGCGGGCACTTTGACCCAGCCTTCGCTGATGCAGTACTCGGCGACATCAAAGCGCTCCTGGTCGTTGAAGCGGATGCCGATGTCGTGCTGGAACACGGCCGCCACGTGGTGCGGGCTGCGCGGGTCGATGGACAGGTGGTCGGGCAGGGGTGGTTGGGTGGGGGCTTGGGGTTCGTTCATGGGGCTATTTTCGACCACTTCCCAACCAAGCGTATGGGTAGAACGTTTCCCGTCTTTCATGGCACCGGAGCGCGATCCGCAACGCGTGAAACGGTCCAGCCCAGGGCACCGCCGGGCCGGCTTTGCCGGACGGCCAGTGCCGCCCCCTTTGAGGGGGTCGCGCGCAGCGCGGCGGGGGTGTTGTCCTTCAAGGGGCCTGAGGGCAGCCGCCCTCGGGTGTGCTGTCCAGATGGGGCATCAGCAGCGGGCCCATGGAGCGCAGGATCTGCACCGGCAGGCCCGAGGTGAATCGGTATTGGGCGGCGTTGGGCCCCACCACGTAGGCGGTCACGGTGCCGAAGTGCCGCGGCCCCAGGTAGAACACGAAGGTGGCGGTGCGGTTCAGGGCGGTGGTGCTGCGCCCGCGTACCACCACGCGGTTGTCGCCGGTGCCGGTCTTGCCGCCGGGCGACAGGTCTTCCCCGGAGTCCGTGCGGAAGCTGCCCGCCAGGCGCCGGGCGGTGCCCCGTTCCACCACCTCGGAGAGCGCGCGCCGCAGCGCCTGGGCCACCTCGGGCGCCATCACCCGCTCGCCCTGGGCCTGCGTCTGCTTCAGCGCGGTTTCCCAGGGCGTGCCTTCGGCCAAGCGCAGGTCCGACAGGCGGTGCGTGGGCAGGCGCACGCCGTTGTTGACGATGATGCCCATCAGCTCCGCCAGCGCGGCGGGCCGGTCGCCCGAGCTGCCCAGGGCCGTGGCCAGCGAGGGCACCAGGTGGCTGAAGGGGTAGCCCAGGCGGGTCCAGCGGCGGTGGATGTCCAGAAAGGCCTCCACCTCCAGCATGGTGTAGATGCGGGAGTCCTGCGCATCCTTGGCGCGCGTTCGGAACAGCCAGCGGTAGACCGCCTGGCGCTCGGCGGCGCTGGCGGCGATCGCGTCGCCGAGGGTGGCCTGGGGGTGCTGCACCCGGTAGGCCACCAGCCAGAGTTCCAGCGGGTGGACGCGGGCCACGTAGCCGCGGTCGGGCAGGTCGAAGGCCTCGGGCGCGTAGCGCTGGTGCAGCTTTGCCACCCGGCGCGCGTCGGGCGCCCGCTCGCCCAGGCGCGTCGCCAGGTAGGCGCCCAGGGCCTCGGGCGGTGCCTGTGGATTCAGGTAACGGAACACGGCGGCCAGCCGGTCGGCGCTGGGGCGCAGTCCGTCGAGCAGCACGGCCTGCAGCTCGTCGGGGGTGCGCTGGTCGGTCTTGCGCCAGAAGCGGCGCAGGAAGGTCTGGCCCTCGCGGTCGGCGAACAGCGCCAGGTAGGCCTCCCGGCGGGGGTCGCTGTCGTCCTCCAGCAGGCGGGCGGTGCTGCCGGGCACCTGGTACATGGTGTGGCGCACCACCTCGCGCAGCAGCCGCACGAAGGGCAGGTTGATGGAGGCCTGCATGGCCTCGCGCACGGAAAACTCGCGGGGGTCGTCGTCGTCGTTGAAGTTGTGGAAGCTGTGCAGGCCACCGCCGGTGAAGAACTGTTCACCCGGGTTGGCCGAGAAACGCCGGTCCATGGATGCGTCGAGCATGGCGCTCAGGCTGCGGTCGCTGCTGGCGGACAGGTACTGGACCGCCCAGCGCGAGAGGCTGTCCTGGCGGCTGATCGGGGTGGCCTTCAGTTGCGCCGGCTCCAGCGGCGCGAGCTTGTCGTGCAACTGGGCCACCAGCTCCAGGTAGGTCGCCAGCACGCGCAGCTTGGCGGTGGAACCCAGCTCCAGCTTGCTGCCTTCGTTGATGTCCAGGGGCTGGCGGGTGGTGTCGGTCTGTACCCGGATCATGTTGCCCTGGTCGGTGCTCTCCAGCAGCGTGAAGCTGTAGCGGACCGCGCCCAACGTGGCGGGCTGCAGCAGGCGCTCGCCGATGAGCTCCTGCGAGCGGGCGAACGCGGGGTCGGTCAAACGGGCCAGGTAGTCGTCGACCGTGTCCTGCAGCTTGCCGTTGAGCGTGGTGCCCACGCGCGCGTCCAGCCGGTCCAGCTCGTACAGGGAGGTGCCCAGCATGCTGGCCAGACGGACCCGCAGGACGGCGCTGCCCTTGTCCGGGTGGGGCGGCGGCAGCGGCGGGCTGCTCGCCATGTTGCGAAACCGCAGCTTCTGCTGCAGGGCGGCGTCGCGCCAGGCGGGCTCGATGATGCCCTGCGCGGCCAGCAGGCGCAGGTGGGCGTCGGTCGCCTGGTTCAGGTCTTCGCGCCCCTGGGCCAGGTACCACGACGGCCGGCGGTGCGCGATCAGCAGGGCCACCACCTGGCGCAACACCTGGGCCCGTGCCGTCGGCTGCTCCACCGGGCCGGGAGTGGGCTGCAGCAGGGTGCGGACCTGCTCCAGGTCGGTGCCGAACCACACCCACAGACCGTCGCCCAGACCGTGCACCTCGCCGTGGCGCGGCGCGGCCGACAGCGGCACCGTGTTCAGGTAGTCCAGCACCAGCTGGTGACGCGCGGCCAGGGTGTCTTCGCCGGCCCGGTAGGCGCGCACCGCGGCCGAGGCCATCTGCCGCAGTTTTTCGCGCGCGTCGTGCGTGATGCCGTCGGGCGAGTGGCGGTATTTCTCGATCTGCGTGGCCAGCGTGCTGCCGCCCTGGGTGTCGATGTCGTCGTTGATCTTGTTGCCCAGTTGCCCGAGCACCGCGCGGGTGAAGCGCGGCCAGTCGACCGCCGGGTTCAGGTGCGGGCGCTCGGGGTCGAGCAGATCGCGGTTTTCGATGAACAGCAGCGCCTGGACCACCAGCGGCGGCACGCTCTCAAAGTGCTCGAAGCGCCGGTAGGGGTAGCGGAAGCGGTGCAGCGCGGTGCGTCCGCAGTCCAGCACCGTCAGGCCGGTGTGGGTTTTCTCCACATAGGGGGCGAACAGGCCGCGTTCCAGGTGGGCCTGCAAGGCATCGTTCTGGCGGGCCTGCTCGGTGACCTCGAACCCATGCGACTGGAGGCTGGCCACGAAGGCCGGGATGCGGGTGTAGCCCATCCGCTGGTCAAACGGGCCGTGGGTGGGAAAGCGGATGGCCTCGGCCGGGCCGGGGGCCATTTCATACCCCAGCGCGGCGGCGTAGCGGCTCAGCTTTTTGGCCTGCAGGTCGGAAGTCTGCGCCTCATGCCACACGAAGAGGACCGACGCTCCGCACAGCAGCACCAGGGTCAGGGCCGCCGCGCGGCGCGGGTGGCGGCGCAAAACCGCCCAGCGCCGCTGATCGGGCGTGTTGCCGATCGACGCGGTGGGAGAAGCCTCGCTGATGCGCTCTTCAGACATGAAGAAATCCAGATGCGACCGTGCACCATGGTATGGGCATTCGAGCGTTTTTGTGTGTCATCGTTGTGTTGTTGCCCACCGATGGCCGGGTGATGCTGGACAGGCGCGCCCAAACCGCCCGGACAGGCCACCCTCCCGGCCCTGGTGGCGTACCGGGGCAAGTATCGAAAGCGCGGCGGGTGCCGGTCTGTGCGGTAGCGCACTTGTGCCCCTGCGCGGTCCGGGCCTCCCCAGGTTTTGCCAGAATCGGCCCATGAAACAACGCTTTTCATCGAACAGCACGGCACCCGAACACTGGCGTTGCGACGTGGGCAGCGGCTCGGTCGCGGTGATCGACGTTCCCGACGCGCTGGACCGGCGCCGCGTGTTCGACGTGGACGTCACCCTGATCGTGCGCGTGCCCGCCGGCTTTGACGGGCCCTGGCACGAACTCACGGTGGAGATCGACGGCAAACGCCAGTGGTCGCGCCGCATCCCCAGCGCCAGCCCCGGCTTCACCGACGGCCTGGACTACCACCGCCGCATCCCGCTGGAGGCGGGCCGGGCACTGCGTGTGCGCGCCGTGGCCGGGGTGCACGGCGCCAGCGTTCAGCAGCTGTGCATCGAGGTCCGGGAAGAAACCTGAGCGCGGCTTCGGGCGCTCCGCTTTTCAGTCCTCCAGCACCCGCACCTTCACACTCTTGCCCTTGATGCGGCCATCGTTGAGCCGGCGGGCGGCCTGCTGGGCGATGTCTCGGTCCACCGCGACGTAGGTGGACCAGTCGTTGACGTTGATCTTGCCGACCTGTTCGCGGGTGTAGCCGAGGTCGGCGGTGAGCGCGCCCAGTACGTCGCCGGGGCGGATCTTTTCCTTGCGCCCACCCTGGATGTGCAGCGTCACCATGGGTGGCACCAGGGGGCCTTTGCCGGTGGGGGTGAGCTCGGCGATTTCGTGCCACTCGGATTCGCGGCCCTGCAGCTGCTCGATGCGGCCCACATAACCCATCTCGTCCATGCTGGCCAGGTTCAGCGCCAGGCCGCTTTCGCCGGCGCGTCCGGTGCGGCCGATGCGGTGGATGTGCACCTCGGGGTCGGGCGTCACGTCCACGTTGATCACGGCGGCCAGGCTGGCGATGTCGAGCCCGCGCGCGGCCACGTCGGTGGCCACCAGCACCGAGCAGCTCTTGTTGGCGAAGCGCACCAGCACCTGGTCGCGCTCGCGCTGCTCCAGTTCACCGAACAGCGCCAGTGCGCTGAAGCCCTGCGCCTGCAGCACGCCCACGAGGTCGCGGCACTGGGCCTTGGTGTTGCAGAACGCCAGCGTGCTGGCCGGGCGGAAGTGCAGCAGCAGCTGGCTCACCGCGTGCAGGCGCTCGCTGTCTTTCACCTGGTACCAGCGCTGTTCGATCTGGCCACCGGCGTGCTGCGCTTCAACCTTCACCGTGACCGGCTCGCGCATGAACTGCGCGGCGAGCTTGGCAATGCCTTCCGGGTAAGTGGCGGAAAACAGCAGGGTCTGGCGCTCCTTCGGGCACTGGCGCGCCACCTTCACGATGTCGTCGAAGAAGCCCATGTCGAGCATGCGATCGGCTTCGTCGAGCACCAGGGTGTTGAGCGCATCGAGCTGCAGGCTCTGGCGCTCCAGGTGGTCCATGAGGCGGCCGGGTGTGCCGACCACGATGTGGGCGCCGTGTTCCAGCGTGGCGAGCTGGCCGCGCAGCGGCACGCCGCCACACAGCGTGACGACCTTGATGTTGTCCTCGGCGCGCGCCAGTCGGCGGATTTCGGTGGTCACCTGGTCGGCCAGCTCGCGCGTGGGGCAGAGCACCAGCGTCTGCACCGCGAAGCGGCGCGGGTTCAGGTTGGCCAGCAGGGTGAGGGCGAAGGCGGCGGTCTTGCCGCTGCCGGTCTTGGCCTGGGCAATGATGTCCTTGCCCAGCAGGGCGGGCGGCAGGCTGGCGGCCTGGATGGGCGTCATGGCCAGGTAGCCGAGCTGCTGCAGGTTGGCCAGCGTGGCGGGCGAGAGGGGCAGCGTGCTGAAATCGCCGGTGGGCGAGGCGGCGGAAGGGGTCGGGGCGGAATGGGTCATCCCCGATTATCGGCACGCGCCCGGTTTCAGCGGGCGACCGGGGTTGCCGCCGGTGGATTCAGGCCGTGAGCGTGAAGTAGAAGGTGGCGCCCTGGTTGGGCGCGGCCACCGCCCAGACCCGGCCGCCGTGGCGCATCACGATGCGCTGCACGATGGTCAGGCCGATGCCGGTGCCGGCGTATTCCTGCTCCCGGTGCAGGCGCTGGAACGGGCCGAACAGGCGGGTGGCGTGGACCATGTCGAAGCCGCAGCCGTTGTCCCGCACGAAAAAGACCGTTTCGCCGTTCCGGGTTTCCGAGCCGACGTCGATCCGGGTGACTTCGCACCGGGCGGTGAATTTCCAGGCGTTGCGCAGCAGGTTGTCGACCACGCTGCGCACCAGTGCGAGGTCGGCCATGGCCGTGAGGCCCGGGGCCACGCGGACCTGGGCCACCCGGTCGGGCTCCGCGCGCATGAGCTGGTCGGCGATGTCGCTGGCGATCTCGCTGATGGGGACCACGCCCAACTGCAGGGGCGCCTGGGTCAGGCGGGACATGTTCAGCAGGGCGTCGATCAGCGCACCCATGCGCTGGCCCGCGGCCGAGATGCGCTCGACCAACGCCAGGGTGTCCTCGCCCAGATCCGCGGGGTGCTGCAGCATCAGTTCCTTGCTGAAGCCCACGATGGCCCGGATGGGCGCGCGCAGATCGTGCGCCACCGAGTAGCTGAAGGCCTCCAGCTCCTTGATGCTCAGGTTCAGTTCGGCGGTGCGTTCGGTGACCAGTTTTTCCAGCCCGTCGTTGAGCATCTTGAGCCGGATTTCGCTGTGTTTGCGGTCCGAGACGTCCTGCACCACGCCGGTGAAGCGCTGGCTGGGCCAGCGCGCGGCTTCGACCCGGAGCCAGCGCGCCCCGTTGCCCTGGGTGAGCACGCGGAACTCTTCGCTGAACTGTTTCAGGTCGTTCAGGTTTTCGGTCAACCGGGCTTCGATGGCGGCGCGGTCGCTCGCGTCCACCCGCGACAGCAGTTCCTGGACCGACAGGGTCTGTTGCCCGGGCCAGCCCAGCAGGTCGGCCGTGCGGGCCGAGGCGGTGATGGTGCAGGTGGTGGTGTCGAGCTCGATCACGCCCATGCTGGCGGCGTCCAGGGCATGCTGCAGCAACCGCTGGTTGTGCGTGAGCTCGGTTTCCAGTTTGTGGCGTTCAAAAGCCATCTGGATGGTGGCGTGCAGCTCGCGCTCGGAAAAGGGTTTGAGCAGGTAGCCGTACGGCCGGGTCTTGCGCGCGCGCTCCAGGGTCGAGTCTTCCGAATACGCGGTCAGGTAGATGACGGGGATCGCATGCGTTTCCTGCAGCCGGGCCGCCACCTCGATGCCGTCCATGTCGCCCTGGATGTGGATGTCCATCAACACCAGGTCGGGCATCAGCCGAGACACCATTTCCATGCTCTCGGGGCCCGAGACCGCCACGGCGGGCACGTCGTAGCCCATCTGCTCCAGGCGTTGCTGCAGGTTGAAGGCGACGATGCTTTCGTCTTCGACCACAAGGATGCGTGCTGCTTTGTTCATGGTTTTCGCGCCAGTGGAAATCGCAGGGTGAAACGGGTGGGGGCTTCGCGTTGCACCTGCAGGGTGCCGTGCAACTGCCGGGTCAGCAAATTCACCAGCTGCAGGCCCAGAGAGCCCGGGCGTTCGAGGCTTTGCTCGGATGCGAAGCCGACGCCGTCGTCGCCGATGGACAGCTCGACATTGCCCTCTGCATCCTGGAGCAGCCCCACCTGCACGGTGCCGCGGCGACGGTCCGGGAAGCCGTGTTTTAGGGCGTTGCTGACCAGTTCGTTGACGATCAGGCCACAGGGGATGGCTTCGTTGATCGGCAGCTTGACGTGGTTGGCGTCGATCTGGACGTCGACCTGGCCCGGCGAGGTGCCGTAGGACTCCATCATCGTGGGCAGCAGCTCGCCCAGGAACTGCTGGAAATCGACCTGCGCAAAGTCGTGCGACTGGTACAGCGTCTGGTGGATCATTGACATGGAGCGGATCCGGTTCTGGCTGTCGCGCAGCATGCCCACCACCTGGGGGTCGTCGATCTTCAGCGCCTGCAGGTCGAGCAGGCTGTGGATCACCTGCAGGTTGTTCTTCACGCGGTGATGCACCTCTTCGAGCAGCAGCTCTTTTTCCTGCAATGCGGCGTGCACGAGTTTCTCGCTCTCCTTGCGCTCGCTCAGGTCCAGGATCACAGACAGCACCATCGGCCCCTCGCCGGTCTCGACCGGGTTGATGCCGATCTCGACCGGGAATTCGCTACCGTCCTTGCGCAGGCCCGCGAGGTCGCGCCCGGCGCCCATGGGCCGCGCCACCGTCTCGGCCACGAAACCTTGGCGGTAGCCCGGGTGGGCATGGCGGTAGCGCACCGGCACCAGAATCTCCACCGCCTGGCCCAGCAGCTCCTCGCTCGCGTAGCCAAAGGTGGTTTCGGCCAGGCGGTTCAGGCGCGTGATCAGACCCTGCTGGTTGACCACCACCATCGCCACCGGGATGCGGTCAAACGCCTGGCCCAGGTACTCGTCGAGTCGTATTTGCTTGTGAGGCATTGGCAAATACTAAGCGGTTTGTCACCAGATGTATGTGATCTATTGCGGTTTGGGCGCACCGTGGGCGGGGTCAGGCGCCCAGCAGATAGTCCAGTTCCTGCTGGCTGAAGCCCGCCGCGAGGCGCGCCGCGTCGTTGAACGGGGGCCGCAGGCGCGGGGCTTCGTGCCGGCGCGCGAGCACCCGGTAGTGGGCCAGCGGGTCCAGCCCCTGCTGCGCGCACAACCAGGCGTACCAGCGGTTGCCGATGGCCACGTGGCCGATCTCGTCGCGCAGGATCACGTCCAGGATCTCGATGGTGCACAGCGCGGCCGGGGTGTTGACCTTGCGCAGCCGGGCCTGGATCAGCGGCGTGGCGTCGAGCCCGCGCGCTTCGAGCGTGCGCGGCACCAGCGCCATGCGCGCGGTGATGTCGTGCTGCGTCTTCACGCACATCTCCCACAGGCCGTCGTGCGCGGGGAAGTCACCGTAGTCGTGGCCCAGGCTTTGCAGGTGGCTGCGCAGCAGGCCGAAGTGGGTGGCTTCTTCGGCCGCCACCCGCAGCCAGTCGCGGTAGAAGTCCACCGGCATGCCGGCAAAACGCCAGACCGCGTCGAGCGCGAGATTGATGGCGTTGAACTCGATGTGCGCGATGGCGTGCAGCAGCGCGGCCATGCCCTCCGGGGTGAAGGGTGAGCGCTGTGGCACGTCGGCGGGGGCGATGAGCGGGGGCCGCGCCGGGCGGCCGGGCAGGGGGATGTCGGGGGCCGCGCTCAGCTCGGCGGCCGGCTCCAGCCAGTGCAAGCCGTCGTCCCCGGGCGGCATCTCGCGCAGGGCGTCCAGCAGGCGGTGCGCCGCCTGCGCCTTGGTGGTCGGGTCGGTGATGCCCAGCGCCTGCAGCGCCTGAGCCCGAAGGCTGGGGCGGGGCATGGGTGGCGTGGGACGGTCGGCGCGGGCTTGCATCCCTACAATTCTAGGTTTCGCGTCGGCGCCAGCCGCCGGCCACCGACCCCGAACCCCAGGAGACTTCCCCGATGGCGATCTACGAACTCGATGGTGCCGCGCCGCGCCTGGCCGCGTCGGCCTGGGTGGCCGACAACGCCCAGGTCATGGGCGATGTGGAGCTCGGCGAAGACTGCAGCGTGTGGTTCGGCGTGACTGTGCGCGGCGACACCGACACGATCCGCATCGGGCGCGGCAGCAACATCCAGGACGGCAGTGTGCTGCACGCCGACATGGGCCTGCCGCTGACCGTTGGCGAACACGTGACGGTGGGCCACCAGGTCATGCTGCACGGCTGCACCATCGGCGACGAGTCGCTGATCGGCATTGGCGCCATCGTGCTCAACGGCGCGAAGATCGGCAAGAACTGCCTGGTGGGTGCGGGCGCGCTGGTGACCGAGGGCAAGGAATTCCCCGACGGCTCCATGATCATCGGCAGCCCGGCCAAGGCGGTGCGCCAGCTCACGCCCGAGCAGATCGAAGGCCTGCGCCAGAGTGCGAAACATTACGTGGCGAACGCGCAGCGCTTCCGGAACGGCTTGAAAAAAGTCGCCTGATCCCGATCTGCCAGCGTTGACCGAACCGAAAGAACCCCTTGTCCGAACTCCACAAATTCATGTTTGAAGGCCTGCCGGTGCGCGGCATGCTGGTGCGCCTGACCGACGCCTGGACCGACATCCTGCACCGGCGGGAGCAAGCCGGCGGCTATCCGGCGGCGGTGCAGGAACTGCTGGGCGAGATGACGGCGGCGGCCACGCTGATGCAGGCCAACATCAAGTTCAACGGCGCGCTGATCATGCAGATCATGGGCGACGGCCCGGTGAAACTCGCCGTGACCGAGGTGCAGCCCGACCTGAGCCTGCGCGCCACCGCCACCGTGGTGGGCGAGGTGGCGGCCGATGCGCCGCTGTCGCACATGGTCAACGTGAACAACGCGGGCCGCTGCGCGATCACGCTGGACCCGAAAGACCGCCTGCCCGGCCAGCAGCCCTACCAGGGCGTGGTGCCGCTGTTTGGCGACCGGCGCGAAAAGCTGGAGAAGCTCAGCGAAGTGATCGAGCACTACATGCTGCAAAGTGAGCAGCTCGACACGCGCCTGGTGCTCGCCGCCAACGACAAGGTGGCCGCGGGCCTCCTGATCCAGCGCCTGCCGCTGCAGGGCGAGGCCAACCTGGCCGGTGCGGGCGCGGTGGCCAAGGACGAAGACCAGATCGGCTTGAACGAGGACTACAACCGCATCGCCATCCTGGCGGCCAGCCTCAAGCGCGAGGAACTGCTGGAGCTGGACGCCGAAACCATCCTGCGGCGCCTGTTCTGGGAAGAGGACGTGCGCCGCTTCGACCCGCTGGTGGGCGACGAAGGGCCGCGCTTTGCCTGCACCTGCTCGCGCGAGCGCGTGGGCAACATGCTGCGCAGCCTGGGGCGCGACGAGATCGAATCCATCATCGCCGAGCAGGGCCAGGTGGAGGTGGGCTGCGACTTCTGCGGCGCGCAGTACCGGTTCGATCCGGTGGACGCTGCGCAGGTCTTTCTGCAGCCGCACACGCAGCCGCCCGCCACGCCCAATCTCCAGTGAGCGGCGGGCAGGGTCAGGCCGGCACGAGCATCCGCCGCGCGCCCTGGCCCAGCGTGTCCAGCACGTCGTAACAAGCCCCCATGGTGTGGTAGTCCACCTTGCCAGCGGGGCTCTTTTCGTCGCTGATCTTGGTGTTGTCGGCGCGCAGGATGCGCCACCAGGCGCCGTGTTGGTGGTCCACGAAATGCTGCCAGGCGTAGGCCCATAGGCGGTCGTAGTCGGCCCAGTAGCGCGCCTCGCCGGTGGCCTGGGCCAGGCGCGCCGCCGTGGCCAGCGACTCGGCCTGGACCCAGAAATACTTGTCGCTGTCGCACACGCTGCCGTCGGGCGCAAAGCCGTAGAACAGGCCTCCGTGTTGCGCGTCCCACGACTTCGCCATCGCGGTGTCGAAAAACAACCGGGCGCGCGGCAGGTGGTCGGCGCGTGGGCGGCGCTGATCGAGCAGCAGCAACAGCTTGGCCCATTCGGTCAGGTGGCCGGGCTGGAAGCCCCAGGGGCGGAAGATGTTGCTCTTGTCGTCCTTGTTGTAGTCCCAGTCGACCGACCAGTCGGCACGGTAGTGCTCCCACACCAGGCCATCGGCCAACGCCGCCTGGCGGATGCAGATGTGGTCGGCCAGCCGCTCGGCGCGGACCAGGTAGCGGGTCTCGCCGGTGGCGTCGAAGGCGGCGAGCAGCGCCTCGCACAGGTGCATGTTGGCGTTCTGGCCGCGGTAGCCGCTGAGCACTCCGTCGGGGCCGATCTCGTCGGCGTAGAGGCCGTGGTTGGGCTCCCAGAAGCGCCGCTCCAGCAGCTCGAAGGTCTCGGCGATGCCGGCGTGTGCCTCGGGCAGCCCGGCCATGAAGGCGTGGGCGTGCGCCAGCAGGACGAAGGCCAGGCCGTAGGCGTGCTGGGTGCCGTCGAGCACGGTCTTTTTCCCGTCGCGCCAGTCCAGCAGCCAGGTGTAGCTGCCGGTGGCCGGGTCGCGGTGCACGCGGCGCAGGAAGTCGAAGGCGTGGGACAGTGCCTGGCGGTGCGAGGCATCGGCGCCCGAGCGCACGGCCATGGCGTAGGTGTAGACGAATCGGGTGCTGCTGACCAGGTGGCGGGTGTGGCGGTCGTAGACCTCGCCGTCGTCGCGGAAGAAATGGAACAGACCGCCGCTGGGGTCGATGGCCCGCGGGTGGTAGAAGGCCATGCTGTCGCGGACGTGGGCGCGCAGGAAATCGGGTGAGCGGAAGTCGGGCAGGGGTTGTGCCGGGATCATGGTGGCGGGTCCTTGGAGTGGTCGGGGGTCAGAAGCTGGCTGAACAATCGGTGTTCACAGTCCGGGTCGCTGCAACTGTCGCAGACCCAGCGCCCCCGGCCCTGGCGCAGCACCGGGTCGTCGGCCACCAGGGGGCGGCCCAGGCGGGTTGCGATCGCCTGCAGCGCCTGCCGCAGGCGCGCCTCGCCCTGGCCATACACCGTCTGGAATGCCACGCTGGCGGTGCGCAGCTCGCGGCGCAGCAGCGTGTCGGTGGCTTCGCGCACGGCCGGGCTGTCGCGGAACAGGCCGTCGGGCACCCAGGGCAGGTCCAGCCCCATCAGCAACGTGAGGTCGTAGCGCTGCTGCGCGGCCCGGGCCTCGGGGTACAGCGAGGTGTCCTGGAAATAGAGTTCGCTGTAGGCGGCGATCACGAGCGCCGAGGTGTCGGCGATCACCAGTTCCACACCGTCCTGGCGCGCGGCCTCCTCGATGCAGCGGCTCTGCTCGGCGGCGCGCGCGGCCTGCTCTTCGGCGCGGGGTGCGCGGCCCATGCCCTCGCACCAGAGCCGCAGCTGCTCGGGCACCAGCGCCGTGCGGATCTGGAGCTGTTGGTTGAGGTGTTGGTGCAGCGCCCGCGCCAGGGTGGTCTTGCCGGAGGATTCGCCGCCCAGCAGCGTGATCGTGAGGGCCACGGGCGGTGTCAGCGCAAGGCGGGGGGAGACGGTCAAGTGCTGGGCGGGCCGGCTGGCACGCGCTCAGCGCTTGCTCTGCGCGATCTGGACGAAGATCTCGTTGGGCTTGACCATGCCCAGGTCCTGCCGGGCGAGTTCCTCGACCATGTCCAGACCTTCCTGCAAATCGCTCACCTCGCTGGCCAGCCGGTCGTTGCGCTGCTGGGCCTCGTGGTTGCGGTATTCCTGCTCGGTCAGCTGCAGTTTCATGCTCGCCACCTTTGGCACACTGCCCCGCCCGAACCACAGCTGGGCGTGCAGCACCAGCAGCAGTCCGATCAGCAGGGCAGGGATGAAGCGGTTGGCCATGGCGCGAGTTTAGTGAGCGCCCAGGGCGGCAGGCGCCAGAGGCTTCACTTCAAGTTGTAAAAAGCCGCGCGGCCCGGGTACACGGCCACTTCGCCCAGATCTTCCTCGATGCGCAGCAGCTGGTTGTACTTGGCCATGCGGTCCGAGCGCGACAGCGAGCCGGTCTTGATCTGGCCGGCGTTGGTGCCCACGGCGATGTCGGCGATGGTGCTGTCTTCGGTTTCGCCCGAGCGGTGGCTGATGACGGCGGTGTAGCCGGCGCGCTTGGCCATCTCGATGGCGGCGAAGGTTTCGGTCAGGGTGCCGATCTGGTTGATCTTGATCAGGATCGAGTTGGCGATGCCCTTGTCGATGCCTTCTTTCAGGATCTTGGTGTTGGTGACGTACAGGTCGTCGCCCACCAGCTGGACCTGCTTGCCCAGACGCTCGGTCAGGTGCTTCCAGCCGTCCCAGTCGCCTTCGGCCATGGCGTCTTCGATGCTGATGATGGGGTACTTGTCCACCCAGGTGGCCAGCATGTTGGTCCACTCCTCGGCGGACAGCACCAGGCCTTCGGCGCCCAGGTGGTACTTGCCGTCCTTGTAGAACTCGCTGGCGGCGCAGTCCAGGCCCAGGGCGATCTGCTCGCCGGCGGTGTAGCCCGCGTTGCCGATGGCTTCCAGAATCATCTGGATCGCCGCTTCGTGGTTGGCCACGTTGGGCGCGAAGCCGCCTTCGTCGCCCACGGCGATGCTCATGCCCTTGTCGTGGATGATCTTCTTGAGCGCGTGGAACACCTCGGCACCCCAGCGCAGGGCTTCGCGAAAGCTCGGCGCGCCCACGGGGATGATCATCAGCTCCTGCAGGTCCAGGTTGTTGTTGGCGTGCGCGCCACCATTGACCACGTTCATCATCGGCACTGGCATCTGCACCGCGCTCATGCCGCCGAAGTAGCGGTAGAGCGGCAGGCCGGCTTCTTCGGCGGCGGCGCGCGCCACGGCCATGGACACGGCGAGCATGGCGTTGGCGCCCAGGCGGCTCTTGTTCTCGGTGCCGTCCAGGTCGATCAGGGTCTTGTCCAGAAAGGCCTGCTCGGAGGCGTCCAGGCCCAGCACGGCTTCGCTGATCTCGGTGTTGATGTGCTCGACGGCCTTGAGCACGCCCTTGCCGAGGTAACGGCTCTTGTCGCCGTCGCGCAGCTCGATGGCTTCGCGGCTGCCCGTGGAGGCGCCCGAGGGCACGGCCGCGCGGCCCATCACGCCGCTTTCCAGCAGCACGTCGCATTCGACGGTGGGGTTGCCGCGGCTGTCGAGAATTTCGCGGCCGACGATGTCAACGATTGCGCTCATGGTTTCCTTTCGATGTGGATATTCAGATGACGGGGGCGCTCACGCCCTCCACCAGGACGAGGTTGAAAAATTCGGTGGCACCGGCCCGCTTGGCGCGCGCTTGCCGGTACATCTCGCTGTCGTAGAAGGCTTTGGCCTGCTCGTAGCTGGGAAAGCGCAGCATGGCGATGCGCGCCGGCTGCCAATCGCCTTCCAGGACTTCGAAGCGGCCGCCCCGGACCAGGTATTCCCCACCGGCCGCAGCGACCGCGGCGGGGGCCGCCGCCATGTACTGCTGGTACTGCTCCATGTTGGAGATCTGCATGTTGACGATGATGTAGGCGGCTGTCATGGGGTCTCGCGGTTGCAGGTGCTGCCATTGAAGCTTGAAACAGCTCAGTTGAAATGGTTTTCCAGGAACGGTGTCTTTTTGGTGACGGCATCGAGCGCCACCAGGGTCTCCAGCAGCGCCTTCATGTGTTTCAGCGGCACGGCGTTCGGGCCGTCCGACCAGGCCTCGGCGGGCTTGGGGTGGGTTTCCATGAACAGGCCGGCGACACCCGCCGCCACACCCGCTCGCGCCAGCACCGGCACCATCTCGCTGGCACCGCCGCTGGCGCCACCCAGGCCGCCCGGCTTCTGCACCGAGTGGGTCACGTCGAACACCACCGGCGCGCCGGACTTGCGCATCTCGGCCAGGCTGGTCATGTCGGCCACGAGGTTGTTGTAGCCAAAGCTCACGCCGCGTTCGCAGGCCAGGAAGCGGTCTTCGGACAGGCCCACTTCCTTGGCAGCAGCGCGTGCCTTGTCGATGACGTTCTTCATGTCCCAGGGCGCGAGGAACTGGCCCTTCTTGATGTTCACCGGCTTGCCCGACTGGGCCACGGCGCGGATGAAATCGGTCTGGCGGCAGAGGAAGGCCGGGGTCTGCAGCACGTCCACCACGCTGGCGACCTCGGCCACCTGGGACGCCTCGTGCACGTCGGTGAGCACGGGCAGGCCGAGCTGGCGGCGCACCTCGTCCAGGATCTTCAGACCCGCGTCCAGGCCCAGCCCGCGCTGGGTGGTGCCGGAGGACCGGTTGGCCTTGTCGAACGAGCCCTTGTAGATCAGGGGAATGCCCAGCGCGGTGCAGGCCTCCTTGAGCTGGCCGGCCACGTCGAGGGACATCTGCAGGCCCTCGATCGAGCAGGTACCGGCGATCAGGAAGAAGCGCTGGTCCAGACCGGCATCGAATCCGCAGAGTTTCATGGAGCGTCCGATCAGGCCACGGCCTTGAGCTTCTGGCGACCGTGCTGTTCCACGGCCGCCTTGATGAAGGCGTTGAACAGCGGGTGACCGGCCCAGGGCGTGGACTTGAACTCGGGGTGGAACTGCACGCCGATGAACCAGGGGTGCACGGCCTTGGGCAGCTCGACGATTTCGGTCAACTGCTCGCGCTGGGTCAGCGCCGAGATCACCAGACCGGCCTGGCGCAGCTGGTCGAGGTAGTTGACGTTCGCTTCGTAGCGGTGGCGGTGGCGCTCGGTCACCACGTCGCCGTAGATGCTGTGGGCGAGGGTGCCGGCCTGCACGTCGGAACTCTGCGCACCCAGGCGCATGGTGCCGCCCAGGTCGGAGCTGGCGCTGCGCGTCTGGATGCTGCCGTCGGCGTCTTTCCATTCGGTGATCAGCGCGATCACCGGGTGCTTTGTTGCCGGGTCGAACTCGGTGCTGTTGGCGCCTTCGAGGCCCGCCACGTGGCGCGCGTATTCGATGGTCGCGACCTGCATGCCCAGGCAGATGCCCAGGTAAGGCACCTTGTGCTCGCGGGCAAAGCGGGCGGTGTTGATCTTGCCCTCCACACCACGCAGGCCAAAGCCGCCGGGCACGAGAATCGCGTCGTACTGCGCGAGCTTGTCCGCGGCATCGGCGCCTTCCATGGTCTCGGAATCCACGTGGTCGATCTTCACGCGCACGTGGTTGCGCATGCCGGCGTGGCGCAGGGCCTCGTTGACCGACTTGTAGCTGTCCGACAGGTCGACGTACTTGCCGACCATGGCGATCTTGACTTCACCCTGCGGGTGCTCGGTTTCGTGCACCAGTTCGTCCCAGCGCTTGAGGCTGGTGGGCGGCGTGTTCAGGCGCAGCTTGTCGCAGATCAGGCCGTCCAGGCCCTGCTCGTGCAGCATGCGCGGCACCTTGTAGATGGTGTCCACGTCCCACATGGAGATCACGCCCCATTCGGGCACGTTGGTGAACAGCGAAATCTTGGCGCGTTCTTCTTCGGGGATGCGGCGGTCGGCGCGGCACAGCAGGGCGTCGGCCTGGATGCCGATCTCGCGCAGCTTCTGCACCGTGTGTTGCGTGGGCTTGGTCTTGAGTTCACCGGCCGCGGCGATCCAGGGCAGGTAGGTCAGGTGCACGAAGGCCGAGTTGTTCGGGCCCATGCGCAGGCTCATCTGGCGCACCGCTTCGAGGAAGGGCAGGGACTCGATGTCGCCCACCGTGCCGCCGATTTCCACGATGGCCACGTCCACGGGGTCGGGCGTGAACGATTTCGGATCAACGCCCTGCGGGGCCACAAGGCCGGCGCCGCGCTTGATGAATTCCTGGATTTCGTTGGTGACGTGCGGGATCACCTGCACGGTCTTGCCGAGGTAGTCCCCGCGGCGTTCTTTTTCCAGCACCGACTGGTAGATCTTGCCGGTGGTGAAGTTGTTGGTCTTCTTCATGCGCGTTTCGATGAAACGCTCGTAGTGACCCAGGTCCAGATCGGTTTCGGCGCCGTCGTCGGTGACGAAGACCTCGCCGTGCTGGAAGGGCGACATGGTGCCCGGGTCCACGTTGATGTACGGGTCGAGCTTGATGAGGGTGACTTTGAGGCCGCGCGATTCAAGAATCGCAGCCAGTGACGCAGAAGCAATGCCCTTGCCTAAGGAGGACACCACACCGCCGGTGACGAACACAAATTTGGTCATGTCTCGGGCGAGCCGTTCGCTCGCAGGAGGTGGAAATGGGGATTATAAAGGCCACCCCCTGGCACCGGGTCGGTCCGGACCCGACGCCCTGGAACCGGTCGCGGGCGGGTTCAGTTGTTGCCGCGCACGCGCAGCAGGAAGTTGCGCTCGAGCTTGCCGCTGCCGCCCACCACCTGGGCCGTGACCGTGATCAGGAAGTCCTCGTCGGTCGCCCCGGTGTTGTCGTAACACTCGGGATAGCCCTTGCAGGTCTGGGTGATCAGGCCCGTGGTGGTGTCCAGTTGCAGGTTCTTGGCCATCTCGGCCACCGCTTCGGCCGAAGCACTGATGGCGTCGATCTTCATCGCATAGTTCAGGCTCGTGCCCGCGGGCACGCTGGCCGAGGTGTCGATGGCCCAGAGCGAATGGGTCTTGGTGCTGGGGTTGTAGGCCGGATTCTTCAGGCCGAAATCGGCCTCGGTGCCCTGGTAGAAGGTGCCGTTGGGTTTGAGCTTGTCGAGCGGGAAGAAGCCATCGCTGTCGGCGAACCAGAGGTTGTTCAAGGCGCCGCCGGTGGGCACGGTGTCGTTGTCGGGGGTGTCCGATCCGCCGCCACAGGCGACCAGCGCGCCCAGCAAGGCGCCCACGATGACGCCCTTGGCCAGGGTGCGTGATTTGAATGGGATGTTCATGGGTGTTTGAGGCTGCGGGAAGTGGGCTGTGGCGGCATTATGTCCGCTGGGAGCCCCCCGCGCGCGCCATTGACCATACGGGGGCCGCCCATGGGTCACGCCCCTCACGCCGTCGTCGCGGTTGAACTGCTACATTGCGCGCATGAACGACCTAGCCGGAAAACACATCGTCCTCGGCCTCTCGGGCGGCATTGCCTGCTACAAGGCGGCCGAGCTCTGTCGCTCGCTCATCAAGGAGGGGGCCACCGTGCAGGTCGTGATGACCGAAGCGGCCGCGCAGTTCATCACCCCGGTGACGATGCAGGCGCTGTCGGGCCGGCCGGTGTTCAGCTCGCAGTGGGATGCGCGCGCCTCGGGCGGTGTGGACAACAACATGCCGCACATCAACCTCAGCCGCGAGGCCGATGCGATCCTGGTGGCGCCGGCCAGTGCCGACTTCATGGCCAAACTGCTGCACGGCCGCGCCGACGAACTGCTCAGCCTGATGTGTCTGGCCCGTCCGCGCGACCAGGTGCCGCTGATCCTGGCGCCCGCCATGAACCGCGAAATGTGGTCCCACCCCGCCACGCAGCGCAACGTGACCCAGTTGCGCGCCGACGGCACGACCGTGCTCGACGTGGGCGTGGGCGACCAGGCCTGCGGCGAGACCGGAGACGGTCGCATGCTGGAGCCCGACGAGTTGTTGTACGAGCTGGTGCGGTTCTTCTCCCCCAAGCCCCTGGCGGGCCAGCAGGTGCTGGTGAGCGCCGGGCCCACGTTCGAGGCCATCGACCCGGTGCGCGGCCTGACCAACCTCTCCAGCGGCAAGATGGGTTTCGCCATCGCGCGCGCCGCCCACGAGGCGGGCGCCCAGGTGACGCTGGTGGCCGGGCCGGTGGGCCTGCCCACGCCGCGCGGCGTGGGGCGCATCAACGTGAAGTCGGCGCTGAACATGCAGAAGACGCTCAACGTGCTGAGCCAGAGCGCCAGCGTGTTCGTCTCGGCCGCCGCGGTGGCGGACTGGCGGCCGGTGCAGGCGGCCGAACAGAAGATCAAGAAAGACGGCTCGGGCGAGGTGCCCACGTTGTCGTTCGTGGAAAACCCCGACATCCTGGCCGGCATCGCGGCCAGTGCCCGCGCCCAGAACGGCGCGCTGTACTGCGTGGGCTTCGCGGCGGAAAGCCAGGACCTGCTGGCCCAGGCGCAGAGCAAACGCGTGCGCAAGGGCGTGCCCCTGCTGGTGGGCAACATCGGCCCCGACACCTTTGGCCAGGACGACAACGCCCTGCTGCTGGTCGACGAAAAGGGCGTGACCGAGCTGCCCCGAGCCGACAAACTGGTGCTGGCGCGCCAGCTGGTGGCGGAAATCGCCCGCCGCCTGCCCGAACACAAAGCTGCTTGACGGGCGCAGGGGCCACCCCCTCTTGCGGGTGGCTGCCGCGGGTTCTATGATTCAAAAATAAGCAATTGCTTATTTTGTGAACAACACCCCGCAGGAGACACCCCATGAACCCCGATTTTTCCGCGACACCGCGAAACCGCCGCCAGTGGCTGCGCATGGCCACCGGCCTGGGGCTGGGGGCGGCCGGGCTGGCGCTGGTGCCTGAAGCGCGGTTGTTCGCCCAGCAACTGCAAGAATTCATCGAAGGCCCGCCGGTGCCCGACGTGGCGCCCGAGCAGCTCTCGCCCCATGTGTGGATGGTGTACGCCAAGGACGGTTTTCCGAACCAGGCGAACCAGGGCCTGATGGCCAGCGTCATCTTCGTGGTCACGCGCAAAGGGGTGGTGGTGCTCGACACCGGCGCCTCGCTGCAGATCGGCCAGATGGCGATCCGCATGATCAAGACCGTGACGCCGCTGCCGGTGATCGCGGTCTTCAACAGCCACTACCATGGCGACCACTGGCTGGGCAACCACGCCTTTGCCGAGGCCTTTGGCCAAGACCTGCCGATCCATGCGCTGGCCCACACCCGCGACCAGATCGCCGGCCACGAGGGCAGCCTCTGGCGCAGCCTGATGGAGCGCTGGACCAACCAGGCCACCCTGGGCACGAAAGTGGTGGCACCCAACCGGGTGGTGGAAGGCGGCCAGGTGTTCGACTACGGCGACGTGCAGATCAAGCTGCACCATTACGGCCGCGCCCACACCCCGTCCGACCTGTGCTGCGAGATCGTGCAGGACCGGCTCACCTACGTGGGCGACATCGCGATGGCGAACCGCATCGCCAACATTGACGACGGCTCCTACCCCGGCACTTTCAAGTACTACGACGCGCTGAAGAAGGCCGCCGGCGAGCAGCTCTGGGTGCCCGGCCACGGGCGTGGCAGCAAGGACCTGCTCGACACCTACGGCAGCTTCATGAAAGGCATCTGGGAGCCCTGCGTGCAGGCGGTGAAAGAGGGCGTTGCGCTGGACGGCGCGAAAGACCGCGTGCTCAAAGACCCCCGCGTCGCCAGCCGCGCCAAAACCATGGACGGCTTCGACAGCAACATCGGCAAGTACACCAGCCTGGCCTACCTGGAAGCGGAGAAAGAGGCTTTTTGAGTTTTCGACCTGTCGCATGGGCGACAGTCCTTGTTCGCCCGGGTGGGCGAATGACCCCAATTCGGGCATGGAAACCCTGGTTTTCAGCGGGGACGACGGGTCCTGGCGGGTCTGGTGGTGCGGTGAATGCGGCGCTTGGCCAGCGCAAAAGCAAAGATCAGGCCATGAAAACAGGCGTTCGAAACCGGAGCCCACAGCAGGGCCCGGTGATCGCTGGCGGTTCAAACTGTCGGCGCCTGCGACAGTTTGTCGGTGGCCGTTCGAGGCGGTGGTGTTGCCGATCTTTTGCACCCCGGTTCATAGGTAATTGCGCTCACCGTGTTGTCACGTTCCTCGTGGAAACTCTCACCAGCTCTGCCGTGTAGCAGGCGCCCACGATGAAGGGGCTGGAAGGCCCTCAGGAGAGAAAAACCATGGACATGAGCCGGAGGCACTTCTTCCGGGTCAGTGGAGCGGGGTTGGTTGGTTCCAGCCTCGTCGCGTTGGGCTTTTCGCCCACGGCCGCGCTGGCCGAAACGCGCAGCTTCAAACTGGCCCGAACCACCGAGACCCGCAGCACCTGCCCGTACTGCTCGGTCAGTTGCGGCATCGTGATGTACACCCTGGGTGACAAGGCCAAGAACGTCAAGGCCACGATCATCCACGTCGAGGGCGACCCGGACAACCCGGTCAACCGCGGCACCTTGTGCCCCAAGGGCGCCGGCGTCATGGACATGATCCAGTCGCCCGACCGCGTCAAATACCCGCAGGTGCGCGAGGCCGGCAGCAGCGAGTGGAAGCGCCTGTCGTGGGAAGACGCACTGAACCGTGTGGCCACGCACATGAAGGCCGACCGCGACGCCAACCTGGTGAAGACGGTCGAGAAAGAAGGCAAGCAGATCACGGTCAACCGCTGGAACACCACCGGTTTCCTGATCTCGTCGGCTTCTTCCAATGAATCGGGTTACCTGAGCGTGAAGATCGCCCGGGGCTTGGGGATCGTCGCACTCGACACACAAGCACGTATCTGACATGCGCCGACGGTGTCCAGTCTGGGCCCGACTTTCGGTCGCGGATCGATGACGAATTCTTGGACCGATATCAAGAATGCCGATCTCGTTCTCGTCATGGGTGGCAATGCCGCCGAAGCACATCCGTGCGGATTCAAGTGGGTGGTCGAAGCCATGCAGCAACGCAAGGCCAAGCTCATCGTCGTGGACCCGCGTTTCACACGAACGGCTGCGGTGGCGGATTACTACGCCCCCATCCGCGTGGGCACCGACATCGCCTTCCTCGGCGGCGTCATCAACCACCTGTTGTCCAACAACAAGATCCACCTCGACTACGTCAAGCTCAACACGGATGCAACCTTCCTGACCAAGCCCGATTTCAAGTTTGACAACGGTTTCTTCAGCGGCTACGACGAGGCCAAGCGTTCGTACAACAAGGCCAGTTGGGGCTACCAGATGGGCGAGGACGGCTTCGTCAAGGTGGACGACACGTTGCAGGATCCGCTGTGCGTGTTCCAGCAGATGAAAGCCCACTACGCGCGCTACACCCCCGAGCTGGTCAGCCAGATCACCGGCACACCCAAGGACCAGTTCATCCGGGTGGCCGAGATGCTGGCGACGACGGCGGCGACCGACAAGGTGATGACGATCTGCTACGCCCTGGGCTGGACCCAGCACACGGTGGGTTCGCAGAACATCCGCACCATGGCCCTGATCCAGCTGCTGCTGGGCAACATGGGCCGGCCGGGTGGCGGCATCAACGCGCTGCGGGGCCATGCCAACGTGCAAGGCATCACCGACATGTGCGCCTACTCCGAGGTGTTGTCGGGCTACCAGAGCGCGCCGACCGAGGCCGACGTGGACCGCGCGACCTACCTGGCCGCGCGCACCGGCAAGCCGATGCGCCCGAACCAGATGGCGTTCACGCAGAACTTCGCCAAGTGGAACACCAGCCTGATGAAGGCCTACTACGGCAACGCGGCCACGGCAGAGAACGACTTCGCCTACGACTGGGTTCCGAAGCGCGACACGGGCTACGACATCCTCGCGATCTTCGAGCGCATGCACCAGGGCAAGATGAACGGCTTCATCTGTCAGGGCTTCAACCCCCTGGCGGCGGTGCCGAACAAGAAGAAGCTCTCGGCCGCGCTGTCCAAGCTGAAGTACCTGGTGGTGATGGACCCGCTGGAAACGGAAACCGGCGAGTTCTGGAAAAACTACGGGCCGCTCAACGACGTGAAGCCCGAAGAGATCCAGACCGAGGTGTTCCGCTTCCCCACCAGCTGTTTCGCCGAAGAGACCGGCAGCTTCACCAACTCCAGCCGGGTGATCGCCTGGAAGGAGAAGGCGGTGGACCCGCCGGGCGAGGCCAAGACCGACTCGGAGATCATGTCGCGCCTGTTCATGAAACTGCGCGCCATGTATGCCAAGGACGGTGGCACGCTGCCCGAGCCGGTGGCGGGGCTGGCCTGGCCCTACCTCAACGCCAACGCGCCGTCGCCCGCCGAGGTGCTGCGTGAAATCAGCGGCAAGGCGCTGGCCGACCTGATGTCGCCACCCGACCCGAAGAACCCGACGGCCCCGCCGACGGTGCTGGTCAAGGCCGGCGAGCAGGTGCCGGGCTTTGCGGTGCTGCGCGACGACGGGACCACCAGCTGTGGCAACTGGATCTACGCCGGCTGCTGGAGCCAGGCGGGCAACCTCACCGCGCGCCGCGACAACAGCGACCCGACCGGCCTGGGCGTGTTCGCCAACTGGGGTTATGCCTGGCCGGCCAACCGGCGCATCCTCTACAACCGCGCCAGTGCCGATGCGAGCGGCAAGCCCTGGGACCCGAGCCGCAAGTACCTGGCCTGGAACGGGACCTCGTGGGCCGGAGGGGCGGACGTGCCCGACATGCGGCCCGACGCCGCGCCGGAGCAGGGTGTGGGCGCTTTCATCATGAACCCCGAGGGTGTGGCGCGCCTGCACGCGGTGGGCATGAGCGAAGGCCCCTTCCCCGAGCACTACGAACCCTTCGAGACGCCGGTGGGCGTGAACCTGATGTGTCCCACCAACCCCAAGGCCGTGAGCAACCCGGCGGCGCGGGTCTACAAGGGCGACATGGAGGCTTTCGGCAAGAAGGAGGAGTTTCCGTACGCGGCCACCACCTACCGCCTGACCGAGCACTTCCACTACTGGACCAAGCACGCGCGCAGCAACGCCATCACCCAGCCCGCGCCCTTCGTCGAAATCGGCGAAGAGCTGGCCAAGGAGAAGGGCATTCAACAGGGCGACACGGTCAAGGTGCGCAGCAACCGGGGCGAGGTCGTGGCCAAGTGCGTGGTCACCAAGCGCATCAAGGGGCTCGATGTGAATGGCCAGAAGGTCCACCACGTGGGCATTCCCATCCACTGGGGCTTCAAGGGTGTGGCCCAGAACGGCTACCTCGCCAACGCACTGACACCGTTTGTGGGCGATGCGAATTCGCAGACACCGGAGTTCAAGGCGTTCCTGGTCAACATTGAGAAGGTGGGCTGATCATGGGCATGCAATCGCTCGACGTGGTGGCGCGCTCCGCCACCACAACCCCCACGCCGCAGGTGCGCACCGCGGCGCCGCAGGTCGCCAAGCTCATCGACGAGTCCAAGTGCATCGGCTGCAAGGCCTGCCAGGTGGCTTGCATGAACTGGAACGACCTGCGCGACGACATCGGTGACAACACCGGTGTGTACGACAACCCGAGGGACCTCACGGCGTCTTCCTGGACGGTGATGAAGTTCTTCGAGGTCGAGCCGGAAAACGGCAGCCTGGAGTGGCTGATCCGCAAGGACGGCTGCATGCACTGCGAGGACCCGGGCTGTCTCAAGGCCTGTCCTTCGCCGGGCGCCATCGTCAAGTACGCCAACGGCATCGTGGACTTCCATTCCGAGCACTGCATCGGCTGTGGCTACTGCGTCAAGGGTTGCCCGTTCGATGTGCCGCGCATCAGCCAGAAGGACAACAAGGCCTACAAGTGCACCTTGTGTTCGGACCGCGTGGGCGTGGGCCTGGAGCCGGCCTGTGTGAAGACCTGCCCGACGGGCGCCATCGGTTTCGGCACCAAGGACGACATGGTCGCCTACGGTGAGAAGCGCGCCGGTGAACTCAAGGAGCGGGGCTTCCAGAACGCCGGGCTCTACAACCCGCAGGGTGTGGGCGGCACGCACGTCATGTACGTGCTCAAGCACGCCGACCGGCCCGAGCTGGAAGACCTGCCGCGCGACCCGAGCATCAGCCCGATGGTGGCGCTCTGGAAGGGCGTGGCCAAGCCGCTGGCGGTGGCGGGAATGATCGGCGCCGTGGTCGCCGGCTTCTTCCACTACATGAAGGTCGGCCCCGTGGAAGAAAAGTCCGATGAGAAGGAGGATGCGTGATGGCCATAAAAATGCTTCAGCGCTACCAGGACCGTGAACGCATGAACCACTGGTTCATGGCGCTCATGTTCGTGCTCGCCGGGCTCTCGGGCCTGGCCTTCTTCCACCCGGCATTTTTCTTCTTCACCAACCTGTTTGGTGGCGGTCAGTGGACGCGCATCCTGCACCCTTTCATGGGGGTGCTCATGGTGCTGAGCTTCCTCGGGCTGTTCTTCAAACTCTGGCGCGACAACCTCGTCAACGACGCCGACCGCGAGTGGAAGAAACACGCCGGACGCATGCTCAAGGGCGACAAGGCGGGCATGCCGCCGGTGGGCAAGTACAACTACGGGCAAAAGATGGTCTTCTGGGCCATGGCGCTGAGCCTGGTGTTGCTGCTGGCGACCGGGCTGATGTTCTGGCGTCCGTGGTTTGCGCCGTTCTTCCCGATCCCGGTGCTGCGCATCGCGGTACTGGTGCACTCGGTCTCGGCCGTGGTGCTGATCGCCGCGACCATCGTGCACGTGTACGCGGCCATCTGGGTCAAGGGCACGGTGCGGGCCATGACGCGGGGCACGGTCAGCGAAAGCTGGGCCAAGCTCAACCACCCGTTGTGGCATGAAGAAATGACCAAAGGCCGCTGAGCCTGGGGACAACCCTCCTGGGCGGCCGGTGGCGCCCAGGTCTTTTTTTTGGAGTGTTGAATGGTATCCAGCGCCACGGTGCGCGTCATGTCACCCGAAGAGATCGCCAGCAAGGCGGCGGGTGAAACGCCTTTCCTGCACATGCCCGAGCGCACCACCGTGTTCGCCGAGCGAGCGATGCGCCTGCGCCAGCTCTCCCGGGGTCACGCCATGGGAGACTTCCTGGGCTTCATGGCCGAACTCGCCCAGGGCCAGCAGGCCCAGCTGGAGCGCATGAGCCCCGTGCCGTTGCCCGACGCATCCGCCATCGACCTCGCGGCGCGCCAGGGTGTGCCGCCGCTGCCGGCCGCCGACTGGCCGCGCGACCCGGCCTGGTACGGCGTGGCGCGGGCCCTGGCCACCGGCTTGCAAGCGACAGCACCCGCCGGCGCACAGGCCGTGCTGAACCATCTGGCCCGGGCCGACGAGGTGTTTCTGGAGCGCCAGGCCGACGCCTTGCTGACCGGCGTGTCGGACGGGCTGGACCTGGCCGCTGCCCCCATCGTGGCCGGTGCGCTGCAGGTCTACTGGACCCACATGCTGCTGGCCGTGCAACAGCACCACCACGGCCAGGGCCAGCCCTTCGGGCGCCTGGACGACGAGACCGTGTGCCCCTGCTGCGGCAGCCAGCCCACGGCCAGCATCACCCGCACCTCGGGCGAATCGCTGGGCCAGCGCTACCTGCACTGTTCGCTGTGCAACCTGCAGTGGCACATGGTGCGCATCAAGTGCACCCATTGCCTGAGCACCAAGGGCCTGGCCTACGAGGCGCTCGACGCGGCCGGTGGGGAGGCCACCACCGCCGACGAAGCCGCCTCGGGCAGCGGCGCGCGCGCCGCGCTGGCCACGGTGCAGGCCGAGACCTGCGACGCCTGCGGCCACTACCTCAAGATCATGCACACCGACCGCGACGCCTCGGTCGATCCGGTGGCCGACGACCTGGCGAGCCTCACGCTTGACCTGCTGGTGTCCGACACCGGCAAGACCCGCCACGGTGTGAACTTCATGCTGCTGTTCGGCGAACCCGGCCCACCGCCGGACACCGCCCCCGAACCAGGGGGCGGCTGATGGAGCGGCCCACCGAATCCGTCGTTGACTGTTCCCAGGCCAGCCCCCCGGTGCACCCCAAGGAACTGCCCGCCGTTGACCGCCTGTTGCGCTTGCCCGCCGTGGCCGTGCTGCTGGCCGAGCACGGCCATACCCGCGTGGCCACCGAGGCGCGTGCGCTGCTGGAAGGCCTGCGCACGCAGGCCCTGGCCGGCGCGCTGACGCCCGCCGACATCGAAGCCGATGCGCTCGCCGCCGCCGTGGCCCGGCGCGTGGGCCAGCGCCTCGCGCCGCGCATGCGCACGGTGATCAACCTCACCGGCACCGTCATCCACACCAACCTCGGCCGCTCCCTGCTGGCCGACAGCGCGCTGCAGCACCTGCTGGCCATGATGGCCAGCCCCAACAACCTGGAGTTCGATCTCGCCAGCGGCGGCCGTGGCGACCGCGACACCGTGGTCGAAGAGCTGCTGTGCACGCTGACCGGGGCCGAGGCCGCCACCGTGGTGAACAACAACGCCGCCGCGGTGCTGCTGAGCATTGCGGCGCTGGCGCGGGGCAAAGAGGTCATCGTCTCGCGCGGTGAGCTGGTGGAAATCGGCGGTGCCTTCCGCATGCCCGACGTGATGGCCTCGGCCGGCGCCACGCTGGTCGAGGTGGGCACCACCAACCGCACCCACCCGGCCGACTACGAACGCGCCATCACCGAGCGCACCGCGCTGCTGATGAAGGTGCACACCAGCAACTACGCGGTGCAGGGTTTCACGGCGGCGGTGGACGAAGTCGATCTCGCGCCCATCGCCCACGCCAAGGGCCTGCCGCTGGTGACCGACCTCGGTTCGGGGTCGCTGGTGGATCTCGCGGCCTGGGGCCTGCCGCGCGAACCGCTGCCGCAAGAAAAGCTCGCGGCCGGTTGCGATGTCGTCACCTTCAGCGGCGACAAGCTGCTCGGAGGCCCGCAGGCCGGCCTGCTGGTGGGCAGCCAGGCGGCCATCGGCCGCATCCGCAAGTTCCCGATGAAGCGCGCGCTGCGCATGAGCAAGCTGCCGCTGGCCGCGCTGGAGGCCACGCTGATGCTCTACCTGCGGCCCGAGCGGCTCACGCAGAACCTGCCCACGCTGCGCCTGCTCACGCGCCCGGTGGAGGCGATCCGCGCGCTGGCGCTGGCGCTGTTGCCGGCCGTGCGGTCGGCGGTGGCGCCGCGGTTCGAGGTGACGGCGCTCGACATGCTCGGCCAGATCGGCTCGGGCTCGCTGCCGGTGGAGCGCCTGCCCTCGGCGGGCCTGGCCATCGCGCCGGTGCAGAAGAAGGGCGCGGGCCGTTCGCTCGATGCGCTCGCGACGGCGCTGCGCTCGTTGCCGCAGCCGGTGATCGGCCGCATCGCCGACGACCGCCTGCTGCTCGACCTGCGCTGCCTGGAAGACGCTTCGCTGCTGCTGAACCAGTTGCCCGCGCTGCAGGAGCGGCTCGCGTGATCGTCGGCACCGCCGGGCACATCGACCACGGCAAGACCACGCTGGTGCGCGCGCTCACCGGCGTGGACACCGACCGCCTGCCCGAAGAGAAGCAGCGTGGTGTGTCCATTGAGCTGGGCTACGCGTTCCTGGACACGCCCGACGCCGGCCCGCGCATCGGCTTCATCGACGTGCCCGGCCACGAGCGCCTGGTGCACACCATGCTGGCCGGCGCCACCGGCATCGACTTCGCGCTGCTGCTCGTGGCCGCCGACGACGGCGTGATGCCACAGACGCTGGAGCACCTGGCGGTGCTGTCCCTGCTCGGGCTGAACCGGGGCCTGGTGGTGATCACCAAATGCGACCGCGCCGATCCGGCCCGCGTGCAGGCGGTCGGCGCCGACATCGCGGCGCTGCTGGCGGACACGCCGCTGGCCGGCGCGCCGGTGCTGGCCGTGTCGGCGCACACCGGCGAAGGGCTGGCCGACCTCAAACAACACCTCTTTGACGCCGCACGGCAGACCGGGGCGCACCCACACGCCGACGAGGCCTTTCGCCTGGCCATCGACCGCGCGTTCACGCTCGATGGCGTGGGCACCGTGGTAACGGGCACGGTGCACGCGGGCAGCGTGCGCGTGGGCGACGAGCTGCGGCTGGTGCCCGGCGCCGCCACGGCGCGCGTGCGCAGCCTGCACGCGCAGAACCGCGCGGTGCAGCAGGCCCACGCGGGCGAGCGCTGCGCGGTCGCGCTGGTGGGCATCGACAAGGCCGCCATCGAACGCGGTCAGTGGCTGGCGGCGCCGGCCGTGGCGCTGGCCACCGAGCGCCTGGATGTGGCGCTCACGCTGTGGCACAGCGAAACCAAGCCGCTGCGCTCGGGCACGCCGGTGCACGTGCACCTGGGGTCGGCCTCGGTGCTGGGTACGGTGGCGGTGCTCGACCCGCCGGTGCTGGAGCCCGGCCAGAGCGGGCGGGTGCAGCTCGTGTTGCGCAAGCCCGTGGGCGCCTGGCACGGCGACCGCGTGGTGCTGCGCGACGCCTCGGCCTCGCGCACGCTGGCCGGCGGGCGCGTGCTCGACCCTGGCGCACCCGTGCGCTACCGCCGCACGCCGCAGCGCCTGGCCGAGCTGGATGCGCTGGGCCTGGCCACCGCGCGGGCCCGGCTGCTCGCTCTGCTGGCCGTGGCGCCGCAAGGCCTGGACCTGCGCGGCTTCGCCGCCGCGCAGGGCGCGCCTTTGCCGGCGCTGCCCGACGGCATGTTGCGCCACACCGATGCCCATGGCGACTTCGCGCTCGGCGACGCGCAGACCGGGCAGGCTGGGCAGCGCGTGCGGGAGGTGCTGGCCGCGTACCACGCGTCGCACAGCGAAGAGCTGGGCCCCGACAGCGCGCGCCTGCGCCGCCTGGCGCTGCCGCGCCTGCCCGAGCCTTTGTGGCGCGCGTTGCTGGCGCGCCTGCAGGCCGCGCAGGGCGTGAGCGTGCGCGGGGCTTTTGTGCACCTGCCCGAACACGGCGTGCACCTCTCGGCCACCGAAGAGCGGCTGGCGCAGAAGGTGGCCGCGCCCCTGCAGGCGGCGGGCTTTGAAGGCGCCTGGGTGCGCGATCTCGCGCGCGATGCGGGCGAGCCCGAGGCGATGGTGCGCGTGACGCTGGCGCGCCTGGCGCAGCGCGGTGAACTGCACCAGGTCGTCAAAGACCTCTACTACCCACCCGCCACCATGGCGCGCCTGGCCGCGCTGGCGCGCGGTGTCGCGGGGCAGGGCGATGGCTCGGTGC
Source organism: Hydrogenophaga sp. GW101-3F08 (assembly GCF_059424585.1). Classification (NCBI taxonomy): domain Bacteria; kingdom Pseudomonadati; phylum Pseudomonadota; class Betaproteobacteria; order Burkholderiales; family Comamonadaceae; genus Hydrogenophaga; species Hydrogenophaga sp. GW101-3F08. The sequence continues at coordinate 401,668 of NZ_JBWKZP010000002.1, forward strand.
TGGCCGCTGCGTTCCGCGACGCCACCGGCCTCGGCCGCAAGCGCGCGATCCAGATCCTGGAGCACTTCGACCGCGTCGGCCTGTTGCGCCGCGTGGGCGACGTGCACTGGCTGCGCGCGGACTGCCAGTTATTCATGCAAGCGCAGATATGATCGGCGCTCTTTTCGCGCGGGCTGATCAGGCCCGCCTGTTTTTTGCGGAGGGGAAACGATCCTGGTGGATCGGCCGGGCTTCAAACCCGGTGGGTGGCGCCATGCGTCGCCGGGTGGGTTCGACTCCCATTCCCCTCCGCCCCTTCGCTGGCCGGTCGCGGCCTAGGCTGCCAGTGAGCGCCGCGCAGGGCCGTTCCCAAGCAAGCTCGCACCGCAGCCCGCAGGGCGAAGGTACTCCAGTGAGCGCCGCCCGACCGCTCCGAAGGCGCTCAGCCCCACAGTGCGCAGCACGGAGGGTCGTCCAGTGAGCCTCACCGAACCCATCTACCCCGACGACCTGCTCTACCACGTGGAGCATCAGGTCTGGGCCCGCGTGGGCGACGACGGTTGCGCCACCGTGGGCATCACCTCGCTGGGCATCCGCCTCGCGGGCGAGATCTACATGTGCCGCCCCAAGGGGGTGGGCTCGGCCATCGAGCAGGGCCGTTCCATCGCCGTGGTGGAGTTGGCCAAATCCATCGTTTCGGTGAAGTCGCCGGTGAGCGGCGAGGTGGTGGCCGTCAACCCCGAACTGGCGCAGACCCCCGAGCGGGTGCACCTCGATCCCTATGGCGCGGGCTGGCTGGCGCGCGTGCGCCTGACCGATCTGGCCGCCGACCGGGCCGCGCTGGTGCAGGGCGATGCGGTGGCACCCGCCATGCAGGCGCACGCGCGCCTCTTCCGGCAGGACTGAGCATGGCCTTCGTCGAACACCCGGTGGACGGCGTGGCGATGCTGCTCTGGGCGGCCGAGCCCGAGTCGCCGCAGCGCCTGGCCACGCCGTTTTTCTTTGCCGCAGCGGCCGCGGCGATGGACACGCCGGTCGAGATCTATTTCACCGCGCGCAGCGTGCACCTGCTGGTGCCCGGTGTGGCCGAGACCCTGCGTGCGAGCGAGCGCTTTGACAAGACCATCCTCGATGCGATGCGCGAAGCCGTGTCGCACGGTGCGCGCCTGCTGGCCTGCACCGACGCCCTGCATGCCCAGGGCATCGACCCGGCGCGGCTCATTCCCGAGTGCAGCGGGCCGGGTGGTGCGGTGCAGTTCATGGCCCGCGCGGCCGACCAACGCTGGCGCACCCTGGTGTTCTGATCACTGTTCGCGCGCTGTGGGCACCGGGGCCAACGGGCGCTGGTCACCAAAGGCCGGCGACCCTCAATCCCACCAGGGCAGCAGCCGCTTCATCGCCGCCACCTCGCCACAGTGGTCGGTGGCGTAGCCCGAGAGCCGGTTGAGCCGGTCCTGCCAGGCGCGGCTGCGCAGGCGCTGCAGCAGCACCTGCATGGCCGGCTGTTCGAGCGCGCTTTTCAGGCACACCAGCAGGTAACGTTCTTCGGTCAGCGGCACGAAGCCCAGCCCCTGCGACCGGGCCGCGTACTCCGTGCCCAGGCCCACGTCGGCGTGCCCGCTGACGACCGCCTGTGCCACCGCCGAGTGGGAGCTTTCGACCCGGGAGAAGCCGTCGATGTCCTGCGGCAGCAAACCCGCCTGGTTCAACAGTTCTTCGAGCAGCAGCCGGGTCCCGGTGCCGAGCTCGCGGTTTACGAACCGGGCGTGCAGGCGCGACACGTCGGTCATGTCGTGCAGCCGCAGCGGGTTGCCGGGCGCGACCATCAGACCCTGCGAGCGGCGCGCGAAACCAATGATCTTGTGGGTGCCGGGTTTGAGCAGCGGGCGGTAGGTGCGCGCGCTCTGGCTGCCGCTGGCCGCAAACGGCTGGGTGTGGAAACCCGCCAGCTCGCAGCGGCCCTCGTTGAGCGCGCGGATCGCGTCCACGCTGCCGCAGAAGCGGATGTCCAGGTGCAGGCGCTGGTCCCGGCTTTTGGCGTCGGTCTCCTGCGCCATGACGGTCTGCAGCTCGGTCAGCGCGTGGTCGTGGCTGGCGTAGAGCGTGAGGACCCGGTGGGCATGCGCCTGGTCCTTTTCGTCAAAGGCCAGCGAGAAAGCGCGCGCCAGTTCGGCGCGCAGGCTCTCGATCTGGGGGCCGAGCCGGGCTTGTGCGAGCCGCTCGGCCATCAGCAGCCGTTCGCCAAACGGCGTGAGTCGCGCCGGTTGACCGCGTTCCCAGAAGATCAGCGGCTGGCCCAGGCCCGTTTCCCACTCTTTCAGCTGGCCCCAGACGTGGCGGTATGAGAGGTCGAGTTCGCGTGCGGCGCCCGAAATGGAACCGCTGCTGCGCACCGCATGCAGCACGTCCATCATGGGGTTGCGCAAGAGCGCGGATGGTGGCGTCTGCCCGTCTTGTGGCGCGGTCAGGGAATAGGACAGCTCGATCTTTCGCATGGCGGGTGAGTGTGCCTGAAACTCACCGCGCCACCGCCAGCGCAACGTATGAACAAGGCCTCATATCGCGTCATCCCGTACTCCCGATCTTGAAGCACACTTGTAAGCTGAGATCCACATATGAACGCGTTTTCCGATAGTTTGACCACCGCATTGCAGCTCGTTGTTTCGGGCGATGCCGGCCTCTGGGCCATCGTCACGCGCTCGCTCGCGGTGAGCGCCACGGCCTGTCTGCTGGCTTGTGGCGTCGGTCTCCTGCTGGGCGCCTGGCTGGCCGTGGCGCGCTTCCCCGGCCGCCCCATCGTGCTCACGCTGCTCAACACCTCGCTGGCCATCCCCTCCGTGGTGGTGGGTCTGGTGATCTACCTGCTGCTCTCGCGCACCGGTCCACTGGGTTTTCTGGGCTGGCTGTTCAGCTTTCAGGCCATGGTGCTGGCGCAGGCCATCCTGGTGCTGCCGCTGGTGACCGCGCTCACGCGCCAGGTGGTGGAAGACAGCGACCGCGACCACGGTGAACAGCTCAGCTCGCTGGGCGCGGGCCTGGGCCTGCGCAGCCTGCTCATGGCCTGGGACGAGCGCTACGCCTTGCTCACCGTGCTGATCACCGCCTTTGGCCGCGCGGTGTCGGAAGTGGGCGCGGTGATGATCGTGGGCGGCAACATCGAAGGCTTCACCCGCGTCATGACCACCGCCATCGCGCTCGAAACCAGCAAGGGCGACCTGCCGCTGGCCCTCGGGCTGGGCATCGTGCTGCTGGCCGTGGTGCTGCTGCTCAACAGCGGGGTGGCGCTGCTGCGCCGCTGGCGCGAGCACCTGGACGGTGGCGACCTGCGGATGGCCACCACATGAGGATCGAACGCCCCACCGAAGGCAGCGCCGCCGGCCTTGGCGTGCGCCACGGCACGGTGCTCGAACTGGCCGACGTGCATGTGAGCCTGGGCCCGGCGGCCCAGGTGGAAGCCCTGCGCCGCATCACGCTGTCCATCCAGGCCGGCGAGCGCGTGGCGCTGGTCGGGCCCAACGGCTGCGGCAAGAGCACGCTGCTGCGCACGTTGCACGGCCTGCTGCCCATTGCCTCCGGGCAGCGCGAGGTGCCTCACGGTTCGCGCATCGCCATGCTGTTCCAGCGGCCGCACATGATGCGCATGTCGGTGCGGCGCAACCTGCAGCTGGGCCTGTGGCTCAGCGGCGTGCCCTGGCGCCAGACCGACGAACGCGCCCGCCAAGCGCTGGCCCGGGTCGAGCTGGCCCACCTGGCCGAGCGCAACGGCCGCGCGCTCTCGGGCGGGCAGCAGCAGCGCGTGGCGCTGGCGCGCGCCTGGGCGCTGCAGCCCGACGTGTGGCTGCTCGACGAACCCACCGCCAGCCTCGACCCACACGCCAAGCGCGACGTGGAGGCGCTGATCGCCGACTTCGGCGACGAGCTGCCCGCGCCTGGCCGCCAGCCGCCCACGCTGGTGTTCGCCAGCCACAACCTTGGCCAGGTCAAGCGCCTGGCTGGCCGCGTGATCTACCTGGAGCAGGGCCGGTTGCTGGCCGACCTGCCGGTGAATGATTTTTTCAACCACGCCTTCCTGGAGGCCCAATGCCCCCAGGCCCACCTGTTCGTCAAAGGAGAAACTCCATGAAAACTGAAATGAAACACCCCCGCCGCGCCGTCATGCGCCTGCTTGCTGTGGCCGGTCTTGCGTCTGCAGGCCTGCTGGTCAGTACCGCCGCGCTGGCGCAAAGCAGCATCGTCGTGGCCTCCACCACGTCCACCGAGCAGTCGGGCCTGTTCAGTTATCTGCTGCCCGAGTTCAAGAAGGCCAGCGGTATCGACGTGAAGGTGGTGGCGCTGGGCACCGGCCAGGCGATCGACATGGCGCGCCGGGGCGATGCCGACGTGCTGTTCGTGCACGACAAGGTGGCCGAAGAGAAGTTCGTGGCCGAGGGCTTTGCCGCCAAGCGCATTGAGGTCATGTACAACGACTTCGTGCTGATCGGCCCCAAGGCCGACCCGGCGGGGGCCAAGGGCAGCGACATCGTGGCCGCGCTCAAGAAAGTGGCCGCGGCCAACGCGCCCTTCATCTCGCGTGGCGACAAGAGCGGCACGCACGCGGCCGAGCTGCGCTTCTGGAAGATGACCGACACCGATGCGAACAAGGGCTCGGGCTACAAGGAATGCGGCTGCGGCATGGGCCCGGCGCTCAACATCGGCTCCAGCAGCGGCGCCTACGTGCTCGCCGACCGCGGCACCTGGCTCAACTTCAAGAACCGCGCCGACCTGACGGTGCTGGTCGAAGGCGACAAGCGCCTGTTCAACCAGTACGGCGTGATGCTGGTGAGCGCCGCCAAGCATCCGCAGGTGAAAACCGCCGAAGGCCAGAAATTCGTGGACTGGGTGACCGGCGCCGCTGGCCAGAAGGTGATTGCCGACTACAAGATCGGTGGCGAGCAGCTGTTCTTCCCGAATGCAGCCGCAGCCGCTCGCTGACGTCACCTCATGGCTCTATAGGCTGACGGCGTGAGCCCCACCGATTTGCGGAACTGGCGGGTGAACGAGGCCTGGTCCGCGTAGCCACACGCCAGGGCGACCTCGCTGATCGGGTCACGGGCGTGGCGCAAGAGATTACACGCCCGCTCGATGCGCGCCCGAAGCACGTATTGACCCGCCGTCACGCCAAACAGGCCGCGAATGCGCTGGTCCAGCTGAAACACCGAAAGACCGGCCAGCGCGGCGAGTTCTTCCAGCGGCAGGGGTGAGTCCAGGTGCCGCGCGACATGCTCAATGACGCGCGACACCGCCGCGGCCTCGTTGGTGGAGCCCATGGGCTGCTGGATGTCGCGCGACAGACCGGCCAGCCCGACGATGCGGCCTTGCGGGTCGGTGATCGCCACTTTCCAGGTGAGGCACCAGCCGGGTTTCCGGTTGCCGTACAGGTGCAGCTCCAGTTGGCCGCTGATCACGGGGCCGCCCTGCAGGATGCGCTGGTCCTGTTGCGAAAACCCGGACCCGAGCGGGAGCGGGAACACCTGTTGCGCCGTCTTGCCGATCAGTTCGGACTTGTGCTCGAAGCCGCAGCGTTTCACCAGCGTGTGGTTGACCGCCGTGTAGCGGCCCTGCGTGTCTTTCAGGAAGAACACGGTGTCGGGCACGTGGTCGAACAGCAGGTCGCCCTGGAACAAGCCGTTGGCGATCAGGAGCCCTGGCGACCCGGGCGCTGGCAGAGAAACATCCATGGTGTTTGGCTCACGACCGTTTGTGCAATTTCCCCAGTCGGCACCCCACTTTCCGACAAGACGTGGAGCGCCCGAACTGCGAGACTGCCGGCAGCTTAACAGTCCCTTGAACGGAGCCTCCCACCCATGAAACGGAATATCTTCAGCGGCACGATCCCCGCCTTGATGACCCCTTGCACGCCCGACCGGCAACCCGATTTCGATGCACTGGTGAAGACCGGCCGCAACCTCATCGAAGCCGGCATGTCGGCCCTGGTGTACTGCGGGTCCATGGGCGACTGGCCCCTGCTGAGCGACGAGCAGCGCATGGAAGGCGTGGAGCGGCTGGTGCGCGCGGGCCTGCCCGTGATCGTGGGCACCGGCGCGCAGAACACGGCCCGCGCCTGCGCCCTGGCCGCGCACGCCAAGGCCTGCGGTGCCAAAGGCTTGATGATCATTCCCCGCGTGCTGTCGCGCACCGGGTCGGCCGCCGCGCAGCGCGCCCACTTTGCCGACGTCCTGACCGCCGCGGTGGACCTGCCCAGCGTGATCTACAACAGCCCCTACTACGGCTACGAAACCCGGGCCGAGTTGTTTTTTGACGTGCAATCGCGTTTCCCCCACCTGGTCGGTTTCAAGGAGTTCGGTGGCGCCGCTTCCTTGCGCTACGCGGCCGAGCACATCACCGCGCGCGACCCGTCGCTGACGCTGATGGTCGGCGTGGACACCCAGGTGTTCCATGGTTTCGTCAACTGCGGTGCCAGGGGCGCCATCACCGGGATCGGCAACGTGCTGCCGCACGAGGTGCTGCACCTGGTCGCCCTGTGCGAGCAGGCGGCCCGCGGTGACGTGCTCGCGCGCCAGCGCGCGCAGGAGCTGGAGGCGGCGTTGGCGGTGCTGTCGTCGTTTGACGAGGGCCACGACCTGGTGCTGTATTTCAAGTTCCTCATGGTGCTTCAAGGGCATCGCCAATACGCCTTGCACTTCAACCCCAGCGATGCGCTTTCGGAGAGCCAGAAGAACTACGCGACCCTCCAGTTGCACATCTTCAAACGCTGGTACGCCAGCTGGAAGGAGCAGGACTGACCATGGCCATCATCGACATGCAGGTCATCGACTCCCACACCGAAGGGGAACCCACGCGCCTGGTGGTGGCCGGTGGGCCGCCGCTGGGCAACGGCCCCTTGAGCGAGCGCAAAGCCCTCTTTGCCCGCGACTTTGACCACTACCGCGTGCTGGCGGCCAACGAACCGCGCGGGTACGACGCGGTGGTCGGCGCCTTGCTCTGCGAACCGGTGGACAGCGGTTGCGCCGCCGGGCTGATCTTCTTCAACAACACCGGCTACCTGGGCATGTGTGGCCACGGCACGATTGGCGCCGCCGTCACGCTCGCCCACATGGGGCGCATCGGCCCGGGCGTGCACCGTTTCGAGACGCCGGTGGGGGTGGTGAGCGTGGACCTCCGGTCCGCCAACGAGGTGACGATCCAGAACGTCGAAAGCCATGTGTTCCGGCGCGACGTGGCCATCGACGTGCCCGGCCTGGGGCGTGTCGTGGGCGACGTGGCCTGGGGCGGCAACTGGTTCTTCCTGTGCCACAGCACGCCGTGTGAGCTGACGGTGGCGCACATCGCCGAACTCAGCCGCCAGGCCGAGGCCGTGAAGGCGACGCTGGTGCGCCAAGGCATCACCGGTCGAGACGGCGCCGAGATCGATCACATCGAATTCTTCGGCCCGGCCCACGCCGCCGACGCCCACAGCCGCAACTTCGTGCTATGCCCCGGCGGTGCCTACGACCGCTCGCCTTGCGGCACCGGCACCAGCGCCAAGCTGGCCTGCCTGGCCGCGGCCAGCAAGCTGCAGCCGGGCGACACCTGGGTGCAGGAAAGCGTGATCGGCAGCCGCTTCGAGGCCAGCTACCAGGCCACGGAACACGGCGTCATCCCCAGCATCACGGGCCGCGCCTACGTCACGGCCGAAGCGCGGCTGATCGCCGACCCGGCCGATCCCTTGCTGCCCGCGGCGTTCCGCGCGGCGCGCTGACTTCGTCAGACGCATGACCTCAGCCAACAACCCGGCGCCCGCCAGCGCCGACGTGGCGGTGGTGGGCGCCGGCATCATCGGCCTGTCGGTGGCGATGCACCTGGTGGCCCAGGGCCGCTCGGTGCTGCTGATCGACCGCAAGGGCATTGCCCAGGAAACCAGCGCCCAGAACGCCGGCGCGCTGGCGTTTTCCGACATCCTGCCCCTGGCCTCGCCGCGCATCCTGCGGCAGGCGCCGCGCTGGCTGCTCGACCCGCTCGGCCCGCTCGCCATCCGCCCGGGCTACGCGCTGCAGATGCTGCCCTGGCTGTGGCGCTTTGGGCTGGCCAGCCGGCCGTCGGCCTACCGGGCGAGCCTGCAGGCCCAGACGCAGCTGATGCGCCTCGCCGCGCCCGCGTTTCACGCCATGCTGGCGCGCGCGCGGGCCTCGCACATGATCCGCCAGGACGGTTCTTTGCAGGTGTACGAAGGCGATGCGGAATTCCGCGCCAACCTCGCGGGTTGGCAGCTGCGCGCCGAAGCCGGCATCGCCTTCGAGCACGTGAAAGGCGAGCGGCTGCGGGAGCTGCAACCGGGCTTGGCCGGCTCCATCACCGCCGGCACCTTTGTGCCGCATTGGGAGACCGTGAGCGACCCGTTCGAGGTGGCCTCGGCCCTGGGGCGCCATGTGCTGCAGGCGGGCGCCGCGTGGCGCCAGGCGGAAGTCCGGTCCATCGCCGTGCACGACGATGGTGTGGACCTGCAATTCGCGCAGGGCAGCGCCGTCCGTGCGAAACAGGCCGTGATCGCCACCGGGGCCTGGTCGCGCCAGCTCGCGGCCCAGCTGGGCGACGCGGTTCCGCTGGAAACCGAGCGCGGCTACAACACCACGCTGCCGCCCGGCGCGTTCGACCTCCGACGCCAGATCATCTTCGGCTCGCACGGTTTTGTGGTCACCCCGCTGTCGACCGGCATCCGCGTCGGCGGCGCGGTGGAACTCGGTGGCCTGAAACTGCCGCCCAACTTCGCGCGATCGACCCACATGCTGGGCAAGGCTTCGCGCCTGCTGCCGGGGCTGCGCACCGAGGGCGGCACGCAGTGGATGGGCTACCGCCCCTCGTTGCCCGATTCTTTGCCCGTCATCGGCCACGCCAAGGCCAGCCGGCGGGTGGTGTACGCCTTCGGCCACGGGCACCTGGGCCTGACGCAAAGTGCTGCCACCGGGCATCTGGTGGCCCAACTGCTGGCGGGGCAGGCGCCGTCCATCCCGCTCGAAGCCTTCCGGCCCGACCGTTTTTAGCTTCTAACGCACCATCGCCACGCCCTTGATCTGGGCGTAGACCGGCAGGCCGGGCGCGATGCCCAGCCGCTCGCAAGACAGCCGGCTGATGCGGGACAGCAGGCGCGTGCCGCCGCCGGCCCCGGCCACGCGCAGCCCTACCAGCACCTGGCCCGGGCCGTCGTCGGCGAGGTCGGTCACGCTGGCGCTCAGGATGTTGAGCACGCTGGTCTGCTCGGGCATCACCAGCGACAGGCTCACGTCGCGCGCCTGGATGCGCACGCGCACGGGGGTGCGGTCCGGCAGCGGCGTGCTGCGGGTCTGCGGCAGCAGCAGCGTGCCGCCGTCGAAGCGCAGTTCGCACAGGCCGCTGTCGCTCTGCAGGCCGCAGGTGACGGCGTCGATCAGCGCGGCGGCGCTGTCGCCGTGGGCCAGCGGCAGGTCGGGCCGCGTCATGAGTTCGGCCACCGGGCCGTGCGCCAGCACCCGGCCTTGCTCCAGCAGCACCACGTGGTCGGCCAGGCGGGCCACTTCGTCGGCCGAGTGCGTCACGTACACCACCGGAATGTCCAGCCGCTCGTGCAGCTGTTCCAGCCAGGGCAGGATCTCGGCCTTGCGCGCCGCGTCCAGCGCGGCCAGGGGCTCGTCCATCAGCAGCACGCGCGGGCTGGTGGCCAGCGCGCGGGCCATGGCCACGCGCTGGCGCTCGCCGCCCGAGAGCTCGTGCGGCATGCGCTGCAGCAGGTGGCCAATGCCCAGCAGCGCCAGGCCGTGGTCCCAGCCATGCTGGCGCTCGCCCACCGGCGTGCGCTTGAAACCGAATTGCAGGTTGTCTTTGACGTTCAGGTGCTCAAACAGGCTGGCTTCCTGGAACACATAGCCAATGGCCCGCTGGTGCACCGGCCGGAAGATGCGCCGCGCGCTGTCTTGCCACACCTCGCCCAGCACGCTCACCGAGCCCTGCGCCTGCGGCTCCAGCCCGGCGAGCACGCGCAGGCAGGTGGTCTTGCCCGAGCCCGACGGGCCGAGCAGGGCGGTCAGGCCCTTGCCCGGCAAGCGCAGGTCCACGTCGAGCGCGAAGTCGGCCCGTTGCAGGCGGGCCGTCATGTGCAGCCCGGCGGCGGTGTCGGGTGTTGCAAGCGTCATGCGGCGCGCCGCTTGTGGCGGTTGTTGTACAGCTGCAGGGCCAGCAGGCACACGAAAGAAAAGCCCAGCATCACCGCGGCCAGGCGGTGCGCGTCGCCGTACTCCATAGCCTCCACGTGGTCGTAGATCTGCACCGACACCACGCGCGTCACGCCCGGGATGTTGCCGCCCACCATGAGCACCACGCCGAACTCGCCCACCGTGTGGGCAAAGCTCATGATCGCGCCCGTGACCAGCCCGGGCCGGCACAGCGGCAGCACCACGCTGAAAAACGTGTCAAGCCGCGAAGCCCGCAGGCTCGCCGCCACCTCCAGCGGGCGCGCGCCCATCGCCTCCATGGCGTTGTGCACCGGCTGCACCATGAAAGGCAGCGAATAAAACACCGAGGCCACCACCAGGCCCGGGAAGGTGAACGGCAGATAGCCGAGCCCCCACGACGCCGTCCAGTGCCCCACCGGCCCGTTCGGCCCCATGGCCACCAGCAGGTAAAACCCCAGCACCGACGGCGGCAACACGATGGGCAGCGCCACCAGCGTGCCCAGCGGCGTCTTCAGCCACGAGCGCGTGCGCGCCAGCCACCACGCCAGGGGCGTGCCGATGAGCGCGAGGATCACCGTGGTGAGCGTGGCCACCTGGAGCGTGAGCCAGATCGCCTGCAGGTCGGACGCGGTCAGCAACATGGTCGGGCGGGCCCTTCAAATGCCATAGCCGTAGGAGCGGATCAGGTCTTTGACGTTCGGGCTTTGCAGCAGCTTCACCAAGGCCTGCGCGGCCTCGTTGCCGGCCGCCTTGCGCAGCACCACCGCGTCTTGCCGGATGGGGCTGTACAGCATTTGTGGAACCACCCACATCGAACCGCTCTTGAGCTTGCCGCCTTCGAGCACCTGCGACAGCGCGACAAAGCCCACGTCGGCGTTGCCGGTGTAGACGAAGCTGAAGGTCTGGCCAATGCTCTCGCCCTGCACCAGCTTGGGCGCGAGCGCGGCGGCCAGGCCCAGCTTGTCCATGGCCTGCACCGCAGCGGCGCCGTAGGGCGCCACCTTGGGTGCCGCGTACGCCAGCTTGCGCAGGCCGGCGCTCTTGAGCACCTCGCCCTGGGCGTCCACCTTGCTCGCGTCGGCCGACCACAGCACCAGCTTGCCGGTGGCGTAGGTGAAACGGCTGCCGGGCTGGGCCAGGCCGTCCTTTTCCAGCGCCTCGGGCGTCTTGGTGTCGGCCGCCAGCAGCACGTCAAACGGCGCGCCGTTCCGGATCTGCGCGTAGAGCTTGCCGGTGGAGCCCAGCGTGATCTTCAGCGTGTGGCCGGTGGTTTTTTCCAGCACGGCGGCAATCGCCTTGATCGGCTCGGCAAAGTTGGCCGCCACAGCCACCTGGGCTTCGGCGGCCTGGGCGGCGCTGTGGGCTAGGGTGGCGAAGAGCAGGGCGGCGAGCGGGCGAACGGGCTTGGGCATGGGAACCTCGGATCGGTGCGGGGAAGACGGCGGGGACTCGTTATCCCTAAATGGAATAGCGAGTGTAGCCGGTGTTTTTGTGGGTCAGGTGGGAGTGACTGGATGGCGGTGGCTTTGTTGAAGGGCTCGCAGTCGGGTGTGAGATTGGTGGCTCCACGCCGCTGCTGCCCTGCGCACTGGTTCGTGTTGGTGGAGTAGCATTGTCGCTTCACCGTTCTGCCAAAAAGGACGTGAGCGCGTCCGAAAACGGTCGTATTCGTCCAGCACAAACCGCCACGGGTTGCAACGGACAAATAGAGGAGTAAGCATGCCTACAGAAGCCCCGTCCCCATACTTCAAAGTCGTGGTTGAGAAGGTTTTTAACGCTGAAACGAGCGATCCTCGATTTGAGGCGGCATGTAACTCTCTTGTGTCGGCTCTCGAAGGTGGGGCTACCGTAATTGGAACTTCAGCGAGTTGGGACTTGGGGCGAGACGGTGTCGGCTTCGGGTCTGCGCAGGGGCTTTACGTGCTGTCGTCGCTGCGCGATGACATCGACATCAAAGTCCTCGATGATCTCGCGCGGATTACATCAACCACGCGAGGTATCAAGCGCCTGTACTTCTGCTTGAGTAACCGCCTCAGCGAGCATAGTCGAGCAAAGTATGAGGCGCAGCTTCGAGCGGAATCTGAGGCTATCTTTGATATCACTTGCATGGGCTCGGGACAATTAGCCGAAATTGCGGCCGACCATCCTGAAATCGTTGAGAGGCACTACGGCGCTGAGATCGCCAATGTGCTTCGCGTTATATCCGAAGAGCCAAGCGAAAACACTGAGCTTCGCGGGCTCCGACTCGCACTCGTTTCAACCGCGGACGATACGTCGGACTCTATCCGAAAGGAGGTCTACAAGAACGGTCTTCTCGATATTTTTTCCGACGGATCGCCAAGGACGCTTGCAATGGCGTGCAAAACCCTTTCGGAGTCGTTGCGCCTCCATCGAAATATTTCCGAGGAGGCCGTCCGGCCACATATTGAGGTACTCCGTCAGCAGGGGCTTCTCTCAATATCTGGTGTCGTGTTGACGGTCACTGATCTAGGCAGAGCGGATGTTGCTCGGCGTAGAGAGGCTGGCGTGGATCGTCTTTTGGCTTTGCGACAAGCGGTACGGGATTCAATTGAATCTAGTCTCTCTGCCAATTTGGTCGAGGATGACTTTGCGCGAATATGGGGTGTCTTTGAAGAGAGGATGGCACATTACTTCACCTCTCGCGGCGAATCGGTTGTTGCAGAGGTCTGTGAGCTTTTAGGTGAAGAACGGCAAACCGCTAATGCGTTGGCTGCGCACGCACCCCGTCTTTCGTTCCTAAACGAGTTAGCCTCTGCGGTTGCAGAAACCTCCAGTCACGCAGGGAGACGAGCAGAGCTCGAACAGGCTGTTAAAGACCTATTCGCTGACAGAACTGGGCCGGCAGCAGACTGGCTGGTGAGAATCGCGGCGAACTTCATGACAGCATGTGCGCTTGGGCTAGAACATACAAGTGCAATCGCCATTGAGCGGCTGTTGGGTCGAACGCGCCTATTGCTCGACACCGATGTGGTCCTTTCACTGTTCGGCGAGGGCGAACCTGAGCATGAGGGCGTCGTTGCCCTGGTCAAGAAATGGAAACAGCTGGGCGGGACAGTTCTCGTTGCTGAACCTGTGCTCGAAGAAGTGGCGAGACATGCGTTCATCGCTAACCACGATTTTTATCAAGTTCGGCACTGGATTCCAGGGACGGTGGAGGAGCGGTTGCACTTGATTGGCAATGCATTTGTCCGTTCATTTGCTGAACTAATGGCGCAAGAAAAGGCGCGAATTAGCGCTTGGCGCGATTATATTCGCATGTTCATCGGCAACACGGAGTACGATTGGCGGCGCGTTGCAGAAACTTTGCTTGGGGATTACTCGATTAAAAAGCTCCCTCCGCACGGCTTAGCATACCTCGAATTGGAGAGGGAGGTGCAAGGCTTCCTGATGGAGCCACGTGATGCCGATCATGGTCATGACGATCCATATTGGGCGGACAAGTCGCGGCGCGATGCTCAGCTATATGTGACTCTGGTGAGCTATATCGAAAAGATTCGAGAGCAAGATCCTGCAGCGTCCTGCTTGTTGGTTAGCTCAGCCAAGCGCCTTATCGCTGTCGAGGAACGATTCAATGCGAGCGGGGAAAGCCAGATTGTCGCCACGGTCTCTGCTGTCGTGTATTTGCTTTCGATGATGCCGTCGGTCACGTTGGGTCTTTCGGCCATGAAGTCATTCCTTTTTGATGAACGACGAACCAATTTTTCCGGCGATTTCGAACGAACTGTGCTGCGGTTAGTGCGAGGTTCAGCCGAGCGCTCCTTGCCATTTGCCAAGCGTGGCAGTTTGATGCGGAAGCTGCGAGAAAAGATGCTGCGTAATGCTAGCCAGCAAGGGGAGCGAGGGCTTGAAAATGCGATCGTCCGGCGCTATGAGCGCGAAGCCTTTTCCAGTGGGAGGGAGCATAGAACCCTCCAGATGATTAGCGAATCGCTTGACGAAATTGGGGTGGATCGGAAAGCCGAGAAGGAAAATGCTGCACTCAAGCGGCAGATTGCGGAACTCCAAGCTCAGCTTCAGCGGCGGCGTGGTAGCTAGACTGAACCGCCCCGGGTTTTGAGGAAGCTCAACTCACAGAGAGGATGAGCTATGAGCAGCACAATTAAATTTTCACCTGCGGTGCGCATGAGCTCAACCGGCCTCCACGAATCCCGGGGAGATTCAGTTGGCATAGGCTCAACTGCAAATCTGACAGGCGGGTTTTTTGAAGGTAATAGGGCATACGCCGTAATTGTTCTGTGGTTCTGTGGAGCAATCCGCGCATGACCGATCAGCCCAACCCGACCCTCCCCGAAGCCCTAGGCCACGCCATCAGCGACAAGCGCCTGGAGGTGCTGCGCCGCGTCGGTGAGTCGGGCTCCATCTCGCAGGCCGCGCGCGATGCGGGCATCAGCTACAAGGCGGCGTGGCAGGCCATCGACACGCTCACCAACCTCGGCGGTGTGCCGCTGGTGGAGCGCACGGTGGGCGGGGCGGGTGGGGGCGGCGCGCGCATCACGGCGCAGGGCTTGCAGCTGCTGCAGCTGGCCGATGAGCTGGCCCGCGCGCGCGACGCTGTGCTGGCGCGTTTCGCCGGCGGCGCGCAACTGGCCAGCGGCCTGGGCCTGCGCACCAGCATGCGCAACCAGCTGCCGTGTCGCGTGGTGGCGGTGGAGCCCGCGGCGCCGGGCGATCCGGCCGTGTGGGTGCGCATGCAGACCGCGGGCGGCGAGCAGTTGACGTCGAGCATCACCCGCGAAAGCGCCGATCTGCTGGGCCTGGCGCCGGGGCTGGAGGTGCTGGTGCTGTGCAAGGCCACGGCGGTACGGGTGATGGCGCCGGTGGCCGGGCAGCGGGGCGACGGCGCGGTGGGGGAAGAGTGTGTGTTGCACGGCACGGTGGAACGTGTGGCCGCGGGCACGCAGCGCGATGAGGTGGTGTTGGCCCTGGCCGGCGGGGGCCATTGGGTGGGCTTTGCGCCGCACCCGTTCGCGGCCCGCGTGGGCGAGGCCGCCAGCGCGCACATGGCGGCCGCGGCGCTGGTGGTGGGGCTGTCGGGGTGATCCGGCCGCTGGTTTGAGCGTGGCCTGTGGGGGGGGGGCCAGGCGCCGGGGCGGGGCCTTTGCTTGCCGGCTTTCAACATATGTACTGGGCTTCCGTACCAGGGTGGTACAGGTTGGGGGCGGGTGTGCAGCAATGGCACAGCTGTGAGGTGCCCATGGGCAAAAAACGGGCGCAAATCTCAGTTTGAACCGCTTTGTGGGGGTGGCACGGAAGTTGTGGCAGTGAAGGCAGCCCCTTCGGCTGACAACACTTTCATCCACCTTCACAGAGGAAGACACACATGATTTACGCAGCTCCCGGCGCCGCCGGCGCCAAAATCGCCTACAAACCGCGCTACGACAACTTCATCGGCGGCAAATGGGTCGTGCCGTGCAAGGGCCAGTACTTTGACGTGATCACGCCCGTGAGCGGCCAGGTCTACACGCAGGCCGCGCGCTCCACCGCCGAAGACATCGAACTCGCGCTGGACGCCGCGCACGCCGCCGCCGACGCCTGGGGCAAGACGGACGCCGCCACGCGCAGCAACATCCTGCTGAAGATCGCCGACCGCATCGAGCAGAACCTGGAGCTGCTGGCCTACGCCGAGACGGTGGACAACGGCAAGGCGATCCGCGAGACGCTGAACGCCGACATCCCGCTCACCGTGGACCATTTCCGCTACTTCGCTGGCTGCGTGCGCGCCCAGGAAGGCGCCCTGTCCAACATCGACGAGAACACGGTGGCGTACCACATCCAGGAACCGCTGGGCGTGGTGGGTCAGATCATTCCCTGGAACTTCCCGATCCTGATGGCGGCCTGGAAACTGGCGCCTGCTCTGGGCGCCGGCAACTGCGTGGTGCTCAAGCCTGCAGAGTCCACCCCGATCTCCATCCTGATCCTGGCCGAGTTGATCGCCGACCTGCTGCCCCCGGGCGTGCTGAACATCGTGAACGGTTTCGGCCGCGAAGCCGGCATGCCGCTGGCGCAGAGCAAGCGCATCGCCAAGATTGCGTTCACCGGCTCCACCACCACGGGCCGCGTGATCGCGCAGGCTGCGGCCAACAACCTGATCCCGGCCACGCTGGAACTGGGCGGCAAATCGCCCAACGTGTTCTTCGCCGACATCATGGACAAGGACGATGCCTTCCTCGACAAGTGCGTTGAAGGCCTGGTGCTGTTCGCGTTCAACCAGGGCGAGGTCTGCACCTGCCCGAGCCGCGCGCTGATCCAGGAAAGCATCTACGACAGGTTCATGGAGCGCGTGCTCAAGCGCGTGGCCGCCATCCAGCAGGCCAACCCGCTCGACTCGGAAAGCATGATGGGCGCACAGGCTTCCAAGGAACAGCTGACCAAGATCCTGTCGTACCTGGAGCTGGGCAAGGCCGAAGGCGCCGAGGTGCTGATCGGTGGCGGCCAGGCCCACCTGGGCGGCGATCTGGAAGGCGGCTACTACGTGCAGCCCACGCTGTTCAAGGGCCACAACAAGATGCGCATCTTCCAGGAAGAGATCTTCGGCCCGGTGCTGGCCGTGACCACGTTCAAGGACGAAGCCGAAGCCCTGGCCATTGCGAACGACACGCTGTACGGCCTGGGCGCCGGTGTGTGGAGCCGCAACGGCAACGTGGCCTACCGCATGGGCCGCGCCATCAAGGCGGGCCGTGTGTGGACCAACTGCTACCACGCCTACCCGGCACACGCTGCGTTCGGTGGCTACAAGGAGTCGGGCATTGGCCGCGAGACGCACAAGATGATGCTGGACCACTACCAGCAGACGAAGAACCTGCTGGTGAGCTACAGCGAGAACAAGCTCGGGTTCTTTTGACCTACCCCCGCGCCGCGCCTGCGGCGCGTCACCCCCTCAAGGGGGCAACGCGAGCGGCCTGGCAAAGCCAGTTCCGCCGCGTTCTGGGTTCTGACATTTCGCGCCGGAGCTGGCATGCCGCTCCGGCGCTTTTCCGTTTCTGATTCGCTGGGCATCACCACAAGGAGACAGACATGGTTGAAAAAGTCATCGCCACACCGGCCGCGGTCGAGCTGATTGAATTCCTCAAGACCAAACACGGCCCCGAGCTCATGTTTCACCAGTCGGGTGGCTGCTGCGACAACAGCGCGGCCAACTGCTACCTGCCGGGCGAGATCACCATGGGCGCGGGCGACGTGTACCTGGGCGATGTCGGCGGTTGCCCGTTCTACATCGGCAAGGCGCAGTACGCGTACTGGCGCCACACCCAGCTCATCATCGACGTGATCGAGGGCCACGGCGGCACCTTCTCGCTCGAAGGGCCGGAGGGCAAGGCGTTTCACACGCGATCGCGGGTGTTCAGCGAGGCCGAGATGGCGGAGCTGGACGCCGAAGATCGGGCCGCGCAGGGGGCGGTGTCTCCCGGCTGAAGCCCGCAAAGGTCAGCGCCTGGTTGGGTGGCGCAGGGGCGTGACGGCGAGTTACGCCTTTGGTGGATTGGCCGCCCGAACGGTGAGGGATTCTCTGCGCTGAATCCGTGGGTTCAAAGCCCCGGCTTCTCCAGCGCGCGCAGCACTTCGGTCTGGAAGTCCGCGCCCTGCGAGGCCTGCATGAAGGCGTCGATGGCGCCGTCGAAGCGCACCGTGCCCTGGTGCAGCAGCACCAGGCGGTCGGCCACCTTGGCTTCTTCGATCAGGTGGGTGGCCCAGAGCACGGCCATGCCGCGGGTGTGGCACAGGCCGCGCACGGTGTCGAGCAGGTGCTGGCGCGAGCCCGGGTCCAGGCCCACGGTGGCTTCGTCCATCAGCAACACAGCCGGTTCGTGCAGCAGGGCGCGCACCAGCTCCACCTTGCGCCGCGTGCCGCCCGAGAGGCTGCGCACCGCGGCCTTGGCCTGGTCGGCCAGGCCCATGGCGGTCAGCCCGGCGGCGATGCGCTGGCGCGCGGTGGCGCGGGGCAGGCCATGCAGGTCGGTGTGGAACAGCAGGTTGGCCTGCACCGAGAGGTCCATGTCGAGCGCGGTCTGCTGGAACACCACGCCCAGCGCCGCGAGCGCGCGGCTGGGGTGGCGTTGCATGTCGTGGCCCAGCACCACGATGCGGCCCTGGTCGGGGCTGAAGAGGCCGGTGAGCAGTTGCAGCAGGGTGGACTTGCCCGCGCCGTTGGGGCCGAGCAGGGCGACCATCTCGCCCGCCTTCAGGCTCACGCTCACGCCCTTGAGCGCGGGCTTGCTGCCGTAGCTCTTGTGCAGGTTGTCGGCGAGCAGCGGTGTGGGGTCGGTCATGCGCGGGGCCGGGTTGGGGCGCCGGTCAGGCTGGCTTGGCGAGCAGGTTCATGCGTGCGAGCAGTTTCTTCTCGTGCTCCACCGTGGCCAGCACGGCCTGGCGGTAGTCGCGGGTGTTGAGGTAGTCCAGCGCCTGATCGTACTTGGCGAGCGCGCTGGTGTGGCGTTCGCTGAACATGGCGGTGCGGAAGGCGTCGTGCAGCTTCTGGACCACCGCTGGCGGCGTGCCCGCGGGTGCGGCCAGGCCCCAGGGCGAGGTGTAGACCGCCTGCGGGTAGCCCAGCTCGCGCATGGTGGGCGCGTCGGGCCAGCGGGGGTTGCGCGCGGCGTTGAAGGTGGCGAGCAGGCGCATCTGGCCGCGATCCACCCAGGGCGCGAAGCCGGTGGAGTTGACGCCGGCCATGATCTGCGCCCCGGCGATCGCGAGCATCTGGTCGGCCGTGCCTTTGTAGGGCACGTGCACGTAGCGCACGTTGTGCTGCAGCAGGATGTCTTCCATCGCCAGGTGGGCGGTGGTGCCGACGCCGGTGGAGCCCAGGATCAGCTCGCCCGGGTGCTGGATGGCCCAGTCGATCATCTCGGTGGCGCTTTTCCAGGGGCTGTTCGCGGGCACCAGCAGACCGAAGCTCACGCTCGACACCTGCACGATGGGCGCGAGGTCGGCCACCGGGTCCCAGGGCACGGTGTTCATGAGCGCGTGGCGGTAGACCGTGATCGGCACCTGGCCGATGGTGTGGCCGTCGGGCTCGGCGGCCTTGAGCAGCGGCGCCACGTGGGTGCCGGCGGCGCCGGGCTTGTTGATCACCACGATGGGCTGGCCCAGCAGCGGCGCGGCTTCTTCGCACAGCACGCGCAGGGTGAGGTCGGTCTGGCCGCCCGCGGGCCAGGGCACGATGAGCTGCAGGGGCCGGCTGGGCCAGGGTTGGGCGCCGGGCTGGGCCCGCAGGGGCAGGGCGGGCGATGCCGCCAGCGCCAGGCTCCAGCCGAGCCAGCGCCGGCGTGTCACGGGGGGGTGTTCCAGACTGGAACAGTCGGGCGCAGCGTGGGGCAGTGGGGTCATGGCAATGGGCCGGTTGTCTCAGGGTTTGTCCGTAGCCGCGTGGGGTTTGCGCGGGTGTTTGGGCACCGAGCAGGCAATTTCCATTCCCATGCGGCGCTGGCACCGAATTTGCACACCGGTGCCCCAGGTGCCGCGCGAGCACCGGGCATCGCCACACAACAATTCCGGAGACACCCCGTGCCAAGACCCTTGCGTCCTTCGTCCGCCTCGTCCGTTCACCGCGCGCTGCGCCTGCTGGCCCTGGGGGCCGTGTGCGGTGCCGCATCGGTGGCCGCCCTGGCCCAGGGCCGGGTGTACGTGTCCAGCGAGAAGGACAACAAGCTGTATGTGTTCGACGCCCAGGGCGAGCGCACCGGCGCCGTCGAGGTGTGCAAGCGCCCGCGCGACATGGCGTTCGGCGCCGGCGGCCAGCAGATCCTGGTGATCTGTGGCGACAGCAACGCCATGGGCGTGGTGGACGTGGCCAGCGGCAAGCTGAGCGGCACGGTGCCGCTGGGCGACAGCCCCGAGATGTTCGCCCTCAGCCCCGACGGCAAGACCGTCTACGTGTCGATCGAAGACGAGAACGTGGTGGCGGCCTACGACATCGCCGGCAGGAAGCCGTTGTTCGAGGTGAAGACCGGCGGTGAGCCCGAGGGTGTGCTGGTCACGCCCGACGGCAAGACCGCCTACGTGACCTCCGAGGTGGCCAACCTGGTCCACGTGATCGACCTGGGCACGAAGAAGGTCACGAAGAACATCCAGGTGGGCAAACGCCCGCGCCGTTTCATGCTCGCCGCCGGTGGCGCCGAGCTGTGGGTGAGCAACGAACTCGACGCCACGGTGAGCGTGGTCGACACCAAGACCCACACCGAAAAGCAGAAGATCAAGTTCGTGGTGAAGGGCATGCGCGAGACCGACATCACCCCCGTGGGCATGGCGCTCAGCCCGGACGGCAAAAGCATGTGGGTCGGCCTGGGCCGGGCCAACCACGTGGCCGAGGTGGACGTGGCGAGCAAGGCGGTGAAGCACCAGGTGCTGGTGGGGAAACGCGCCTGGGGCCTGACCATGCACCCGAACGGCAAGACCCTGTACGTGGCCAACGGCCTGTCGGACGACATGACGCTGATCGACGCGGCTTCGGGCAAGGCGCTGAAGACGGTGCCGGCTGGCCGCGTACCCCACACCATCCTTGTCAGCAAATGAACCACCCCCATCGCTGGGTTTTGGTCCGGCCCGACAAAGTGCAAATGTCCGTTCGGGCTGAGCCGGTCGTTGCCCTTCGACGGGCTCAGGGCGAACGGATAGAACCTCGCAGGGTCGAATCCACAAGTCGGTTCCGCGGCATTCTCGGTTCTGGTCTGTGGCGCGCCGCCGGGTTGGCGTTGTTGGGCGTTTCGGGCTTGCTTGCCTTGCCTTCCTTCGCCGCGACCAAAGTCACCATCGCCGTGGTGTCGCTGGACGGCGACCCGCGCCACGCGCCGCGCCGCATGGAGCGGGCCTATCCGGGGCATCCCACGGGGCGGGCGATGGATGGGGTGAAGCTCGCGGCCGAGGACTCGGCGTTTGAGCTGGACGCGGCCGGGCTGGAGCTGGTGGTGAAGGACGTGGTGCTGCCCAACGCCGCCGCGCTGCCCCAGGCGCTGGCCGAGTTGAAAGCAGCGAAGGTGCAGCACCTGGTGGCCGACCTGCCGCTGGCCGAGCTGCGGCAACTGGTGCAGGCCGCGCCCGCCGCGTTGGGCGGCGCCATCGTGTTCAACACCGGGCTGGACGACGACGGCCTGCGCGCGCAGCAGTGCGCCGCCCACCTGCTGCACACGCTGCCCAGCCGCGCCATGCTGTCGGACGCGCTGGCGCAGTACCTGGCCGCGCGCAACTGGCGCAAGGCGCTGGTGTTGCAGGGCCCGCTGCCGGGCGACGCGCTGCAGGCCGATGCCTTCAACCGCTCGGCCAAGCGCTACGGGATCAAGATCACGCAGCACAAGCCTTTCAAGCTCACCGGTGACCCGCGCGAACGCGACCTGGGCAACACGCGCCTGCTCACCGGCGAGCGCGAGCACGAATTCGTGGCGGTGATGGACAGCGACGGCGAGTTCGCGCGCCTGCTGCCCTACGCCACCCAGTGGCCGCGCCCGGTGGTGGGCGCCAGTGGCTTGGTGGCCGCGGCCTGGCACCCGCAGTGGGAGCGGTATGGCGGGCCGCAGCTCAGCCGCCGCTTCCACAAGCTCGCGCAGCGCCCCATGCAGGGCCACGACTGGGCCGCCTGGATGGCCGGCCGCGCGGTGGCGACCGTGCTGGTGGACGCGCCCAAGGCCCCGCTGGCGCAGCAGCTCAAGGCGCTGCGTGGGGGCTCGGTCATGCTCGACGGCTTCAAGGGCCGCAAGCTCTCGTTTCGCGCCTGGGACGGCCAGCTGCGCCAGCCGGTGTTCGTGAGCCACGTGGACGGCGTGGCCGGCCTGGCGCCGCTCGACGGCGTGTTGCACCGCACGGACGTGTTGGACACACTCGGCGTGGACGAACAGGAGAGCGCGTGCAAGAACCGCTGACCATGCCCCCGCCGGGCCTGCCCGTGGCGCCGCCGCTGGCGCTGCACCTGCTGCGCGCGCTGCGCGCGGTGGTGGGCCGCGAGCTCAACCGCTTTCTGCGCCAGCCCACGCGCCTGGGCTCGGCGCTGGTGCGCCCGCTGCTGTGGTTCGTGGTGTTCTCCGCCGGTTTCAACAACGTGTTTGGCGTGGCGATTCAGCCGCCCTACGAGACCTACATCGAATACAAGGCCTACATGGTGCCCGGCCTCTTGGGCATGGTGGCGCTGTTCAACGGCATGCAGAGTTCGCTTTCGATGGTGTACGACCGCGAGATGGGCGTGATGCGCCTGCTGCTCACCGCGCCGCTGGCGCGCGGCTGGCTGCTGGCCTTCAAGCTGCTGGCGGGCACCTGCCTGTCGGTGCTGCAGATGGGGGTGTTCCTGGCCATCGCCTGGGCCTTTGGCGTGGAGGTGCCGCTGTTGAATCTGCCGGGCCTGCTGCTGGCCATGGCCAGCGGCGCCACGTTGCTGGCCGCGCTGGGGCTGATGCTCTCGGTGTACGTGAAGCAGCTGGAGAACTTCGCCGGCACCATGAACTTCGTGATCTTCCCGATGTTCTTCATCAGCCCGGCGCTGTACCCGCTGTGGAAGCTGGAAGAGTCGGGCGCGTGGTGGCTGCTCAAGCTCGCGGAGTGGAACCCCTTCACCCACGCGGTGGAGGTCATGCGCTACGCCATGGTGGGGCAGTTCTCGGGGCTGTCGTGGGCGGTGGTGCTGGGCTGCAGTGCCGTGTTTTTTGTAGCGGCCTTGTGGGGCTACGACCCGCAACGCGGCTGGACGAGGAGATGACCACCCGGCGTGATCTTCTCGTGGGCGGCGCGGGCCTGGCCTGCTGGCCTGGGCTGCGCGCGCAGGACGACCCCACCGGTGGCGACCCGCTGGGTTCCATGCAGTACCCCAGCCTGCGCGAGCAGACCATCGGCAAAGCCACCGCTAAATTCTCTGACGCGGTGATCGTCAAGGGCCCGGCCTTTGCCGACGATGCGATGAACGTGCCGCTGCTGGTGGACGCGCGCGGGCTCAGCGCGGTGGGCGGCGGTGTCGCGCGCATCCGCGTGGCGGTGGACCGCAACCCGGTGCGCCAGGTGCTGGACTTCGAACCGCTGCGCGCGCTGCCCATGCTGGCCTTTCGCATCCGCATGGAGCAGGCCTCGCCGGTGCGCGCCTTCGTGCAGACCCAGGACGGCCAGTGGCACGTGGGCAGCACCTGGGTGCAGGCGGCGGGCGGGGGCTGCACGGTGCCCGGCGCCACGCGGGCCGATGGCTCCTGGAGCCAGACCCTGGGTCAGGTGCAGGCGCGCTTTTTCAACAACGTGCTCGAAGGCAGCCGCCGCCTGCGCGTGCGCGTGATGCACCCGATGGATACGGGCCTGGTGGCCGGCATCCCGGCCTTCTACATCGAAGAGCTGCAACTGGTGGACGGCGCGGGCCAGGTCTGGTGGAAGCTGGAGCTGCACGAGCCGGTGTCGGAAAACCCGCTCATCACGTTTGAGCTGCCGCCACAGGCGGTGAGCGGCTTGCGGCTGGTGGGGCGCGACAACAACGGCAACCGGATTGATGCCGAGGTGGGGGCGTGAAGCGACTGCTGTGTGTCGCCGCCTGCGTGCTTTCAGTCGCTGTGCAGGCCCAAGCCATCCCGGTGCCTCCGCCGGTATCGATGCCTGACGCCGCCACCTTCAACTACGACCTGCGGCCCCGCCAGATCGCCGAAGGCACCTGGGTGATCGAAGGGGCCGTGCAGGACTTCAGCCGCGCCAACGGCTGCAACATCATCAACACCGCCTTCATCACCACCAGCGCGGGCGTGGTGGTGATCAACACCGGCCCGTCGCGCCTGTACGGCGAGCAGCAGCGCCGCGCCATTGAGCGCCTCACGCGCGAGCCGGTGCAGCGCGTGCTGAGCCTGAACCTGCACCCCGACTACTTCTTTGGCAACCAGGCCTGGGCCGACCGGCCCACGCAGGCGCTGCCCGGCAGCATCGCCGGCATGCAGGCCGAAGGCGGCGCCTACGCCGACAACCTTTACCGCCTCTGTGGCGACTGGATGCGCGGCACCGAGTCCAGCCCAGCGCGCGAGTCGGTGCCACCGCAGACCCTGCCGCTCGGCCAGCACCGGCTGGAGCTGATGCGCCTGCAGGGACATACCGCCGACGACCTCGTGCTGCTCGACCACCACACCGGTGTGCTGTTCGCCGGCGGCCTGGTGTTCGCTGAACGCGTGCCCACCACGCCGCACGCCGACTTTGAACGCTGGCTCGCCAGCCTGGATGTGCTGGAACAGCTCATCACCAGCGGTCGGGTGAAAACCGTGGTGCCCAGCCACGGCCCGGTGCACAGCGGGCTGGCCGGTGTGCGGCAGACGCGCGACTGGCTGCGGTGGCTCACCGTGCTGATGCAGACCAGCGCCGAGCGCGGGCTCGACCTGGGCGAGGTGCTGCGCACGCCGGTGCCCGAGCGCTTCGCGCGCTGGGCCGCGCAACCGGCCGAGCTGCACCGCAGCCTGAGCCAGTGGTACCCGCGCTACGAGCAGCGCGCCCTGGCCGGCCCGGCGCCTGGCCGCTGAGGCCTGGCGCGGGTGCCCGGGGCGCCCGCGGGCTGTTGCAGCCTGACCATGCGGCTGCCACATTTCTGAACAGTGTCACGGCCCCGATGCAGGCGGGGGAACAGTGGCTGGCGCAGTTCTGCGCGCCAACCCCCACTCAGGCCTAGGGAATACCCTTGAAACCGTCGCAAAAAGACGCGGAAAAGGCGCTCAAAAAACGCGAGAAAGGCTTGGGCGCGGCGTGGCACAGAAGTTGCCCCCTTGATGCCCGTGCAACCCACAGACCGGAGGGTCGGGAGTTCACGAACGGCCGGGCACGCCAGCCCATCAACCTCACGAACGAGCAGGAGACAAACCAGTGAAACGCACTCTATTGAGCCTTTTGGTCATGGCCGCCACGGCCCATGTCGGCGCCCAGGGCGTGACCGACGCGATGATCGCGGACGACGCCAAGACCCCCGAGAACGTGCTCAGCTGGGGCCTGGGCACCCAGGGCCAGCGCTATTCGTCGCTGACCGGCATCAACGAAAAAACCATCGCCAAGCTGGTGCCCGCGTGGTCCATGTCTTTCGGTGGTGAAAAGCAGCGCGGCCAGGAAGCGCAGCCGCTGGTGAACAAGGGCAAGATGTTCGTCACCGCGTCCTACTCGCGCATCTTCGCGCTCGACACCAAGACCGGCAAGAAGCTCTGGAAGTACGAGCACCGCCTGCCCGAGGGCATCATGCCCTGCTGCGACGTGATCAACCGCGGCGCCGCGCTGTACGACAACCTCGTCATCTTCGGCACGCTGGACGCCCAGCTGGTGGCGCTCGACCAGGACACCGGCAAGGTGGTGTGGCGCGAGAAGATCGACGACTACTCCGCCGGCTACAGCTACACCGCTGCGCCGCTGATCGCCGAAGGCCTGCTCATGACCGGTGTCTCCGGTGGTGAGTTCGGCGTGGTCGGCCGCGTGGAAGCGCGCGACCCCAAGACCGGCAAGATGGTCTGGGTGCGCCCCATGGTCGAAGGCCACATGGGCTACAAGGACGGCAAGGAAAACGGCATCACCGGCACCACCAACGCATCGTGGCCCGGCGAGACCTGGAAGACCGGTGGCGCGGCCACCTGGCTCGGCGGCAGCTACGACCCCAAGACCGGCCTGGCCTATTTCGGCACCGGCAACCCCGGCCCCTGGAACAGCCACGTGCGCAAGGGCGACAACCTGTATTCGGCCTCCACCGTCGCCATCGACGTGAAGACCGGCCAGATCAAGTGGCACTACCAGACCACGCCCAACGACGGCTGGGACTACGACGGTGTGAACGAGTTCATCACCTTCGACATGGACGGCAAACGCGTTGGCGCCAAGGCCGACCGCAACGGCTTCTTCTACGTGCTGGATGCGGCCGACGGCAAGCTGCTCAACGCCTTCCCCTTCGTGAAGAAGGTGACCTGGGCCACCGGCATAGATCTCAAGACCGGCCGCCCCAACTTCGACCCCGCCAACCGCCCGGGCGACCCGACCGCGGCCGGTGGCGATGGTGCCAAGGGCAAGCCGGTGTTCTCGGCGCCCGGCTTCCTGGGCGGCAAGAACCAGATGCCCATGGCCTACAGCCCCAAGACCGGCCTGTTCTACGTGCCCACCAACGAATGGGGCATGGAGATCTGGAACGAACCCATCACCTACAAGAAGGGCGCCGCCTACCTGGGCGCGGGTTTCACCATCAAGCCGCTGTTTGACGACCACATCGGTTCGCTGCGCGCCATCAACCCCAAGACCGGCAAGGTCGAGTGGGAAGTGAAGAACGAAGCGCCGCTCTGGGGTGGTGTGCTGACCGTGGGCGACCTGGTGTTCTGGGGCACGCCTGAGGGCTACCTGAAGGCGGCCGATGCCAAGACCGGCAAGGTGGTCTGGCAGTTCCAGACCGGCTCCGGCGTGGTGGCCCCTCCCATCACCTGGACCGAAGGCGGCGATCAGTACGTGAGCGTGGTCTCCGGCTGGGGTGGCGCGGTGCCGCTGTGGGGTGGTGAAGTGGCCAAGAAGGTCAACTTCCTCGAACAGGGCGGTTCCGTCTGGACCTTCAAGTTGATGAAGTAGGTTCCCCCCTGCGCCGCTTTGCGGCGTCCCCCCTGAGGGGGGACCACACCTTGGACCGGCGGAGCCGGATCCTTGGTGTGTGCTGGGTGGGGGCTCTTGGCGGTTTCTGCCGAGTTTGAGCCCTCACCCTTTTTTGTTTCTGTTGTTTTTCGAGATCGACATGCGCACTCTCATCCTCCTCACCTCCGGCCTCCTGTTCGCCTCTGGCGCCGCACACGCGGTGGACGAGGCCGCCGCCATCGAACTGGCCAAGAACAACGGTTGCCTGTCCTGCCACTCGGCCAAGGAAAAGATCGTCGGGCCGGCCTACAGCGCCGTGCACGAAAAATACAAGGACGACAAAGACGCCGTGGCCTCACTGGTGCAGTCCATCCAGAACGGCTCCAAGGGCAAATGGGGCCGCATTCCCATGCCCGCACACCCCAGCATGAGCCCGGCCGACATCAAGACCCTGGCCGAGTGGGTCATGACCATCAAACCCTGAACCGGCGGCGCAGGCATTCGGCGGTTGTGCGCCGAACCCCTGCGCCCGGGCCTCCATCAGTCCTTGCCGTCGTCTTCACAGTCCGATTTGCCCACGGCATCGCAACTGTCGTCGTCGCCACCGGCCGAGTCATCGTCGCTGGAGTCGTCGTCGGTGTCGTCGTCCGGACTGTCATCGTCGCTGTCGTCCGGGGTGTCATCGGCAGAGTCCTGATCTTCGAGCTTGACACGGCTGGCCACCATGGTGCCGTTGGTCATCGTTCCATACACCTCGACGCGCACCCCGACGGCCAGCGTGGTAGGGGCAGCGCTCGCATCGACAGGGATGCCGTCCACGCTGAAATGGGTGGGGCCTGAATAGGCTGTCACACGGCCATCGAGCTCGTTGGGATCGACATTGGCGTCATCGCCCGCGTCGTCATCGTCGAGTTCGACGCGCCGTGCCTGCAGTCGGCCATTGACCATCTCGCCCTGAATCTCGACCCGGGTTCCCTTGGCCATGTTCTGGGGCACGGCGTTGGAGCCGCTGGCATCGACCGGGATGCCGTCCACGCTGAAGCTCTGCGGGCTGTCGAAGGTGGTCACCGTGCCCTTGTACGACTTGGCTGTGGCGGTGGTGCTGCCGTCACTGCCGCCACCGCAGGCGACCAGGCCTGCCATGAGCAATGAGGCCGATAGCAACCGCAGTCCGGCCAGTGGCGAGCGGGTGGGGGAGGTGTTTGGGTGGTTCATGTCTATGTGTCCTCATTGGTGTTTGTGATGACGCCATCGACCCGAAGCCGAGCCGGCCGTCGGAGGTGCCCCTCGCACCGCCGACGCAACGATGCGATCCGTCCCTTAAATCCGCCTGAAATGCGTTCTTTCTTTCCGCGCTTACGTTTTGTTGCCTGGCCTGTGTCGCGGGTCGCGCGGTGTTGTGCTGATACGTGTTGTCACATCTGGAGACCGGGCCGCTCGCCTACCCTGGGTAGCATCCACTTCGGCTTTTTTTCACATGGAGTACCTCATGAACAACCCACACCGAATCAACACTCTGAACACCCTGCGCCCGCTCGTGCTGGCCATCGCCGGCCTGGCCGCTGGCGCCGCCTGGGCCCAGGTCACCGTGGTGGTCGAACCGGTGCCGACCGTCGTCGATCCCGTCGTGTCTGCGCGACAGCAAGAGATGGCCCTGCAACTGGCCCGGGCCAACCTCAGCCAGCAGGGCATCACCGAACCCACCACCGCACAGCTCGCCCTGGCCACCAGCGATGTGCAGGCGCTGCGCGACAGCGGCATGGGCTGGGGCCAGATCGCCAACAGCCTGGGCCTGCGCCTGGGCGCCGTGGTCAGCGCGGCCAACCGGGCCGACAAAGCCGACGGACTGACCGTCGCGACCACCACCGGTCGCCCCGCAACGGCGGGCAGCAAAGCAAAGGGCGGTAACAGCGGCAACAGCAATGCCGGTGGCGGCCAAGGCGCCGGCAACAGCGGCAACAAGGGCGGAGGTTCCAATGCGGGCGGCGGTGGCAACGCCGGCGGCAACTCCGGTAACGGCGGCAAAGGCGGCAACTCCGGCAATGGCGGGGGCGGCAACGGTGGTGGAAAGGGCGGCGGCAACGGCGGCGGCAAGCGCTGATCCGGCCCGGTAACGCACCACGCGGGTTGCATGCCCGCGACGTGGTGCGTTGCTGCTTGGAAGGAGCGAGGCGGCTGGGGTCTGCCGGGGGCAGCCCCGCCGTCCATCATGGCTCTGTTCATCAATGACCGCTCGGTCATTTTTTCCTTGGCCGCAGGGGGTTGTGCACACAAAATTACCGATAGGTAATCAAGCAGGTGCACAACCATGCCCCATCCAAAAAAAGTCCCGATCGGTAATTCATCTGATCTGGCAGCGGTCGTCAAGACCTCGGCCGAGTTGGGCGCCCTCGTGCGAAACCAACGCGCCCGGCGCGCCCTGCGTCAGCTTGACGTAGCGGGCCTGGGCAACACCGGCAACCGCTTCATCGTCGAGCTGGAAAACGGCAAGCCCACCGTACAACTGCAGAAGGTGCTCGACCTGCTGGATCTGCTGGGCCTGGAGGTGGTGGTCCGGCCCAAATCGCAGCAGGCCATCTGATGGCCCGGCCCGACACGCTGGACGTGTTCTTCGGCACCGAGCGCGTGGGCGCGGTGCGCGACGCATCGCCCCTCGTCTTTGAATACGCAGCCAGCTGGCTGCAGCGCGCCCAGCCCCGGCCCGTGGCCGCCATTCCCTTGCTGCCCGGCCCACAGCGGTCCGATGCCGTGCAGGTCTTCTTTGAAAATCTGCTGCCCGAAGGCGAGCTGCGCGTCTACCTCTCCGGGCAGCGCAAAGCCTCCACCCTGTTTGCGATGTTGCTGGAGGTGGCGGGTGACACGGCCGGTGGCTTCGTGCTGCTGCCCGCCGGTCAGGTGCCGCAGCCGGCCAGCTACGAGGCCACCACATGGGCCGCGCTGGACCTGCGCCACCTGGTGCAGTGGGTGTTCTTCAACCTCTACACCGGCAACAACGACGGCCACGCCAAGAACCTGTCCATCTACGAGCTGCCCGGTGCTGGTGTGCGGCTCACCCCGTTTTACGACCTCATGTGCACCCGCATCTACCCCGGCCTCTCGCGCGAATTCGCGTTCGGTCTGGGCGGTGAAGTGTTGCCCGGCCAGGTGGGCCGCGAGCAGGTGACCGCGCTGGCGCGCGAGCTGGGCATGGGCGCACCCTTCCTGCAAAAGACCGCCGCCGAACTTGCGCGCCAGCTACCGGCTGCGCTGCAGGGGGCGTGCGATGAGCTGGCGCCGCTGCTCGCGCCCAGTGGGCGGGTGTTTCTGGAGAAACTGCGCTTGTGGGTGGTGTCGAACACGGCGAAGACAGCGGAGCGGCTGGCGGGAGCTGATGAGCAGCGTGGCACCAAGTGAAACTATGGTGTCGGCACAACGTTCACCCACTTGCTGCGCAGCTTCAAGGGCATGGCCACCAAGCGGCCAGAGTGCCAAGCCTTGTTGCAGACCGATGTTGCTGCCTCATCGCTCCCACTCCGCCGTGAGAACGCCTCCCGTCAGGAAGCCATTGGGCACTTTTTCCTCCCGCTCAAACTTCACCAGTCCCTCGCCCTGGCAGTACCACTCGCGGCTGATCAGGGGTACGTCGGTGAAACCGTTCACCGGGTCGGTGTAGAGGTTCAGGCGGGCCAGGCCGACCACGCGCAGGCAGGGTTGGTGGGTGCTGCCATCGGCGAGCTTCACGCTGTCGTCCACGGCTTCGATGCGCCAGGTCATCTGCGCCTTGTGGGTGTATTTCAGGTCGCGCGGGTGTTCGTTCCGGCGCTGGATCAGGTAGGGCACGGTAGGCGTGGTCCATTCGGTGCCGACCTGGTACGGAGCTTTCAGCACCCAGATCGGGTCGGCGTCGGCCGTGGGCTGGTTGTCGATGTCGGTGCGGGTGGCGATGCGGCGGATGCCTTGCTCGTCCGCCTTGAGGTAGTAGCTCACGCCGGCGGAGTGGTGGCGCACGGCGACGGTCTGGTCTTGAAACGTCTCGGGCTGGGCCACGCGCAGGGTCCATTGTTCGGGTTCGCGGGGCTCTTCGCTGGTGTAGCGCACGGCCAGGGTTTGTTCGTCGCCTTCGCGCAGGGGGAACCAGTCATTGCCTTGGTTGCTGGGGTTGCAGGCGGTGAGGAGGAGGGTGGCTGCTGTGGTCGCGATGGTGGTGGTGATGGGTGAGGTGTGGGCGCGCGGGCCCTCACCCCGACCCTCTCCCGCGGGCGGGAGAGGGGGCAAGACACTGCGGCTGGTTGGGGTGCGAGCGCTCATTTTTCGGGTAACTGGGCGCGTGGCAGGTCCGTCAACTTGATCTCCACCTTGTCGTTGCTCGCGGGCAGCAGCCAGGCCAGGCCGCCCTGGCCGCGTTTGGGCTCGGTGCTGCCCATCTGGGTGTTGCCTTCGCGCGCCTTCTTGATGCCGTCACCGAGGATGCGGTGCAGGTCTTTTTCATACGGCAGGCGAAACACGCGCGGCATTTCCAGCGGCGCGTTGTCTTTCATGGGGTTGACCCAGATGTAGATGGCACCCTTGTGGCCGCGGCCGGGGCTGGGTTCGTCGAACACGGCCGAGAGCAGCATGAAGCGTTTGGGCAGCGCGTCGTCGCTCGGCCAGCCGGCGATGCCTTGCAGTGTGTGGTGGCCAAACACATAGAAGCCGCTGACCAGCAGCACCATCGCGCCCTTCACGGCCCAGGGCCAGCGCGTGGCCAGGCACAGGCAGAGCAGCAGGAACGCGAGCAGCGCGTACACCAGCACGAGCAGCAGCAACTGGGAGGAGACGGCAGGGATCATGGTGTTTCTTGTGGGGATCAGAGTCCGGCGCGCTGCACGATCGTCAAGGGCCGGGTGTTGAGGTCGGTGACGCTGCCTCCCTCGTCGATGCTGAAGCGCACCAGGGTGCGTTCGTCGCCCTTGGCGGGGATCTGCTGCGTGCCGGTGTAGACGATCTCGGCCTGCGGGTTGACCTTCACCACGGCCACCGACACGTCCACCGGCAGCTTGTCCTTGCTTTCGTAGTAGTGCGCGTTCACCACGTATTCGCCCGGCACCAGGCCGCGCAGGGTGACGATCTCCTGGCGGACCGGGCTGCTGATCTCGCGGCCGTTGACGAGCACGCTGTTGTTCTTGGCGCCGCGGTCGTCGCGGTCCAGGTGCAGCATGCCGGCGTCGCGCTGGCGGAACCACAGCGTCTTGCCGCCGGGCTCCAGCACCCAGGCGTCCACGTCGTTGGGGTTGTTGTCGGGCCAGGACACGGTGACGATGAACTCGGCCTTGGCCGGGATGTCGCCGGCCTTGCGGGCCTTGGGGTTGAACGAGAGCAGGGCGATGACGAAGCAGAAGACGAAGGCGATCAACATGTTGAACAACATGTCGTAGAACGGATCGGTCTCGGTGTCACGGACCGCGCGGCCGATCGCCATGGGGCGGCTCCTGCGGTGGGGTGGCGGGCGGCGTGAGGCCGGCGGCCAGGGTGTCGGCCACCAGGGCGTCGGCAAAGCGGTCGAGCCGCATGAGCTGCAGGCCGAGCAGGATGTTGCCGGTGAGGCCGGTCACGGTGGTGAGCAGCGCGATGCCCAGGCCGCCGGTGAGGTTCTTGAGCAGCAGCGACGACTGGCTGGCGTCGAAGCTGTCCATCTGGCCGAGCTGCAGCGCGAGGATGGAAAAGCCGATCACCTTGCCGAGCAGGCCGAGCTTGAGCTGGATGCCGTTGAGCCACCAGGCCATTTCGTGCGGGCCGTGGGCGCGCTCGCCCAGCACCTGCAGCCAGATGGAATGATCGGCACCGGGCAGTGCGCAGCCCTGGTGGTATTCGGCGCTCCAGCCGGTGGGTGACGTGGGGTGGTGCGCTGCGGCGAGCTGCGCGTCGAGCCGCTGGCGTTGCCAGCCCAGCATCCAGGCGCGGCGCCCGGCCCAGACCGAGCAACCGATGAACAGCAGCACGATGGTGACGGTCAGGCCCGTCGGGTCGGCGTCCACCAGCCGATGCCAGGCACCGGCCTGCCACAACAGCAGGGCGCCAAACACCAGCAGGCCCATGTAGGCCAGCCAGAGCAGGAACAGGCCGTGCTCCATGCGCTCCAGCGCGAGCGTGCCGTGGCTGGCGCCGGGTATGCGGCTCACCAGCGAGGCACCGAGCATGCGGTGGTGTGGGGCGCTGGCGGTCGGCGCTGCGGGCGGGCTCATGTGTGAGCGGGCTGTGGGGCGTTCGGGCCCGGCGCTGCGCTCATGGCGCGGGGTGCAGCGCGCGCGACTCGGCGTCGCTGCGGAACACGATGGGGATGTTGCGCCGCGCGGGTGCGTTCTTCACCACCTGCACCACCTTGTGGTGGTGGGCCGACTTGCTGCACACCGGGTCGGTCTCGGTGGCGTCGCCGGTGATCAGGAAGGCCTGGCAGCGGCAACCGCCAAAGTCTTTATGGCGTTCGTCACAGGTTCGGCAGGTGGGCTTCATCCAGCTGTCGCCCCGGTAGGCGTTGAAGGCGGTGCTGCGCTCCCAGATGTCGGCGATGGGCGTGTCTTTCACGTTGGGCAGCTGCAGGCCGGGCAGGTCGCGCGCGTTGTGGCAGGGCATGGCCAGGCCGTCGGGGGCAATGGAGAGGAACACCGCGCCCCAGCCGTTCATGCAGGCCTTGGGCCGCTCTTCAAAGTAGTCGGGCACCACGAACAGCACGCGGCATTTCGGGCCGATCTTTCCTTCCTGCTCAGCGCGGAAGCGGTTCACCACGGCCTCGGCTTCCACGAGTTCTTCGCGCGTGGGCATCAAATGGTCCCGGTTGACCCAGGCCCAGCCGTAGTACTGCGTGTTGGCGAGCTCCAGGTACTCGGCTTCGAGTGCCACCGCCATCTCGATGATCTTGCCCACGTGCGGCAGGTTGTGCCGGTGCAGCACGCAGTTCATCACCATCGGCCAGTCGTGCGCCTTGATCAGCTTGGCCACGCGCTGCTTGAGCTCGAAGGTCTTGGTGTGGCTCAGAAAATCGTTCAGCTCCCGGGTGGAGTCCTGGAACGAGAGCTGCACGTGGTCGAGCCCGGCGTCTTTGAGCTTCTGCGCACGCGCGGGTGTGAGGCCCACGCCGGAGGTGATGAGGTTGGTGTAGTAGCCCATGGCATGGGCTTCCTGCACCAGTTCTTCCAGGTCGTCGCGCAGCAGCGGCTCGCCGCCCGAAAAGCCCAATTGCGCCGCGCCCAGCTTGCGCGCCTGCCGCATCACGTCCACCCACTGCGCGGTGCTCATCTCGTCGTGGATGTGCGCGTGCTGCGTGGGGTTGTAGCAAAACACGCAGTGCAGCGGGCACTTGTAGGTCAGCTCGACCAGCAGCCAGAGCGGCTGGCCGACGGTGGGGGGGTCAGTCGATCCAGCCACGGCGTTGTCCTTCCTCAAGAAGTGCGCGCACTTCGGGCGCAATGCCTTGCGCGTTGAACGCGGCTTCCAGCTCGGCGACGATGCCTTCAAACGTCCGCTCGCCGTCGCAACGCTGCAGGATTTCAGCGGCCGATGGGTTGAGCTGCACCATGCCCTCGGGGTACAGCAACACCCAGCGGCTTTGCGCTTCCTCGTACTGCAGGCGGAAGCGCCGCGAGAGCTTGGGTTGATTCGGCAACGTACTCATCGCAGTGCCCATATGGGTTGTTCGATGCGGCGCAGAAACCTGTCCGGCGTGCGTGTCAATCCCAGCACACGCCGAAGATCCGGCTTTGCCGGTCCAAAGGCGTGGTCCCCCTGGGGGGAAGCCGCGAAGCGGCGCAGGGGGGAGTTCATCACTGACAGGCTTTCTCGATCGCGTCGAGCATGGTCCACAAAATGTCCAGCTTGAACTGCAGGATGTCCAGCGCGTGGTGCTGGGCCTGCCGGGTCTGGAAGTGCGCCAGCGTGACCTGCAGACCGTGTTTGACGTCGCGCGTGGCCAGCGGAATGCGGTTGCGGAAATAGGCCAGGCCGTCGGACTCGATCCAGGGGTAGTGCGTGGGCCAGGTGGCCAGGCGGTCTTTGTGGATCTGCGGCGCGAACATCTCGGTGAGCGAGGAGCACACGGCTTCCTGCCACGGCGCCTTGGCCGCGAAGTTCACGTAGGCGTCGCAGGCGAAACGCACCGCGGGCACCACGCCCAGCAGCGACCACAGGTCTTCGCGCGAGATGCCGACCGCCTCGCCCAGTCGCGTCCAGGCTTCGATGCCGCCCGCGGCCGATCCTTCAAAGTCACCATGGCCGTCGTGGTCCAGGATGCGCTCCAGCCACAGCCGGCGGTGCGCGCGGTCGGGCATGTTGGCGAGGATGGCGGCGTCCTTGCGCGGGATGCAGATCTGGTAATAGAAGCGGTTGGCCACCCAGCAGCGGATCTCGTCGGGCGTGCAGCCACCGGCGTTCATGCGCACGTTGAACGGGTGGTGGATGTGGTACGAGCGGCCCTTGTCGCGCAGCTGGGCCTCGAAGGCTTCGGGGCTCCAGGCGGGCAGGTGGTTGTCGTTGCGGATGGCTTGGGCGATTTCCATGGTGCGGGCTCTAAAAAACTATGTCCATGCCGTCGTGGGCAACCTCGATGCCATGAGCCGTGAGTTCGGCCCGTTCGTCGGAGTCTTCCACCAGCATGGGGTTGGTGTTGTTGATGTGGATGAGGATCTTGCGGATGTGGGCGGGCAGGCGGTCGAGCTGTTCGACCATGCCGCCAGGCCCGCTCTGCGGCAGGTGGCCCAGGTCGGTGGCGGTCTTGCTGTGCAGGCCCATGCGCTGCATTTCGTCGTTGGTCCAGAAGGTGCCGTCGACCAGCACCACCGAACAAGTGGCCATGAGCTCCAGCAGCGCTGGCGTGACCTCGCCCAGGCCGGGCGCGTAGAACACGCGCTGGCCGTTCAGCGGGTTGGTGATCACCAGGCCGATGTTGTCGCCTGGGCGCGGGTTGCCGCGAAACGGGGAATACGGGGGCGGCTTGGACGAGAGCGACACGCACTGCAGCTGCACATCGGGCAGGCCGGGCACGGGCAGCGTGCGGCCGTCGATGGCCAGCGCATGCGTGCTCACGCCGCAGAAGTGGGAGAGGATTCGGGTGATGGGAAAACCGTCGGACAGGTCCGAGAGCACCTCGGGCGTGGCCAGCAGGGGCAGCGGCGTCTGGCGCTCGCGCAACATCAGGAGGCCGGTGACGTGGTCGATCTGCGCGTCGATCAGCAGCGCGGCGGCGATGCCGCTGTCGCGGATGGCGCGGGCCGGCTGCAGCTCGGGGTTGTCGCGGATCTGGGTCAGGATGTCGGGCGAGGCGTTGACCAGCAGCCAGTCGGTTCCGTTGGCACTGACCGCGATGGACGACTGCGTGCGTGCACGCGCCTTGAGCGTGCCGCGGCGAAAGCCGTCACAGTTGGGGCAGTTGCAGTTCCATTGCGGGAAGCCCCCACCGGCGGACGATCCGAGAACCCGTATGCGCATGTCAGTTCACCGTGGAAAGGAACAAAAAAGGCGCACGTGTGGTCGACCCGTGCGCCCCGATCACATCTGCCAGCGCCGCTCAGCGGTTGGCGATGTACATCGTGATTTCGAAGCCGAAACGCAGGTCGGTGAAAGCGGGGGTGGTCCATTGCATGGTTTGTCTCCAGTAAAGTGGGTTGGCATGAAACATGTCTGCGAACTTGTCAGCACCACTGCACCTCAAGCCGCCACCATGTTCAGCAATATCGATGCCACAAACCACCAGGCTAGGGACAACCCTGAGCCGGTGCGTGGCGCCAGCCTGCGCAGCGCCTGGCCGCGGCCTGCGGTGTTGCCGCTCGGGCGCGGTCACCGCATGGCGTTTCGCACCGTGGGCGACCCGCGGGGTGAGCCCTGGTTGCTGCTGCACGGCGGGCCGGGCAGCGGCTGCCAGCCCGGCATGTTGGCGCCGCTGGATCTGTCGCGCCAGTGGGCGGTTGCGCCCGACCAGCGCGGCTGCGGCGCCAGCCGCCCCAGAGGGAAAACCACCGCCAACACCACCCACGCGCTGGTGGCCGATCTGGAGACGCTGCGGCGGCATCTGGGCGTCGAGCGCTGGTCGCTGCTGGCGGGGTCGTGGGGCACGGTGGTGGCGCTGGCTTATGCCAAGGCGCACCCGCAGCGGGTGCAGCGCCTGGTGTTGCGCGGCGCTTTCGCGCTGAGCCGGCGCGAGGTGGGCGGGCTGCTGCAGCCCCCGGTGCGCACGCTGGGCGCGCTCGGCCCGGAGCCCGCCTGGCCCGCCAGGCCCGGTCGGTCTGTGCCAGCGGTGCTGGCCCGGCTGAGACAACTGCTTCAAAGTGGAACACCCGGTGTTGCAACACTGCGCGTGGTTCGGCGCTGGAGCCTGCTGGAGTCGGCGGCGGCGGGCCGGGGCATGCGGCGCAGCCTGCGGCACGCCTCGCAAGGTGTTGGCGATCTCCCAGGGGGCGGGCCAGGGCCCGGGGAGACGGCCAACCCGTTCTCAGGGCCGGGGCGCGCCGCGCTGGCCGCCGCGATCCGGCGCGATTGGGCGCAGCTGCGGCGCCGGCAACGGCGCGCCCAGGCGCGGGCACACCAGCGGGGGCCGGGCCGCAGCGAGCGCGCCGCGCTGGACAAATACCGCGTCCAGGCGCACTACCTGCGGCGCCAGGGTTTTGTGCGGCCCGGTGAACTCGACCGCGCGGTGTTGCTGCTGGCGCAGCGGGGTGTGCCCGTGGACTGGGTGCACGGCCGCTTCGACGCCATCTGCCCGCCGCAGAACAGCCGCGCCTGGGCCGCCCTGGGCGCGCGCACCGCGCCGCCATGCGCCACGCTGCACCAGCCACCGAGCGGACACCTGGGGAGCGAGCCCGCCATGCTCGCGGCGCTGCGCGCCTGCGTGCGGGGGAGGCCGGCATGAGCGCCGCACGGCCGTTCCGAAGGCGCTCAGCCCCGCAGTGCGCAGCACGGAGGGTTGTCCAGTGAGCGCCGCGCTGCGTGCCCTGGTGCGGTGGCTTGGGCGCGGCGGCGGGCCGCTGCTGCTGTGGCTGGCCGGCGTGGGTGGTCTGTGGGGTGCTGCGGCCCCGGCGCAGGCCGGCCCTGCAGAAGCGCCCGACTGCGGCCAGGCCGAGGCCGTGCCCTGGCAGCGGCTGGCGCCGGGCGCGTGGGTCTGGCCGTCCGCCTTGCCGAGTGACATCTCAGCGCTTAACGCCGGCCATGTGGCGCCCACCAGTGTGGTGATCGACGGCGGCGAGGCGCTCGTGATCGACCCCGGCCCCAGCCACCAGCACGGTCTGCGCGTGCGCGCATCGCTGGCTTGCCGCTTCCAGGCCCGGGTGCGCTGGATCGTCAACACCCATGCGCACGCGGAGAACGTGCTCGCCAACTCGGCCTTTGCCGACCTGCTGGCCGCGGGCCGGCTGGAGATCCTGGCCAGCGCGCCCACGCGCGAGGCCATGCGGCGGCGCTGCCCGGACTGCCTGGCCAGCCTGAGCGCGAAGCTCGGGGCCGACGCGATGGCGGGCACGCAGATCGTGCTGCCCAGCCGCACGCTCACCGAAGGCGAGGTCTTGCGTGTGGGGCGGCACCGCCTGCGGGTGATGCGCGTTGAGCAGGGCCACACCGAAGGCGATCTGGTGCTGTGGAGCGCGCGCGAGCGCCTGCTGTGGGCCGGCGGGCTGGTGTACGGAGAACGGGTGCCCGAGCTGGCCCAGGGCAGCGTGGACGGCTGGCTCGCGGCGCTGGAGCGGCTGGCCGCGCTGCGCCCGCGTGTGCTGGTGTCCAGCACGGTGTCGCGCGCCGTGGCGCCGGGCGCTCTGCCGCCAGCGCTGACGGACACCCGCCACTACCTCGCCGACCTGCGTGCCGGTGTGCTGCAGGCCATGGACCGGGGCCTGCAGGCCAGCGAATCGGGCACCGTGGCGCTGCCAGCCTACCGGACCTGGGCCGGACACACCGAGCGCCACGACTTCAACGTGCAGCGCGCCTGGCGCGAGCTGGAGCCGGTGTGGATGGAGAGGAGTGACCCCTCCGCGCCGGAAACGCACTAGCGCCGGGAGTCACAAGACATCCGGTGGGAGCTGGTCCTTCTTGCGGTAGATGGTGTTGCGCGACACGCCCAGCGCCTTGGCCGCGGCCGACACGTTGCCCTTGTGCAGCCGCAGCATCTGCGCCATGGCGCTCAGGGCCACGTCCTGCAGCCGGCCGCCCTCGGCGATGGGGTCGGGCATCGGGGCGGTACTGGGCATGTCGGGCAGGGGCGGCGCTGGTGTGGCGTGGCCGAGAAAGCGCGCCGCGATCGGGTTGGGCAGGCCGTGCTCCAGCTCTTCCAGGAAATCGTCGGGCAGGTGCTCCATCTCGATCGAGCCCTGGCAGCCCACCATGACCACCGCCGTGCGCAGCAGGTTGTGCAACTGGCGGAAATTGCCCGGCCAGTGGTAGCGCTTGAACAGGTCCATCACCTGGGTCGAGATGCCGATCTGGGCGGCGTTTTCGCACAGCGTGTGCAGGATCTTCTTCACCACGAGTTCGAAGTCCGTGCGTTCGCGCAGCGCCGGCAGCCGCACCACCAGACCGTTGAGGCGGTAGTAGAGGTCTTCGCGGAAGTCGCCGCGCGCGATCATGTCCTTGATGTTCTTGTGGGTGGCGCAGACCACGGCCACGTCCACGTCCACTTCCTTGCCCGCGCCCAGCGGGCTGACCCGGCGCTCCTGCAGCACGCGCAGCAACCGCGCCTGCAGGTGTTTGGGCATGTCGCCGATCTCGTCGAGGAACAGCGTGCCGCCATGCGCCTGCAGGATCTTGCCGATGGAGCCCTTCTTGCGCGCACCGGTGAACGCGCCTTCTTCGTAGCCGAAGAGCTCGGACTCGATCAGCGTTTCGGGGATGGAGGCGCAGTTCACCGACACGAAGGGCTGCGCCGAACGCGGTGAGTCGCCGTGGATGGCCTGGGCCAGCAGGTCCTTGCCGGTACCGGTCTCGCCCAGGATCATGACCGGGATGTCCTTGCCCGAGACCATGCGCAGCTTGTGGATCACGTTGGACACCTGGGGGTCTCCCGTGTCCAGGTAGTGCAGGGTGGAGAACTGCATTTTCTTCACGCTGGTTTTGAACGGTGCGGCGGGCGCGCCGGCCTGGGCCTCGGCAGCGGGCTCCTGGTCCTGCCCCATGGGCTTGGCCGAGGACCAGGGGTTGGCCTGCTTGATCTTGGCGCGGCACCACACCGACACCCCGTTGTGCAGACACAGCTGTTTCGGGTTGGGCATGGCGCCGCTGAACAGCTCGAACAGCGCCGAGATCGGCAGGCCGAACAGCGAGGAAAAGGTGTGGGCCTTGAGCGCGGCGAAGGGCAGCCCGATCTGGAACTGCGCGCTGCGGTTGGCCGAGATGAAGCGCCCCTCGGGCGAAAACACCGCGATGCCCTCGACCAGGGTGCCGAGAAATTCGGAGCGCGTGTGGAAGTGGATGCGGATCGCCTTGGGGAAGATGTCGGCGAACATGTGGTTCTCGATCATCTGCGCCGACATGCGCACCAGCGCCAGCGTGTGCTGGTGAAAGCTGCGGTGGTCGCCCGTGACGTCCAGCGCGCCGATGACCTGACCGTAAGGGTCGAAGATGGGCGCGGCCGAGCAGGTGAGGAACTTGTTGGCGTTCAGGTAGTGCTGGTTGCCGTGCACCGTGAGCGCTTCTTCCTCGGTGAGCGCGGTGCCGATGGCGTTGGTGCCCTTGGTCTGCTCCGACCAGTCCATGCCCGGCGTGAGCGCCACGCGCGAGGCTTTTTCCAGGAAGTCGGTGTCGCCCAGCGAGTGCAGCACCATGCCCTTGGCCGAGGTCAGCAGCACCATGCTGTGGGTGTTGACGATCTGGTCGTACAGCGTCTCCATGACGGGCGCGGCGTGCTGGAACAGAAAACGGTTTTCGTCCAGGGCCTCGGTCAGCGCCACGCGGCCCGGGCTTGAGAAGTCGGGCTCGGTGTTGGCGGTGATGCCAT
Organism: Hydrogenophaga sp. GW101-3F08; assembly: GCF_059424585.1. Taxonomy (NCBI): domain Bacteria; kingdom Pseudomonadati; phylum Pseudomonadota; class Betaproteobacteria; order Burkholderiales; family Comamonadaceae; genus Hydrogenophaga; species Hydrogenophaga sp. GW101-3F08. The sequence goes on from NZ_JBWKZP010000002.1 coordinate 442,279, forward strand.
ACGCCTGGGACCGCTGGTGCGACTGCACGATCGGGTCCGGCCCCGCCTCGGCTGAGGCGGCGGGCGGCGCAGGCTCGGCGCCTCTCCCGATGGGGCGCGTGTACATGGCGGCACTCATGTCGTCTCCTGGGTCCGAGGGAAGTCCCCCCCAGTAGTCCATCGGCCATCGCGGATCTTGCGATGCCTCCCGGGGTGCGTTCTCTTCGGTCTTCTGTGGGTCTTGGCTCATGTGATTCTCATCAGTTATGTCCCGCGAAGCAACACTGGTATTCCCGGTGTGATACTGCGCGTGCCTGTTGTCTCCAACAGGGACATAGCAAGTAACCCGCCACCGCCCCCGGGGGGCGCCTTCGCCCGGAAAGCCGGGAAACGGCCCCGCCGTTGTGTCACGCGGCCTGTCCCTCACGGCGCAACTGATTCAATTTGGAACACTTTGCGAGGCAGGGCCTTGCAGGGCGAACACAAGCCCCGGCGGGGCATTCGGGGGCGATGGCGTTGGTGGCCTGCTATTTGCTACCCACAAGCTTGAATCACCCTGACAACCGGAGACAAGCCCCATGAAATTCCTTTCCTTCCCCCCTGCCGCGCGTGGCGCACTGCGCGTCGTCGCCCTGGGCGCCAGCGCCCTCGTGACCGCCGCCGTGATGGCCCACGGCGATGTGACGCCCCAGGCCGTGGACACCAGCACACTGCCCCAGCTCGGCGCCAAGTGGCTCGACGCCAACCCCTACAACGCGCAAAGCCCGGCCCGTGGCGAAGCGCTGCGCATCGGCACCTCGGCCTACAACCAGAACTGCGCCCGCTGCCACGGGCTCGAAGCCATCTCGGGCGGCATCTCGCCCGACCTGCGCAAGCTCGACAGCGACTGCACCGGCTTCGCCGACGCCGAGAAGAAAGCCACCTGCTTCAAGGAGATGGACGACTACTTCCTCTCCACCGTGCGGCGCGGGCGTGTGCGCGACGGCCGCGTCTACATGCCCCCGTTCGAAGGTACGCTGTCACAGGAAGCCATCTGGTCGATCCGCACCTACATCGAAACCCGTCGCGAGCCCTGAGCGCCTGTCGGTTGAGTCCGCCCGTCTCGCCTGGTTCGACCGACCGGACCCGCACCTTTCCATGTCGAACGCCGAGCCGGCACAGACCGAGCCTTCCACCCACCGGAGACAGACACCATGCGAAACACCTCAACCCCTGCCGCCTCGGCGCTCAACCGCCGGCAGGTGCTGGGCGGCGCGCTGCTGCCCCTGCTGGCCGCGGTGTCGCCCGCGCAGGCCCAGACCGAGCTCAGTGACCTGGCCCGCATCCGCGCCAGCGGCGCGCTCAAGGTCGCGGTGTACAAGGACAACGCGCCGTTCTCCGACGGCGCCGTGACCGACATGAAAGGGCTGGACGTGGCCCTGGCCGAAGCGTTGGCCCGACAGCTGGGCCTCAAGCTCTCGCTGCTGCCCTTCGACGCCGGCGAGAACATGGGCGACGACCTGCGCAACATGGTCTGGAAGGGGCACTACCTGGGCTACGGCCCGGCCGATGTGATGCTGCAGGTGCCCGCCGACAAATACCTGGCGCAGAAGAACCCCCAGGTGCGGATCCTGGAGCCGTACATGCGGCAGTCGCTGGTGCTGGTGCACGACACGCGGCGCCTGCCCAGCGCGGCGGCCCCCGAAGACCTCAAGGGCCTGCCGCTGGCGGCCGAGCGCGGCGCGGGCGCGGCCAGCGTGCTCATGGGTTATGGCGGGGGGCTGCTGCGCACGCAGGTCTCGATCCACAACACCGGCACCGAGGCGGTCCAGGCCGCGGTGGACGGCAAAGTGGCGGCGGCCTTCGTGACGCGGGCGCAGGCCGAATCGGTGCTGTCGCGTCACCCGGACAGCGCGGGACAGTTCCGCATCAGCAAGATCAACTTCAACAACGGCATCGCCGACACCGGCTGGCCCGTGGGCATGGCGATCAAGTCGGCGAACAAGGAACTGGGCCAGGCCCTCGAAGCCGCGATGAAATCCCTGCGCGACAGCGGTGAGCTGCTGAAGATCTTCCAGCAGAACGGGTTAACGTTGACCGCGCCATGACAAGGCACCCCCCTGCGCCGCTGCGCGGCTTCCCCCCAGGGGGACCACGCCCTTGGACCGGCAAAGCCGGATCTTCGGCGTGTGTCGGGTGAATTCACTTTCTCCGGAAAAGTGTTCGGAGGAAGTGAGGCTGCCCATCGCCCAAGGTCCAGCCGGAGCAAAGTGCCTTCACCCAGAACGCGGTGGAACCGGCTTTGCCGGGCCGCTCGCGTTGCCCCTTGAGGGGCGGAGTGGTTACGCGCAGCGAACAAGCGACGGGGGTGGGGCGTGTGCTCCGGCTTTGCCGGGCCAAGGGCGTGGTCCCCCTGGGGGGAAGCCGCGCAGCGGCGCAGGGGGGATCACTTCCTACCGATTTTTCGGTAGACCGTGGCGCGGCTGATGCCCAGCACGCGTGCGGCCTGCATCACGTTGCCGCGGGCCTCTTCCACCGCGCGGCGGATCAGTGCGGTTTCCACTTCCCTGAGCGGCACGCCCGCGTGGGTGGTCGGACGCTGTGGTGTGGTGCTGGCGCGCCCGTCGTTGAATCGCGCCAGCACCTGCAGGCGCAGGCCCGACCACAACGGCAGTTCGACCGCGCCGCGCTGGGCGCGGGCGGCGTCGAACAGGTTGTCGGTCGGGATGGCGAACACGTCGCTGCAGTGCGGCCAGGGCGCGCAGGGTGCGAGGGCCAGCATGTCCGCCGCGGCCCGGTTGGTGCCGACGATGACGCCGTCGCGGTCCACGCACACCAGTCCGTCGCTGTCTTCCCCCGGCATGCGGCCGGCCCAGTTCAGGCGCAGCAGCAGGTGGTGTGGCTGCGCGAGGGTGAGCGCGTTTTCGATGCTCAGCGCCGACTGGCTGACCAGGTGCTTGAGGGCCGGGCGTTCGGGCACGTCGACGCCGGTGAGGTCGAGCATGCCCACGCAACGGCCGTCGGGGCCGAACAGCGGCGCGCCCGCGCAACTGTAGACGCTGGCGGTGTCGAAAAAGTGTTCGCCCCGGTGCAGCCAGAGCGGCTGCAGTTCGGCCAGCGTGGCACCGATGGCGGTGGTGCCCACGCGGTGTTCGGACAGGTCCACCCCCACGCGCGCGATCAGGCTGGCGCGCCGGTCCTGGTGGTCGATCGGGCCGTTGACGTCGATCACCACGCCCTGGGCGTCGGTGAGGATGGCGAAGTAGCGCGTGTCGGCCATGGTGCGCGCGAGCGACTGGATCACCGGTGCGGCCGCGCGCAGCAGGGGCTGGTTGGTTTCCATCACGCGCTTCATGGCGGAGGCGGGCACGGGGTCGAACACCAGCGGCTGGCGGGGCAGGAACCCCTGCGCCAGGCAGCGGCGCCAGGAGCGCTCGATCCAGGGGGCGATCCGCTGGCCCGCACCGGGAGCACCACCACCGAGCACGGCCCGCCGCGCGTTTTCGATCATGGCCAGGCGGTCGCTGTGGTTGTTCGCCGTGGTGACCGGCGGGCGCGGGCTGTTGTTCATGGATGGGCCTGTCTCGTTATGGCGCAGTGGAGCTCAATCGCACAACATACAGCAGCAAGTATGCCAAGCGGGGTGCTGTTTCATTTTGAGAATTTCCACCCCGGTTCGGAGTGTCTACGGGATAACCCTGAACAAAAACGGCAAGGGGGCTTCAACAATGCATAGGTATTTCCTTTCATAGGCAAGGCGCTTCATAAGACGCGCCGCTACCCACCAGGAGACCCACATGCAGAAAGTCCTGCACATCAACCCGGACAAATGCACCGGCTGCTTGCAGTGCGAAATGGCCTGCTCGTTTGAGAACTACGGCATCTACGCCACCTCCAAGTCGCGCATCAAGGTGTTCGACTTCCACCACACCGGCAAGAAGGTGCCCTACACCTGCACCCAGTGCGACGAGGCCTGGTGTCTGCATGCTTGCCCGGTGGAGGCGATCACGGTGGACAAGATGACCGGCGCCAAGGTGGTCAACGACGCGACCTGCGTGGGTTGCAAGGTCTGCACCATCGCCTGCCCCTTCGGCACCATCAACTACGTGCAAGAAACCGGCAAGGTCCAGAAGTGCGACCTGTGCGGCGGCGAACCGGCCTGCGCCGAAGCCTGCCCGACCGCCGCCATCACCTTCGTGGACGCCAACTGGACCGGCATCGACAAGATGAAACAGTGGGCCGACAAGCTGGGCAACCAGCCGTCTGCCGCCTGACCTCAAGCCTGAAACCTTGTGGGTCAGACCACTCGCGAAGCGATGTGCTCTGACCCCAACTGATCAATTAGGAGCATCAACATGTCTTGGGCTGGAAAAATCCTCCGCGTCAACCTGAGCGCGGGCACCGTGAAGTCCGAACCGCTGAACATGGAGTGGGCGCGCGCCTACCTCGGTTCGCGCGGCCTGGGCAGCAAGTACCTGATCAGCGAAGTCGACCCCAAGGTCGATCCGCTGTCGGCCGACAACAAGATCATCTGGGCCACCGGCCCGCTGACTGGCACCATGGCCTCCACCGGTGGCCGCTACACCGTCATCACCAAGGGCCCGCTCACCGGCGCCATCGCCTGCTCGAACTCGGGCGGCTACTGGGGCGCCGAGCTCAAGATGGCCGGCTGGGACATGGTGATCTTTGAAGGCAAATCGGCCAAGCCGGTCTACCTCTACATCAATGACGACACCGCCGAACTGCGCGACGCCAGCCACCTCTGGGGCCAGAGCGTGTGGAAGACCGAAGAGGTCCTCAAGTCCAGCCTGCAGGACCCGCTGCTGCGGGTCTCCAGCATCGGCAAGGCCGGTGAAAACGGCGTGCTGTACGCCGCCGTGGTCAACGACCTGCACCGCGCGGCCGGCCGCTCGGGCGTGGGCGCCGTCATGGGCAGCAAGAACCTCAAGGCCATCGCCGTGCGCGGCACCAAGGGCGTGGGCAACATCCGCGACCCCAAGGCCTTCATGAAGGTCACCTTCGAGAAGAAGAAGATCCTGGCCGAGAACGCCGTGACGGGCCAGGGCCTGCCGGCCTACGGCACGCAGGTGCTGATGAACGTGATCAACGAGATGGGCGCGCTGCCCACGCGCAACCACCGCGACGTGCAGTTCGAAGGCGCGAAAGACATTTCGGCCGAAGCCATGGCCACGCCGCGCGAGAGCGACGGCAAGAAGCACCTGGTGACCAACCAGGCCTGCTTCGGCTGCACCATCGCCTGCGGGCGCATCAGCAAGATGGACGAAGGCCACTTCACCGTGGCCAACAAACCGCAGTACTGGGGCGCCAACGGCGGCCTGGAATACGAAGCGGCCTGGGCGCTGGGCGCGGCCAACGGCGTGAACGACCTCGAAGCGCTGCAGTACGCCAACATGCTGTGCAACGAAGAGGGCTTCGATCCGATCAGCTTCGGTGCCACCGTGGGCGCGGTGATGGAGCTGTACGAGATGGGCGTGCTCACCGCCGAGCAGCTCGGCATCGACGCCAAGTTCGGCTCGGCCCAGGCGCTGGCCCACTTCGCCGAGATCACCGCCAAGGGCGAGGGCTTCGGCAAGGAGATCGGCCAGGGCTCCAAACGCCTGACCGAAAAATACGGCCACCCCGATCTGTCCATGAGCGTCAAGGGCCAGGAGTTCCCGGCCTACGACGGCCGCGCCATCCAGGGCATCGGCCTGGCCTACGCCACCAGCAACCGCGGCGCCTGCCACCTGCGCGGCTACACCATCGCGTCGGAAGTGCTGGGCATCCCGGTCAAGACCGATCCGGTCGAGAGCGAAGGCAAGCCGGAGCTGGTGAAGGCGTTCCAGGACGCCACCGCCGCGTTCGACTCGTCGGGCCTGTGCGTGTTCACCACCTTCGCCTGGGGCGTGGCCGATCTGGCACCGCAGCTGCAGGCCGCGTGCAACGAAGAGTTCACCACCGAAGAGCTGGAGAAGATCGGTGAGCGCATCTGGAACATGGAGCGCGAATTCAACAACGCCGCCGGCTTCACCGCCAAGGACGACAACCTGCCCAAGCGCCTGCTGACCGAAGCGGCCAAGACCGGTGCCTCCAAAGGCATGGTCAGCAAGCTGCCCGAGATGCTGCCCAAGTACTACGCCGCGCGCGGCTGGGACCCGGAAGGCCGTCCCACGGCAGCCACCAAGGCGCGTCTGAGCCTCTGAGTCGCCGGAAGACGCGCAGGTCATTGGGGGGTCGGATCACCGACTGGAGCGAAGCGCAAGGCGCGTGCTCTGACCCACAATGACCGGAAGCAACGAAGTAGCGGTCTCCTGAGACCGCTATCTTTCTTTTGGAGAAACTATGACCCACCACGTCATCCTCGGCGCCGGCCCGGCCGGTGTCATCGCGGCCGAGACCATCCGCAAGCACGCGCCCCACGATCCGATCACCCTCGTGGGCGACGAGAACGAGGCCCCGTACTCGCGCATGGCCATCCCCTATCTGCTGATCGGCAAGGTGGGCGAAGAGGGTACGCACCTGCGCCACACGGCAGACCACTACAGCCGGCTCAACATCCAGCTGCTGCGCGGTGTGCGCGCCAAACGGCTGGACACGGCCAAGCGCACGGTCGAGCTGAGCGACGGCAACACCCTGGGTTTTGACACCCTGCTGATCGCTACCGGTTCGTCGCCCGCCACACCGCCCATTCCCGGCATTGACGGCCCGGGCGTGCACAGCTGCTGGACGCTGGCCGACGCGCGCGCCATCGCCAACCTGGCCAAGCCCGGCGCCAAGGTGCTGCAGATGGGCGCCGGCTTCATCGGCTGCATCATCATGGAAGCGCTGCAAAAGCGCGGCGTGGAACTCTCCGTGGTGGAGATGGGCGACCGCATGGTGCCGCGCATGATGGGCCCCACGGCGGGCGGCATGATCAAGGACTGGTGTGGGAACCACGGCGTGAAGGTGTTCACCGGCACCCGGGTCGAGGCCATCGAGCGCGGCAACGGCGCCGAGCCCGGCCTGCTGGGCAAGATCGCGCAGGTGGTCGGCATCGGCTCGGCGTCCGCCCCCAACGGCAAGATGCAGGTGCGCCTGTCCAGCGGCGAACGGGTGGAGGCCGATCTCGTGATCAGCGCCACCGGGGTGCGGCCCAACATCGGCTTCCTGGAGACCAGCGGCGTGCGCTGCCTGGTGGGGGTGCTGACCGACGAACACTTGCAGACCAATGTGCCCGGCATCTACGCCGCGGGCGATTGCGCCGAGGCCTACGACAAGGTCAGCGGCAAGACCATCGTCAGCGCCATCCAGCCCAACGCCGCCGAGCAGGCCCGCGTGGCCGCGCTCAACATGATCGGCCAGTCGACCAGCCTGCCGGGCGTGACGCAGATCAACGTGCTCGACACCCTGGGCCTGATCTCCACCAGCTTTGGCAACTGGCAGGGCGTGCCCGGTGGGGAACACGTGGAGCTGACCGACAAGACCGCGGGCCGGCACCTGAGCCTGCAGTTCCAGGGCGACGTCATGGTGGGCTGCAACTCCGTGGGCTGGACCGATCACGTGGGCGTGATGCGTGGCCTGGTCGAAGGCCAGGTGCGCCTGGGCGAATGGAAAGACCGGCTCATGCACGACCCCACGAAACTGATGGACGCCTACCTGTCCAGCGCGCAGGGGCAGGGGCATTGGAGCGGCGCCGCCGACGAACGCCGCCGGTGAGGCCATGACCCCCCACGCTCCGCCGCTGCGCGGGTCGCTGCCCCCCGAGGGGGCTGGGCCTGCCTTGGGGCGGCCCGGTGGCTGGCCCCATGGCCCCCACGCTCCGCCGCTGCGCGGGTCGCTGCCCCCCGAGGGGGCTGGGCCTGCCTCGGGGCGGCCCGGTGGCTGGCCCCATGACCCCCACGCTCCGCCGCTGCGCGGGTCGCTGCCCCCGAGGGGGCTGATCCGCCTTGGGGCGGCCCGGCGGCGGATCGTTTGCCATCTATCACAATGTCTTCCATGCGCATCACCTTCAAGCTCTTCGCCACGCTGACCGACTACCTGCCTGCCGACGCGCGACGCAGCAACCAGCTGTCGCTGGAGGTGAGCCCGGACGCGCCCATCAGCCAGATCATCGAGCCCTTTGGCCTGCCGCCCAAGCTGGTGCACCTGGTGCTGGTCAACGGCAAATACGTCGAGCCCGACAAGCGCATGAGCACCACGCTGGCCGAGGGCGATGTGCTGGCCATCTGGCCACCCATCGCTGGGGGCTGACTTGCAGTCGAGCTATGCGGAGCGCTTCGAGCGCGACATGGGCTGCACCGAGGCCGAGTGGCTGGGCTGGCTGCCCGCGGCCATCGGTGCCTGCGCATGGCTGCGCGAGGGCCAAACGGCGCGGGTGGAGATACCGCCGGGCGCGCTGCAGCTGAGCTGGCAGACCCGGCCGCCCCGCGTGATCGCGCTCATGCGCATGCCCGTGCTGCGCGTGGGCTTCGTCTTTAACGGGCTGGACGCGGCGCAGCGCCACGCCTTCATGAAACGCTTCGACCTGTACATGCAGCGCGGTGGGGGGTAGGTCATGGCCCTGTGGGTGGCTACATACTCCTGGGGGAATGGGTAAGATGCGGAACATTGCCCCGCAACCCACACCGAAGGACCCGGCATGAGCGACAACGCCAGCGTGACCATCACCCGCCAGTCGGGCTACCAGTTCCTCGTCGATTTCGGCGCGGCGATGCCGTCGCTGCTGGCCGACGAGCCCGCGCCGCTGGGCCAGGGCGCCGGCCCGGCGCCCGACCACCTGCTGCTGGCGGCGGTGGCGAACTGCCTGAGCGCGAGCCTGCTGTTTTCGCTGCAGAAGTTCAAGCAGGACCCGGGCACGCTGGTGGCCACCGCCACGCCCGAGATGGGCCGCAACGAGAACAAGCGCCTGCGCATCGTGGGCATCCACGTGAAGCTGGAGCTGGGCCAGGCCGCGGCCCGCATCGAGCACCTGGACCGCGTGCTCGCGCAGTTCGAGGAGTTCTGCACCGTGTCCATGAGCGTGCGCCAGGGCATCCCCATCCATGTGCAGGTGCAGGACGGCACGGGCGCCATCCTCAAGGACTGAGAGGCCAAGAGGTTGAGCGGCCGGCGCGCCCGACCGGGCGCGCGCCGTTTTGACGGTACAGTGAAACCTCTTGAACCAACCTCGTCTTTTCACAGGGCGAAGACCCGATGCGACTCACCCAATGGACCGACTACAGCCTGCGCGTGCTGATGTACTGCGCGGCCTGTGATGGACGCGAGCACCCGCCCACGGTGAACGAGATTGCCGAGGCACACGGCATTTCGCGCAGCCACCTCACCAAGATCGTGATGATCCTGGCCGCTTGTGGCTGGATCGCGACCACGCGCGGCCGGGGCGGCGGCCTGCGCCTGCTCAAACCGGCCAACGAGCTGACCCTGGGCGAGATCGTCCGTCAGACCGAGACCGATCTGACCCTGGTGGAGTGTTTTGACAAGAAGAACAACACCTGCCGGCTCGACGGCTATTGCCGGCTCAAGGACTCGTTGTACAAGGCCATGAAGGGGTTCTTTGATGTGCTCGACGGCGTCACGCTGGCCGACCTGCTGGCGCCCGTGGCCACCAGCAAGGCGCACGCGGGGCTGCTGCCCCACCTGATCCCGATCCAGCTCGCCTCATTGAAGATGCCCAAAAAGGCGCCGGCCTCAACCGGTCCGGCCGCTCCCGCCAAACGGCCACCGGCCGCGCGCAAGCCGGCCAAGGCCAAAGCCGGCTGATGCCGGAAGCAACGAGGGTCAGCCCCACCGCCCCATGGTGTGGATGTGGTCATCGGCATCCACGATCAGGCTGTCCACCCCGCGCAGCGGCGCGAGCAGGTGCCGCCCCGCCGTGGCGCCCGCCACCATGATCGCTGCGCCCAGGCCGTTGACCGGAGGATCGGGCTGGCGCGACACCGTGACCACGCCCCGCACGCCGCGGCTGGGCATGCCCGTGCGCGGGTCCAGCACGTGGTGGTAGCGCCGGCCGTTGCGCACGAAGCAGCGCTCGTAGTCGCCGGAGGAGGCCACGCAGGCGTCGCGCACCTGCACCGTGCCGATCAGCCGCTCGGGCGCGCGCGGGTCGCGGATGCCCACGCGCCAGTCCTGGCCCTGGAGCTGGCCGCGCGTGAGCACGTCGCCACCGCCATTGACCATGGCGTGGCGCAGGCCGTGTTGTTCGAGCACGCGCAGACCCGCCTGCAGGATGGGAAGTTTGGCCACGCCCCCCAGGTCGATGCGCATGCCCGGGCGGCCCAGGCCGGCCTGACCCGTCGCGGGGTCGATCAACACGTCGCGGAAATCCACCAGCCGGCGTTCGCGGCGCAACTCTTCCGGCGCGGGCATGCGGGCGTCCCGCGGGTCGAACGACCAGCCGCCGTACGCCCCCACCGTGATGTCGAAGGCGCCGTCGCTGAGCCGTGACAGCTCGGCGGCCCGCTGCAGCACTGCGAGCAGCTCGGGCGGGGCCATCACCAGGCCATGGCCCGCGCTGCGGTGCATCGCGCTCACCAGGCTGTCGGCGCCGTAGCGGCTCATCATGCGTTCCAGACGCTGCATTTCCGCAAAGGCCGCCTGCACGGCCGCCGCCGTGGCGCCAGGGCTTTCGCCTTGCGCCACGATGTCCACCCGCGTGCCCATCAACACGCGGGACGCGCGGTGGACGTCGGGGCTGGCCAGCGCCGGGCGCAGCCCCAGGCCGGCGACGAGCAGGCCGCCCAGCCCGGCCAGGTACTGGCGGCGTTGGAGCAGGTGTGTCATGGTGGGGCCGGGTGGGTTCAGAGCGACTGGGCGACCATGTGGTCCACGGCGGCCTTCAGTTCGTCGTCGGTGAGGGTGCTGCTGCCACCGCGCGCGGGCATCATGCCCTTGGCGCCGGTGAAGCCTTCAAGGGCGTGCTTGTAGAGCGTGTCCTTGCCTTGCGCGATGCGCGGGCCCCAGTCGGCTTTGTCACCGGGCTTGGGTGCACCGGCCACGCCAGCGGCGTGGCACATGGAGCACACCGAGCCATAGACCTTCTTGCCCACGGCGTTCTCGGCCACGGGGGTCGGTGCGGGTTCCGGGGCGGGTGCGGGCGCTGCGGCCACCGGGGTGGGAGCGGCCGGCGCCGCCGCGGTGTCGGCGGGCTTTTCGCCGCAGGCCAGCAGGGCGGCGCTGCAGCCCAGGATCAGGAGAAGGTTCTTGGCGTTCATGGGGAATCCTTGGATGAAGTGGTGAAGGGGGCGGGGTGGATTTTAATATTCATTTTATATGAACAATTAAATCCGTTTTTTGACACGCATCAAAGTGGTCGGCCGTGGGTGTGCGGCGCGAGCCGCTGCAGCGACGCGGGCAGGCCCTGGCGCAAGCGCTCGGCCGTGAACCACTCGCCACCTTCCCGCGCCGCGAAGGCGCGCGCCTGGTCCAGGGTGGCGAACGCGGGCAGGTTGCCCGATCGCATCGGGCCCATCTGCCTCGACCCGTGCACGTACCAGGCCTGCTCGGCGGGTGTCCAGGCGCCGGTGTCCAGGTCGGTGACGTACGAGGCCACGATGCTGGCGGCACTCTGGCCGGCGGTGTAGCGCGGGACCTGCTGCTGGTAGAGGAACAGGCTCAGGGGCGAGTCCAGGTACTGCACGTCGCCGTTGTTGAAGATGACCTGGGCCGCCCAGCGGCGCTGGCGCGCCGGAAACATGCCGCAGACCGGGCAGCGTGCCTCGGGCGGCACCTCGCGCGCCGCGTGCAGGGGCAGGCCGGAGGCGGGGTCGTGGGAGAAGGTGGGCGCCGTCAGGCACACGTCGTCGGGCAGCACAGTGTCCCGCCGGGCGGGCGCCGGGGCACCCCGCACCACCCGGTAGCCCAGACCGGCGAGCACGGCCGAGGCGCACAGCAGCGAGAGACCGATGAACCGGCGGCGTTGCGGCATCACATGCGGGTGTCGTGCAGCGCACCGCCGCTCAGGTCCACCATGCCGGGCTGGATCTCGGCGTAGCGCAGCAGGCGGCCGCCGTGTTGCTGCATGAAGGTTTGCGCGGCGGACTCGGTGGCGAAGCTCGCGGCCGTGGGGCCCATGGAGCCGTGGCGCTTGCTGCCCAGCACGTAGAGCGCCTGGCGCGCGTCGATCCAGTGCCCCCGGGGCTGGTCCCAGTCGGCTTGGCCCATGTCCTGCACGTGCGCGCTCACCACCGCGCGCACCTGCTCGGGGGCGAGCAGCACCGACAGCAGTTCCACCGAATCGCAGAACCATTGCACCTCGGCCACGCCGTCGTAGCGGATCTGTCCCTTGGGGCCGGGGTAGTCGGCCAGCAGCATGCCGTCGAGCGAGCAGCTGGCCTGGGGGCTGATCTCGGCCGGGGCGCCGTTGGCGGCAGCGCCACTTTGGCCGCAACCCGCCAGGCTCAAGGCCGCCAGGCCGGCGCAGCCGCACAGCAGACGCCTGCGATTCAGGGTGAGGTTGAAAGGGGTGTTCATGGTCGGAATCTCCAGGAGGCCAGGGCAAGGGGCGCGACGATCCAGGCCAGCATGGCGCTGGCGAGCCAGCCCACCTGGCTGAGCGCCGGAGGCAGGATGCTGGCCAGGCCGTACAGGCGCTGCACGTCGTCGAGCGAAAACACGTTGAGGATGCGGAAGATGTCGGCCGGGTTCAGCAGCAACAGGTAGGCGAAGACCTGGCCGCCGAACTGCCCGCCAGTAGCCACCAGCAGGCCCAGCAGCAGCAGGTCGAACACCAGCACCAGCGCGAACCACAGCGCGATGGCCAGGCCCGAGGCGCGGGTGCGGTCGCGGGCCAGCACCGACAGCAGCACCGCCAGGCTCAGGAACGCCAGCCCCAGCAGCACCGAGCTGATCACGAAGCCGGCGTAGTGGTACAGGCCGGCCCAGCTGAAGCGCTGGTACAGCAGCAGGGCCACCAGCGCAAAGCCCGAGACGGTGGACAGCGTCAGCGCACCCGCGAGCCCGAGGTACTTGCCCAGCAGCAGTTCGAGCCGCGTGATGGGCAGGGCGAGCAGCAGGTCGAGCGAACCGCGCTCGCGCTCGCCGACGATGGCGTCGAAGCCGAGCAGCAGCGCGATCAGCGGGATCAGGTAGATCACCAGGCTGACCAGGCTGGCGATGGTGAGCTCGATCGAGCGCGGGCCGATCTGGCCCTGCGCGGCCGAGCCGAAGTAGGTGATGAGCAGCGAGAACACCGTGAAGACCACGGCCACCGCCAGCACCCAGCGGTTGCGCAGCCGGTCGCGGAATTCCTTGGCGGCCACGGCCTGCACCTGGCGCCATTGCAATGACACGTTCATGGTGCCTCCCTCAGGCCGAAGTACACGTCCTCCAGCGAGGGCTCGTGGATCTGCAGGTCGCTCAGGCCCGCGCCGGCCAGCCAGGCCAGCACCCGCATCTTGTGCTCACGCGGGCAGCGCAGTTCCAGCAGATCGGGTTCGCGCTGCTGCAGTGCGATGTCGGCTCCGGCCAGTTGCCCGGGCAGATCGTTGGACAGGGTCTGCAGCCAGGTCGGCGCGGCGCGCAGCTGGAACACCAGGGGCATGCGCGAGCGCTCGCGCAGCGCCTGCACCGAGCCTTGCGCGCACACGCGACCGTTGCTGAGCATGGCCAGGGCATCGACCCGCTGCTGCAGCTCGGCCAGGATGTGCGAGCTGATGACCAGGGTCACGCCCTGCGAGCGCAGCAGGTCGAGCTGGTCGTAGAAATCGCGGATCGCCGACGGGTCCAGGCCGGTGGTGGGCTCGTCGAGCAGCAGCAGTTGCGGGTCGCCCAGCAGGGCCTGGGCAAAACCCAGCCGCTGGCGCATGCCCTTGGAGTACTCGCGCACCGCGCGCCCGCCGGCCCGGGTGAGGCCGACGCGGTCGAGCAGGGCGGCGCATTGCGTCTGGGGGGCGCCCTTGAGGCGCGCGAAGAAGCGCAGGGTCTCCAGCCCGGTGAGGTTGTCGTACAGCACCAGGTTCTCGGGCAGGTAGCCCAGGGCGCGCCGGGTGGTGCGGAAGTCGGGGCCGTTCACCGCGCAGCCGTTGACGCGGATGTGGCCGTGGCTGGGGGTGATGAGTCCGAGCACGAGCTTGAACAGCGTGCTCTTGCCCGCGCCGTTGTGGCCGATCAGGCCGAAGAGCTGGCCGCGTGGCACCCGCAGGCTCACGTTGTCCAGCGCCAGCAGCGGCGCACGCCGGCTGCCATAGGGTTTGGTGACGCCCTCGAGATGCAGGGCCTCAGCGGAAATGCTTGTCACGCCATGTGCTCCAGTGGGGGTGTTTCGGCGTCATGGCCGGATGGGGGTCGATCACGCTGGGCACGCGCAGCACCGGGAACTGGTGCCCCAGCACGCGCAGGGCCTGCACGGCGGGGCTGCCCAGCAATAGTTGAATGGAAGGGTGGCGCCATTGCAGGCGGTCCACCAGGTCGTTGGCTTCGTAGGACAGGTCACCGATGCCGTTGCCGTCGCGGTCCCAGCCCAGGTAGTTGCTCCAGTGATTGCCCTGGCCGGGCTGGGGCTGGCCCCAGGGTTCGTCGCGCGCGCCCACGTAGCGCACCTGCTCCCGGTTGGCGATGAAGTCGTTGCCCACCACCTGGTTGCGCGTGGACCCCGCGGACAGGTGCACCCCGACGCGGTTGTCCACCACCAGGTTGTTGCGCAGGGTCACGTACTCGACGTCGTAAATGAAGAAGCCGCGGTCGTTGCCGGCCACCACGTTGTTTTCGATCACCGAGTCCTGCAGGGTGCGCAGCATGATGCCGTGGTCGGAATTGCCCCAGGTGCGGTTGCCGCGCACCACCTGGTCGCGCACCTCCATCAAGGCCAGGCCGCCGCGGTTGTAGTAGCTGTCGTTGTCTTCCCACAGGTTGTGGTACGAGTTCATGTAGTGCGAGCCGTAGCGGCTGTGGTGCAGCCGGTTGCCGCGGAATTCGGCGTTGTGCGACACGTCGACATAGAGCGCGTCGCGCACGAAGCTGATGTCGTTGCCGGTGATGCGCGCGCCCTGCGTGTTGTAGAGCTGGATGCCGTTGCCGCGCTGCGAGGAGTTGAGGTCGCGCAGGCCGGTGATGCGGTTGTGTTCGATGCGCACTTCGTTGGCCTTTTCGATCCACAGGCCGAAGAGGTTGTAGGTCAGGTCGCAGCGCCGCACCACGGCGCGGTGCGAGCCGGGCTGCACGTAGATGCCCGCGTGCTGGCTTTTCAGGCTGGTGCCGGAGTCGCGCACGATCAGGTTTTCGATCAGCACGTCGGGCGACGCGACGCGGATGGTGTCGCCGCGCTGGCCGCCGCTGAGGGTGGGGCGGTTGATGCCGCGCAGGGTCAGGGGTTTGTCGATGCGCAGGTTCACGCTGTAGAAACCGCGCGCCACCTCCACCACGTCGCCGACGGCGGCCTGCGCCACGGTGGCCTGGATGTCGCCGCCCGGTTCGACCCGCCACACGGCGGACCACGCGGAGCACGCGGGCAGGGCCAGGCCCAGCAGCCACACGCAGGCCAGCCGTTGGCGCCAGGAGCTGTGGGTCTTCACGCCAGGTGCCCCAGGGTCTTGAGCGCGAGGAACAGCGTCGCGCCGATCAGCAGGTTCTTGAAGCCGACGTAGCTGAGCATGTCCATCCAGTTCGCCACGCGGTAACGCGCCTGCCACCACGGGCCGTCCTTCACGTAGCGCTTGCCCGCCATGCGGATCAGCACCTCGTAGACGCTCCAGCCGAACCACCAGCCGATGATGGCGCTGGCCGACAGCCGCCCGTCGGCCGCCAGCAGCCAGGCCACGCTGGCGGCCAGGGCCAGCGAGAGCCCGGCGAACTGCAGGGCGCGCTGGTGCTTCCAGCCGTCGCGGCTCCAGGGCCACAGGTGGTGCTGCACCTCCTGCCACAGACCTTTGAGGCCTGGGGCGCGGCCGCCGGGCCAGGGTTGGGCGGGCGCGGTGGGCATGCGCGGATCGGGGCCCTGCGCGGCCCGGGCGCTGACGGGCGAGACCGGTTGGATCGGGATGAAGTAACCGTCGCGCCCGATCGGCGTGATGAGCAGGCCGTCGCGTTCGCGGCGCTTGCGCTCTTTGGCCAGCGGCGGGCAGCCCTTCTGGTCGGTGTAAAGCACCATGCAGTCCAGGCAGTGCAGGCATTCGCGGTGGTCGATGCGGCCATCGGCGTCGATCGCCTGCGCGCCGCAGCCCACGGCGCAGGCCTTGCAGCTGTTGCAGTCCTGCTTGCGCTGCAGGCCGAACCAGCGGAAGGTGCTGGGCATGGCCAACGAGGCGCCCAGCGGGCAGATGTACTTGCAGTAGGGGCGTTCGATGAACAGCGACAGGCCCAGGATCACCACCACGAACAGACCGTAAGGCCAGCTGCGGTGGGTGATGCCGACCAGGAAGGTGGTCTTGAAGGGCTCCACCTCGGCCAGCACCTCGGCCAGGCCCATGGAGAACATCGACACCACCAGCAGACCGAAGAAGATGGCGTACTTCAGCCACTTGAGCCGGTCGTGCCAGACCTGCGGCAGCTTCGTCTGGAAGCGCTTGAGGCCGATCACGCGCCCCACCTTGTAGAGGGCTTCGGAGAGCGAGCCGAAGGGGCACATCCAGCCGCAGAACAGCCCGCGCCCGAACACGAACACGGTGACGATGATGAAGACCCAGAAGACGAAGATGAACGGGTCCGACAGGAACAAAGACCAGGTCCACTGGAACAGCAGGGCGTGGAACCAGGTCAGCACCTGGGTGATGGAGGGCTGCGCCATGAGACCGAAGCCGATGAAGCCGATGCTCAGCGCCCAGGCCGAGTACTTGAAGGCGTTGACCGGCCATTTGTTCTTGTGGGTCGAGCGCCGCGTGAGCTTGTCGCGCAGGGCATAGACCACCGCCACCGCCAGCAGCAGGGCGATGAAGAGTCCGATCTCGATGGCGCGCGACTTCCAGATGCGCACCCAGGGCGCGTCGGGCTCGGTGACCACCGGGCGCCCGCCTTCGAGCAGATCCGCCGCCAGCCAGTATTTCGACTCGAAATTGGCGAAGCTGCGGTGGCCGGTGGCGCGGTCCACCCGGTTGCCCAGGAAGGCCAGCTTCCAGGGGTAGGCCGCCGAAAACGAACCGGCCCGGATGACGAAGATGGCCGACTCGCTGAAGGCCGGCGCGCCCGCGGCCTGCAGGCCATAGAGGTTGAGGTAGTCGAGGTCGCGGAAGGTGAACGAGTCGGCGCCCTGTTTCACCTGGACGCGGTCGTACAGGCCGCCGCGCACGAAACCGGAGCCCTTGAACGACTCCACGCCCGCGGTGCGCACCACGAAGAGCGCGTGTTCGCCCGGCTGCAGGCGCTCGCGCAGGTTGGCGAAGCTGCGCTCACCCAGCAGGCTGCTGCCGATGTCGGGGTGGTTGAGGTCGCCGAACCAGAGCTCGATGAAGGGCACGTCGCCGCGCGGCAGGCCCACCTGTTCGGGCGTGACGCGCAGGGTCTGCACGGCACCCATGTCGACCAGCTCGGCCCAGCTGTAGCGCTGCTGGCGCGCGACGAAGCGGGCGGGGTCGCGCCGCGTGGGCTCGATGATGCCGACCTGGCGGGCCACGGCCGCGCCCGAGAGTTGCATCACCTGGTTCTGGGCGATCACGGTCACGGTGGCGCCCGAGATGGCGTCCACCCCGAGCACGTTTTCTTCGGGGCGCGAGGGCCCCACTTCGATCTGGTCGGCCACCGACTTGCCGAGGTATTGGTGGTTGAAATCGAGCAGGGCCTGTTCAGGAATGCCCAGCAGCAGGATGGGCTCGGAGTGCTTGAGCACCTTGATGCCCACATAACGGCCCTGCGCGTCCATGCCGATGAGCGTGACCACCGGCTTGCCGGAGTAGGCCGGGGTGTCGGTGATGTCGGTCGAGAGCATCACGTAGCCCAGCAGGGTCTTCTTGCCCGGTTGCTGCGGGTCGGCGTCGCCATGGGCTTCCACATACGGTGGCTGGCCCATGCGTTGAGAAAAGCTCTTGGCGCCCGGAAACACATCGCCGCAGGGCACGAGGGCACACAGATCGGGGTTGGTGGCCAGGTCGGCGGGCAGATGGGCCTCGTAGGCCTGTGCCCATGCATCGTTGCCGAGCGGGCTCAGCCACAGAGCGGCGGCGGTCAGCGCGGCCGAGAAAAGGCGTGCAATCGACATCGTTGGGGTCCAGGGGGGGCGGAGCCCGATGCCAGCGCCACGCGGCGCCGGCACCGGACCCGGCAAGGCAAGACCTCCCCAGGTGGGGAGGGGTGCGAAGGCTTACGCCTCCACGATCATGCGGGTGCGCATCTCCAGGTGCAGCGCGTGGCAGAAGTGCGTGCAGTAGCACCAGTACACGCCCGGCTGGTCGGCGATGAACGTGACCGATGCCGTCTCCTGCGGGTTGACGATGAAGTTCACGTTGTGGTTGGGGATCGCGAAGCCGTGCGTCAGGTCTTCGACCTTGTCGAGGTTGGTGAGGATCAGCGTCACCTCATCGCCCTTCTTGACCTTGAACTCGCGCAGGCTGAACGCCGGGGCCTGCGAGGTCATCTTCACCGTGACCTTCTTGCCGTCGCGGAACACGCCGGACTCTTTCGGGTCCTTGATGGCCAGCGGGAATTCGTCGATGGTGTAGACCTGCTTGGGCTGGAGCAGCTCGCGCTTGAAGATGATGAAGTCGTGCGGCTCGCCACGCACCGGGTGGTCGGCCAGCAGCACCATCTTGTCGCCCGAGATGTCGATCAGCTGCTCGTTTTCGGCATGCAGCGGGCCCACGGGCAGGAAGCGGTCCTTGGAGAACTTGCAACCCACGGCCAGGTACTTGCCGTCGGCGGCCTTGGTTTCGGACTGGCTGGCGTTCAGGTGGCCCGGCTGGTACTGCACGTCGATGCGATCGACCACGTATTTGGCGGCCTTGTCGCCGGCGTGGAACTTGATCGCGGCGTCCACGTTCCATTTCACGACCTGGCTGTCGAGGAACAGCGTGGTATAGGCGTTGCCACGGCCGTCAAAGGCGGTGTGCAGGGGGCCCAGACCGATCTCGACCTCGGCCACGATGGCCGCGTCCAGCTTTTCCAGCTTGCCGTCGAACCACTCGAGCACCTTGTTCAGCTCGATCACGGTGGCCGTGGGCGAGAGCTTGCCGGCGCAGATGAAGTACTTGCCGTCCGGGCTGGCGTTGACGCCGTGCGGGTTCTTGGGCACGGAAACGTAGGCGGTCAGCGCGGTCGTGGGGTCCTGGTTGGCCGCGTGCGTGCCATCGACCACCGGCACCTTGGAGCTGCCCACGGTCTTGAACTTGCCGGCCTTCACCGCCGCTTCGATGCGGGCGATGTTGAAGAACAGGCAGGCATCGCGCTCGGCCGACATCATGTCTTCGTAGGTGACGCCCATCTCGACGTTGTACTGGTTGGTGGCCGCGAGCTTGCCGTCGTAGGACGTGGCGACCAGGTCGCAGTTGCCGTCGATCAGCACCTGCCAGCGCACTTCCATGCTCTCGGCGTCCACGCAGGTGAACATCGAGCGGTACTTGGAACCATCGTCCAGGCCGGTGTTGGGCTGGGGGATGGAAAACTCGGCGCCGCAGAACACCCGCGTGGTGTAGTTGATCGCCGGGTCCACCGGGTCGGCCTTGTCGGGGAAGATGCCGTGGAAGCCCTGGACGTTGGGCAACTGCGTGATCTTGTCGCAGATGAAGTAGTCCAGACGGATGCGCGCGATGCGGGCGTTGATCTTGTCGTTGATCCAGGCGTAGCGGCCGTCGTAGTTGCCGTCCTTGTACGAGGCGTGGGTGTGGTGCGAGTCGCCCACCGTGTAGCGCAGCGAGCCATCGGGCTTGGTGCCCATGATCTTCTTGGACTCGTTGGTGATGCCCCAGCCCACCAGTGCGTCGGGCACAAAGCAGGGGATGCGCATGAGTTCGCGGCCCGAGGGCAGACCGAGCACGCGCATGTCGCCGGTGTGGCCACCGCTCCACAGGCCGTAGTAGGTGTCGAGCTCACCGGGCTTGAGGTGTGTGCTGTTGCCGCTGGCGTGCGCGGCATCGGGTGCCGCGGCCGGTGCCGCGGCGGGGGTGTTGGCGGCACCCGACTCCTTCTCGGTGCAGGCCGCAGCGCCCAGCGTCAGACCCGCGAGCGCGGCGGTGTTGAGGAAACGCCGACGACCCCATACGGTGGTGTCGCTGGCAGACAAGGTGCTGTCGTCTTTCATGTGTGAACCTCTTGGGTTTGGTTTTGGAAAAGGGGTGGGCCACGCGCGGGCGGTGGCATGGCCACAGGGGCAGGGGGAACACTGTTCTCGCCACGGGCCACCAGCGTGTGGTGGCGTGGCCGTTCGGCGAACGCAGGATCGGCGGCGGGCGTGGGCAGAGCGGCGGGCAGGCACAGGGCGCAGTCCAGCGTCGGGGCCGGCAGGCTGTCGGGGCTGTCGTCGACGTTGACCCACTTGACGCCATCGCTGCCACAGACCTCGGTCATGCCGTGGTGGGTCAGCAGGGGCGATGCGAAAACGATGCCCCAGCAGAACAGCAGACACCACAGGACCCAGCGCTGCCGGGCTCGTGTGGGCTGTGGAAATGTGGGCATGCGCGGACTATAAGTCCGATATGATTCAATTGAAATGAATATTTAACGACGTTTGACCTGGATCAATGGCTTCGGTCCGACGAACGCCCGCGCCTGGCGCAGGCGGCCTGGTTGCGCGTGTCGGTACGCCGCACGCGCGCGGCAGACTGCAGAAGGGCAGCCGCTGGGGCGCGGGTCAGGCTCCGACGTCGTCCTTGTAGCCGGTCCCGATGGCGCCTTGAACGACCACGTCCTTCAGCACCACGTTGCTGTCGTCGGTGGGCACGGGGTCGGCGGGTGGTGTCGGCGCTTGGGCCCCGCTGCGCTACTTGGGCCGGGGCCGTTTCAGAGCGGGCCGCGCCGCCCGCAGCCGGCCGGCGCGCAGTTCGACCACGGCCTGCGCCACGGCGCGCGCCATGTTGCGGGCCTCTTCCTGCAGGCCCTCGTCGCGGTCCAGGGCTTCATGGCTGTTGGCGTAGGGCTGGTAGTAGCCGATGTAGCGGTCCAGCCGGGCCTGCGCACCCGCATCGAGAAAGCCCATCCAGTCCAGCCAGTCGCACAGCGATCGCCTTGCGCCTTCGATGCCGGCCACGTCGCCGTGCACCAGCACGCCGTAGGCACGGCCGGCCAGGTGCTGCGGGTAGCTCCAGCCCTCCATCTCCAGGGCCTTGGCCTTGGCGGGGTCTTTGCCACCAGTGGCGGTGGGGTCGGGATTGCCGCCGTCGGCGCACACCATGCGGTCCATCATCAGCTTGAGCGGGCTCGGGCTCTGGTACCAGTAGACCGGGGTGACGATGAGCACGGCGTGGGCCGCGGTCCAGCGCTCGTAGATCTCGGCCATCCAGTCGTTGGTCTGGTTCAGCGCGTGGTTGGGGTAGCAGCTGCAGGGCCAATGGCACAGCGGCATGGCGGTGGACAGGCAGCCCTTGCAGGGGTGGATCTTCAGGCCATAGTCGGAAGTGAGCAGGCTCAGGTCCAGCACATCGGTCTGCAGACCCAGCGGCTCCAGCACCTCGCGGGCGATCTCCATCAGCCGAAAGCTCTTGGAGATTTCACCCGGACAGGTGCCGTCGTTGCGCGCCGAGCCGCACACCAGCAGCACGCGCGACGGCGTGGCCGGGTCCGCCCAGCGCGATTGCGCGGTATCCAGCCGCTGTTTCGTAGCCACCCATTCGTCGGAGAGCTGGTAATTCGGGTCCGCGTAGCCTTTGCCCGCGGGGTGGGTGAACGGCGCTTTGCGGCCTTCGCTGAAGGCGGCCCAGGCAATGGCCTCCAACCGGTCGATGGCCGGCTCCTCCGCACGAAAGGCCGGGTCCATGAACGAGGCCCGGAAGCGCTCGGCGAATTGCGCCCGTGCCATGGGGGCGGGCGCCTGCCCCTTGCGAATCTGAATCATGGTCGGTCCCCTGCGGGAAGGGCTGGGGAACCCAGTCTGGTCGCCTGCCCCCGGGGGCGTCTGTGCGATGCCGCACTCAGCGGCGGTGGGGCGTCGCGCTGGTCGTCAGCGAAGACGCTCAGCCTCTCAGGCCGGCGCCCACCACCAGCCCGCCATCTTCACGCCCACCCCCGTGAGCAGCAGCGAGCCCAGCAGGTGCAGGCTTGCGTTGCCCGTGGCCAGCAGCCAGCGGCCGTGCTGCAGCATGCTCACCACCTCCACCGAGAAGGTGGAGAAGGTGGTCAGCGCGCCCAGGAAACCGGTGACGATGGCCAGGCGCCAGGTCGGGTCGAGCTGGGGCTGGGTCTGGAAAAACACCACCGCCACGCCCACCAGATAGGCGCCCGCCCAGTTCGCCGTGAGCGTGCCCCAGGGCAGCAGTGCGTGGCTCTGGTTGAGCCAGAGGCTGAGCTGCCAGCGCGACAGCGCGCCGATGCAGGCGCCCAGACAGATGGCGACGACGGTGAGCATGGGGTGGCCTCAGGGGTGTCGGATCAGAACGGAGGATCGTCGTCGTCCCCGACGGCGGTGACGGCGGCGTGGCCTTGCGAGGCTTTGGCTTCGCTGCCCGGCACCGCGGTGGCATCGGATGCCGCCGCGCCGAACGCCATTTCGCCGCCCAGCGCTTCGATCAGCTCGGGGATCAGCTTGCTCAGCTCTCCGGTGGTCAGCGCCACGTCGGTGTCGAAGCCGCTCTCGCCGTCGTCGGCGCGGTCGTCGAACACGCCTTCGAGAAAGGCCAGCCGCTTGAGCTGCAGCGATTCGGTGAGCACGAAGCCGACGCGGCCCTCCCAGCTCATGGCCAGGCGGGTGGGCAGCTTGCCTTCGGTGATGTGTTTGCGCACCTCGTCGGTGGCGAGGTTGTGGCGGGTGAACTTCACGACCGACTTTTCTTCGTCGCCCGATTTGAGTTCGCATTCGCGTTCGACCGCGAAACCGCCGGGCGCGCCACCATCGTCTTCATCGGAGGTGGGGGCCGAGAGCCATTGCGTCATCGCGGTCTGCGGTGTCACCTGGGTCTGCAACAGGGTCACGTTCAGGTCGTTGAAGGCGTTGACCAGCGCGGTCACCAGTTCGTCGACCTTGCCCTGGCTGCTGGCGTCGGTCACCAGCCAGCCGTTGGCCTGGTCGATCCAGACCCAGGCGGCCGTGCGGCGCGGAAAGGCCTGCGGCAGCAGCGACAGCAGCGCGTCCTCGCGCAGTTCCTTCATCTGCTTTTTGCCGGGCTTGCGGCCAGTGGTGGCTTCGATGTGCTCGGCTTCTTCGTCCGCTTTCTCGCGCACGACCGAGCCGGGCACGGCCTTGGTTTCGATCATCAGCTTGAGCATGCGCTGGCCGGCCACCGACTCCACCAGCGGACCGTGGGCCTCGCCGCGGGGTTCCACCCAGCCCACCGATTTGTCCTGCGTGGCTCCGCAGGGCACGAAACGCGCCGCATCCAGCGCGGCTTCCATGGTCTCCAGCGCGGGCGCCCAGCCGGGCGCGATGCGGTAGATCGTCACATTCTTGAACACGTCATTCCTTCAACAAACACAAAGCCCTGCCGCGTTGCGCGGGCAGGGCTTGCATCTTAGAGGATGGGGCTTCTACATCCTGGAAGGCAGCCAGGTCACCAGCCCGGGAAACCACCACAGCAGGATCAGCGCCAGCACCATCAGGAAGAAGTAGGGCATGCAGACCTTGGCGATCCAGGTGATTTCGCGTTGTGTCATGCCTTGCAGCACAAACAGGTTGAAGCCCACGGGCGGCGTGATCTGCGCCATTTCCACCACGATCACCACGAAGATGCCGAACCAGATCAGGTCGATGCCGGCGGCGCTGACGGTGGGCAGGATCACACCCATGGTCAACACGATCATGGAGATGCCGTCCAGAAAGCAGCCCAGCAGGATGTAGAACAGGGCCAGCGCGACGATCAGCACCACGGGTGAGAGCTGCAGCCCGGTGACGAACTCGGCCAGGTGGCGCGGCAGGCCGATGTAGCCCATGGCCAGCGTGAGGAAGGCCGCCCCGGCCAGGATGAGCGCGATCATGCAGTAGAGCCGCGTGGCGCCCAGCAGCGAGTCGCGGAAGGTCTTCGCGGTCAACGAGCCCTGGGCCGCGGAGAGCAGCAGCGCGCCGACCACGCCCACCGCCGCCGCTTCGGTGGCGGTGGCGATGCCGGTGTAGATGGTGCCGATGACGCCCCCGATGAGCAGCACCACCGGGATCAGGTGGCGCGACTCGCCGAGCTTCTCGCGCAGGCTCAGGCGGCCCTCGGAGCGCGGCACCTGGTCGGGGTGGAGCAGTGCCCAGATCATCAGGTGGCCGCTGAACAGGGCGGCCAGCATCAGCCCGGGGACCACGCCGGCCACGAACAGCTTGGCGATCGAGACCTCGGCCGCCACGCCATAGACGATCATGATGATGGATGGCGGGATCAGCAGGCCCAGCGTGCTGGCGCCGCCCAGCGAGCCCACCACCTTCTCGGGCGGGTAGCCGCGCTGGGTCAGCTCGGGGATGGTCATCTTGCCGATGGTGGCGCAGGTGGCGGCCGACGAGCCCGAGACCGCGGCGAAGATGGTGCTGCCCAGGATGTTGGTGTGCAGCAGGCGCCCGGGCAGGGCGTTCACCCAGGGCGCCAGGCCACGGAACATGCTCTCGGACAGCTTGGTGCGGAACAGGATCTCGCCCATCCACACGAACAGCGGCAGGGCGGTCAGCGTCCAGCTGCTGGCCGCACCCCAGATGGTGATGGCCATGGCGTCGCCCGCCGGGCGGGAGGAAAACAGCTCCATGCCGATCCAGGCCACGCCCGCGAGCGTGAGCCCGATCCAGACACCGCTGCCCAGCAAGGCAAACAGCGAGACGATCAACAGGCTGGTGACGAGCACGTCATTCATGGCGCGTCTCCACCTCGCCGTGCGCGCGTTTGCGCTGGAACTCGAGCACCCACTCGTCAACGAAAGCGATCAGCAGCACAGTGGTGCCCAGGCCCATGAGGAGCTGCGGAATCCACAGCGCCGTGGCATCGCTGGCGGTGGAGATGTCGTGGTACGCGTGCGACTGCCAGGCCAGCCGCCAGGCATAGACCGCCAGCAGGGCGGACAGCAGCACCGCCGCCGAGAGCGACCACAGCTCCAGCCCACGCCGTGCACCGCCCCTGAGTTTGCCGATGATCAGCGTCACGCGGATGTGTTCACCGCACTTGAGTGTGTGCGCCAGCGCCAGGAAACCCGCGCCCGCCATGGCGTAACCGGCGTAGGCGTCGGTGCCGGGAATGTAGAACTGGAACATGCGACCGAGCATGGACAGCAACACCATGACCAGCACGCCGATCATGAACAGCGCAGCCAGCCAGGCCGCGCCGAGGTAGAGGGCATCAAGCGTCTTGCGCATTCGAAACTTTCGCGGAGTACCCGCCAACGCAACCCAGAGGCACCGCGGAACCGGCTTTGCCGGGCCGCAGGTGCCGCCCCCTTGAGGGGGTCGCGCGAAGCGCGGCAGGGGTGATTACTTCTTGTACGCGTCCAGCATGGCCTGGCCCTCGGGGCCGGCCTTGTCCAGCCACTCCTTGACCATGGTTTCGCCCACCTTCTGCATGTCGGCCTTGAGCGCGGTCGAAGGTGGCTCCACCACCATGCCCTTGGCCTTGAGCACGGCCAGCGTGTCGGCGTTGACCTTGCTCGACTCGGCCCAGCCGCGGGCTTCGGCCGCGGCGCCGGCCTGGAGCACGGCCTGCTGGGTGGGTTTGTCCAGCGCGTCGAAGGCGCGCTTGTTCACGATCACCGCGTTCTTGGGCAGCCAGGCCTGCACGTCGTAGTAGTGCTTCAGGTGCTCGTAGAGCTTGCTGTCCACGCCGGTGGCGCCCGAGGTCATGTTGGTTTCCACCACACCGGTGGCCAGCGCCTGCGAGAGCTCGGCGGCCTGCACGGTGACCGGCTGGGCCCCCACCAGCTCGGCGATGCGCGAGGTGGCCGGGCTGTAGGCGCGCCACTTGCTGCCCTTGAGGTCGGCAGCGCTGGCCAGCGGCTTCTTGCTGTAGATGCCTTGCGGCGGCCATGGCACGGCATACAGCAGCATCAGGCCCTGCTCACCGAGCTTCTTCTCCAGGATCGGCTTCTGCGCCTTGTAGAGCTTCATCGACGCGTCGTAGCTGGTGGCCAGGAAGGGCAGGCCGTCGGCACCGAACATCTGCCATTCGTTCTGGTAGGCCGCCAGCAGGATCTCGCCCATCTGGGCCTGCCCGCCCTGCACGGCGCGCTTGATCTCGGGCGCCTTGAACAGCGACGCACCCGGGTGCACCGTGATCTTGAGCTTGCCCGCGGTGGCCTTGTCCACGTCGGCCGCGAAGCTGGCGAGGTTGACCGAGTGGAAGTTGGTCGCCGGGTAGGCGGCGGGCAGGTCCCACCGGGTCTGTGCCTGGGCGGAGGCGCCCAGGACCAGGGAGGCCACGAACATGATGAGTGAATGCTTCATGCTTTCTCCGGGACAATGGTTGGATGAAGAAGCGTCACAGCATAAATGCAAATGCCGGGCCAGGGGGCAACGCGCTTGTCCTCTGGAAGACCCGCATCCAGCGCCAGCGGCGAGCGCAGCGGAGGCCGCGATGAACCTGCGTTTCGTGGAGGCCTTCTACTGGGTGGCGTCGCTCAAAAGCGTGACGCGCGCGGCCGAAAAACTGTTTCTCACGCAGTCGGCGATGTCCAGCCGCATCGCGGCGCTGGAAGAGGAAC
Organism: Hydrogenophaga sp. GW101-3F08; assembly: GCF_059424585.1. NCBI lineage: Bacteria > Pseudomonadati > Pseudomonadota > Betaproteobacteria > Burkholderiales > Comamonadaceae > Hydrogenophaga > Hydrogenophaga sp. GW101-3F08. The sequence goes on from NZ_JBWKZP010000002.1 coordinate 468,874, forward strand.
TGGGCGTGTTGCTGCTGGACCGGCGCGACAAGCAGTTCCGCCTGACCGCTGCCGGAGCACGCTTTTTCACCTACGCCCAGCGCCTGCTGGAGCTGCAGCGCGAAGCGAAGGCCGAGATGGGGTCGGGCGCCGCGCTGGCGGTGTCCATGCGCATCGGTGCCATCGAGTCGGTGCTGCATTCCTGGCTGATTCCCTGGATCGAGAAGCTGCGTGCCGACCACCCGGGGCTGGCGCTGGAGCTCACGGTGGAGACCACACCCATCCTGGTCGAGCAGGTGCAGCGCGGCACCCAGGACCTGGTGTTCGCCGCCTTGCCCGCCTCGGCCGACGGCGTGCGCAGCCGCGCGCTGCCCGCCATGGACATGGTGTTCATGGGCAACGCCCAATTGCACCGCAAGCGCCGCTACACCCTGGCCGAGCTGGGCGAACTGGAGATCCTCACCTTTCAGCGGGGTTCGCTGCCACACGTGGCCCTGCTGGACCTGTTTCGCCAGGAAGGGATCGAGCCGCGGCGGGTGCACACCATCTCGTCCATCTCGGCCATGGCGCAACTGGTGCAGGGTGGGTTCGGCGTGGCCACGCTGCCGCGCCACGCGGTGCAGCGCATGCAGACCTTCCCCAATCTGCGCCAGCTCGCCTGTGACAGCGCGCTGCAGCCGCTGTCCATCCACGCGAGCTACCGCACCGACCCCAGCACACAGGCCGTGGAGACCGTGGTGAAGTCCGCACTGGCCTTTGTCGACGCGCAGAACGGCTCCCGAAAACGGGCCGCCAGTGCACCAGTGGTGGGCATTTCGCAGTTTTCGCACCAGTCCAAAGCATCGAAAAAATCGATGATCTAAGCGAAAAATTTCTCGTTTGAAGCGCCGCCGATCGCGCTCCACAATCCGCCCATCGTCACTCGAGTGACATGTTCCGGAAACAGGAGACAACGTGGGATCAGCTTCGGATGAGATGCAGCGTGTGTTCGGCCGCGAGGGCATGCAGGATGCCGGCCACGTGCGCAGCCTGATACGGCAGGGCCTGTGGGCCGGGCACACCAGCGGCCTGGCCGACGACCATGTGCAGGGCAACCTGGTCATCCTGCCGCAGGCGCAGGCCGACGATTTCCTGCGCTACTGCCAGCGCAACCCCAAGCCCTGTCCGCTGTTGGCGGTCTCCGAGCCGGGCCAGCACCTGTTGCCCCGGCTGGGCGCCGACATCGACATCCGCACCGACGTGCCGCGCTACCGGGTCTGGCGCGATGGCGAGCTGGTGGACGAGCCCATGGACATCACCCCGCTGTGGCGCGACGACCTGGTGAGTTTCGTCATCGGCTGTTCCTTCAGTTTCGAGCAGGCCCTGATGGAAGCCGGCCTGCCGCTGCGCCACGTGGAGCAGGGTCGCAACGTGGCGATGTTCCGCACCAATGTGCCCACCGAAGCGGCGGGGCCGTTCAGTGGCCCGCTGGTGGTGACGATGCGGCCGATGCGTGCCTCGGCCGTGATCCGCGCCGTGCAGGTCACCTCGCGCTTCCCCAATGTGCATGGCGCGCCGGTTCACATCGGCGATCCATCACTGATCGGCATCACCGACCTGTCAAAGCCGGACTACGGCGATGCGGTGGAGGTGATGCCCGATGAACTGCCGGTGTTCTGGGCCTGCGGCGTGACGCCACAGGCCGCGATCCAGCAGGCCCGCCCCGCGTTCTGCATCACCCACGCCCCCGGCGCGATGCTGATCACCGATCTTCTCAACAGCCAGCTAGCCAGTTTCTGAACCAGGAGCCTTCCATGAAAAAATTCGCGTTCTGCCTCTGCGCCACCGCCTTCGCGGTCGGCGCCTCGGCCCAGACCCAGTGGGACCTGCCCACCGGTTATGGGGCCAACAGCTTCCAGACCCAGAACGTGCAGCAGTTCGCCAACGAGGTGGACCAGCTCACCGGTGGCAAGCTCAAGATCACGCTGCACCCGGGCGGCTCGCTATACAAGGCCAACGAGATCAAGCGCGCGGTGCAGACCGGCCAGGTGCCGGTGGCCGAGTTCATCCTCTCGGGCGCGGCCAACGAGAACCCGCTGTTCGGCGCGGACTCCATTCCCTTCCTCGCCACCAGCTACCCCGCGGCCAAACGCCTGTACGAGGCCGCCAGGCCGGTGCAGGACAAGCTGCTGGCCTCGCAGGGCATGAAGCTGCTGTTCTCGGTGCCGTGGCCGGGCCAGTCGCTGTATTCCATCAAGCCGGTCAACGCACCGGCCGATCTGGCAGGCACCAAGATGCGTGCCTACAACCCGGCCACCACGCGCATTGCGCAGTTGCTCAAGGCGCAGCCGGTGACGATCCAGCTGGCCGAGTTGCCGCAGGCGCTGGCCACCGGCGGCGTGCAGACCTTCCTGACCTCCAGCGCCAGCGGGGTCGAGAGCAAGCTGCACGAGCAGGTGAAGTATTTCTACCCGGTCAGTGCCTGGCTGCCGCGCAACGCCACCGTGGTGAGCCAGAAGGCCTTCGATGCGCTGGACAAGCCCACGCAGGACGCCGTGCTCAAGGCCGCGGCCGCGGCCGAGCAGCGCGGCTGGATCACCAGCGAGCGGCTCGATGGCGAGTTCATCAAGGAGCTCGGTGCCAAGGGCATGACCATCGCCGCACCCTCCGAGAGCGTGAAGAAGGAACTGGCCGCCATCGGCGAGACCATGACCGCCGAATGGCTCAAGACCGCTGGCGCCGAAGGCCAGACTGTGATCCAGGCCTACCGCGGCCGCTGAGTTTCTCTCCGCGCGGTGGGGCGCCCCGGGGCATCCGGGCTTCCTCCCCACCGCGTCCTTCCCTTTGTTGTTGTCCAGCCGAACCAGGAGCGTGCGGTGTCCAGACTCGTCTTCCTTTTTTACAAGCTGCTGATGGCCCTGTCGGGTCTGTCCATGGTGGCGGCCTTTGGCGCCGTGCTGCTGGGCGTGGTGGCCCGCGAGGTGCACTGGGACATCCCCGGGCTCGACGCTTACGCCGGCTACGCGATCGCTGCGGCCCTGTTCCTGGCGCTGCCGGGCACGCTCAAGCACGGCGACCACATCCGCGTGACGCTGTTGCTCGACCGGGTGCCGGCCCGGCTGCGTTCTGCGCTCGAGTGGTGGTGCCTGGTCGCGGCCACCGGTCTGTCCGCTTTCATCGCGTGGTACGCCGTGTGGATGGTGTGGGTGTCCTACGTCTCGCACGACGTATCGCCCGCCGCCGACGCCTCCCCGCTGTGGATCCCGCAGATCAGCATGGCGCTGGGCTGCATCGGGTTTGCGCTGTCGTTTGCCCATGCGCTGGTCGAGCGCTGGCGCGGTGGCAACTTCATCGCGGCTTCGAGCGAAGCCGCCCACGTTGAATAGAACAAGAGACACAACCCCATGGACGTCGTTATTGCATTGGCCCTGATCGTGATGCTGTTCGCGGTGCTGGGCTCGGGCCTGTGGATCGGTCTGTCGCTGCTCGCGGTGGCGCTGGTCGGCATGGAGCTGTTCACCTCGCGCCCGGTGGGCGACAGCATGGTGCTGACCATCTGGGGCTCGACCTCCAGTTGGACGCTGACCGCGCTGCCGCTGTTCCTGTGGATGGGCGAGATCCTGTTTCGCAGCAAGCTCTCGGACGACATGTTCAAGGGCCTGGCGCCCTGGCTGGACCGCCTGCCGGGCCGGCTGCTGCACACCAACGTGGTGGGCTGCACCATCTTCGCCGCCATCTCCGGCTCCAGCGCCGCCACCTGCGCCACCATCGGCAAGATCACCTTGCCCGAGCTGCAGAAGCGCGGTTACCCCGACGACATCGCCGTCGGCACGCTGGCGGGGGCCGGCACGCTGGGCCTGCTGATCCCGCCGTCCATCATCATGATCGTCTACGGTGTGGCGGCCAACGTGTCGATCGCCAAGCTGTTCCTGGCCGGTGTGATCCCTGGGTTGATGCTGGCCGCGCTGTTCATGGGCTACATCATCGTCTGGGCGCTGCTCAACAAGGACAAGGTGCCGGCGGCGGACGCGGCCATGAGCTTTGGCCAGAAGATCCACGCCTCGCGCCACCTGATCCCGGTGGTGTCGCTGATCGCGCTGGTGCTGGGCGGCATCTACAGCGGCATCGCCACCGCCACCGAGGCGGCCGCGCTGGGCGTGGGGGGTGCGCTGCTGCTGGCCAGGCTGGAGGGTTCGCTGGACTGGGGGCGCTTCAAGGACGGGCTGATGGCGGCCTGCCGGGTCTACTGCATGATCGGCCTGATCCTTGCTGGAGCTGCCTTTCTCACGCTGGCCATGGGCTTCATCGGCCTGCCGCGCCACCTGGCCGAGTTCATAGGCGCGCTGCACCTGTCGCCGTTCGCGCTGATGCTGCTGCTGGTCGTGTTCTTCATCGTGCTGGGCTGCTTTCTCGACGGCATTTCCATGGTGGTGCTGACCATCGCGGTGCTGCTGCCCACGGTCGAGGCCGCAGGCTTCGACCTGATCTGGTTCGGCATCTTCATCGTGCTGGTGGTGGAGATGGCGCAGATCACGCCGCCCGTGGGTTTCAATCTGTTCGTGCTGCAGGGCCTGACCAAGCGCGACGTCACCTGGATCGCCCGCACCGCGTTGCCCCTGTTCGCCTTGATGCTGGTGGCGGTTCTGCTCACCTACTTCGTGCCCGACGTGGTGCTGTGGCTGCCGCGCCAGATGCAGGGTTGAGGCGCGGATCGACCGCCGACCCGACCCAGGAGACCGCCATGAAACCGCTTTTGATCGCCGCCCTGTGCGCGGCCACGGTGGCGCACGCCCAGACGCGCTGGCAACTGGCCACCGGCTACCGCGCCGAGTCCTTTCACACGCAGAACATCGAGCAGTTCGCACAGGAAGTGGAGCAGGCCACGGCCGGTGCGCTGCGCATCGAGGTGCGCCCGAACAACACACTGGTCAAGCTGGGCGAGATCCACCGGGCGGTGCAGACCGGTCAGGTGCAGGCGGGCGAGACCATCATGAGCAGCCTGGTGGAGGACATGCCGATCGCCGGCGCCGACGCCATCCCCTTCGTGGTGGGCAGCTACGCCGATGCGAAGCGCCTGTGGGATCTGCAGCGCCCCTTGGTCGACAAACATTTCGCCGCGCGGGGTCTGAAGGCGCTGTACGCCGTGCCCTGGCCGCCGCAGGGCCTGTACACGGTCACGCCGGTGCGCTCGGCGGCCGATTTCAGGGGCACGCGCATGCGCACCTACAACCAGGCCACCGTGCGCATTGCCGAGATGCTGGGAGCGACGCCGGTGGACGTGCCGATGGTGGAGGTCAACACGGCGCTGGCCGCCGGCCGGCTCGACAGCATGATCACCTCGGCCGTGACCGGTGTGGAGAACCAGGTCTGGGGTCAGATCCGGCACTATCACGAGATCAACGCCTGGTTCCCGAAGAACATCGTGTTCGTCAATCGGCAGGCGCTGGATGCGCTGCCGCCCGCGGTCCAGCAGGCCGTGCTGAAGGCCGCTGGCGCGGCCGAGCAGCGTGGCTGGGCCATGAGCCAGGCGGTGGCCGCCACCTCCACCCAGACGCTCAAGGCCCAGGGCATGCAGGTGGAGCGCATTTCGGCCGGTTTTGAGGCCGAGCTCAAGCGCCTGGGCGAGCGCTTCTCGCGCGAGTGGGTGCGCTCGGTCGGGAACGAGGCCAACCACATCTTCGTGCCGTACTACATGCAGCGTTAGCTGCCCGCATCACGCCCACCGCCACCACCGCTGTACCCCACCCAACTCCGATCCCGACGTTTTGCCCGACCTGTGCGGACAAGGCAGTATTCGTTTACAACCACAGCTCAAACACCATGCAAGACACCCTTTCCCCCCCCCGCTGGCAGTTCTGGATCGACCGTGGCGGCACCTTCACCGACATCGTGGCCAAACGACCCGATGGAACATTGGCCACCCACAAGCTGCTGAGCGAAAACCCCGAACAGTACAAGGACGCGGCGGTGGCGGGCATCCGCCATCTCCTGGGCCTGAAGCCGGGCCAACCGATCACGCCCGAGCAAGTCGAGTGCGTGAAGATGGGCACCACGGTGGCCACCAACGCGCTGTTGGAACGCAAGGGCGAACCCACGCTGCTGGTGACGACCGCGGGTTTTCGCGACGCCCTGCGCATCGCCTACCAGAACCGCCCACGCCTGTTCGACCGCCACATCGTCTTGCCCGAACTCTTGTACAGCGAGGTGATCGAGACCCATGAGCGCATCGACGCCCATGGCGGCGTGGTGACGCCTCTGCACGAGGCGCCTTTGCGCGGCGATCTGCTCGCGGCCTACGGCCGGGGTCTGCGCAGCGTGGCCATCGTGTTCATGCACGGCTACCGCTACATCGAACACGAGGCCGCTGCCAGCCGCATCGCGCGCGAAGTGGGTTTCACGCAGGTGAGCACGTCCCACGAAACCAGTCCGATGATGAAGTTCGTGAGCCGGGGCGACACCACGGTGGTCGACGCCTACCTTTCGCCCATCCTGCGCCGCTACGTGGAGCAGGTGGCCGGCGAGATGCCCGGCGTGAAGCTGTTCTTCATGCAGTCGTCGGGCGGCCTGACCGATGCCCACGCCTTCCAGGGCAAGGACGCCATCCTCTCCGGCCCGGCCGGGGGCATCGTGGGCATGGCGCGCACCGCGGCGCTGGCGTTCGCGGACGGCCCAGCGGCGGGTGGCGCTGTCAAGGTGATCGGCTTCGACATGGGCGGCACCTCGACCGATGTCTCGCACTACGCGGGCGAGTTCGAGCGCGAGTTCGAGACGCAGGTGGCTGGCGTGCGCATGCGTGCGCCCATGATGAGCATCCACACCGTGGCGGCCGGCGGCGGCTCCGTGCTGTCGTTCGACGGTTCGCGCTTTCGCGTGGGCCCCGAGAGCGCGGGGGCCAACCCCGGCCCGGCCAGCTACCGGCGCGGGGGCCCGCTGGCGGTGACCGATGCCAACGTGATGACCGGCAAGATCCAGCCGCTCTACTTTCCCCGCGTGTTCGGGCCGGCGGCCAACGAGGCCTTGAGCGTGGACGCGGTGCGCGCGAAGTTCGGGGAACTGGCCGCGCAGACCGGACGCAGCGCCGAGGACGTGGCCGAGGGCTTCATCAACATCGCGGTGCAGCAGATGGCCAACGCCATCAAGAAGATTTCGGTGGCACGGGGCTACGACGTCACGCGCTACACGCTGCAGTGTTTTGGCGGCGCGGGCGGCCAACACGCGTGCCTGGTGGCCGACGCGCTGGGCATGACGCGCGTGTTCGTGCACCCGCTCGCGGGCGTGCTCAGCGCCTACGGCATGGGCCTGGCCGACCAGAGCGTGATCCGTGAGCAGGCGGTGGAACTGCCGCTGGAGCCAGGCTCGCTGCCCCTGATCGCCGAGCGGCTGGACGCGCTCGGTGACGCGGCGCAGGCCGAGCTGCGGCGCCAGCAGGTCAATACGGGCGAGGTCACGGTGCACCACCGGGTGCATGTGCGCTACGCCGGCAGCGATGCGGCGCTGGTGGTGCCCTACGGCGACATGGCGGCGATCCAGGCTGGTTTCGAAACCGCCTACCGCCAGCGCTTTGCCTTCCTGATGCAGGGCAAACGCCTGGTGGTGGAGGCTGTGTCGGTCGAGGCGGTGGTGGCGGGCGACGCGCCGAACGAGCCGCGCCTGCAGACCCACGAGCCGCGCGAAGTGCCGCGGCGGGACACGGTGCGCATGTACTCGGGCGGCGAGTGGTTCGACGCCGCCCTGGTGGTGCGCGAAGACCTGCGTCCGGGCGACGTGATCCCCGGGCCCGCCATCATCGCCGAGCAGAACGCCACCACGGTGGTGGAGCCGGGCTGGGAAGCCGTGCTGACGGCGCGTGACCACCTGGTGCTGGACCGGCGTATCCCGCGCGTGACCCGCTTCGCGGTGGGCACCACGGTGGACCCGGTGCTGCTGGAGGTGTTCAACAACCTCTTCATGAACATCGCCGAGCAGATGGGCCTGCAGCTGCAGAACACCGCCCATTCGGTCAACATCAAGGAGCGGCTGGACTTCTCCTGCGCCCTGTTCGACGCCGAAGGCAACCTGATCGCCAACGCGCCGCACATGCCGGTGCACCTGGGCAGCATGGGCGAGAGCATCAAGACCGTGATCCGCGAGAACGCGGGGAAGATGCTGCCCGGCGACGTGTACGCGCTCAACGATCCCTACCACGGCGGCACCCATCTGCCCGACGTGACCGTGATCACCCCGGTGTACCTGGGTGGCGCGGCCCACGACAGGCCGCTGTTCTACGTGGGCAGCCGGGGGCACCACGCCGACATCGGCGGCACCACGCCCGGCTCCATGCCGCCTTTCTCCACCCGCATCGAGGAAGAGGGTGTGCAGATCAACAACTTCAAGCTGGTCGACCGGGGCGTGTTGCGCGAGGTCGAGATGGTGACGCTGCTGCAGAGCGGGGAATTCCCGTCGCGCAACCCGCAGCAGAACATGGCCGACCTCAAAGCGCAGATCGCGGCCAACGAAAAGGGGGTGCAGGAACTGCGCAAGATGGTCGAGCAGTTCGGCCTGGACGTGGTGCAGGCCTACATGGGCCATGTGCAGGACAACGCCGAGGAGTCGGTGCGCCGCGTGATCACGCGCCTGAAAGATGGTGAGTTCACGTTGCCCCTGGACAATGGCGCGCGGATCCAGGTGGCGGTGCGGGTGAACGCCGCGCAGCGCAGCGCCGAGATCGACTTCAGCGGCACCTCGGCGCAGCAGCCCAACAACTTCAACGCCCCCACGGCGGTGTGCATGGCGGCCGTGCTCTACGTGTTCCGCACGCTGGTGGACGACGACATCCCGCTCAACGCGGGTTGCCTCAAGCCGCTCAAGGTCATCATCCCCGCTGGCTCCATGCTCAACCCGAATCTGCCGGCCTCGGTGGTGGCGGGCAATGTGGAGACGTCGAGCTGTATCACCAACGCGCTCTATGGCGCCCTGGGCGTGATGGCGGCGAGCCAGTGCACCATGAACAACTTCACCTTCGGCAACGCCGCGCACCAGTACTACGAGACGATCTCGGGCGGCAGCGGAGCCGGGGAGGGGTTCGATGGCACCAGCGTGGTCCAGACCCACATGACCAACTCGCGCCTGACCGATCCCGAGGTGCTGGAGTTCCGTTTCCCCGTGCGGCTGGAGAGTTACGCCATTCGCGAGGACTCGGGCGGCGCCGGGCGCTGGCGCGGGGGCGATGGCGGCGTGCGCCGGGTGCGCTTCCTGGAGGACATGACGGCCAGCATCCTGTCCAACGGGCGCATCCACCCGGCCTTCGGCATGGCCGGCGGCATGCCGGGCGCCCTGGGTATCAACCGTGTGGTGCGCAGCGACGGCCGCATCGAGGCGCTGGCCCACATCGGCCAGGCCGAGATGAAGCCTGGCGACATCTTTGAGATCCACACGCCGGGCGGAGGCGGGTTCGGGCCGCTGTGACCGGATGAACGCACTTTCCGGCGTGCGTGCCAAAACCCGGAACACCGCGGAACCGGCTTTGCCGGGCCGCAGGTGTTGCCCCCTTGGGGGTCGCGCGCAGCGCGGCGGGGGTGGCCTCTAGAGCTCTTCGACGCGCCGGGCCGGGTAGCTGTCCCAGGCCTGGCAGCCCGGGCATTGCCAGAAGTGCTGACGTGCTTCAAAGCCGCAGGCCGCACAGCGGTAGCGCTTGAGCGGCGCACTCGCCTGTTCCAGCGCCGCCTGTACGCGGGCCTGGGCCACGTCGTCGGACAGCTTCTCCCCGGCCAGCCATTGCGTGGCCATCACCAGCGAGGCTTCGCGGCCCAGGTGGTCGAGATAGCGTGAACGCGCCTCCTCAGGGCCGCCGCTCAGGCTGACCATGGCTTCGGTCACATCGATGGAGGGCGCGCGGCTGTTGAACGACTGCAGCAGGGTCAGCGCCTCTGCCTGTCGGCCCGTCTGCACCGCCAGCTCGGCCAGCGCGTGGGCCGCCAGCGGCAGGGTCTGTGGTGCGTGCTGGCACAGCATGCGCAAGGCGTCGAAAGCGGCCGCAGCGTGGCCGCCCTGGGCCTTCAGGCTGGAGAGCGCCATCCAGCCACGTGCAAGCTGGGGTGCGTGGGCCACCGCTTCGCCCAGCAGCTGCAGGGCCTGTGTGGTGTTGCCATCGCGTTGTGCCTGCTCGGCTTCTTCGCAGAGGTAGTGGGCGAGCCGGGTGGTGAAGCTGCCCTGTTCGGCGTCATCCAGGCGCTGCGCGATGCGTTTGGCCTGTGGCCAGTCGCGCGAGCGCTCGTAGATGGCGAGCAGGGCCAGCAGGGCCTCGCCTTCAAACGCCGACCCTTCGAGCTTGTGCAAGGCCGCTTCGGCGCGGTCGAGCAGGCCCGCCTTGAGGAAATCCAGCGCCAGCGCGTGCTGGGCGCGATCGCGGTCCTTGCGGCTGAGGTCGGCGCGGGCCAGCAGGTGCTCATGCACCCGCACGGCGCGGTCGTAGTCGCCCCGGCGGCGAAACAGATTGCCCAGCGCGAAGTGCAGTTCGGCGGTGTCGGGGTCGCCCTGCACCGCCTCGATGAAGGCGTCGATGGCCTGGTCCTGCTGTTCGTTGAGCAGGTAGTTCAGGCCGCGGAAATAGGCCTTGGGTGCCTGCCGGCTTTCCATGCGCCATTGGCGCAGGTCGAGACGGGATGCACCCCATCCAAGCGCGAATGCCAGCGGCAGGCCCCAAAGCAGCCAGGTGAGATCAAAGTCCATGCCGGGGGTCGTGGGGGTCGGGAATGAGGGTGGAGTCGGCGTCAAAAGCCGTGCCGGCCCGCGGCGACGAGGCTGAAAGCGGGCGATGGGCCTTTCTGGCCCGCAGCCACAAGGGCAGCATGACGGCCACCCCGAGGAACACCCCGAGAATCAGCGCGACCAGGATCACCAGCACGAGCGGCGCCTGCCATTGCACCCCGAAAAACAGGTGCAGGGTGACCGGCTCCTGGTTGTTCAGCGCGAAGGCGAACAAAGCAAAAAAAATGGCTGCGTTGAGCAGCCACATCAGGTATTTCAAATCATCCCCTCTGTGGTGGGACGATTGTAGCGAGCGGGGCCCCTGGTCAGACCGGCTTGTTCGGTGCACGCGCCAGGATCTCGGCGGTCCTGGTGTCCACCTGTTCGCGCAGGGCCTTGCCCGGCTTGAAATGGGGGACGCGTTTTTCCGGAATCATCACGCTCTCGCCCGAGCGCGGGTTGCGCCCGACCCGGGGGGAACGGCGGTTGACGGAGAAGCTGCCAAAGCCGCGGATCTCGATCCGGTGCCCTTTGACCAGCGCATCGCCCATCGCGTCGAGGATGGCCTTGACGGCGAATTCGGCATCGCGGTGGGTGAGCTGGCCAAAACGGCCGGCCAGAGCTTCAACGAGGTCGCTGCGGGTCATGTCTGGGAAAAAACTCGGTCGTGCTGTTGGGCTGCACCGGGCGGATGCTCGCGCACCCGCCCAGGTTCAGTCGGCTCAGTTGTTGTTGTCGAGCTTGGCGCGCAGCAGGGCACCCAGGCTGGTGGTACCGGCGTTCTCGCGGGAAGACTGCTGGCTCAGGGAGGCCATGGCTTCCTGCTGGTCGGCGGCATCCTTGGCCTTGATGGACAGCTGGATGTTGCGCGTCTTGCGGTCGATGTTGACCACCACGGCGGTCACTTCGTCGCCTTCTTTCAGCACGTTGCGCGCATCTTCCACGCGGTCACGGCTGATTTCGCTGGCGCGCAGGTAACCCAGCACGTCTTCGCCCAGATCGATCTCGGCACCCTTGGCGTCCACGGTCTTGACCTTGCCGGTCACGATGGAGCCCTTGTCGTTGACCGACACGAAGGTGGTGAACGGGTCGCCGTCGAGCTGCTTGATGCCCAGGGAGATGCGCTCGCGCTCCACGTCGATGGCCAGCACGATGGCTTCGACTTCCTGGCCCTTCTTGAAGTTGCGCACGGCGGCTTCGCCGGTTTCGTTCCAGGACAGGTCGGACAGGTGCACCAGGCCGTCGATACCGGCGGCCAGACCCACGAACACGCCGAAGTCGGTGATCGACTTGATCGGGCCCTTGACGCGGTCGCCGCGCTTGGTCTGCTCGGCGAACTCGTGCCACGGGTTGGCGCGGCACTGCTTCATGCCCAGGGAGATGCGGCGCTTGTCTTCGTCGATGTCGAGCACCATGACTTCGACCTCATCACCCAGCGACACCAGCTTGGACGGGGCCACGTTCTTGTTGGTCCAGTCCATCTCGGAGACGTGCACCAGGCCTTCGATGCCGGGTTCCAGTTCAACGAACGCGCCGTAGTCGGCGATGTTGGTGATCTTGCCGAACATGCGGGTGCTTTGCGGGTAGCGGCGCGAAACGCCCATCCACGGGTCGTCGCCCATCTGCTTCAGACCCAGGGAAACGCGGTGCTTCTCGGTGTCGAACTTCAGGATCTTGGCGGTGATTTCCTGGCCAGCCGTCACCACTTCGCTCGGGTGACGGACACGGCGCCACGCCATGTCGGTGATGTGCAGCAGGCCGTCAATGCCGCCCAGGTCCACGAACGCACCGTATTCGGTGATGTTCTTGACCACGCCGTGCACGATGGCGCCTTCCTTGAGGGTGTCCATCAGCTTGGCGCGCTCTTCGCCCATGGAGGCTTCCACCACGGCGCGGCGGCTCAGCACCACGTTGTTGCGCTTGCGATCCAGCTTGATGACCTTGAATTCCAGGGTCTTGTTTTCGTAGGGGGTCAGGTCCTTGGTCGGACGGCTATCGACCAGCGAACCCGGCAGGAAGGCGCTGATGCCGTTGACCATGACCTTGAGGCCGCCCTTGACCTTGCTGGAGGTCGTGCCGGTGACGAATTCACCAGACTCGAGCGCTTTTTCCAGCGACATCCACGAAGCCAGGCGCTTGGCCTTGTCGCGCGACAGCAGGGTGTCGCCGAAGCCGTTTTCCACGGAGTCGATGGCGACCGACACGAAGTCGCCGACCTGGACTTCGAGTTCGCCCTGATCGTTCTTGAATTCGGCCAGCGGAACGTAGGCTTCCGATTTCAGTCCGGCGTTGACCACCACGTGGCTGTGTTCGATGCGAACGACTTCAGCGGTGATGACTTCGCCCGAGCGCATTTCGGCACGTTTCAGGGACTCTTCGAACAGGGCGGCAAAAGATTCAGACATTGAATTTCCTAAAACCGCTCAAACAGTCGGGCGCGGATCCACCACAAGGCGGTTCGCACGGAGATCGACGGATGGGCGGCGTTGACGTTGCGGTGCGTGGCACCGCGGGGTTAAGTGAAAGAACCATCGGGCCTGCGGGCTGTGAACACCCGGCCGTGCCGTCTGGGCCATCAAGGTGGTGGACTCAGTTGCCCGAGAACACCGTTTTGCCCTGCCACCAGTTCAACACATGCTGCACCGATTGCTCGACGTCCAGCCCGGAGTTGTCCAGTTGCAAGGCATCTTCGGCCGGCTTGAGTGGGGCGTGTGCCCGGGACGAATCCCGGTGGTCGCGCTTTTCCAAGTCCGCCAAAAGACTGGTGATGTTAGCAGCAATTCCCTTTGAAATCAACTGCTTATATCGCCGTTGGGCGCGCTGCTCGGCGCTTGCGGTGAGGTACACCTTGAGCGGCGCGTCCGGAAAGATCACGGTGCCCATGTCACGCCCATCGGCCACCAGTCCGGGCAGGCGGCGAAAACCGTGCTGCAGGGTCAGCAGGGCGGCGCGCACCTCGGGCACGGCCGACACGCGCGAGGCCGCCATGCCAGCCACTTCGCTGCGCAGCGCATCGCTCACGTCCACGCCATCGAGCCAGATGCGCGGGCCGTCAAAGCGCACCTGCAGCCCCGACGCCAATGTGCCCAGGCGCTGGGCCTGCTCGGGCTGGCGCAGATCGTCTTCGGCGGTGGACAAGCCGGCCTTGCCGGCCGCAAGGCCCACCAGCCGGTACAGGGCGCCGGAATCCAGCAGGTGGTAGCCCAGCCGTTGCGCGACCTCGGCCGCCAGGGTGCCCTTGCCGGAGGCGGTGGGGCCGTCGATGCAGATCACCGGGATGCGGGCGGCGTCTGCCTGGCACACGTCGAACAGGGCCTCGAAGTAGTCCGGGAAGGTCTTGGCCACGCATTTCGGGTCTTCGATGCGCACCGGCAGGCTTGCCGGGTTGAACGCCGCGAGCGAAAAGCACATGGCGACACGGTGGTCGTCGTAGGTGTGGATGGAGGCGGCCCGCCAGTGCGCCGGGGTGGCCGGTGGTGTGATGCGGATGAAGTCCGCGCCTTCTTCCACGGTGGCGCCGAGCTTGCGGCATTCGGTGGCCATGGCGACGATGCGATCGGTTTCTTTCACGCGCCAACTGGCGATGTTGCGCAGGGTGGTGGTGCCGTCGGCGTAGAGCGCCATCACGGCCAGCGTCATCGCCGCGTCCGGAATGTGGTTGCAGTCCAGCTCGATGGCCTTGAGTGGCCACAGCCCACGCCGGATGTGCAGCCGGTTGGCCTCGCCGGTGATCTGCGCGCCCATCAGGCGGGCGGCCTCCACGAAGCGGATGTCGCCCTGGATGGAGGCCAGGCCCACGCCTTCGATGGTGATGCCGTCCCTGCCAGGCAACGCGGGTGCCAGCGCACCCAGCGCGATGAAATAGCTGGCCGATGAAGCGTCGCCTTCGACGGGAATGCGCCCGGGCGATGTGTAGCGGCTGCCCGCCGGAATGGTGAAGCGCGACCAGCCATCTCGCTGGACCTGGACGTCGAACCTTTCCAGCAGGTTGAGCGTGATTTCGATGTAGGGCCGGGAAATCAGCTCGCCGACCACGTCGATGTGGATGTCCTGCCGGGCCACCAGAGGCAGGGCCAGCAGCAGGGCGGTGAGAAACTGGCTGGACACATCGCCGCGCACGCGGATGGGCGCATCGAGGTTCAACGCCTGCGGCTGACCATTGCCCAGCCGCAGGGGCGGATAACCTTCCTGACCGAGGCAGTCCACCGGGCAACCCAGCTGCCGCAGGGCGTCCACCAGGTCGCCGATCGGCCGCTCGTGCATGCGGGCGATGCCACTGAGCTCGAACGCGCCACCGTGCTGACTGGCCAGCAGCGCCAGGGCCGCGGTGAGCGGGCGCATGGCGGTGCCGGCGTTGCCCAGGAACAGCTGCGCGGTCTTCACGGGTAGCGCCCCACCCAGACCGTGCACCCGCAACGCGCCGTCGTCCTGGGGTTCGATGCGACAGCCCAACTGCGCGAGGGCCGCCAGCATCACGCGTGTGTCGTCCGAATCGAGCAGGTCGGTGATGCCGGTGTGACCCACGCTCAACGCTGCCAGCAGCAAAACCCGGTTGGAGATGCTCTTGGAGCCTGGCAGGCGGACGGTGCCGCCCGCGCTCTTCAATGGCGGAATGTCGAGATGGTCGATGGAGTACATGCGGAGGGCTTGCGGTGCGCGAGCGCCGGCGGAAACGATGGGCTCAACTGCGGGGTTTGATGGCGCTCATGCGCCAGTGGGCGCGTGAAGTGCTGGCGCGGTCAATCAGCGACTCCAGTGCATCCGGGTTGTCCGCGGCGATCGCGGTTTCAAAGGCATGCAGGGCACGCTGGAAGTGCCGGGACTGGGCGATGAGCTCTTCGCGGTTGGACATGAGGATGTCGCGCCAGATGCTCGGATCACTCGCCGCGATGCGGGTGAAGTCGCGAAAGCCAGGGCCGGCCAGCGAAAGGAACTCTTCGCCTTGCGGCTGCCCGGTGACGGCGTTCATCAAGGCAAACGCAATCATGTGCGGCAGGTGACTCACGGCCGCATAGGCGGCGTCGTGGGCCTCGGGCGTCATCTGTTTGACATGGCAGCCCAGCGCCGTCCAGACTGCGTGAGCCTTGTTCAGCTGGGCGGTCTGTGTGCGCTCAATGGGCGTCAGAATCACCTGGCGGCCGGTGTACAGATCCGCATCGGCGTTCTCCACGCCGGCGAGTTCCTTGCCTGTGATCGGGTGGGCGGGCACGAACACGCCGACCTGGTCACGCAGCACGCGGCGCGCGGCGTCGATTACCTCGCGCTTGGTCGAACCCACGTCCATGATGAGCGTGTCAGGGCCCACCAGGTGGCGAATGGCCTTGAAGGTCGTTTCGGTGGCCGACACCGGCACCGCCAGCAACACCAGGTCCGCGCCGCTGACCGCCAGCAGGGCCGAGGGCGCTTCCACATCGATCACGCCCATTTGACGTGCCCGTTCGGTGGTGGAAGGCGACTTGCTGTAGCCCACCACGCGCTTGACCAGCCCCGCCTTCTTGAGCGCGAGTGCGAATGAGCCACCCATCAGGCCGCAACCGATCAGTCCCAGTTGTTCAAACATCAAGAACCCCGCCGGGCAGCCCCAAAGGGGATAAAGAAGGTATGTGAAGGAGTGCGCTCATTCATTCGCTGACCGGGTACGCACCCAGCACCTTGTAGAACGCGCACAGCCCCTTCAGCTCCTCGAGGGCGGCCGCCACGTGCGGCTGCGAGGGGTGGCCAGCGATGTCGATGTAGAAGTAATACTCCCACTGCCCGGATTTGGCCGGACGCGACTCGAAGCGCGTCATGGACACGCCGTTGTTCTTCAGCGGCACCAGCAGGTCGTGCACCGCGCCCGGCCGGTTGGGCACCGACACCACGAGGCTGGTGCAGTCCTTGCCGGTGGCGGGTGGCATGGCCAGTGTCTGCGGCAGGCAGATCACGGCGAAACGCGTGCGGTTGTAGGCCTCGTCCTGGATCGCGTGGGCCACTATGTGCAGACCGAACTGCGCAGCGGCCCGTTCGCTGGCCAGCCCGGCCCAGGCCGGGTTGGTGGCGGCCAGGCGGGCGCCTTCGGCGTTGCTGTCCACAGCGCGGCGTTCGGCATGGGGCAAGTGTTGGCTCAGCCAGTTCTGGCATTGCGCGAGCGCTTGCGGGTGCGCCATGACGACCTCGATGCCTTTGAGGTCGTTCACCTGGCGCAGCAGGTTGTGCCGCACCAGCAGGCTGACCTCGCCCACGACATGCACCGGCGAGCGCAGGAACAGGTCCAGCGAACGGGCCACCACCCCTTCGGTGGAGTTTTCCATGCCCACCACGCCGTACTGGGCGGTGCCCGCCGCCGTGGCGTGGAACACCTCGTCGAAGTTGGCGCAGTAGATCAGGTTGGCGGCGCCACCGAAAAATTCGATCGCCGCCTGCTCGCAGAACGTTCCCTGCGGCCCGAGCACGGCGACCCGCTGCGGCGCTTCCAGCGCCAGACAGGCCGACATGATTTCGCGCCAGATGGACGCCACGTGCTGGTTGAGCAACGGCCCCTGGTTGGCCGCCTGGATTTTCTCGATGACCTGGGCGACGCGATCCGGGCGGAAGAAGGGCGAGCCTTCGGCGCGCTTGATCTCGCCCACCTGCTCGGCCACCCGGGCGCGCTGGTTGAGCAGCGACAGCAACTGCTGGTCGAGCGAATCGATCTGGACGCGCAGGGCTCCGAGGGCATCGGATTGTGTGGGTTGCGTCATGGCGTCAGGCCCGGGTTTTCTCGAAATCGCGCATGTAGGTCACCAGCGCTTGTACACCCGCCAGCGGCAAGGCGTTGTAGAGGCTGGCGCGCATGCCACCGACCGATTTGTGGCCCTTGAGCTGCAACAGGCCCGCGGCCTTCGCGCCGGCCAGGAAGGCCTCGTTGCGCGACTCGTCGCGCAGGAAAAAAGGCACGTTCATGCGCGAGCGGCAGTTCCGGGCCACCTTGTTGATGTACAGCTGCGACTGGTCGATGAAGTCGTAGAGCAGGGTGGCCTTGGCCAGATTGCGCTGCTCCATGGCCGCCACGCCGCGGAACGCACCCTCGCTCTGGCGCTTGAGCCACTGGAAGGTCAGGCCGGCCATGTAGATGGCGTAGGTAGGGGGCGTGTTGTACATGGATGCGTTGTCGGCCACGGTCTTGTAGTCGAACGCACTCGGGCAGATGGACAGCGCGTGCCCCAGCAGGTCCTCGCGCACCACCACCAGCGTGAGACCGGCTGGCCCCAGGTTCTTTTGCGCGCCGCCAAAAGCCAGGCCGACACGCGACCAGTCAACCGGTCGCGATGCAACGTGCGAGGAAAAGTCGATCACCAGCGGCGCATCGCTGCCCAGCACTTTGAGGTCGGGCAACTGATGGACTTCGATCCCGTTGATGGTTTCGTTGCTGCAGAGGTGCACGTACTGGGCATCGCGGCTGAGCTGCCACGAAGCGGGGTCGGGCAACTCAGTGTGCGCTTCTGCCGCATTGCTGGCGGCCAGGCGGGCCTCGCAGTATTTGCCGGCCTCCTTGAACGACTTCTGGCTCCAGCTGCCGGTGACCACAAAGTCCACCACCCCGCCACGCGAGAGGTTCAGCGGAACGATGGCGTTTTCGGCCAGTCCGCCGCCCTGCATGAACAGGATGCGGAAATGGGCCGGAACGGCCAGCAGTTCGCGCAGATCCGATTCGGCCGTCTCGATGATGGACATGAACTCCTTGCCGCGGTGGCTCATCTCCATCACGCTCATGCCGCTACCGTGCCAGTCGAGCATCTCGCTGGCCGCTTGCTGCAGCACCTCGGCCGGCATGGCGGCCGGACCGGCGGAAAAATTGTAGGGGCGCGTCATGGCGCTTCGGCGCCGGCGTCATCCGCCTCGCTTGGGTCGGCGAGCTCCGGCACGTTCGCATCGTTTTCCACGATGCGTTGCAGGCCGGAGAGCTCAGCGCCTTCATCCAGCGCGATCAGGGTCACCCCTTGCGTGGCCCGGCCCATTTCGCGGATCTCGCTCACGCGGGTGCGCACCAGCACACCCTTGTCGGTGATCAGCATGATCTCGTCGTCGCTGTGCACCAGCGTGGCGGCCACCACCTTGCCGTTGCGCTCACTTTGCTGGATCGCGATCATGCCCTTGGTGCCACGACCGTGGCGCGTGTACTCGCCAATCGGCGTGCGTTTTCCATAGCCATTGATGGTGGCGGTGAGCACGCTCTGTGCTTCGTCCTCGGCCACCAGCATGGCGATCACGCTCTGGCTGTCTTCGATCATCATGCCGCGAACACCACGCGCGTTGCGGCCCATCGGGCGCACATCGTTTTCGTCGAAACGCACGGCTTTGCCGCCATCGGAGAACAGCATCACGTCGTGCTGGCCATCGGTGAGTGCCGCTCCGATCAGGAAGTCGCCGTCGTCCAGGTCCACCGCGATGATGCCGGCCTTGCGCGGGTTGCTGAATTCGTCCAGCGCGGTCTTCTTGACCGTGCCCATGGACGTGGCCATGAACACAAAACGGTCGGACGGGAAGCTGCGCATCTCACCGGTCAGCGGCAGCACCACGTTGATCTTCTCGCCTTCCTGCAGCGGGAACATGTTGACGATGGGGCGGCCGCGCGAACCACGCGAACCCGCCGGAACTTCCCAAACCTTGAGCCAGTACAGGCGGCCCCGGTTGGAGAAGCACAGGATGTAGTCGTGCGTGTTGGCGATGAAGAGCTGGTCGATCCAGTCGTCTTCCTTGGTGGCCGTGGCCTGCTTGCCGCGACCGCCGCGCTTCTGCGCCCGGTATTCGGAGAGAGGCTGGCTCTTGATGTAGCCGCTGTGACTGAGCGTGACCACCATGTCGGTGGGCGTGATCAGGTCCTCGGTGGAGAGGTCCTGTGCGCTGTGTTCGATCTCGCTGCGGCGAGCGCCCAGCTTGGTCTGGCCAAACTCGACCTTCACTTCCGTCAGCTCTTCGCCAATGATGGCGGACACGCGCTCGGGCCGCGCCAGGATGTCGAGCAGATCGTCGATCTCGCCCATGACCTCCTTGTACTCGGCCACGATCTTGTCCTGCTCCAGGCCGGTCAGGCGCTGCAGGCGCATCTGCAGGATTTCCTGCGCCTGGGTTTCGGACAGGCGGTACAGACCATCGCTGCCCATGCCAAAGGCTTTTTCGAGTCCATCCGGACGGTAGTCGTCGGCGTTGATCACGCCACCATCGGCGCGCGTGCGGGTCAACATTTCGCGGACCAACTGGCTGTCCCAGGGACGGGCCATCAACTCGGCCTTGGCAACGGGCGGTGTGGGCGACTCGCGGATGATGCGGATGAAGTCGTCGATATTGGCCAGCGCAACGGCCAGGCCCTCCAGCACATGACCACGCTCGCGGGCCTTGCGCAGGTTGAACACCGTGCGGCGCGTCACCACTTCACGGCGGTGCTCCAGGAACACCTGGATCAGGTCCTTGAGGTTGCACAGGCGCGGCTGACCATCGATCAGCGCCACCATGTTGATACCAAAGGTGTCCTGCAGCTGGGTCTGCTTGTACAGGTTGTTGAGCACCACCTCGGGCACCTCACCACGCTTGAGCTCGATCACCAGGCGCATGCCGGACTTGTCCGACTCGTCCTGAATGTGGCTGATGCCTTCGATCTTCTTCTCGTGCACGAGTTCGGCGATGCGCTCCTGGAGGGTCTTCTTGTTGACCTGGTAGGGCAGCTCGTCCACGATGATGGACTGGCGCTGGCCTTTGTCAATGTCTTCGAAGTGGCACTTGGCACGCATCACCACGCGTCCGCGTCCGGTGCGGTAACCGTCCCGAACACCATTCATGCCGTAGATGATGCCCGCGGTGGGGAAGTCGGGCGCCGGCACGATTTCCATCAGTTCGTCAATGGAGGCTTCCGGGTGCTTCAGCAGATGCAGGCAGGCATCGACCACCTCGTTGAGGTTGTGCGGCGGGATGTTGGTCGCCATGCCCACAGCGATACCGGACGATCCGTTGACCAGCAGGTTGGGCAAACGCGAGGGCAGCACCAGGGGCTCTTTTTCGGAGCCGTCGTAGTTGGGGCCGAAGTTGACCGTCTCCTTGTCGATGTCGGCCAGCATTTCGTGGGCGATCTTCGACAGCCGGATTTCTGTGTAGCGCATGGCCGCGGCGTTGTCACCGTCCACCGAACCGAAGTTGCCCTGGCCATCGACCAGCATGTGGCGCAACGAGAAGTCCTGCGCCATGCGGACGATGGTGTCGTAAACCGCGCTGTCACCATGCGGATGGTATTTACCGATGACGTCACCAACGATGCGCGCCGATTTTTTGTACGCACGGTTCCAATCGTTGTTCAGCTCGTGCATGGCAAACAGCACGCGCCTGTGCACCGGCTTGAGCCCGTCGCGTGCGTCTGGCAAGGCACGACCAACGATCACGCTCATGGCGTAATCGAGGTAGCTGCGTCGCATCTCCTCTTCAAGACTGATGGGCAGGGTCTCTTTGGCGAACTGTGTCATGAACGGGTGCTGGTGTACGGATGTGAGCCAAAAGGCAACCGCTCATTTTAGTGGTGGCGTGGCACAGGCCCTGATCGGTAGGTCTGTTGTGCCTCAACAACGAATGACTTGGAGAAGCAGAATGTGGTTACAACACGGTATGGCAGCGCACAGATGGCTATAGTTTGCTTGTGGCACAATAAATTCAACGTTTTGAGTGGTGGTCACTTCAAGCGTCACTGTCGATAGCAGCCCCATTTGGGGCAATACCAAGAGGAAAAACCATGAATAAACTGAACAAAGTGGCAATGTTGATTGCATCCGCTGCTCTGGCAACTAGTGCTTTCGCTGCGCCCTCCAGTGGCACCGAAACCAATGACAACTGGCGCAGTGGCCATGGCAATCTTCAATGGAAGAACGGCGACGGCACCCTGTGCTGGCGCAATTCCAGCTGGACGCCTGCCACGGCAGCCAAGGATTGTGATGGCGCCATTGTGCCGGCCCCGGCACCCGCACCCGCTCCAGTGGCCGCGCCTGCTCCCGCTCCGGCCCCAGCTGCACCTGCTCCCGCTCCGGTGGCTACCAAGGTGACCTACGCTGCAGACGCGTTCTTTGACTTCGACAAGGCTGTGCTCAAGCCCGAAGGCAAAGCCAAGCTGGATGATTTGGCTGGCAAGGTCTCCGGCATCAATCTGGAAGTGGTGATTGCCGTGGGTCATACCGACTCCGTTGGCTCTGACAAATACAACCAGTCGCTGTCCAATCGCCGCGCCGAGGCTGTCAAAGCTTACTTGGTGAGCAAAGGCATCGAAAGCAATCGCATCTACACCGAAGGCAAGGGCGAGTCCCAGCCGGTGGCCGATAACGGCACCCGCGAAGGTCGCGCCAAGAACCGTCGCGTGGAAGTGGAAGTTGTCGGTACGCGCGCTGGCAAATAAGTCTCCTTTGCTGAGTTTCTGACGCAAGGCCCCATGTGTGAAAGCACATGGGGCTTTTTTCTGGTCGTCGATCCATGAATCGGTTTTTGTTTTTCCTGTGGTGTCTGTCGCTGGTTGCCTGTGGCGCACCTTCGGAAAGACCTGCTGAAGGTCTGTATGACCGGTATCCGGTGCGTGAAGCGACCGGGCTTGAACGTCACTGTCTGCTGATGGGCTCTGTCGAGGCGCAAACGAGGGCCACCGTGGTGATGCTGTTGTCGCCTCGCATGGCGTACAGCCTTCTCGAATGGCCTCACATGAAGGCCGCGGCAGAAGAGGCCCGCTTCCAAGTGCTTGCGTGGAAAGACCCACGGGTGACCGCGTCCGAGTGGGATGACGCCTTGGCTGCGTCCGGGCTCGACAGCGTCGACCGCCAACGGCTCCATGACCAGCCGGTTTTGTGCCATTCGGTCTGGAATCGAGTGGATCACCTGCCTTTCAGTCTGGTATTTCTTGGTTCCAGTGTGCATGCGTGGCCCATCCTGGGCGTCATGCCCGATACCGCTTGGCGGGATTCCCTCGAGCTCCGGCGCCAAGCCTTGCTGCATGCAGAGCCGAAAGGTGCCAGGTGAGGGTATTGGCCCACCCTGGGGGGCCCCAAGTGACGCTCAAGGAAGCTGCCTCTGATCGGCTGCGTTGCCTGTCCAGGCGCCGGGCGGGGCGCTTGATGGCACTGGCCGGTGCGTTGTGCCTGGGAACCGCCATCGGGCAAGCCGACACCCCTGGCCAGGATGCGTGCATTGATCCTGTCAGCTATCTCGCGCTCGATCCGGACGTGGTCGGGAAGGACAGCAATGGCATCGCAGCCCTGGGGACCTACGAGCGCATCAGCCCGGACGGACGTTTCGTGTTGAGGTCTTTTTCAGGCAGCTTGTTCGGACAGGTGTCCCTGATCGAGTTGCCGGCCGAACCACAGGGGGGGTTGCAAGCCTACCGCACGCCCTTGAGCAATGAGGCGTTTCCGGTGCAGGGGAGCTGGCGCTTCCTGGTGGACGTGAACGGGAGCCACTACCGGTTGTCGGATGTCCTGCGCCGGCAGCAAAGGGCGCAACCCTTGTTTTCGGGGGGGATGCGGGGGTTCTATGCCGCAGCCTCGGAGCTTCCCGCGGAGAAGAGTACAGATCCGTCGTTGATCTGGATCCGGTCCATGAGTTGGCCGCAGGGGGACCGTTCGGGGCAGGGGACGGGCCCGCTGCAGGTCCGGACCCTGGGGTTGCGAGACCGCGGTGGGCAGGTTGATATCGTGCACGATACCGGTGCGCAGTTCATCTGTGCTCAAAGGCAGAGCGTCGATGGCAATGTGTACACATTGCCCATGATCTCGGTGGATGGCCTGGAGTTTTCCGCCATACCGATCAATCCGCGACAGGGCCGGCCGAGCATGCGCGTTTATGGTTTGGCTGCTGGGGCGCTGGACGAACAGCATCCCTGCGATCTGAAATGGGACCTGCGCGCCACCCCTGGAAAGGCCGTGTTTGGATTTGCGACCCATGCCCCTGCGATGTTGGTCTACACCTCCAATTCCAGTGTGTACTTTCTCGATCGGCGTCTGCCTCCCGAGGCAGGAGCTTTCCAAGTGGAAGATTGGCGGACATTGGTGCTGGCCAGCGCCTTCCCCGGGCTGACCCGCGATGGGCGCATCGTCTTTGGGGCGACCTGGAAAGACTGTCCGCCCGATGGACCGTGTGTGGGACGCTCCGGTTACGTCGTGGCAGATCCCTACCAGAACCCTGCGTACCGGAACCATTGGAAGGCCCGAAACGCGACTGCGCCCAAGGCCTGCATCACTCGGCGGGAGGTCGTGGCGGAGCGGCGGCGTTTTGCCGATCAGCACGGTCTGGTACCCTGAAGCCGTGTGAAAATTGACCGCATGAATCCAACTGTCAATGCCGACCCCGCCGAACTGGCCAAATTCTCTGACCTTGCCCATCGTTGGTGGGATCCCGAGAGCGAATTCAGGCCCTTGCACCAGATCAATCCCTTGCGTCTGGGCTGGATCGACGGTCTGGCCAGCCTGAGTGGCAAAAACGTGCTCGATGTGGGGTGTGGGGGCGGCATCCTGTCGGATTCAATGGCACGCAAGGGCGCAGAGGTCACGGGCATCGATCTGGCCGTCAAGGCGCTCAAGGTGGCCCAGCTCCATGCGTTGGAGGCGGGGACGCAGCACGTGAGCTACCGGGAAATCAGCGCTGAGGCGCTGGCGCAGGAGCAGCCCGGTGCCTTTGATGTGGTGACCTGCATGGAAATGCTGGAGCACGTGCCGGACCCGGCTTCCGTGGTTCGAGCCTGCTCGGCGCTGGTGAAACCCGGTGGATGGGTGTTTTTCTCCACCATCAACCGCAACCCGAAGTCGTTCCTGTTTGCCATCGTGGGCGCCGAATACCTGCTGCAGATGCTGCCCAAGGGCACGCACGAGTACGCCAAGATGATTCGACCCAGCGAGTTGGCGAGCCATTGCCGTGCTGCCGGGCTGGAGCTGACGCAGACGCGTGGCATGGAATTCAACCCGCTCACCCAGCGCTACTGGCTGAGTCAGGACACCAGCGTGAACTACCTGATCGCGACACGAAAGCCATGACCGATCGCGTGTTCCGCGGTATTCGGGCCGTGCTGTTCGACCTGGATGGCACTCTGATCGACAGCGCGCCCGATCTGGGCGCGGCGGCCGACGCCATGCGCACACAGCGCGGCCTGGCCCCGCTGCCACTGGAGCGCTACCGGCCCTTGGCTGGCGCTGGGGCTCGGGGCATGTTGCGTGTGGCTTTTGACATCGACCCGGATCATGCTGGGTATGAGCCGCTCAAACAGGAGTTCTTTGCCCACTACGAAGCCTGCCTGACGCAGCGCACCCAGCCTTTCATGGAGGTGGATCGCCTGTTGGCGGCGCTGGTGCAGGGAGGACTGCTTTGGGGAGTGGTGACCAACAAATCGCAGCGTTTCACCACGCCGTTGACCCAGGCCATGCGGCTTTTTGACACCGCAGGCACCATCGTCAGCGGTGACACGACGCCCCATGCCAAACCCCATCCCGAGCCCTTGCTGGAGGCGGCTCGGCGCCTGGGGGTGTTGCCGGCGCAGTGCCTTTACGTGGGGGACGATCAGCGCGACATCCAGGCCGGGCAGGCTGCAGGCATGCCCACCGTGGCCGCACACTACGGTTACCTCGGACTGGGGGCCGACGCATCGGCCTGGGGTGCCGACGCCGAGGTTTTTTCACCCCTTCAGGTCTTGCAATTGCTGGAACTGCCTTAAACTTGGTTGTTCAGGGGCTGCACTGGTTTCGACGTGGGTTCGGACACGCAGCAGGGCATGTCGAGGTTCTGTCACCTCGTAAAACCGCAGAAAAAAACTAACTGCAAACGACGAACGTTTCGCACTCGCCGCTTAATTGCCGGTGAGCTTTGCAACAGCAGGCCTATGGGCTGGGCAAGGGTTCAAACGGCGCAAGCCGCGAGAGTCCAGGCTGCAAAGATAATTCAATAGGCTGGTTGGGCGTCGGGTAACTTGGCGCACAACAAGATTCAAGGTTGCTGGCGTCCTGTGTAGCGTGCCGCTGCGCGATTCAGGAAGCGAGACTCAAATCAGACGGCTACACATGTAGAACTGCGCGAAGAAGGCTTGCGGACGGGGGTTCAAATCCCCCCAGCTCCACCACACACCCAACCCCGGGGCTCCGATGCCCCGGGTTTTGCTTTCAATCCCCCAAAGACTTTCCACCGACCGCATCGCGGTGTGCGCGCTCGCGCAACCGTCCGCGGCGCGTCCAGCGGGTTTTGAGTATCCACAGCGCGCTCGTCAGAAAATAGACGGCCAGGCCACTGGCGGTGGCGATGATGGACAGACCCACCACCAATGGCTTGCCCACGGTCTTCAGCTTGCGGGCCCAGTGCACCAATTGATCGGTCCAGCCCTGCTCCGGCGCGGGCATTGCTTGGGTTCTTTCCAGCAGATCCATGGCCTGCGCTTCCGTGAGCGCGGGCTCTCCCAGAATCCTTTTGCCGAGTCGGTAGGCGCCGTAGTACACCGGCCCAAAGGTCACCGGGTTCGTCACCAGGGTGCTGGCCACCGCCATGGGGAGGTTGGCCCGCAAAAGAACCGCCACGGTGGCCGATACCGGGATTTGGGCCACGGGGATCAGCAGCCCAAAGAAGATGCCCAGCGCCAGCCCGAGGGCGATGCCTTTGCGGCTGAAATGCCAGAGTCGGGGGTGGTGCAGAACGGGTCCCAGCCATCGCAGCCACCGGTTCTGGCGCACGGTCTCCGGCTTGGGGAGCCACTTCTTGAATGTATGTTTCACCGATCGAGCACCTGATGCAGTTTTCGCTCCTATTCTGGCCGATGCGTTGGGGCGCCGCCTGGCAGCGGTGACAATCCACTCACCATGATGCAGTTACAGGACATTCTTTTTTCCCAGGGCTTTGGCACACGCCGTGTTTGTTGTGGGCTGGTACAGCAGGGGCTGGTTCAGGTCGGGGCCGAGCGAGCCGTTTGCACAGACCCGACCCGCGAGTTGGAGGAGCACGGTCTGGAGTTCTGGGTGCAGGGAGAGCGCTGGAACTACCATGCGCTGGCCTACCTCATGCTGCACAAGCCGGCAGGCTATGAGTGCTCACAAAAGCCCAGCACCTACCCGAGCGTCTACACCCTGTTGCCGGGGCCGTTGCGCAGCCGGGGAGGCGGCGCGGCGGCAGGGGTGCAGGCGGTGGGGCGGCTGGACCAGGACACCACCGGCTTGCTGCTGTTGTCCGACGACGGCAAGTTCATCCACCGCATGACCTCGCCCCGGCACCATGTGCCGAAGGTGTACGAGGTGCAGGTCAAGCACCCGCTGGATGATCGCCAGGTGGCCCGCTTGCTCGAAGGCGTGGTGCTCGATGACGATCCCAGGCCGGTGCGGGCCGCGGCCTGTCAGGCCGTGACCGATCACCACCTGCGTTTGACGTTGACCGACGGCAAGTACCACCAGGTCAAGCGCATGGTGGCTGCGGTGAGCAACCGGGTGGAAGGGTTGCACCGGTCTTCCATGGGACAACTGGTGCTGCCCGCCGATCTGTTGCCTGGCCAGTGGCGCTGGCTCACGAGCGGGGAGGTGTCGGCCCTCACGCAGAAGGTCGGCGCTCCCGCTGGCACCTGAGCTGGTTCAGAGCAGATCGCCCTTGCGGCTGTCCAGGGGGACCAGGAACGAGTTTTCCTGCCACTGGGAGCCCAGGACGCTGTTGGGCGCCTGACCGGTCGTGCTGTTGGGCCAGGTGGACAGCGGGCTGAAGTCGCTTTGCCGGTTGCTGCGCTGGCGCGAGATGGCCGAGCGCAGGTTGGTCTGCGCGGCAATGATGGCCCGCTCTTCCTGTTCACGCTCTCGCATGGATTGAACGGTGGGCGATTCACCCAGGAATTCGGCCCGGATTTCCGCCACCGTCGGCAGAGCGTTGGACCGCACCACCCAGTAGGGCAGGCCACACTGGGTCAGCAGCGAGTGCTTGAGCAGGCGGGTGCTGCGTGGCAACGGCAGGCGCCCGGGCACGTCCAGGCAACCCACCACGCGGCCGTCTGCTTTGCAGACCGTGAACGTGCAGTACACCCCCCCGAGCAATCGGTACCAATGCATGCCCTGTTCTCTGTCTCGCGGCAGCGTGAAGCGGGTCACCGGCAGCTTGATCATGATGTGGTGGTCGTAGAAAGCCCGCGCCAGCCAGTGCCAGACGCGCGCCTCTTCGCTGTTGGCGATGGCCCGTGTGCTCAAGGGCCAATGCTTGGGCATGCGCCTTTGGCGTCGGGTTCGTCTGGCTTCCCAGGCTCGATGCAGCAGCGCGCCCAGCACCAGAAGTGCAGGGATCAGCGCTGCAAGCAGCCATGGGTTGGACCAGAAGTTCATAAGCAATTCGTTGTTCGTATTGTCTGTATCAAAGTGTATGGATATCGCTCATAAAGAAACCGACCAGGGGCGCGACTGCAACGCTGTTTGTGTGAATTCCTTTGGGTTTGGGCAGCTCCTCGCGGGCTGACCACGCCCGTGGGATCGCCTGGGGCGTGGTAAAAGCCAGTCGCTGGAGAATCAGGGCTTGGTGTCGCAACCCGGCCATGGCCGCCGGACCGCCTTATTTGGGCGTGGCATGGTGGCTCGTGCTTGGGACCAAGAATTGTGCCCAGAAGCGCGGGTGCTGCCTATCCCGCAAATGGGGTACCCATCGCCCCCAAGCCTGAAACGTCGGGGCCACCGCGCTGCGGGCCGTATCCACCGGCGGGTATTCTTGTGAGCTGGGGGCGTATGGAGTCCCTGTATTCTTGTCCCTATGAAGTTGCTGTTCGATTCGTTTTGGCGCGCCGTCGCCTACTGCATGCATCCGCGCGTGATCGCGCTCTCGTTCCTGCCCCTGATCCTGATGGTGCTGGTGTCGTTCGGGCTGGGCTACTTTTTCTGGGAGGGGGCGGTGGCGTCCGTGGCCGCCTGGCTGGAGGCCTACGAGCTGATGCAGGCCTTGCTCAGCTGGCTCGACCGCGTGGGCATGGGCTCGCTGCGCACGGTGTTTGCGCCGTTGCTGGTGCTGGTGCTGGCCACACCGGTCATCGTGTTGTCGTGCCTGCTGCTGGTGGCTGTGCTCATGACGCCGGCCATGGTGTCTCTGGTGGGGCAGCGGCGCTTTGCCACGCTGGAGTGCAAGCACGGCGGTTCGCTGCTGGCGAGTGTGTTGTGGTCGCTCGGGTCCACGGTACTCGCGGTGCTGGTGCTGGTGATGTCCATACCGCTGTGGTTGGTCCCTCCCATGGTGTTGATCCTGCCCCCGCTGATCTGGGGCTGGCTCACCTACCGGGTCTTTGCCTTTGATGCGCTGGCCGAACATGCCAGCGCCGATGAGCGCAAGCGCATCCTGCGTGAGCATCGGGGCAGCTTTTTGCTCATGGGGGTGCTCAGCGGCTATCTGGGAGCGGCGCCCAGCCTGTTGTGGGCGTCGGGGGCCATGGTCATTGCATTGGCGCCGCTGCTGGTGCCGGTTGCGATCTGGATCTACACCCTGGTGTTCGCGTTTGCATCGCTCTGGTTTGCGCATTTCGCGCTGGCCGCACTGCAGCATTTGCGGGCAACCTCGCCGCGCGATGCGTCCGAGGCCCAGATGAGCAGCGCCGACGCGGCCGTGCCGAGGCCATTGAATCTGCCCGCCGCGGGGCCCGCGGAAGACCTGGGCCTGCCGCCGCCTGGCACCATTGGACCTCTCTGAATGCCATCAAAAACGACCATGCCACCTTCTTTCGGACTCATCATCATCGGAGACGAAATCCTCTCCGGCAAACGGGCCGACAAACACCTGCCCAAAGTCATTGAGCTGCTGGCCGCCCGTGGGCTGTCGCTGGCCTGGGCCCGTTGTGTGGGGGATGACCGGGAGCGCATCACAGCCACACTGCGCGATGCGTTCGCCAGCGCCGACGTGGTGTTTTCCTGCGGCGGCATTGGCGCCACGCCCGATGACCACACCCGTCAATGCGCCGCCGCCGCTCTGGGCGTGGCGCTGCATTTGCATCCCGAGGCGCGCGACCTGATCGAGCAGCGCATGCGCGACATCGCCGCCGAGCAAGGGCAGGTTTTTGACCCTGAGCGTGCCGACAACGTGCATCGCTACAACATGGGTGTGTTTCCGGTGGGTGCGCGGATCATCCACAACCCCTACAACCGGATTCCGGGTTTCTCGTGCGACGGCCCTGGCGGTGGTGTGGTGCATTTCGTGCCCGGGTTTCCCGTGATGGCCTGGCCCATGATCGAAGCCGTGCTGGACCAGCAGTACCGCCATTGGCAACGCCCCGGCACCTGGCTGGAGCGTTCGGTGGTGGTCATGGGCACGATGGAGGCCACCCTCACGCCGCTCATGGAGCGTATCGAAGAGACGCATCCGGTCAAGGTGTTCAGTCTGCCCAGCGTGGACCACCCGGAGTTCGGTCGGCACATCGAACTGGGGGTCAAAGGCACGCCGGTGGCCGTGGAGGCGGCCTTTGGCGATCTGTTGTTGGGTCTGCAGGCCTGTGGCGCCGAGCTTGGCCCTGAAATGGTGCGCTGAACGATTGCACCACATGGGTGCTATTTTATGAATTGCACTGCATTGGTGCTTTTTGCGTGAAGAGCGTTGCTGTTTTGTCCGCACATCCTGATGTTGCCTGTTTTAAACCGGTGCGTCCGATCTTGACGGTGCACCGCCTCGGCGATAATTCCGCCCGAGCAAGCGGGATTGGCATTCCGGGTCTGTGTCGCGCGTCATGCAATGGCACAAATACTGCTTAACTCGTACGTCGTTTTTATTTCCACTCACCCAGCTACAGGAGTATTTGATGGCCAAGACCGTCGCAGACGTGATGCAAATGGTGAAAGACAACGAAGTCAAGTTTGTTGACTTCCGCTTCACCGACACCCGGGGCAAAGAGCAGCACGTGACCGTGCCTGTTTCCCACTTCGACGAAGACAAATTCACCTCGGGCCATGCGTTCGACGGTTCTTCGGTGGCTGGCTGGAAGGGCATCGAAGCCTCGGACATGCAGCTCATGCCCGACCCCAGCACCGCCAACATCGATCCGTTCTACGAAGAAACCACCCTGTTCCTGCAGTGCGACGTGATCGAGCCCGGTGACGGCAAGGCCTACGACCGCGATCCGCGTTCCATCGCCAAGCGCGCCGAAGCCTACCTCAAGGCCTCCGGCCTGGGCGACACCGCTTTCTTCGGACCGGAACCCGAATTCTTCATCTTCGACGGCGTGCGCTGGAGCAACGAACCCGGTCGCGTGATGTATGAGATCGAAGAGTACGAAGCCCCCTGGAACAGCGGCGCCAAGCTCGAAGGCGGCAACCGCGGCCACCGTCCCACCGTCAAGGGCGGCTACTTCCCCGTGCCCCCGGTCGACAGCACGCAAGACATGCGTGCCGAGATGTCCCTGATCCTCGAATCGCTGGGCATCCCGGTCGAAGTGTTCCACCACGAAGTGGCGGGCGCTGGCCAGAACGAAATCGGTACCAAGTTCAGCACGCTCGTCGAGCGAGCCGACTGGACCCAGGTCCTGAAGTACGTGGTGCAGAACGTGGCCAACGCCTACGGCAAGACCGCGACCTTCATGCCCAAGCCTTACGCGGGCGACAACGGCTCGGGCATGCACGTGCACCAGTCGATCTGGAAAGATGGCAAGAACCTCTTCGCCGGTGACGGCTATGCGGGCCTGAGCGACTTCGCGCTGTTCTACATCGGCGGCATCATCAAGCACGCCCGTGCCCTGAATGCCATCACCAATCCCGGCACGAACTCGTACAAGCGTCTGGTGCCCGGCTTCGAAGCTCCGGTGAAGCTGGCCTACTCGGCCCGCAACCGCTCGGCCTCGATCCGCATCCCGTACGTGGCCAACCCCAAGGGGCGCCGCATCGAAGCCCGTTTCCCCGATCCTTCGGCCAACCCCTACCTGTGCTTCTCGGCGCTGATGATGGCGGGTCTGGACGGCGTGGAGAACAAGATCCACCCGGGCGAAGCCGCCACCAAGGATCTGTACCACCTGCCGCCGGAGGAAGACAAGCTGGTCCCCACCGTGTGCCACAGCCTCGACCAGGCGCTGGACTACCTCGACAAGGACCGCGGCTTCCTGACCAAGGGTGGCGTGTTCACCGACTCCATGCTCGATGCCTACATCGAACTGAAGATGGCCGAAGTCACGCGTTTCCGCATGGCGCCGCACCCGGTCGAATTCGACATGTACTACAGCCTGTGAAGCCCGGCCCGGCTTGGCCGGGTTGTTCTCACCGGGTCCACGGCCACCGTGGACCCCAAGCGAAAGGGACGGCAGACGCCGTCCCTTTCGCTTGGGGTGAGGCAAATTCACCACCCTGCGCTGGGAGGCAGGCACTTTTTGGACGGTTTTCGGTCATACTGAAATGTGATGAACACGCGCCGCCGGCGCTTGGAGAGACGTGTTGTTGATTCCCTTGCCTCCCTACGCCATTCGTTGGTTGATTGCCGGTGCAGCTGGTTTGTTTGTGGTTCAGGCTCAGGCCCAGGAACGCATTTACCGCTGCGGCAACGAATACACCAACAACGCCCAGGTGGCCAAAAACCGTGGCTGTAAGCTGATGGAGGGTGGCAACATCACCATCGTGCAGGGCATCACACCACAGGCCAGCCGGCCCGCCGCCGCCACGCCCGCCGCGCGTGGGGGGGGTGAGCAGCGCATCAACTCCCCAGAGCAGCGCGCTCGCGACAGCGATGCACGCGCCATTCTCGCGGCGGAGCTGCGCAAAGCCGAAGAGCGTCTGGCGCAGGCCCAAAAGGAGTACGCCAACGGCGAGCCCGAGAAGCAGGGCATTGAATCGCGCAACTACCAGCGCTATCTGGACCGCGTGGCCGAGCTCAAGGCGGCCGTGGCCCGGGCCGAGGCCGATGTGGCGGGTATCCGCCGCGAATTGAGCCGACTCGATGGTTCCGCGGGCTCCCCCGGAACTGCCGCAAAATAAGCGGCTTGAAAAAGCCAGCCCCCCCCACCCCATCCCTTTCCGCGGACAGCCCCGTAGCGCCTGCCCGGCCGGTGGCGCGGCCTGCGGCCAACGCGCTGCGTTTCCATTCGCTGGATCTGCTGGCCACCCTGGTGGCCGTGGTCGCTTCCGACGGCGCCATTTTGTATGCCAACGCGGCACTGGAGGATGCGCTGGGCATGTCCCGACGCAGCATCACCGGCGCTTTGCTGCAAGACTGCTTCACCGAACCCACGCTGTTGCAGAGCGCCTTGAGCGGCGCCCGCGGCAACGAATTTGCCGCGCTGCGTTACGACGCCTGGCTCCGGCGTGCGACGCACGAGCCGTTGCCCGTGCATGTGGTGGTGGCACAGACCGAAACCCCGGGGGAGGTCATCGTCGAGCTGCTGCCGCTGGAGCAGCAGACCCGGCAGGAACGCGAAGAGCGTTTGATCGACCAGGCGCAGGCCAACAAGGAGCTGATCCGCAACCTCGCGCACGAGATCAAGAACCCGCTGGGCGGCATCCGCGGCGCGGCGCAACTGCTGCAGATGGAGCTGGAGTCCAAGGAGCTGATCGAATACACGCAGGTCATCATCCACGAGGCGGACCGCTTGCAGTCGCTGGTGGACCGGCTGCTGGCGCCACACCGGCGCCCGCACGTGGTGGGCGACGTGAACATCCACGAGGTGTGTGAGCGCGTGCGCTCGCTGATCGTGGCCGAGTTTCCCAAGGGCCTGCGCGTGGTGCGCGACTACGACACCTCCATCCCCGAGTTCCGGGGCGACCGCGAACAGCTGATCCAGGCGGTGCTCAACATCGCGCACAACGCGGCCCAGGCGCTGGGCGAGCGCATCGCGGAGGGCGACGCGCAGATCACGTTCCGCACGCGGGTGGGGCGTCAAGTGACCTTCGGCAAGCAGCGTTATCGGCTGGCACTGGAATTGCATGTGATCGACAACGGGCCTGGGGTTCCAGACTCGATCAAGGACCGCATCTTTTTCCCGCTGGTGTCGGGGCGCGATGGCGGCTCCGGCCTTGGCCTCACGCTGGCACAAACCTTTGTCCAGCAGCACCATGGTCTGATCGAGTGTGAGAGCGTCCCGGGTCACACGGATTTCAAACTGCTGATTCCGTTGCCATGAAACCGAACTCACAACGCCGCGCCTGACGAAGGGACACAGAACACATGAAGCCGATCTGGATAGTGGATGACGACCAATCGATCCGCTTCGTGCTAGAGAAAGCGCTGTTGCGCGAGAACCTGCCGACCCGCAGTTTCACGAATCCCCAGGAGGTCCTCAAGGCTTTGACGGACACCCCCGAAAGTGAAGGCCCGCAGATCCTGGTGAGCGACATCCGCATGCCCGGTGGCTCGGGGCTGGATCTGCTGGAGAAGGTCAAGGAAAAGCTCCCCGGCCTGCCGGTCATCATCATGACCGCGTTCTCCGATCTGGACAGCGCGGTGTCGGCTTTTCAGGGCGGTGCTTTCGAGTACCTGCCCAAGCCGTTTGACCTACCCAAGGCGATCGAGCTGATCCGCCGCGCGGTGGAGGAAAGCCAGCGCGAGGAGGTGTCCGAAGAGCGCATGAGCGCGGCGCCCGAAATGCTCGGGCAGGCGCCCGCCATGCAGGACGTGTTTCGCGCCATCGGGCGCCTGAGCCAGAGCCAGGTCACGGTGCTCATCACCGGCGAGTCCGGGTCGGGCAAGGAGCTGGTGGCGCGTGCGCTGCACAAGCATTCGCCGCGCTCGGCCGGCCCCTTCGTGGCCATCAACACCGCCGCGATTCCCAAGGACCTGCTGGAATCCGAACTGTTCGGCCATGAGCGCGGCGCCTTCACCGGGGCACAGACCATGCGCCGCGGTCGCTTCGAGCAGGCCGATGGCGGCACGCTGTTCCTCGACGAGATCGGCGATATGCCGTTTGATCTGCAGACCCGGCTGCTGCGCGTGTTGTCCGACGGGCATTTCTACCGCGTGGGGGGCCACAGCGCGGTGCGCGCCAACGTGCGCGTGATCGCCGCCACCCACCAGAACCTGGAGCAGCGCGTCAAGGAAGGGGTGTTCCGCGAAGACCTGTTCCACCGGCTCAACGTGATCCGCCTGCGTCTGCCCGCGCTGCGCGAGCGGCGTGAAGACGTGCCCATGCTCACGCGCTTTTTCCTGCAGCAGAGCGCCACGCAACTGGGTGTGGAGCCCAAGCGCATTTCAGAGGCGGCACTGCGGCTGCTGGGCACGTTCGACTTCCCGGGCAACGTGCGCCAGCTGGAAAACGTGTGCCACTGGCTGACCGTCATGGCGCCGGCCCAGGTGATCGAACTCAAGGACCTGCCCCCCGAAGTGCTGGCGTTGGCGGGTACGGCGGCCAGTCCGGCCATGGCGGCGCCAGAAGCCGCGCCGTCGATCCCGGTCGTTCCAGAGGCGCTGACGGCGCCCCAGCCACAGGCCCTGGTGCAGCCGCTTCATGCCGAGCCGATGGTGTTCGCGCCGAGCGAGCCGCTCACGGCGGTGCCTGTGGTCGGCGTGACTCAGGCGTGGGAAGCGGGCCTGCAGGCCGAGGCCCAGGCCTTGCTGGCGGAGGGGCGCACCGACGTGTGGGACGTGCTCACGCGCCGGTTCGAGACGCGGTTGATCCAGACCGCGCTGGCCAGTACCCGGGGGCGCCGCATCGAGGCGGCGCACAAGCTGGGGATTGGCCGCAACACCATCACGCGCAAGATCCAGGAATTGAATCTGGAGTGACCCCCCGCGGCGCTTCGCGCCACCCCCTGCAGGGGGCAATGCCTGCGGCCTGGCGAAACCAGTTCCGCGGCATTCTGGGTTGAGGCATTTCGCGCCGGCGGCGCCTTCGGTTGTTATCCGAGTGTCAGAACCACCGGCGCGTGGTCGCTGGGGCGCTCGTTCTTGCGCGGCGCCTTGTCGATCCCGCAAGCCGTGGTGCGGGCCTTCAGCGCTTCGCTGATCAGGATGTGGTCGATGCGCAGGCCGCGGTTGCGGCGGAAGGCGAGGTCGCGGTAGTCCCACCAGCTGTAGTTTTTCTCGGGCTGCGGAAACAGGCGCACCGCGTCGCACAGGCCCAGGCCGATGAGCGCCTGCAGATGGGTGCGCTCTTCGGTCGTGCAGTGGATGGTTTCGCGCAGGCCCACCGGGTCCCACACATCGGCGTCATCGAAGGTGATGTTGTAGTCGCCCATCAGCACCAGTTGCGGGTGTGCGGCCATTTCGGTGCGCACCCAGTCGCGCAGCGCATCAAGCCAGCGCATCTTGTAAGCAAACTTTTCGCTGCCGGGTTCCTGGCCGTTGGGGAAGTAGGCACCGATCACCCGCACGCCGTCGATGGTGGCGCACAGCACCCGCGATTGT
This sequence comes from Hydrogenophaga sp. GW101-3F08, assembly GCF_059424585.1. Taxonomy (NCBI): domain Bacteria; kingdom Pseudomonadati; phylum Pseudomonadota; class Betaproteobacteria; order Burkholderiales; family Comamonadaceae; genus Hydrogenophaga; species Hydrogenophaga sp. GW101-3F08. Next base: position 504,811 of record NZ_JBWKZP010000002.1, read on the forward strand.
TCGTCGGCGAAACCCGGGATGTTCCTGATGACCTCGCTGGCGGGGGACTTGCTCAGCAGCGCCACGCCGTTGTAGGTCTTCTGCCCGAAGCACTGGGCCTGGTAGCCGATGTCGGCGAACGCCTGCGCGGGAAACTTGTCGTCGGCGAGCTTGAGCTCCTGCAGCGCCAGCACGTCCACCGGGTTCGCGGCCAGCCAGTCCAGCACCTGGGGCAGGCGCACGGTGAGCGAGTTGATGTTCCAGGTGGCGAGCTGCATGGTGTGTCGGGCCGGTTCAGGGCTGGCGGGTGTAGGTGACGAAGGCGAACGGCAGACCGTTGACCGAGATATGGGTCTCGCGCGTGGTCTCTTTCCACTCGGGGCCGAAGACCGGGGCGAAGGCATCGCCCTCGAAATCCCGCGCGATCTCGGTCACCACGGCGCCGCTGGCCAGCGGCTGGGCCTGGGCGTAGATCTGCGCGCCGCCGATCACCCAGGCGTCGGTGCCGGGTGGGCAGGCCGCCAGGGCCGCGGACAGTGAGCCGGCGCGGGTGGCGCCGTCGGCCTGCCAGGCCGCGTCGCGGGTGATCACGATGTTCAGGCGCCCCGGCAGCGGGCGGAACTTCGGCGGCAGCGAGTCCCAGGTCTTGCGGCCCATGATCACCGGGCAACCCAGCGTGGTGCGCTTGAAATGCGCCATGTCCTCGGGCAGGTGCCAGGGCAGGGCGTTGTCCTTGCCGATCACGCCGTTGGCGGCGCGGGCGAAGATGAGATGCAGTCGGGTGGCTTGGGCGGGCATGGCGCTATTGTGCCGCCGCCGCTTTGCGCGCGGGCCACAGCACGCTGGCAATCGCCAGCATCACGAAGACCATGGCCAGCCAGTCCTGCCAGTGCGGCACTTCGCCCACGATGACGGTGGCGCTGAGCGTTCCCACCAGCGGGATCGCCATCACGCTCATGGCGCTGGTGGCCGGCGGCAGGTCGCGCGCCATGCCGAACCAGATCAGCTGCGCCAGGCCGTAGTTGATGAGCGCGCCGTAGGCCAGGCTGGTCCACATCATGGGGGTGAACGTGGCCGGTTGCGGCAGCGGCTCCAGCGTGAGCGCCAAGGCCCACAACACGCCACTGCCCAGCAGCAGCATCCAGACCGTGACCACCATGGGCGTGAGCGTGAGATGGGCGCGGCGAAACATCAGCGTGCCCAGCGCCCAGGACGCCGCCGCCCCCAGCATCCAGACCACGCCCGCGGGTCGGCCCGAGAGGCGCTGCAGTTCGTGCCACAGCAGCAGGGCAATGGCCAGCGCCACGCAGACCACCGCCAGGCGCACGCGCGGCGTGATGCGTTCGCCGAAGAAGGCCGCGCCGATCAGCACCGTGAAGATGGGCATGGTGAAGCCCAGGATGGCCGCGCGACCCGACGCCAGTTCCTGCACGCCGAAGATGGACAGCGTGTGCCAGCCCAGCACGTTGGGCAGGCCGAGCCAGGCGATGGCGGCCCACTCGCGCCCGGTCGGGCGCATGCGCTCGCCTTGGGCGGCCACGTAGACGAACAGCCAGGCCGCGCCGATCAGCATGGTGCTGGCGCGGAAATACAGCGGGCTCAACTGCTGCAGCGAGAGTTTCATCATGGGCCAGTTGACACCCCACATGAGCGTGAGGGCCAGCAGCGCCCAGAGCTGGCGGCGGGTGATCAAACCGCGACGGGTGCTTTGATGGCCGGGTGGCTCTCGTAGCCGAGCACCTCGAAATCCTCGTACTCGTAATCGAAGATCGAAGCCGGTCGGCGCTTGATGTTCAGCGTGGGGTAGGCGAAGGGCGTGCGGCTCAGCTGAAGCGCCACCTGCTCGTGGTGGTTGCTGTAGATGTGGCAGTCGCCGCCGGTCCAGATGAAGTCGCCCACGTCCAGGTCGCACTGCTGCGCCACCATGTGGGTGAGCAGGGCGTAGCTGGCGATGTTGAAGGGAACGCCGAGGAAGATGTCGGCGCTGCGCTGGTAGAGCTGGCAACTGAGCTTGCCGCGCCCGCCGGGTTCGGTGGCCGGTGCCACGTAGAACTGGAAAAAGGCGTGGCAGGGCATGAGTGCCATCTTGTCCAGCTCGGCCACGTTCCAGGCGCTCACGATGATGCGGCGCGAGTCGGGGTTGGTCTTGAGCGTCTGCATGACGTCGGCGATCTGGTCGATGTGGCCGCCGTCGGGCGTGGGCCAGCTGCGCCACTGCACCCCATAGACCGGGCCGAGGTCGCCGTCGGCGCGCGCCCATTCGTCCCAGATGGTGCAGCCGCGTTCCTGCAGCCATTTCACGTTGCTGTCACCGCGCAGGAACCACAGCAGTTCGACGATGATGGCCTTGAGGAACACCTTCTTGGTGGTCACCAGCGGAAAACCTTCGTTCAGGTCGAAGCGCATCTGGTGGCCGAACACGCTCTTGGTGCCGGTGCCGGTGCGGTCGCCTTTGTGCACGCCGTTCTCAAAGACGTGGCGCATGAAATCTTCGTATTGAGAACGCACGGGGCGCAGGGGGAGGTGGTCGGTCATGGGGCAACTTCGGTGGGCAACGGGCGGGCCAAACCGCGATTGTGCCCGCTCCACATCACCCCTGCGCCGGGGTGGACCGGTACGCGCCAGCCGGCTACGATGCGACCTCGTTGTACCGCCCACAGGAGACCTCGCCATGTCTTCACTCACGCTCTACACCAACCCCCAATCCCGCGGCCGCATCGCGCACTGGATGATGGAAGAACTGGATGAGCCCTACGAAACCGTCTGGCTGGACTACGGCACCACCATGAAGGCGCCGGATTACCTGGCGGTCAACCCCATGGGCAAGGTGCCGGCGCTGCGCCATGGCGACGCGGTGGTGACCGAGGCGGCGGCCATCTGCGCCTACCTGGGCGACCGGTTCCCGGAAAAAGGCCTGGTCCCGCCGCCCGACTCGCCGGCCCGGGCCGACTACTACCGCTGGCTGTTTTTCGCCGCCGGGCCGCTGGAGCAAGCGGCCGTGGCGCGCGCGCTCGGCTGGGAGGTGCCCGAGGGCCGCAGTGTGATGGTGGGCTTCGGCAGTTACGCCGACACGATGCATGCACTGGAGCTCGGGCTGTCGAAGGGGCCGTACGTGTGTGGTGAGCAGTTCACCGTGGCCGATGTTTACGTGGGGTCCAGCCTGGTCTGGGGCCTGATGTTCGGCACCATCGAGAAGCGGCCGGCGTTCGAGGCCTATGCCGCGCGGGTGCAGGCGCGGCCGGCCTGGCAGCGCTCGGCCCAGATCAACGAGGCACGCATCAAACCCACGTGAGGTCACACCGTCTCAGGTCAGCCGGTCGAGGGCGCGGGTCGCCCACAGCAGGGCGATCAGCAGCAGCACCACCACCGGCATCACCGCGCCGAGCCCGACCCAGGTGGCCAGCAGGCCAAACGCCGCCGGGATGACCGAGCCGCCCGCGTAGGCGGCCATCATCTGCCGGCCAATCACCGTGCGCGCCACGTCCGCCGGAAAGCGCCGCGCGGCCTCGTGCATCAGCGAGGGAAACACGGGGGCGCAGCCCAGGCCCATGAGCACCAGGCCGGCCAGCGACAGCGCCGCCGGCAGGCCGGGCAGGGCGAACAGCACAGCGCCAACCAAGGCCAGCGTGACCCCCAGGCCCACCAGCCGCCGGTTGCCCAGGCGGTTGGACACCAGGCCGACGCCAAAACGCCCGGCGGTGATGGACCCGAAATACACCGAGACCCAGAAACCCGCCTGGGCCAGGCTGGTGCCCCGGTGGACCAGGATGCTGGCGGCCCACAGGCCGGTGCCCATCTCGGCCGCCACGTAGAACAGGAAACACAGCGGCGCCAGCCACAGGGCGCGGCGCGCGACCGGTTTGAACACCACGGGCGGCTCGTCCGCCGCAGCGGCGTCGGTCGGGTGGCTGCGTTCGCGCCGCCAGAGCGACAGCGTGGCCCAGAGCAGCGCGGCCAGCGTGAGCTGGGCCAGCCCGAGGGTGAGCACACCGCGGGTCCAGCCGCCCGGGCCGGCCAGCGCCAGGCCCATCACGGCCGGGCCGGTGGTGGCCCCCACACCCCAGAAGCCGTGCAGCCAGTTCATGTGGCGCGACGAGTAGTGCGCGGCGACGAAGTGGTTCAGGCTGGCATCGACCGCGCCACCGCCCGCGCCCAGCGGAATGCCCAGCAGCACCAGCCAGGCAAACGAGGGTGCGACGGAGAAGCCCACCAGGGCCAGCGCGGTCATCAGGCAACTGGCTGCCACCACCACGCCGGTGCCCACCCGCGCGACGATGCGCCCGGCAAAGCCGGCGCTGAGGGCGGCGCACACCGTCATGGTGATGGTCAACACGCCCACGGCGGCCAGGGGTTGGCCCATGTCGGCCCGCATGGCCGGCCAGATCACGCCCATGACGGCGTCGGGCAGCCCCAGGCTGACGAAGGACACGTAGACGATGGCGAGCAGGAGCAGGTGGGCCAAGCAGCGGATCTCGGGGTGTGCAAGGGGGCAGGTGGCCCCGCTGCCGGGTTCAGGGCAACAGCACGCGCCCGGGGTTGAGCAGGTTCTGCGGGTCCAGCGCCTGTTTGATGGAGCGCATCAGGGCCAGCGCCACCGGGTCTTTGTAGTGCGGCAGCTTGTCCACCTTGAGACTGCCAATGCCGTGCTCGGCACTGATCGAGCCTTTGAACCGTGCCACCGCGTCGAACACCAGGGTGTTCACACGCGCTTCCTGCTCGCGCAGGAAGGCCTTGGGGTCGCCATCGGCCGGCGCCTGCACGTTGTAGTGCAGGTTGCCGTCGCCCAGGTGGCCGAAGTTGACCAGGCGCACGCCCGGAATCTCGCGCTCCAGCAAGGCATCGGTCTCTTCGCAGAAGGCCGGGATGCTGGACACCGGGATGCTGATGTCGTGTTTGATGTTCAGGCCTTCTTCGGCCTGCGCCAGCGGAATGCTCTCGCGGATGTGCCAGAGCGCGTGCGCCTGCTGCAGGCTCTCGGCCACCACGGCGTCGCTCACCACGCCGTTCTCGAACGCGGTTTCCAGCAGGCGCTCGAACTGCGCGCGGGCGTGCTGTTCGGACTCGCTGTCGCTGTTTTCCAGGAGGACGCAATAGGGGGTGTCTTCCCACAGCGGCACGCGCTGCTGCGGGAAATGTTTCGCTACCAGGCCCAGCGCGAACTGGCCCATGACTTCGAAGCCGGTGAGGCTCGCGCCCAGGTGCTGGTGCGCCAGGCCGAGCAGGGTCACCGCCGTCTCCAGCGAGGGCACGGCGGCCCAGGCCGTGAGCGTGGCGGCGGGCAGCGGGTAGAGCTTCATGGTGGCCGCGGTGATGATGCCCAGCGTGCCCTCGCTGCCGATGAACAGATCGCGCAGGTCGTAGCCGGTGTTGTCCTTGCGCAGGCCGCTCAGGCCGTGCCAGACCTCGCCCTGCGCGGTCACCACTTCGAGGCCCAGGCAGAGTTCGCGCGCGTTGCCATAGCGCACCACCTGCGTGCCGCCGGCGTTGGCGGCCAGGTTGCCGCCGATGGTGCAGCTGCCTTCGGCCGCGAGCGAGAGCGGAAACAGGAAACCGGCCTTCTCGGCCGTTTCCTGCAGCGTCTGCAGCACGCAGCCGGCCTCCACCGTCATGGTGAGGTTGGCGCTGTCGATGGCGCGCACAGCGTTGAGCCGCGTGAGGCTGAGCACCACCTGCGTGCCGCTGCCGTCGGGCACCGAGCCCACCACCAGGCCGGTGTTGCCGCCTTGCGGCACGATGGACGCACCCGCGGCGGCGCAGGCCTTCACCGCCGCCGCCACTTCGGCCGTGCTGCCCGGGCGCACCACGGCCAGGGCGCGGCCATGGGCGCGCTGGCGCCAGTCCCGCTCCCAGGCGCTCAGATCGGTGGCGGGGTCTTCGTGCGTGAGCACGTGGGGGCCCCCCACGATGCGCCGCAGTTCGTTGAGCAAGGTATTCATGCGTGTGGGGACGGCGTTGCCACGGGGTCGGCCGCAGCGCCGGTGGCGGCGGCGTGGCGGGCCTTGTCGGCTTCCACCGCATCCTTGCCCGCGGCGCGCAGACGCATGCGCACGTGCAGCGCGCAGGCCACGAACAGCGCCACGCACAGCAGCACCTCGATGCCGGCCAGCGCGGCGGACAGCCCGCTCTCGCTGGTGGCGCGCACCGCGCCTTCGGTGAAATAGACCCACACCAGCAGGCTGAGCCAGCGGTAGGTGTACATGCGGTTCTTCAGCAGCCCGGCCAGCGGCAGGGTCAGCGGCAGCACCTTGAGCACCAGCCACGAACCACCCGGGCGCAGCGGTGCGAGCCAGAGTTCCCAGGCCAGGCCCAGCACGATCAGACCCAGCAGGCTGCCCACGGCAAGCCAGCGCGTGGCGCGCACGGCGGGCGCCGGGTTGGAGGCAGGAGAAACAAGGGTGGGATCGGGCATAACGGGGAGGGGCGCGGACGCGTGATGGGCAAATGGCATGATACCGGGATGACCCTGATCGAGCGTCTGCGGACGATGGAAACCCTCTTGCGCGAACTGTGGCGCGACACGCTGAAATTCCCCTGGCGCAACACCGCTTTCACGCTGCGCGAGCGCTTTCGCGAAGACCGCCTGGGCGTGACCGCCAGCAGCCTGACCTTCACCACCACCATCTCGCTGGTGCCGCTGTTCACCGTGGCGCTGGCCATCTTCAGCGCCTTCCCCATGTTCGACCGGCTGCAGGCCACGCTGCAGCGCTGGCTGATCCAGAGCCTGGTGCCCGACAACATCGCCAAGCAGGTGCTGAGCTACCTCAACCAGTTCGCCAACAAGGCCGGGCAGATGGGCTGGGCCGGCGCGCTGGTGCTGCTGGTGACCGCGCTGGCCCTGATCCTCACCATCGACCGCAAGCTCAACGACATCTGGCGCGTGCGCCAGGCGCGTTCCCTGACCCAGCGCGTGCTGGTGTATTGGGCGGTGCTGACCCTGGGGCCGCTGCTGCTGGCTGGCAGCCTCACCGCCACTTCCTACGCCCTGACCATCTCGCGCGGCGTGGTGTCGTTCATGCCGGGCGGCATCCGCCTGCTGCTGGATTCGGTGCAGTTCGCGCTGGTGACCGGCGGGCTGGCCGCGCTCTACCGCTACGTGCCCAACACCCATGTGCGCTGGAGCCATGCGCTGGTGGGTGGCGCCTTCGTGGCCATCGGCCTGGAGCTGGCCAAGAAGGCGCTGGCTCTGTACCTGGCGCAGGTGCCCACGTATTCGGTGGTGTACGGCACCTTCGCCACCGTGCCGATCCTGCTGGTGTGGTTCTACGTGGCCTGGGTGATCGTGCTGCTGGGCGCGGTGGTGGCCGCCTACCTGCCCAGCCTGCTCTCGGGCGTGGCGCGGCGCGGCGACAGCCCAGGCTGGAATTTCCAGCTGGCGCTGGAGCTGCTGCAGCAGTTGCACCGCGTGCGCGACGACGCGCCCAAAGGCATGGGCCTGTCGGCCCTGGCCCAGGTGCTGCGGGTGGACGCGCTGCAGCTCGAAGAGCCGGTGGCGGCGCTGGTGGCGCTGGACTGGCTGGGCCGGCTGGACGAAGAGGACGAGCGCTATGTGCTGCTGGTGGACCCGGCGGCAACCCCGATGGCGCCCCTGCTGGACCGCCTGCTGCTGGCGAGCAGACCCGGCAACGCGCGCTTCTGGTCCGAAAGCCGCTGGTCGCAGATGACCCTGGCGCAGGCGCTGGCGCAAACCCCCGACGTGGCGGAGGACCCGCAAGGGGCGGGGACAGGACCGTCGGTCGCTGCCGGCTGATCCGATCCGCTGGGTGCTGTTCAGCGCAGGCTGAACGGCGCGCGCAGAAAGCCGCGAAAGCGCGCCCGTCCGCCGCGCATCGGCGCCTGGCTGAGCCGGACGCCCGGGAAGCGCTGCAGAAAGCGGCCGATGGCGATGCGGCCTTCGAGCCGCGCCAGGCTCAGGCCCGCGCACTGGTGGATGCCGAAGCCGAACGCCAGGTGCTTGTTGCCCTCGCGTTGCAGGTCCAGCGTCTCGGGCCGGGCGAACTGTGCCGGATCGCGGTTGGCCGCGCCGATGCACAGCGTGACCAGCGCACCCGCGGGCAGGTCCACACCGCCCACCTGCGTGGCCTTCAGGGCGCGCCGGTTGCCGAGCTGGTTGGAGGATTCGAAGCGCAGGACCTCGTCCACCGCGAGCGTGAGCAGCTGTTCCTGCGCGGCGGCATCTCCCGCCGTGGCCCGCAGATCGGCCAGCAGACCGGCTTTGGCCGCCGGGTTTTCTTCGAGCAGGATCAGGCCGTTGCCGATCAGGTTGGTGGTGGTCTCGTGGCCGGCGTTGAGCAGGAAGATGCAGTTCTGCAGGAGCTCGACCTCGCTGAGCTTTTCGCCATCCACCTCGCCCTGGATCAGGCGCGTGAGCACGTCGCGCTCCGGGTCGCCGGGGCGCTGGCGGCGCTCGACCACCAGGGTGCGCAGGTAATCCAGCATCTCGGTCACGCTCTGGTTGCCCAGCGCGTGCTGCGCGGGCGACACCACCGGCTCCAGCGCGCCCAGGATGGCGAGCGACCAGGCGCGCAGCGGCCCGCGGTCTTGGTGCGGCACGCCCAGCAGGTTGCCGATGATCTCCACCGGAATGGCCGAGGCGAAGTCTTCGATCAGGTCGCCGCCGCCCTGGTCGGCGATGCGGTCGAGCAGGCCGTCCACCAGCGTCACCAGCCCGGGCTCCATGTCGGCGATGGCGCGGCGCGTGAGGGCGCCCATGATGAGCTTGCGCACGCGGGTGTGCAGCGGCGGGTCGTTGAACACCAGACTGGTGGTGTGGTGCTCGTACAGCGGCGAGTCCGCGCCGTACTTGGGCGCGAACTCGACGTGTTTGTCGGAACTGAAGGTGGCCGCGTCGCGGTACACCGCCACCAGGTCGGCGTAGCGGGTGAGGAACACCGAGCCGTCGGGCATGTGGCGCACCGGTTCGTGCTCGCGCAGGGCGGCGTACACCGGGTAGGGGTTGGCCAGGAAGTCGGCGGGCAGGGCACGCAGGTCGAAGGCGGTGGCGATCTCGCGCGCCCGCGCCGCGCTCATGGGTGGGGTGATCGGGTCGTGAAACATGGTGCGGCCATTGTGGCTGCGGGCGCTGGAACGCGGGTGCTGGTTTTCCCGCCGGGAGGCGCTCAAGCGCGCCGCAGGACCGGGGGCGTCGGGCTGGCGGCGGGGCGCTCCAGCATCTGGCGCGCGAGCTCGCCGATGCGCGCCAGGGCCTGCATGGTGAGTGCGTTCCAGGGGCCCGAGAAGTTCAGGCGCAGGCAGTTGCGGTAGCGGTCGGTGGCGGTGAACAGTTCGCCCGGGCCGAAGGTGATGCCTTCGCTGGCGCAGCGCCGGAACAGGTCCATGCTGCCGATGGCCGGATGCAGCTCCAGCCACAGCGTATCGCCCGACGGCGGGTTGCTCACGCGCGTTCCCGGGGGAAAGTGGTGTGCGATCAGATGCCGGGCCTCGTTCCGGCGCTGCCGCATGTCGGCGCTGAGGCGGCGCAGGTGGGCTTCGTAGCTGCCCTGGGTGAGCAGGTCGGCCAGGGCCTCTTCCAACACCACGTTCGTGGCCGCGCCCTGCAGCCGCTTGTGGGTGGCGATGGCATCGCGCCAGCGACCCGCCGCCACCCAGCCCAGGCGGATGCCCGGCGTCAGGGTCTTGGCGAACGAGCCGCAGATCATGACGTTGCCCTCGGTGTCGTAGGCCTTGGCGGCCTTGCGCCGCTCGTCGCCGGCCAGCAGGTCGTTGAACACCACGTCTTCGATCAGGGGCACCTGCCGGCGGGCCAGCAACTGCACCAGGCGCTGCTTGGCCGACAGCGGCATCACCGAGCCCAGCGGGTTGGACAGCGTGGGGGCCGCGAGCACGGCCTTGATGGGTTGCGTGTCCAGCGCCAGCTCCAGCGCGGGCAGCGAGAGCCCGGTGGCCGGGTGGGTGGGGATCTCCAACACCCGCAGGCCCAGGGACTCGATCAGATCGAGGTAGCCAAAAAAGGTCGGAGACTCCAGCGCCACCACGTCGCCCGGCTGCGTGACGGCGCGCAGGCACAGGCTGACCGCCTGGGTGCAACTGGCGGTGATGACGATGTCCGACGCATCGAGCGCGCAGCCCAGGTGCAGGGCGCGCTGCGCCACCGCCGCGCGCAGCGCGGGCCTCCCGGCATCGGCCTTGTTGTATTCGGTCAGGCTGCGCCGGTGCACGCGCGAGGCGCGGCCCACGGCCACGCGCAGGCGCTCGTCGTCGAACAGGTCGCTGCTCTGCGGTGTGAACCCCCCAAAACTGGCGCGGTCACCGGGCTGGTGGAGCAGGGCGAAGGCTTCGGAACGGCTCTGCCGCTCCAGCAGAAAGCTGCGTTGCGGTGGTGCGCTCAGGCTGGGCTGGGCGATGCGCTGGGCGCGCCTCACGAAGTAGCCGGCCTTGGGGCGCGCCTGCACCAGGCCCTGCTCCTCCAGCTGGCGAAAGGCCTGCATGGCGGTCGAGATGGACACGCCCTGCGTCAGCGCCGTCTCGCGCACCGAGGGCAGTCGTTGGCCGGCCTTGAAGGTGCCGCTGTGGATGAGCTGCGCCAGTGTCTGCGCGATCTGCTGGTACAGCGGCAGGGTGGGGGCGGGGCTGGCCGACGGGGCCGGACACAGCGTGAGGGTGGGGGGCGGCGCTGGCATGGCGTTTCCATGCTAACCCAGTGCGCGGTCGCCGTCGGGTCCGGTGGCTGGCACCGACCGGTACAGATGGGGTCGAAAGAGACCACACAGATGCGGCCTGCACGGATCTGGCAGGGCGCAAATTGGCCATCTGTGTGCCTGTTGCGAACGGGCGCAAACCGGGACAGTAGAGCCTCATTCACAGGAGGCACGCCATGCACCCCACCGCCCAGACCACCCGCTTGTTGCCGCGCCAGACGCGCATGATCGACGCCAGCGCCGGCATGCGCCTGAGGGTGGTCAGCGGCCACTTCTGGCTGACCCAGCCCAACGCCGCGCAAGACCTGTTTCTCGGCCCCGGCGCCAGCATCGACCTGCTGCAGGACTGGATACTGATCGGCGCCGACGCGGGGCCCCGCCCGTCCGAGGACGCGCCGGCCTGCTACAGCGAGTACCTGCTGACGCCGCTGGTGGAGCCGGTGCCACGCCATGGCTGGAGCGCGGCCGCCTGGCGCACTTTGCGCCGATGGGCCCGCCAGGCCGCAGCGGCGACCCGCAGCGCTTGGCCGAGCGCCTTCGCCAAATGAGCCTCAGCGGCTTCGGAGGAAATCGCGGATGGCGAACAGCGTGGCGTCGGGCGTTTCCGTCATCTGGTGGTGGCCGACCGGCAGGCTCTCCACCCGCACGGTCTTGCCCGCCGCCTGCGCAGCCTTGATGAGCCCCTGCGCGGCTTTGGGTTGCGTCATCTGGTCCTGGGCACCGAGCAGGAACAGCACCGGGCAGGCTAGGGCGGCGACGGCCGCTTCGCCGCCCGCGTACCGGTCGCAGGCCACGAAACCGCGGTGGAACACGTTCACCGCCGGGTTGCTGGCCAGCACGCGCCGGCCCAGCGCCATGCTCGCGCCGTAGACCCAGGTGCCGGGGCCGAGTGCCGAGGGCGGGGCGGCCAGGGTGCTGCGCGAGAACACGTTGACCATCTTGAGCGCCTTCTCAGGCTCGTTGAGCGAGGCTTCGATCAGCGCAGGCGACACTTTCATGGGGTAGGCCGTGCCCACCAGCACCAGGTGGCTCGCGCGGTCTTTCAGACGCGCTGCGGCCTCCAGGGCGATCAGCGAGCCCCAGCTGTGGCCGACCAGCGCCGCTGATGGCACACCCGCTGCGTCGAGCAAGGCGGCGATGAAGTCCGCGGCTTCTTCGACCGAAGACGGCGCTTCGCCAGCACTCTTGCAGTGGCCCGGCAGGTCCACGGCCAGCACGTTGAATCCGTGGTTCGCGAGGTAGCGGCTTTGCAGGATCCAGACGCTGTGGTCGTTGAGCACGCCGTGGATGAAGACCACGGTGGGTTTGGCGGCATCGAAGGCTTTGCCACCGGTGTAGCAGTAGGTCTGGGCGCCGTTGACGGTGAGGTACATGGTCAGCCCCCCGTCTTTTCTGCGACCTTGAGCGCGCGCTTCAGATCGTCGATCAGGTCGTCCGGGTCTTCCAGCCCGATCGACAGGCGGATCGTGCCGGGGCCGATGCCGGCGCCGGCCAACGCCTCGTCGCTCATGCGGAAGTGCGTGGTGCTGGCCGGGTGGATCACCAGCGAGCGGCAGTCGCCCACGTTGGCCAGGTGGCTGAAGAGCTTGAGCGCTTCGATGAAGGCCTTGCCCTGTTCGCGCGAGCCCTGGATGTCGAAACTGAACACCGAGCCCGCGCCTTTCGCGCCGTGTTTCAGCAGCTTCTGGGCCAGCGCGTGGCTGGGGTGCGATTCGAGCAGCGGGTGGCCCACACGGCCGACCAGCGGGTGGCTGGCGAGAAACTGCACCACCTTCTCGGTGTTGCCCATGTGGCGCTCCATGCGCAGCGGCAGCGTTTCGATGCCCTGCAGGATCAGCCAGGCGCTGTGCGGGCTCAGGCAGGCGCCGAAGTCGCGCAGGCCTTCGCGGCGCGCGCGCAGCAGGAAGGCGCCCACGGTGCTTTCTTCGCTGAAGGTCATGCCGTGGAAGCCGTCGTAGGGCTCGGTGAGCTCGGGAAACTTCCCCGAGGCCTCCCAGTCGAAGCTGCCGCCATCGACCACCACACCGCCGATCACGGTGCCGTGGCCGCTGAGGAACTTGGTGGCCGAGTGGTAGACCAGATCGGCGCCGTGCTCGAAGGGTTTGATGAGGTAGGGCGTGGTCAGCGTGCTGTCCACCAGCAGCGGCACCCTGGCTTCGTGCGCGATCTGCGCCACGCTGGGAATGTCCAGCACGTCCAGGCCCGGGTTGCCCACCGTCTCACCGAACAGCAGCCGGGTGTTGGGCCGCACGGCGGCGCGCCAGCCGTCGATGTCGCCCGGTTTCACGAAGGTGGTTTCGATGCCGAAGCGGCGCAGCGTGTAGTGCAGCAGGTTCTGGCTGCCGCCATAGAGCGCCGTACTGGCGACGATGTGCGAGCCCGCACCCATGAGTGTGGCGATGGACAGGTGCAACGCGGCCTGGCCGCTGGCCACCGAGATGGCGCCGATGCCGCCTTCGAGCGCGGCCATGCGCTGCTCGAACACCGCATTGGTCGGGTTGCTGATGCGGCTGTAGACGTGGCCCGCGCGCTCCAGGTTGAACAGCGAGGCCGCGTGGTCGCTGGACTCGAAGACGAAGGAGGTGGTGAGGTGGATCGGCACGGCGCGCGCGCCGGTCGCGTCGGGCGTGGCGCCGGCGTGCAGCGCCAGCGTGTCAAAGCCGGGGTCGGAATAGCCGGACATGAAGTTGTCTCCGTCAAAGGGTGGTTGCCCCGGGGCTTGGGGGACTCCCGGGGCAGGGCCCGCGTGGTGTTCACAGCGTGGGGATTTTGCGCATTGTGGGCTATATTCCCATGCATGCCAGCCCGACTGGCGACACCGGAAACCCGAGGAGAACAGCCATGAAAGTCAGTGACATCCTGCGCGTCAAGGGCGGAACGCTTTACACCTGCCAGCCCGACGAGCCTCTGGTCAAGGCGATCGAGATCATGGCGGAGTTCGACATCGGCTCGCTGGCCGTCATGGAGCACGGTGAACTGGTGGGCATGCTCACCTTCCGCGAGGTCATCCACACCCTGGCGAAAAACGGCGGCTCGGTCGGCACCCGGCAGGTGCGTGGTGTCATGGACGACCACCCCATGAGCTGCACGCCCGAAACGGAACTCGACCAGGTGCGCCCCATGATGCTGGAGCGCCACACCCGCTACATGCCGGTCATGGACAACCGCATGCTGATGGGCGTGATCAGCTTCTACGATGTGGCCAAGGCCGTGGTGGACAGCCAGAACTTCGAGAACAAGATGCTCAAGGCCTACATCCGCGACTGGCCGGAAGAAGAAACCGGCAAGAACGAACCGAACTTTCCTTGAGCACAAACCCTTTCAATGCAAAACGCCCCGAGTCCGGGGCGTTTTGCATTGAAACGGCGTTTGAGCGAGGTGCCCTCAACCCAGAAACACCGCGGAACCGGCTTTGCCGAGCCGCAGGTGTTGCCCCCAGCAGGGGGTGACGCGCGCAGCGCGGCGCGGGGGGTTACATCGTGCGATGGATCATGTCCCGCACCAGCGGGTAGATCTGCTGGTTCCAGCGCCGGCCGCTGAACACGCCGTAGTGGCCCACACCGGTCTGCACGTGGTGGGTCTTGAGGTAGGGGCGCACGCTGCTGCACAGGTCCTGCGCCGCCACGGTCTGGCCCACGGCGCAGATGTCGTCGCGCTCGCCTTCGACCGTCATGAGCGCGGTGCGGCGGATGGCGGCCGGGTTGACCGTGCGGCCCTTCCAGGTGAGAACGCCGCGTGGCAGGTCGTAGGTCTGGAACACCTTGGCCACCGTCTCCAGGTAGAACTCGGCCGGCAGGTCGTTCACCGCGAGGTACTCCTCGTAAAAGTCCTGGATCACGCCGGCCTCTTCGGTGCGGCCGGCGAGCAGGTGGTCGTAGATGTGGCGGAACGACTGTCTGTGGCGGTCCGGGTTCATGGCCATGAAGGCCGAGAGCTGCACGAAGCCGGGGTAGACGCGGCGCATGAAGCCGGCGTGCGGCAGCGGCACGTGGCTGATCAGGTTCTTCTCGAACCATTCGATGGGTTGGCTGGTGGCCAGGCGGTTGACCTCGGTGGGGTTGACGCGGCAGTCCACCGGACCGGCCATCAGCGTGAGGCTGCGGGGCTGGGCCGGGTGGTCGTCTTCCGCCATCAGCGCGGTGGCGGCCAGCGCGGCCACGCAGGGCTGGCACACCGCCACCATGTGGCTGCCGGGGCCGATGGTCTCGGTGAAGCGCATGAGGTAGCTGACGTAGTCGTCGAGCGAAAAACCGCCATGGCGCAAGGACACGTCGCGCGCGTTGTGCCAGTCGGTGATGTAGACGTCGTGGTCCTGCAGCAGGGTGCGCGCGGTCTCGCGCAGCAAGGTGGCGAAATGGCCCGAGAGCGGCGCCACCAGCAACACCGGCGGCTGGGCCTCGGCGCCTTCCTTGCGAAAGTGCAGCAGGGTGCCAAAGGGCAGGGTGAGCACCGCCTCTTCGTGCACCGGGTGCATGCGCTCGCCGGCCTGCACCTGCTGGATGTTGTAGGGCGGGCGCGAGTGGGTCAGGCGCAGGCGCGAGAGCACGTCGCAGGCCGCGGCCATCTTGCGCACCAGGGTGCCCTCGGTCTGGCGCAGCCACAGCGTGGCGCTCAGGTGCTGGGCCAGCAGACGCAGCGGCGAAATCAGGTCGGACTGGAGTTGGTAAGCCTGATACATCATGGGTTTTTCCTGGGCATCGTGAGCGGGTGCAGGCAAGTAGCGGGCCAGCGGCCAGTGCACCGGGCCGGTGCACGTGGCGGCGGTGGGTGTGGCACAGCCCTTGCTCGGGATGGGGCACCAGAGGAGGGTTCCCATGGCCAAAGCGGTACTCACGATCAGCAGCAAGAACTACGGTGCCTGGGCCTTGCGCGGCTGGCTCATGGCCCGCTTCGCGAAGCTGGACTTCACCGAACACGTGATCCCGCCCGACGACCCGGCCATGAGGGCCGAGATCCTGCTGCTCTCGGCCTCGATGCGCGTGCCGGCGCTGGAGCACGACGGCGTGCACGTCTGGGACACGCTGGCCATTGGCGAATACCTGAATGAAATCAAGCCCAAGGCCGGGCTGCTGCCGGCCGATCGCGCGGCGCGCGCACATTGCCGCGCGATCTGTGGCGAGATGCATTCGGGTTTTTCCGCCCTGCGCTCGTCGCTGCCGATGAACATCAAGGCGCATTTCCCGAACCACAAGCTCTGGTCACGCGCCCGCACCGACGTCGACCGCATCGAAGCGATCTGGACCGAGTGCCTGCAGACCTACGGTGGGCCCTACCTGTTCGGTGCAAGGCCCTGCATCGCCGACGCGATGTTCGCGCCGGTGGTCACGCGCTTCATCACCTATGCCGTGGCGCTCGATGAGGCCTGTGTGGGCTACTGCGACACCATCATGGCGCTGCCGGCGATGAAGGAATGGGTGGCGGCGGCGGAGGCCGAACCGGACGACATTGATGAGCTGGAAGCGGAGTTTTAGTGGGGGCTTGCCGGCTCCCTGGTGCTCGTTGTTTTCTCTCGCCACCGCCTTTTGCCTTTTGTGTGCCTGTATGTTGGCAGGCCTTCGACCACCGGGTGAGGAGCGCAGCGAAGTCAAGGAGGAGGGGCGGCGCAGCCGACCGGGGGACATTCGAGGAGCCTCTCACCCGGTGGCCGAAGGCCACACAAACCCGGTGGCCTGAATTCTGGCGCAGGCGCGCACCAGACGGGTCCACGCCTGCACCATCGGTGCCTCTGGGATAATCCGGTGCATGAGCGGCAACACCTTCGGCACCCTGTTTTGCGTCACCAACTTTGGTGAATCCCACGGCCCGGCCATTGGCTGCGTGATCGACGGTTGCCCGCCGGGCATGGCACTGAGCGAGGCCGACATCCAGGGCGACCTGGACCGCCGCCGCCCCGGCACCAGCAAGTTCGTCACCCAGCGCAACGAGCCCGATGCGGTCGAAATCCTCAGCGGCGTGTATGAGGGCAAGACCACCGGCACGCCCATCGCCCTGCTGATCCGCAACACCGACCAGCGCAGCAAGGACTACGGCAACATCCTGCAGACCTTCCGCCCCGGCCATGCCGACTACGCTTACTGGCAGAAGTACGGCATCCGCGACCCGCGCGGTGGCGGCCGCAGCTCGGCGCGCCTCACGGCGCCCACCGTGGCCGCGGGCGCGGTGGCCAGGAAATGGCTCAAGGAGCGCTACGGCGTCACGTTCAAGGCCTGCATGACGCAGATCGGCGACGTGGTGATCCCGTTCGAGAGCTGGGACCATGTGCCCCACAACCCGTTCTTCGCGCCGGTGGCCGACGTGTCGGCGCTGGAGGACTACATGAACGCGCTGCGCAAGAGCGGCGACTCCTGCGGCGCGCGTCTGCGTGTGACGGCGCAGGGCATGCCGGTGGGCCTGGGCCAGCCGCTGTACGACAAGCTCGACGCCGACATCGCCTACGCGATGATGGGTCTGAACGCCGTCAAGGGCGTGGAGATTGGCGCCGGTTTCGCCAGCGTGACCCAGCGCGGCAGCACCCATGGCGACGCGCTCACGCCCGAGGGCTTCGTGGGGAACAATGCCGGCGGCACGCTCGGCGGCATCAGCACCGGGCAGGACCTGGAGGTGTCGATCGCCATCAAGCCCACCAGCTCGATCCTGATCCCGCGCGACAGCATCGACGTGGCCGGCGCGCCCACGGAGGTCATCACCAAGGGCCGGCACGACCCCTGCGTCGGCATCCGCGCCGCGCCCATCATCGAGGCGCTGCTGGCGCTGGTGGTGATGGACCACGCGCTGCGGCACCGTGCCCAGTGTGGCGACGTGAAGGTTGAGACACCGGACATCGCCGCGGCTGGCCGGGGCTGATTCAGACCGTCGTTGCGTGCGCCAACCCCACCCGTTCGTGCCATGCGCTGATTCATGAGCGCTCGCAAACAGCTGTTCCCCTTTGCCGCGCTCTCGGCCAGCTATTTTGCGCACATCGGCTTTTTCAACCCCTACCTGCCGCTGTGGCTCAAGGAGCTGGGCTTCAGCCTGATCGCCATCAGCGTGCTCACTTCCGTGCAGTCTGCCACGCGGCTGTTCGCCCCCTACGCCTGGGGCGCGCTGAGCGACCACACGGGCGAGCGCGTGAAGCTGCTGCGCTACGGCGCCACCGTGGCGTTGCTGCTGTCCATCGGTTTGTGGTTCCCGCTCGGCGGCGTGGCCCTGTTCGTGGTGCTGCTGCTCATGTTCACCCACACCAGCGCCATGATGCCCATGAGCGAAGCGGCGCTGGCGCATCTGGTAAGCCAGGGCGGGGCGTTTGATGCGAAGCGCTACGGCCGCGTGCGGCTCTGGGGCTCGCTGGGGTTCCTGATCACCGTGATGGTGACGGGCTGGTGGTTCGAGCGCTTTGGCATGGGCCACTTCCCGGCCTGGACGCTGGCGACCCTGGCCGCCGTGGTGGTGAGCGTGTGGCTGCTGCCCGATTTCAAGGAAGCCACGCACCACGACGACGCGCACCCCGACATCTGGCCGCTGCTGCGCCAGCCGGCGGTGCGCTGGTTTTTCGCGGCCGTGTTCTTTCACGTGCTCGCGCACATCTTCATCTACGTCTTTCTCTCGCTCTACCTCGACTCGCTGGGCTACAGCAAGACGTTGATCGGCCTCTTGTGGGCCGTTTCGGTGCTGATCGAGATCGGCTGGTTCGTCGCCCAGGGGCGTTGGCTGCCGCTGCTCTCGCTGACCGGCTGGCTGGTGCTCGCGTCCGCGCTGATGGTGCTGCGCATGGGCCTGACCGCAGGCTTGCCGCTGGTGTGGCCGCTGCTGCTGGCCGCGCAGGCGCTGCATTCCATCACCTTCGCCGCGCACCACACGGTCTGCATCGCGCTGCTCTCGCACCACTTTCCCGGCCGGCTGCGTGGGCGCGGGCAGGCGCTCTACACCGTGATCGGCTACGGCCTGCCGGGGTTGCTGGGCGGTCTGGGGGGCGGGGTGCTGAGTTCGGCGTACGGCTTGTCCAGCGTGTTCTGGCTCGCGAGCGCGTTGGCGGCGGTCGCCACGCTGTGCGCCGTGCGGTTGCGGCGGCTGGACCACCGGCCGGGGTAGGTGGCCCGACCGCAGGCACAATGGAATTGTTACCTGATGTTTCTGCTGTCACACACCACCATGCGTTCCAACAACCAGCCCATTGCCCCGTCCACCAGCGCCCGCGCTCCAAAGTCCCCGCCGAAGATCCCGCCGTTCTGGCACCGGCTCAACGCATTTTTCCTGTTCCCGTTCCAGCCCCGGCCGCTCATGTACGCGGTGTTCCTGTCGCTGTGTTCCTTCGCGGTGACCATGTCCCCGCTGATCGGGTTTTTCGCCGTCGTGGGCATTCTGCTGGCCACGGCGCGCTACAGCTTCAAGGTGGCGGCCATGGCGTCGATGGGCTTGCTGCGCAGTTCGGACTACGACAGCGCGCAGAGCGATCCCGCCTGGACCAACCTGCCCTGGAAGTTCCTGGGCGTGTTGATGGTTCACGGGCTGCTCATCTCGATCCTGGCCTCGGCCAGCGAAGGCCTGGGCTCGATCGGCAACGTGATCTCGTCCCTGCTCATGCCGGCCACGCTGATGGTGCTGATCCAGACCTGCAGCTTTCGCAGCGCGATCAACCCCTCGGAGCTGATCCGTGCCATGGCGGCGGTGGGCATGCCCTACCTGCTGCTGTGCGTGTTCATGCTGCTGCTGAGCATGGGCATGCCGGTGGCCTGGGGGCTGTTGCTGCCGCTCGCGCCCAAGGGGCTGATTGCGCCGCTGATCGCCTTTGTGGCGGTGTATTTCGCCTGGGTCAGTGCCAGCATGGTGGGCTACGTCATGTACCAGAACCACGACAACCTGGACATCGATCTGGTGCAGGACCCCGAGAGCGGGGACTCCGCGGGCGCGCGCCGGGCGGGTGCCTCCGGAGACGCGTTGGCCCGTGAACGCGATGCGGAAGTGGCCGGGCAGATCCGCGCCGGTCAGATCGCGGAGGCCTATGACATGGCCTACGACTGGCAGCGCGCCAACCCGGACAGCCTGGCGGACCAGCGCCGCTACCACCGTGTGCTGCTGCTGACCGACAAGAAGGACACGCTGGGGTGGTTCACGCAGAAGTTCATCCAGAACCTGCTCAAGGAAAAAAAGGGCCAGGAGGCCTTGCAGGTGCATGCGGCGACCTTGGCCAAGTCCCCCGACCTGGTGCTGGAGTCGGCCGATCTCACGCTGGAGCTGGCGCAACTGGCCTGGAAGGGCCTGGACGACAAACAGGCTTTCTCGCTGCTCAAGAGCTACGACAAGCGCTACCCCCGCCACCCCACCATACCGCAGGCCTACGAGCTGATCGCCCGCATCCTGCACCAGGGCCAGGGCCGCACCGAGCAGGCGCTGGCGGTGTACCGCGCGCTGCGAAAGAGCCACCCGCAACACGCCAGCACGCAGGAAGTGGCCTGGCTGCTGCGGGATCACACGGGGGAAGCGGCGCCGGCTGCGCCCCTGCGCTCGGCCTGAAAGCGCTGAGGCCTTCAGTCCAGCTGCTCCCCCGCGCAGCGCTCGACCCAAGACGCATGAAACGGTCCAATCCAGAGGCACCGCCGGGCCGGCTTTGCCGGACGGCCAGTGCCGCCCCCTTGAGGGGGTGACGCGAAGCGGCGCGGGGGTGTTTCATTTCTGTTTCTGTGCCAGCAACTGCGTGACCGGCGCCGCCGGTGCGTGGGCTTGAAGGGCCGGCAGCCAGCCCATGGCCGCTTCCCACTGGTTGCTCTGGGTCAGGCCGTTGACCAGCAAGGTGAGCGTGTCGGGCCACTTGGGGTGGACCGAGGTGCTCCGGTGCAGCAGCCCGGCCAGCCGCTGTGCGTCGTCCCAGGCGTGCAGCTTGACGAAGACCGGGACCAGATGCACCAGCGTGTTGGCACTCAGGCGCGGGCCGGGTTTTGCCAGCTTCAGGTAGGTGTGGAAGTGGGCGTGCGTGCGCTTGCGCGCGGCGTGGTCGGTGTCGGGCAAGGTCAGCAGCAGCTTGGCCGCGGCGTGGAACCCTTCGCTGTCGGGGAAATGCTGCGCCACCTCGAACCACGGCTCCAGCACCTGGGGATCGCGTGGCCGCAGCCGGGCGGCGCGGTGCCAGGCCTGGTTGGCGGCCGCATAGTCCAGTTCGTCGGTCAGACGCTGGGCGCGCTGGATGCTGGCCTGGACCTGGGCCTCGTCGTCGGACAGGGGAGCGGCCGCGGCGGGCATCAGGTTGGCGGGGGCATCGAGTGTCTTCACCGCCATCAGCGCCCCCATCAACAGGGCCCCGCTCAGCAAGCCGCCAAAGTGGGCCATGTAGTCCACACCCTGGCCGCCCAGCCATTGCTGCAGCAGCTCATGGGCCATGTACACCGGCAGCATCACCAGCGCGGGCCACCGGGCGTAGTTGAAATAGAAGAACAGCAGGTAGAAGAACTGGATGCGCCGCAGCTTGTACATCACCACGTACATGGCCATCAGCCCCGCGATCGCTCCCGAGGCGCCCAGCCCATAGCCGGGCGTGCCCGCATGCGACCACAGCGAGACCGCTGAAGCCCCCAGTCCGCAGAGCAGGTAGAGCAGCAGGTACATCCAGGGGCCCAGGGCCATTTCCAGGGTGAAACCGAAGAGAAAGAGAAACACCATGTTGCCCAGCAGGTGGTCCACGCTGCCGTGCAGGAAGGTGGCGGTCAGCAAGGTCTCCGGCCGGTCCGTGAAGCCCCGGTCAAAGTACTGGGCCCAGCGCAGGGTGAAGGGCCGGGGCTCCGACGGCGTCATCCGCGCCCGCAGCCGTTGCCACTCGGCATGTTGCGGGTCGCTCTCCCGGATCACCTGGCCCGCCAGCAAGGCCTCGCGAAAGCCGGGCTCCTGCCACATGTCCTGGTACAGCAGGGCATGTTCCCGGTTTTTCCACATCGCCTGGGTCATCGCCAGATGGGTTTTTTCGTCGGGCGACTGCCCGGCCTTGCCCTCCAGGTGGCGGAGGTAGTGCGGCATCTCCAGCTCGGCCAGGCCGCTGCGGGCGTACCGCTCGGCATTGCGCTCCACCGCCCGTTCTTCCGGCGCCTGCCAGCCCCAGTACACCAGCATGTTGATGACGATGATGAGCACCGTCATCCAGGGCGGCGCGTGCCAGGTGGGCTTGTTGGCAAGGGGGATGGCAAAGAACATGGGGCCACATTGTGCCGGCGCCGTGGTCCCTGCCCGAGCACCCCGCCATCGACGAACCGGTCGGCGTTGCCCATTGACGCCGGTGTGTCGAGCGCG
This sequence comes from Hydrogenophaga sp. GW101-3F08, assembly GCF_059424585.1. Classification (NCBI taxonomy): domain Bacteria; kingdom Pseudomonadati; phylum Pseudomonadota; class Betaproteobacteria; order Burkholderiales; family Comamonadaceae; genus Hydrogenophaga; species Hydrogenophaga sp. GW101-3F08. The sequence goes on from NZ_JBWKZP010000002.1 coordinate 526,695, forward strand.
AACGCCCGCATCTGCCGCAGGCGGTCTGCCCTGGGCGCTACGAAGGGCGCGGCTGGCCGGCCCGCGCAGCGTTCAGCAGGGCCTTCAGTGCCGCCCGCAGCACGCCGGTGGCTTCGTCGGGGCTGAGCAGGCCCGAACTGACAAAGGCCCCATTCACCAACACGGCGAGCTGCGCGGCGAGTTCATCGGGCCGGGGGACGTTCAACCGCCACGCGATGTCCAGCAGATGGCCCCGCAGCGCCTGCATGTGTCGCCGCGACACCTGGCGGGCCGGGTGGTCCTGCTCGGCGAACTCGGCGGCCACGTTGATCTGGGGGCAGCCGCGGTAGTTCGAGCGGGCGAGGCGTTCGCCGATCCAGCCCATGTGCGCGTCCAGTTCACCGGCGGGATCGTCGGGGAACCGCCGGGCCACGCCGTCCCACTGCGCCCAGAACTCGAGATCCTCCCGCTCCAGGAAGGCGACGATGAGGTCGTCCTTGGTGGGGAAATAACGGTACAGGCTGGTCTTGGCCACCGCCGCCTCCAGCACGACCAGATCGACACCGACCGCGCGCACGCCGCGCTCGTAGAACAGCCGGGATGCCGTGTCGAGGATGCGGTCACGGACCTCGGGTGCTGGCTCGGCCGTCGCGGAGCGTCTCGACGCCGGGCCGGAGCGGCCCGTGGGGGAAGGGTTTGGCGGTGAAGTGGGGGTGGTCGGCGTGGACATGCTTGACATGATACAGACCTGTCCGTAGTATTTGATGTACAGACAGGTCTGTATCGTTTGTTTTTTCAAAGGACTCCACATGAATTCCATCAGCAAGTGCGTCGCCGTGGTTGGCGCCACGGGTCACACCGGTCAATTTGTCGTCCATGAAGCGCTCCGTCGCGGGCTGTCGGTGGTGGCCGTCGGGCGCAGCGCCGCCCGGCTCGACGAGACGATTCCTGAGGCAGTTCCCCGGCGCGTTGCCGAGCTCGACGATCCGGTCCGCTTGGAACAGGCTTTCGCCGGATGCGCGGTGGTCATCAACTGCGCGGGGCCGTTTCTCGACACCGCGGCGCCCGTGGCGCGGGCGGCGCTGCGGGCCGGCTGCCACTACATCGACGTGACGGCGGAGCAGCCCAGCGCACAGGCCAGCTTCGCCGAGCTCGATGCGCCGGCGCGTGCGGCCGACCGGGTCGTGATCCCGGCGGCGGCCTTCTATGGGGGCCTGGCCGATCTGCTGGCCAGCGCACTGGCGGGCGACGGCGAGATTGACGAGATCACGGTGGCCATCGCGCTGGACCGCTGGTGGCCCACCGCCGGCACGCGCAAGACCGGCGAGCGCAACACCGTGCCGCGCTTGGTCGTGAAAAACGGGCGCTTGGCGCCGTTCGTGCCCTCGGCCGAGGTGCCCGACTGGGTGTTTTCCGCACCGCTGGGCCAGCAGGCCATGGTCGAGATTCCGTTCAGCGAAGTCATCACCCTGGCCCATCACCTGAAGGTCGGCGAAATCCGCTCGCTGCTCAACCGTTCGGCGCTGGCGGACATCCGCGACGCTTCGACGCCGCAGCCCACGGCGGCGGACGACAGCGGGCGCTCTGCGCAGCGCTTCGAGCTGGTGGTGCGCCTCGTCCAGGGTGGCCTCGCCCGGACGGCCGGCGTGCGAGGGCAGGACATCTATGCCGTGACGGCGCCCATCGTGGTCGACGCCGCCCTGCGTCTGCTGGCGCCCTCGTACCGGCGCAGCGGGGCGCTCTCGCTGGCGCAGGCGGTCGATCCGGTCGAGCTGCTGCGCGCATTGCACGGCCCGGCGCTGGACCTCTTCGGGGACGCGCTGCCCGGATAAGCCGCAAACCGCCCCTGCCCGCGCGGCAGGCCAGCGCCGCGCCACCACCTCGGCCGGGCACGGGCGTGCCGGAACCTGTCAGCCGGCGGCCTGGGGCGCGCCTGCCGCCAGCCGGGCCGGCGAGAGCATCTGCGCCGTGAGCCCGCAGTTCGCGATGTGCGCGGGCAGCGGCTCGCCCCGCGCCAGCGCCGCGCAGGCTTCCCCCATGGCCGCGCTGGTCTGGATGCCGTAGCCCCCCTGTGCCGCGCACCAGAAAAAGCCCGGCGCAGATGCCGAGGCCCCCACGTTCTGCCGCTGCGCCCCGAGGGGGTGCGCTCCCGGCTTGGGGCGGCCCGGCGCCGTCGCGTCGAAACCGCCCACCAGGTCGCCGTCGGCCACGAAGGATCGCAGGCCGGCCCAGGTGTGGGTGGGGCGGGGCGTGAGCGTGGTCCAGGTTTCGATGGCGTGCATGCCCAGCGCGATGTCCAGCTCTTCGGGTTGCACGTCCTGCGGGGTGGTGGGGTCGGCGTTGACGGGCGAGGCGAGCAGGGCGCCGGCGTCGGGCTTCATGTAGAAGCTCTCGTCGGCCGCCATCGTGAGCGGCCAGCGGCTGCTGTCCACGCCGGCGGGCGCGGCAAAGGTGAAGGCGCTGCGCCGCTTGGGCACCAAGCCGATCGGCGGCACCCCCGCCAGGCCGGCGACCACGTCGCACCACGCGCCCGCGGCGTTGATCAACACCGGCGCGGCGTACGCGCCACCGGCCGCGGCGCGCACCCGCCAGAGATCGCCCACGCGCTCAATGGCCACCACCTCGGCATCGGTCACCAGTTCGCCCCCGGCGTGCTTGTAGCCGCGCAGGTAGCCCTGGTGGATGGCGTCCACGTCCATGTCGTAGCTCTCGGGCTCCAGGATGGCCGCGCTCACCTTCTCCGGTCGCAACACGGGCATGATCGCCAGCGCCTCTTCCGCGCTGAGCCAGCGCCCGGTGCCGCTGGTCTGCTGCAGCACGGCCCAGGCCTCCCGCAGCGCGGGCATCTCTTCGGGCCCGGCCACCGTGAGCAGGCCGCGCGGCGTGAGCAGCGGCGCGCTCGCAAAGCCCTCGGGCGGGTGCTGGAAGAAAGGCTCGCTCGCCCGCGACAGCGCGCGTACCTGGGACGTGCCGTAGGTGGCGATGAACTGCGCGGCCGAGCGGCCGGTGCTGTGGTAACCCGGCTGGCTCTCGCGCTCCAGCATGACGCAGCGGCCGTGCGGCGCGAGAAAGTAGCCGGTGGAAGCGGCGGCGATGCCGGCGCCGATGAGGATGAAATCGTGCGTTGGGGTGCTCATGCCCGGCATGTTACGGCGCGCTGGCTTGGCCTGGTGCTGGCGTGGGTTCACCAGCGGTTCAGGGCCTCGCGCAGTTGGGCTTTGATGTTCGAGTTGGCGAAGCTCGCGTCGATGGAGGTGCGGGCCACGGCGCGCAGCTCGTCGTCGGTCCAGCCGAAGGCGGCCTGGCACAGCGCGTATTCGCCTTCGAGCGTGGTCTCCAGCAGGGCCGGGTCGTCGGTGTTGAGCGAGACGGGCACGCCCGCGCGGCGCAGCCGGTCCACCGGGTGGGCGTCGATGGACGGGTAGACGCCGAGCTTGAGGTTGGACGTGGGGCACACGCCCAGCGGGATCTGGCGCTCGGCCAGCAGGGCCATTAGGGCGGGGTCTTCGATGGCGCGCACACCGTGGTCGATGCGGTCGGCGCCGAGCCATTCGATCGCATCGCGCACCCCTTCGGGCCCGCTGGACTCACCCGCGTGCACGGTGCGCTTCAGGCCGGCCGCGCCCGCGCGGCGGAAGGCCTCGGCAAAGCGCGGGCCGGTGCGCCCGGCCGCGGCCTCGTTGCCGTCGATGGAGAGCGCGACCACGCGCGGGTGTCGCAGCGCGACCAGCGTGTCCACCAGCTCGGCCGCGGCGTCGGCCGATTGCGTGCGCAGCAGGCTTACGCACAGACCCACGGGCGGCAGGCCGTCCTGTTCGGCGGCGCGAAAACCGGCGTCCAGCGCGTCGATCAAGGCGCCCAGGCGGCCGCGCCAGGGCTTCCAGTGGGTGGGGTTGAAGATCAGGTCGGCGTAGCCGGTGCCGCTGGCCGCCAGGCGCTGGCTGAACCCATAGGCCGCCTCGGCCAGTTCCTCCCGCGTGCGCACCAGTCCACAGGCCCAGTCGAGAAAGTGCAGGAAATCGGCGAGGCCGTCGAAATGCAGCAACTGCCCGGGCGGACGGGGCAGAGGCTCGCCGTGGCGCCGGGCCCAGGTTTCGAGCTGCGGCACCGGCAGGCAGCCTTCGAGGTGCACATGGACTTCGGCGCGCGGCAGGGCGCGCAGGCGGTCGGGTGAGGCGGTTGGCGAGGGGGGCGTCATGGGCTGGAGGGCGTGGCCGGGATGAGCCGCCATGATCGCCGTTGCCAGCGGTTTCGCCATACGGTCCGGCGCATAGGGAGTATCGGATCACCCCATCCGGTCGCACCGCTTCGCTGTCGGCCCGGGGCGTTGTGGTTCAGCGCTGCGGCTGCATCACGATGATGGCCATGCCGAGCAACGCCACGCTCGCGCCGGCCAGGTCCCACAGCGTGGGCCGCACCTGGTCCACCGCCCACAGCCACAGCAGGGCCACGCCGATGTAGACCCCGCCATAGGCCGCGTACACCCGTCCGGCGGCGGTGTCGTGCAGGGTCAGCAGCCAGGCGAACAGCGCCAGGCTGAGGGCGCCCGGCAGCAGCAGCCAGATGGACCGGCCCTGCTTGAGCCACAGGTAGGGCAGGTAACAACCGACGATCTCGGCCAGCGCGGTGGCGGCGTAGAGCAGCAGGGCTTTCATGCCGGCATTGTGCAAGCAACCATTTCCCGACCCTTCCTGTTGGAGCACCGGGGAGCCATTTTCGGGCGAAGCCTGTGACGCAGAGGGCTACGCCGGACCGTCCAAAAATTTTTGCGGAATCCTGTAGCGAGCCCCTGGCTAGGTGCCATTGGTGTTGTATTTGATTCCGCGACCCCGGAGATAGACGTAGTTGATTCCGCGACCCCGGAGATAGACACGTCCGAAGACACTGGTGTCAGCCGCGATCCCGTTGACGCCACCATAGCGGTGATGATCGTCGTCGATTCGGAGCCAGGTGGCGCCCATGTCGACGGATTGATAAACGGCGTCGACGCCGTTGATCGTGCCCACGAGATAGACGGTGGCCGAATGGACCGATCCCGGGGCAGGTGCTCCGAGTGCGACCTTGATGGCACCGTGCACATTGGTGAATTCCGCCCCCACCGTCGCCATCGCGCTCAGCTTCGTCCAGGTGAGGCCGGAATCGACCGAGCGCCACAGGTTGTTTGCGTCCGCCAGCCAGACGTCGCCTTCCACGAAGGGGTTGACGGCCAGGCCGGTGACACCGTTTCCGTTCGGTGCCCAGGTCCGTGCATTCGCCGTGAAGGTGTGCCCGCCATCGGTCGATGTGTAGAACCTGGCGCTGTTGGACGGGTACCACCAGTTGCCGCCGTGGTCGTAGGCGTAGACCTTCAGCGGGTTCTTGCGGTCCGCCGCGATGTGATACGCCACGATCGGTGCCGGCAGGTTGGTGGCCGTCCACGAGGCGCCTCGGTTCGTCGTGTAGTACGGCACCTGCCCCCTGATCGCCCAGATGATGTTCCCACCGTCTGCCGTGACGGCGACCTTCGATTCGTCGCCGGTCGCGTTGCCCACCGGAGGCACGGAGGGGAACAGTGTCCAGGTGAGGCCGGCGTTGGTGCTGTACACACCCTTGGACGTGTGGTCGAAGGTGCCCACGCCCACGATGAAGGATGGGTTGTTCCAGGCCATGTCGATGCCGGTGCCATTGCCGCCGCTGCCGCTGAGCTGCGCCGTCGGTGACCGTGTCGGCGATGTGGTCAGCGAGGTGTGCACGTACAGGCCGGTGTCGCCATGCCCGCTGGCCAGCACATAGGGTGCGCCCGGAGGTGGTGCGGTCAGCACCAGGTTGACCATCTCCTCAATACCGTTCACGTCGTACTTCCAGCGCGGGAGTGTCGCCGAGAAGCCTTCGGTCGTCGAGACGACGCCACCACCGAGCACATAGGAGACATGCTCTGGATTGAAGGGGTCGATCTCGAGGTCGTCGGGCCATCCCCAGTAGCCGGTGGCGTCGTGGTAGTTCAGGCTGTCGTCGATGTCGCCGGAGCGCCCAAACTCCGACCACGTGGCGCCGCCGTCGGCCGAACGCATCGCAATCTGCACCCAGCCGTCATCGCCCCAGGTGCCGGAGACGCCGAAGGCGATCTTGGTTGTCGCGCCGCTGCCATGGACCGAGAGGCCGCCGATGCCGCCGAAGTAGCGACCGTCGCCGGACTCGATCAGCTTGGTCCAGTTCGTGCCGTCGAACTTGTACAGGACCGACGGCGCGCTGCTGCCCGGCCCAGGGCTGGAGGCGAATGGCACGTACCACATGCCGTCGGCCGCGCGGGCGAGGTGCGGGATGTGGATGTTGTCGGCACCGAGCGCGGTGACCACGGCTGTGGGGATCGCCACCGGCGACCAGGTGGCGCCGCCGTTCGTTGATTTGTACAGATACGCGGAGAGCCCGGCCAGGTTCTTGTAGTCCGGCGCGATGCCGACGTAGATCGTCTGCGTCGGGTTGCCCGAAGGCGTGAAGCCTGAGGTGGGCACCGAGAGGTCGAAGGCCACGAACTCCACGCCGATCGGGCTACCGCCGTCGTTGTTGTCGATCTCCGTCGTCGACATCACGTGCGACGACAGCGAGCTCACCTGGTTCCAGGTCTGGCCGCTGTTCGTGCTCTTCCAGAGGCCGGCCGTGCGCGAGGCGTAGAAGATGGTGGACGGCACGTTGGGATCGACCATCATGCGCTCGCCGATGGCGCGGCCCCGGTTGTTCGCGCCGACGGGGAAAGGCAGTGTGACATGGCTCCAGGAGTTACCCTGGTTGGACGAGTAGTAGAGGCGCCCGTTGCCCCACTGAACCGCCTGCATCGTCGTCATGTAGACCTTGTTCGGGTCGGTCGGATCGAGAGCCATGCTTTCGGCACCCTGGTGGACTCCCTCGGACCGGTCGAAGTGATCGGTGAGCGCCACCCAGATCGAGTTGGCATGGTCCCATCGGTACACACCCATCACGTCGGTGCGGGCGTAGCGCAGATTGGGCACGGTCGGGTGGTAGATGATGCCGGGCACATAACCACCACCACCCATTTTGACGGTCGTCCAGCGCCTGGCGTATTGCAGCCACTGTGAGCCGTATGCCGGAGGCACGTTGGAGCCGCTCGCCCCAAAGACGGCATTCCTCTGGTTCGTGGTTTCGCTGTCGCCTGCGGTCGTCTCTGTCTTCTCTGAAGCCAGAGACGATTCAGGACCGCTCGGTGGCGTCGAGGTTGTTGTTCCGCCGCCACAGGCGGCGAGTTGCCCGAGGGCGATACCAACGATCGAAAGGCAGAGTGTCTTCCAGGAGCCTCTCCGGGCTGAGGCAGACCCTTGTTTGACGGTGGCACGCGGCAGATGCCGAAGTTGAATCATGAACGACTTCCATCGGATGTATCAATTCAATGATTCTCGCCCATCAATCTGCCCCGAAGGCCACCCGCTGCCCTTCGGCTGCTCTGATTTTTCAGTCGCAATCAGCTGAAAAAGCGCGTCGCCTTCTGGCGAAAAGCGTAGCGCTCGCGGTTCGCGAGCGCTACTGCCCTTCTTTTCTCACGAAAAGAAAGACTTCGCTTTTTAGCGAAAGGCCAAGCCTTCGCTTCGCTCAGCTTTTCTACGAAAAGAAGCTCTTGGCCTTTTCAAACCACCCCTTGTCGTTCGGGCTGTGCTTGTGGCCGCCTTTCCGGAACGACTCGTCCAACTCCTTGAGCAGCTTGCGCTGGTGCTCGGTGAGCTTGACGGGTGTTTCCACGGCCACGTGGCAGTACAGGTCGCCGGGGTAGCTGGCGCGCACGCCTTTGACGCCTTTGCCGCGCAGGCGGAAGGTCTTGCCGCTCTGGGTGCCTTCGGGCAGGTCGATGGTGGCCTTGCCTTGCAGCGTGGGCACGTCGATCTCGCCGCCCAGGGCGGCGATGGTCATGCTCACCGGCACCTGGCAGTGCAGGTCGTCGCCTTCGCGTTCGAAGATGTCGTGCTTGCGCAGGCGGATCTCGATGTAGAGGTCGCCCGAGGGGCCGCCGTTCTGGCCCGGTTCGCCGTTGCCGGTGCTGCGGATGCGCTGGCCGTCGTCGATGCCGGCGGGGATCTTGATCTCCAGCGTCTTCTGCTTCTTGATCTTGCCCTGGCCGTGGCAGGTGGTGCAGGGCTCGGGGATGATCTTGCCGCTGCCGTGGCAGTGCGGGCAGGTCTGCTGCACGCTGAAGAAGCCCTGGCGCATCTGCACCTGGCCCTGGCCGTGGCAGGTGGTGCAGGTCTTGACGCTGGTGCCGGGCTTGGCGCCCGTGCCCTTGCAGGTTTCGCAGTCGTCCCAACTGGGGATGCGGATCTGGCTTTCCTTGCCGGCCGCCGCCTCTTCCAGGCTGATTTCCATGGCGTACGAGAGGTCGGCGCCGCGGTAGACCTGGCGGCCGCTGCGCTGGCCGCGCGCGCCACCGAAGATGTCGCCAAAGATGTCGCCGAACGCGCCTGAGAAGCCGTCGAAACCGTCGGCACCCGGGCCGCCGCGCATGTTCGGGTCCACGCCGGCGTGGCCGTGCTGGTCGTAGGCCGCGCGCTTCTGCGGGTCCGAGAGCATTTCGTAGGCTTCCTTGGCTTCCTTGAAGCGTTCCTCGGCGGCCTTGGCGGCGTCCCCCTGGTTGCGGTCGGGGTGGTGCTTCATCGCGAGCTTGCGATACGCCTTCTTGATCTCTTCGTCCGACGCGTTTTTCGGGACGCCCAGCACTTCGTAAAAATCGCGTTTAGCCATGGTCTGTTGCAGTTCTGTTTGAACACAAACGCCGCGTCAGGTTGCCCGGACGCGGCGGCAGGGTGGAGCCGTCAGGCGGCCGCTCAGCCCTTCTTGACTTCCTTCACCTCGGCGTCAACGATGTCGTCATCGGCCGACGCCTTGTCGGCGCTGGCCTGGCCGGCGCCTTCGCTGGCGCCCGCTGCGGCGGCTTCGGCCTGCGAGGCGGCGTAGACCTTCTCGCCCAGCTTCTGGCTGGCGGTCATGAGGGCTTCGGTCTTGGCCTCGATGTCGGCCTTGTCCTCGCCCTTGGCGGCTTCTTCCACGTTTTTCAGCGCGGCCTCGATGGCTTCTTTTTCAGAGGCTTCGAGCTTGTCACCGTGTTCGCCCAGCGACTTCTTCACGCTGTGCACCATGGCTTCGGCCTGGTTGCGGGCCTGCACCAGTTCGACCTTCTTCTTGTCGTCGGCGGCGTTGAGCTCGGCGTCTTTCACCATCTGCTGGATCTCGGCTTCGGACAGACCCGAGTTCGCCTTGATGGTGATCTTGTTTTCCTTGCCGGTGCCCTTGTCCTTGGCGCCCACGTGCAGGATGCCGTTGGCGTCGATGTCGAAGGTCACTTCGATCTGCGGCATGCCGCGCGGCGAAGCGGGGATGCCTTCGAGGTTGAACTCGCCCAGCAGCTTGTTGCCCGAGGCAATCTCGCGTTCACCCTGGAACACCTTGATGGTCACGGCCGGCTGGTTGTCTTCGGCGGTGGAGAACACCTGGCTGAACTTGGTCGGGATGGTGGTGTTCTTGCCGATCATCTTGGTCATGACGCCACCCATGGTCTCGATGCCCAGGGACAGCGGGGTCACGTCGAGCAGCAGCACGTCCTTGCGGTCACCCGAGAGCACCTGGCCCTGGATGGCGGCACCCACTGCCACGGCTTCGTCGGGGTTCACGTCCTTGCGCGGCTCCTTGCCGAAGAACTCTTTCACCTTTTCCTGCACCTTGGGCATGCGGGTCATGCCGCCGACCAGGATCACGTCGTGGATGTCGTTCACGCTGATGCCGGCGTCCTTGATGGCGGTGCGGCAGGGCGCGATGGTGCGCTCGATCAGCTCTTCCACCAGGGCTTCGAGCTTGGCGCGCGTGAGCTTGAGGTTCAGGTGTTTCGGGCCCGACGCGTCGGCGGTGATGTAGGGCAGGTTCAGGTCGGTCGAGGCCGAGCTGGAGAGCTCGATCTTGGCCTTCTCGGCGGCTTCCTTCAGGCGCTGCAGGGCCAGCACGTCCTTGGACAGGTCAACGCCTTGCTCTTTCTTGAACTCGCCAATGATGTAGTCGATGATGCGCTGGTCGAAGTCTTCGCCGCCCAGGAAGGTGTCGCCGTTGGTGGACAGCACTTCGAACTGCTTCTCGCCATCGACGTCGGCGATCTCGATGATGGACACGTCGAAGGTGCCGCCACCCAGGTCGTACACCGCGATCTTGCGGTCGCCCTTTTCCTGCTTGTCCAGGCCGAAGGCCAGGGCCGCGGCGGTGGGCTCGTTGATGATGCGCTTGACGTCCAGGCCGGCGATGCGGCCAGCGTCCTTGGTGGCTTGGCGCTGGGCGTCGTTGAAGTAGGCCGGCACCGTGATCACGGCCTCGGTCACGGCTTCGCCCAGGTAGTCCTCGGCGGTCTTCTTCATCTTGCGCAGGATGTCGGCGCTGACCTGCTGGGCCGAGATCTGCTTGCCGCGCACTTCCACCCAGGCGTCGCCGTTGTCGGCGGCCACGATGGAGTAGGGCATGAGGTTGATGTCCTTCTGGACTTCTTTCTCGGTGAACTTGCGGCCGATCAGGCGCTTGATCGCGTAGAGCGTGTTCTTGGGGTTGGTCACGGCCTGGCGCTTGGCGCTGGCGCCGACCAGCACCTCACCGTCTTCCTGGTAAGCCACGATCGAGGGCGTGGTGCGTGCACCTTCCGAGTTCTCGATCACCTTGGTGGTGTTGCCTTCCATGATGGACACACACGAGTTGGTGGTGCCCAGGTCGATGCCGATGATTCTTCCCATGTTCTCTGCTCCGGTTCTTGAAAAATGATGGTTGAAAAAGGTGTGAAGACGCTGTGAATGCGATGTGGATGATGTGTGGATAAGTCAGCCCCTTTTCAAGGGCGACCCCTCACAAAAGCCCTATTTCGGGGCCGCCACCGTGACCAGCGCGGGGCGCAGGACGCGGTCGGCGATCAGGTAGCCCTTTTGCAGCACGGCCACCACCGTATTGGGCTCTTGGGCGGCCGGCACCATGCTGATGGCCTGGTGCTGGTGCGGGTCGAACCGGGCGGCGGCCGCGGGGGCGATTTCCAGCACCTTGTGGCGCTCCAGCGCGCTTTTCAGCTGCTTGAGCGTGGCTTCGGAGCCTTCGCGCAGCTGCTCGCGCGTGGCTTCCTGGATGGCCAGGCCCGCTTCCAGGCTGTCGGCCACGGCCAGCAGGCTCTCGGCAAAGCTCTCCACCGCGAACTTGCGGGCCTTGCTGATCTCGTCTTCGGCGCGGCGGCGGGCGTTTTCGGCCTCGGCCTTGGCGCGCAGGAACTGGTCGGCCAGGTCGGCGTTCTGCGCCTTGAGGGTGGCCAGCTCGTTGGCCAGCGCGGCCTGGGCGTCTGCCGTGTTGGCGGCCTGCGCGGCGAGGGCTTCCGCTTCGCTCACGGGATCCGATGTGGTGGTTTCAGAGGTCTGGACCGGTGGGTTGGCGGCGTTCTCGGGCGTAGGGCTCATGAGCGTTGGGGTTCAGGTAAGGCCTCAGCGAGAGGCGGTCAAGAAAAAAGCTTTGCGAAGCAAATAGGGTCTTTGACCCCGTTTTCAAGGGGCGGCGTGGACGGAAACCGCGCTTTCTGGCGCGGGGCGGGCAGCGCATGCGGCCCGTTCGCCACAGCCCGCGGCGCGCTGAAAACCGGTCGGACCGGTGCCAGCGGCGCGTTGTGTGGGCTGTCGGGGGGGCGGTGGCGGGCATCGGCCCGCTCACCCGGGGCGTGATTTTATGTCCTGACCGGCCGGGGGGCACCCTGGTCCGATGCCCGGGGGCGTTCTCAGTTCATCGGGCCGCGCGCCGACAGCGGGACCGCGGCCGCGCGGGCCTGCTGGTGGGCCCATTTGCTGGCGAACGGTTGGACCTCGCTCAGGCGGCGTGCGAGATCGGCGCCCTGGCTCGTGAGCCGGTAGCCATCACCGGTGTGGTCCACCAGCCGGGCCGCGCGCAGTTCCTTCAGGCGGGTGTTCAGGGTGTTGGGGGTGACGCCGCCCACACTGTCTTGCAGCAGGCGAAAGGTCTGGGGGTGGCCGTCGCTGAGCGCCCAGATCACCCGCAAGGCATAGCGAGCCTCCAGCAGGGTGTAGAGCTGGATCACGGCGGTGTTGTCTCTGGCACTCATGCGGTTCTCCTGACCCAACCTCAGGCGGGCGGACGATGCCACTATAGGCCAGATCGTGCGTTGCTACCCGTTTGCTAGCTGTGTGCACTGCAGCAATAGGGCCGTAAAGCCCCGGGCTGTGCATTTGTCCGCACACCGGGCGGTTGATGCGGACAAATCCGGATGGACAGGCTCCTAGCGGAGGTAGACCCGGCGCAGCAGGCCGATCAGGGTCTGCACCTCGTCCTCCGACAGCGCGTGCGTGGCTTCCCGCTCCAGCCGGGTCGCGGTGGCCTGGGCCGCGCGCTGCAGCTTCTTGCCGGCGGCCGACAGGTGCAGGCCCTGGGCGCGGCGGTCGGTGGGGTGGGGGCGGCGTTCAATCAGGCCGCGTTTGTCCAGGCTCTTGATCATGCCCACCAGGTTGGGCGGCAGGATGTCGAGCGCCGCGCAGAGCTGGCGCGAGGTCACGCCGGGGTTGTGGCCGATCAGCGAGAGCACCGAAAAATCCACCGGTCGCAGGCCATAGGGCGCCATGCGCGGCAGGAATATCGAGATCACCGTGAGCGCCGCACGCCGGGCGTTGTAGCCCAGCAGGGTTTCGAGGTAGGCGGTGTCGAGCTCGGGCGTGGCGCTGGGGGCCTGGGGTGCGGCCGGCACGGTGGCGCGAGCGCTGGTCTTGCGCGGTGCACGGGCGCGGGGCGGGGCGGTGGGGGCGGTGGTCTCGGGCATGGGGCGAGGATAGCGCGGTGGCCGATGGGTGCCGGTGATGCAGGTCAAGCGGGCGTCAACCCGGCTTCCAGCATGCTCAGGCGCATCTCGAATTCGGGCCAGACCCAGCGCCAGAAACCGGCCTGGGCCTGGCTCCAGCGCCCGGCCTCGGCGCCCGCGGTGGCGCCAATGCGCGACCAGGCCCAGGCCATGAGCACCAGGGCCAGCGCGCGCAGGTAGTCGTCGGCCAGCCAGTAGGGGGTGTCGGGGGCGGCGCCGGCGGCCTGGGTGTGGGGCAGCAGGTGTTCACCGGTGAAGCGGGCCAGGCGCGCCATGGCCTGCCGGGTGCGCGTGGCAGCGGGGCTGTCGCTCAGCTCGACGGCCAGCTCGGCCAGCAGGGTCCTGAGCGCGGTCGCACCGTCGGGCAACACCTTGCGCAGCAGCAGGTCGATCGCCTGGATCTCGTTCGTGCCTTCGTAGATCATCGCCACGCGAGCGTCGCGCACGTGCTGCTCGATGCCCCACTCGCGCACATAGCCGTGGCCGCCGAAGACCTGCAGGCAGGCGCTGGCGCCGTGGAAGGCCTGGTCGGTCCAGGCGGCTTTGAGCACCGGGGTGACCAGGCTGCACCAGCGCGCAGCGGCCTCGCGCCGTGCGGCGTCGGGGTGGTGTTTCTGGGTGTCGAGTTCGAGCGCCGTGCGGTAGCCGATGACGCGCCCGGCGTCGATCCAGGCGCGCTGGGTGTCGAGGATGCGGCGCATCGCCGGGTGCAGGGCGATGGCATCTGCCTGAACTGTGACCCCCACGCCGTTCACCGCGGGGACGGGCGCCGCCTTGCTCGTATTGCCCGGCGCACGCATCTGGCGGCGTTCCTGCGCGTAGGCGTCGGCTTTCTGCCAGGCGGCTTCGAGCAGGCCGATGCCCTGCAGGCCCACGTGCAGGCGCGCGGCGTTCATCATGACGAACATGGCGTTGAGGCCCTTGCCGGGTTCGCCCACGATCCAGCCCGGGGCGTCGTCAAAACGCATCACGCAGGTGGGGCTGCCGTGCAGGCCCATCTTTTCTTCGATGCGCTCGCACACCACCGGACTGCGCTCCCGTGCCCCCACGCTCCCCACTTCGTGTGGTTCGCTGCCCCCCGTGGGGGCTGGCCTTGCTTGGGACGGCCCGGCGCTGCGGCCGTCGCCGTCCTCGTAGAACTTCGGCACCAGGAACAGCGACAGGCCTTTCGGGCCGGGCGGGCTGTCGGGCAGGCGCGCGAGCACCAGGTGCACGATGTTGTCGCTCAGGTCGTGTTCACCACCGGAGATGAAGATCTTGGTGCCGCTGAGCGCGAAGCGGCCGTCGGACAGGGGCAGGGCTTTCGTGCGCACCAGGCCGAGGTCCGACCCGGCGTGGGGCTCGGTCAGGCACATGGTGGCGAGCCATTCGCCGCTGGCGATCTTCTCCAGGTAGGTCGATTTCAGCCCGTCCGACGCGTGGTGCTTGATGCACTCGTAGGCGCCGTGCAGCAGGCCCGGTGCCATGGTCCAGCCGTGGTTGGCGGCGCTGAGCATTTCGTACAGCTGGGCTTCAAGCACGGCGGGCAGGCCCTGGCCGCCGTCTTCCACCGCGCAGGCCAGCGAAGGCCAGCCGGCTTGCCAGAAGGCCTGATAGGCGTCGCGAAAACCGGGCGGCATGGTCACCGCGCCGTCGCGCCACTGCGCGCCCACCTCGTCGCCCTCGCGGTTCAGCGGTGCCACCACCTCGCCGACGAACTTGCCCGCTTCCTCCAGCACCTGGCGCAGCAGGTCGGGGTCGGCGTGTTCGGCCAGAGCGGGCAGCTCGGCCAGGGTCTGCGGCGCCTGCAGCACGTCGAGCAGGATGAAGTCGTGGTCGGCCAGGCGGGGCTGGTAGGCGTTCATGGCGGGGTGGGCGTGAAGAGTGGGCTGGCGGAGGCTCAGGCGGCCTGGCGCGCGGTGCCCAGGTAGGTTTCGATCACGCGCGGGTCGCTGGCGAGTTCGCTGGCCGGCCCTTGCGCGCTGAGCTCCCCCATCTCCAGCACGTAGCCGTGGTCGGCCACCTGCAGGGCGGCGCGCGCGTTCTGCTCCACCAGCACGATGGTCACGCCGGTCTGGCGCAGCGTCTGGATGATGGAGAAGATCTCGCGCACGATCAGCGGCGCCAGCCCCAGGCTGGGCTCGTCGAGCATGAGCAGGTCGGGGCGCGACATGAGCGCGCGGCCCACGGCCAGCATCTGGCGCTCGCCGCCCGAGAGCGTGCCGGCGAGCTGGGTGCGGCGTTCCTGCAGGCGGGGGAAGAGGGTGTACACGTCGTCGAGCCGGCTGCGCCACTGCGCGTTGCCCAGGCGCATCTGGCGAAAGCCGCCGAGCAGCAGGTTGTCTTCCACCGGCATGGTGCCGAAGAGCTCGCGCTTCTCGGGCACCAGCGACATGCCGTTCATCACGCGCTCTTCCAGCGTGAGCGTGGCGATGTCCTGACCGCGGAACTCGATCAGGCCCTTGCCGGGCAGGATGCCCATGAGGGTGTTGAGCAGGGTGGACTTGCCCGCGCCGTTGGGGCCGATCACGGTGATGACACTGCCCGGTTCGGCCTGGATGTCGATGCCGTGCAGCACCTCGGCGCGGCCGTAGCCGGCGCGCAGGCCCTTGACTTGAAGGATGGGGTTGCTCATGTCAATGCTCCGTGCCGAGGTAGGCCGCGCGGACTTTCGGGTCCTGCTGGATCTGCGCGGGTGGGCCCTGGGTGAGCAGGGTGCCGAACTCCATCACCACCAGGTGGTCGCAGATCTGCATCACCAGGTCCATGTCGTGTTCCACCAGCAGGATGCTCATGCCTTCGCCTTTCAACTGGCGCAGCACACCGGCCAGGGCCTGCTTCTCCTGGTGGCGCAGGCCGGCCGCGGGTTCGTCGAGCAGCAGCAGGGTCGGGTCGGCGCAGAGGGCGCGCGCGATCTCCATCAGCCGCTGCGGGCCCATGGCGAGGTTGCCGGCCTGCTCGTGCAGGTGGTCGCCCATGCCGATGCGTTCGAGCTGGCGCTGCGCCTCTCGGAACAGCTGCTTTTCTTCCGCCCGGTTGGCGCGCAGCATGGCGGTGAGCACGCCCTTGCGCCCACGGGTGTGCGCGCCCAGGGCCACGTTTTCCAGCACCGTCATGTCGGGGATCATCTTGACGTGCTGGAAGGTGCGCGCCATGCCCAGGCGCGCGATCTCGCGCGAGGGCTTGCCGCTGATGTTGCCGCCCTGGAACACCACCTCGCCGCGCGTGGCCGGCAACACGCCGGTGATGAGGTTGAAGGTGGTGGACTTGCCCGCGCCGTTGGGGCCGATCAGGCCCACGATCTGGCCGGCCTGGATCTGGAAGCTGATGTCGTTGACCGCCACCAGGCCCCCGAACTGCATGCGCGCTTTCTTCACGTCGAGCACCAGCTCGCCGGCCGCGGGTTTGGCGCGCTCGGGCAGGGCTTCGGCCTGCGCCCAGTCCACCGCGCGGGGTTGGCGCGGCACGCGTTTGCCCACCATGGACCACAGGCCGTCGGGCAGGTACTTCAGCACCACCACCAGGGCAATGCCGAACACGATCACCTCGTAGCTGCCGCTGGTGCCGATGAGCCTTGGCAGCAGCACCTGCAGTTGGTCTTCGAGCACGCGGATCAGGCCCGCGCCGACGATGGCGCCCCACACATGGCCCACGCCGCCGACCACCGCCATGAACAGGTACTCGATGCCCATCTTCAGGCCGAAGGCCGAGGGGTTGACCGTGCGCTGGAAGTGGGCGAGCAGCCAGCCCGCCACGGACGCGAACAGCGCGGCCAGCACGAAGATCGTGACCTTGTAGCGGAAGGTGCTGATGCCCATGGCTTCGGCCATTTGCGAGCCGCCCTTGAGCGAGCGGATAGCGCGGCCCGCGCGCGAGTCCAGCAGGTGCAGCAAGGCCGCGGCGAAGGCGAGCAGGATGGCCCAGGTGAGCACGAAGAAGCCTCGGCCCTGGCCGATGTCGAAGCCGGCGATGGACAGGCTCTGCAGGCCCAGCAGCCCGTCGTACTTGCCCAGCGCGTCCAGGTTGCCCATGAGGTAGTAGAGCGACAGGCCCCAGGCGATGGTGGCCAGCGGCAGGTAGTGGCCCGACATGCGCAGTGTGATCAGGCCCACCAGCAGCGCGCTGGCGGCGGTCAGGCCCATGCCGATGAACAGCGTGAGCCAGGGCGAGATGCCGGTGTTGAGCGTGAGCCAGGCCGTGGTGTAGGCCCCGATGCCGACGAACGCCGCCTGGCCGAACGAGGTGAGCCCGCCCACACCGGTGAGCAGCACCAGGCCCATCACCGTCATGCTGTACATGCCGATGTAGTTGAGCTGGGTGATCCAGAAGTCGGGCAGGGGCAGCACCGCGATCAGGGGAATGGCCGCCGCGAGGACCAGCAGGCCTTTGTTTTGAAGAGTGGGCATGTCAGTTTTCGACTCGGCGACAGATGTGTTGCGAACGAAAGGGCGCAGACCGGGGAACACCGCGCAACCGGCTTTGCCGGGGCGCTGGTGTTGCCCCCTTGAGGGGGGATGCGGCTACGCGCAGCGAGCAAGCGACGGGGGTGGGCTTCATGTCAGTGGTCCTCGTCCGAGTGGCCGCTGCGCAGGGAGCGGACGAGCAGTACCGGCAGGATCAGCGTGAACACGATCACTTCCTTGAAGGCGCTGGCCCAGAACGAGCCGAAAGCCTCGATCACGCCCACGAACAGCGCCGCGACCAGCGCGCCCGGGTAGCTGGAGAGGCCCGCGGCCACGGCGGCCACGAAGCCCTTGAGGCCGATGAGGAAGCCCGAGTCGTAGAACACCGTGGTGGTCGGGCCGATCAGCAGGCCCGAGAGCGCACCAATGAAGGCCGCCATGGTGAAGGTGAGTTGGCCCGAGGCGTGTGAGGAAATGCCCATGAGGCGCGCGCCGGTGCGGTTGACCGCGGTGGCGCGCAGCGCCTTGCCGCGCAGCGAGCGCTCGAAATACAGCCACAGCAGCACGATCAGCGCGATGGTGGCCAGCGCGGTGATGATGGCCTGGCCCGACAGCATGATCGGCCCGACGTTCAGCCGCAGGTCCCAGAAGCTGGGGTTGCGGAAACCCTCGGCACCAAAGAACAGCAGACCCAGACCGGTCATGGCGAAGTGCACGCCCACCGAGACGATCAGCAGGACCAACGGCGTGGCGCTCTCCAGCGACTGGTAGGCCACGCGGTAGACCAGCGGGCCATAGACGGTGACGATGGCCACGCTCAGCGCGGCCTGCACGGCCAGCGGAAACTGCTGCGGCGCGGCCCAGATGGCGACGCCCGAGACCAGCAGCGGCACGATGAGCATGCGGCCCGTGGCCTTGACCGCCGTGAGCGCGTTGCGGTGGTGCTGCCAGCGGCTGGAGAGCTCCATGAGCGCGGCCACGCCAGCGAGCAACAGCAACAGCCACACGGTGCCCGGCACCTGGCCGGTCTGGAAGATGGCCAGGGTGAGCGCGCCATAGGCGACGAACTCCCCCTGGGGAATGAAGATGACGCGGGTGACCGTGAACACCAGCACCGTTGCCAACCCGAGCAGGGCGTACACGGCACCGTTGGTCAAGCCGTCCAGCAGAAGAATGCTGGCAATGGAGAAATCCATACAGACCCTTAGCAAAAAAAGTAAGCGCGGAAAAGAACTTCAAACGGTGACGCACCAAGACCTTCCGAAGAAAGCCCCCTTCGCGCCTGCCCCTCACCCCAGCCCTCTCCCCAAAGGGGCGAGGGAGTAAGAGGACCTCGCAACGCGCGAAGTGCCTCCTTCCGGCGGCATCAAGGGTCCGGCTCTGCCGGCCCGAGATGCCGTCTCCCCTCCCAGCGCCGAAGGCGCGCCAGAGAGGGGGAAGCCGCGTCAGCGGCGCAGGGGGGTGCTCCGAATCACTCCACTTTGAATTTGCCGTCGACGACCTTGAGCATCACACCGGTTTCCAGCGTGAAGCCCCAGTGGTCGGTGGGCGTCCAGTTCATCACCCCGTGCGAAAAGATCGTGCGGCCCATGGTTTCCATGCCGTCGCGGATGGCGGCGCGGAACTCGGGCGTGCCCGGCTTGGCCTTCTTGAGCGCCATGGGGATCACCTTCTCCAGCGTGATCTGCGCGTCGTAGGCGTGGCCGGCGAACTGGTTGCGCAGGCCGGCGCCCACGGCCTTTTCGTACTTCTGCACGAAGTCCACGGCGACCGCTTTGGACGGGTGGCTGTCGGGCAGCTGCTCGGCGATCACGGCCGGGCCGGAGACCACGAAAGCGCCTTCCACGGCCTTGCCGCCCACGCGCATCAGGTCTTGCGTGGCCGCGGCGTGGGTCTGGTAGATCTTGCCCTTGAAGCCACGGTCCACCATGGCCATGTGCGGCATGGCCGCGCCGCTGCCCGAGGCCACGATCAGCACCGCGTCGGGGTTGGCGGCGTTGATCTTGAGCGCCTGCGGGGTCACGCTGGTGTCGGTGCGGGCGAAGCGCTCGGTGGCCACCAGCTTGATACCGGCTTTCTCCAGCAGCGGGGCGCTTTCTTTGAGCCACTGTTCACCGTAAGCGTCGGTGTAGCCCAGGAAGCCCAGGGTCTTCACGCCCTGCTTCTTCATGTGCTCGACCATGGCGTGGCCCATCACGGTGTTGGACTGCGGCAGGCGGAACACCCACTTGTCCTTGCCGGGCGGCAGGCCCACGGGCGAGCCGGCCAGTTGCACCGTGCCGGCTTCGGTGGCGATGTCGCTCATGGCGGCGGCCACGGCGGTGATGCACGAGCCGATGATCATGTCCACCTTGTCTTCGGTGACGAAGCGGCGCGCGTTGGCCGCACCCTTGCCAGGGTCGGTTGCGTCGTCCAGGACGATCAGGTTGACTTTTTCACCCGCGATGGTCTTGGGGAACAGCTTGAACTGGTTCTGCATCGGGATGCCCAGGCCGGAGCCCGGCCCGGTGAGCGCCAAGCTCACGCCGATGTTGATGTCCGCCTGCGCGGCGCCCGCCAGGGTGGTGATGGCCAGGGCGACCAGGGTCTTGATGTGTTTCATGGGATGTCTCCTCGTTGAGGGTGGTTTGGGGAAAGAGCAGGGAAATGCTTGTTGTTTTTCTATGCGTCGCAGCACAGCGCCCGGATGTCCGCCGGCACCGGGATGGCCTTGATGCGGTCGGGTTCGCCGGGCGGGTGGACCACGAAGGCGCGGGTCTCGCTGCCTTCGCAGAGCACCAGGTCATCGCGGTAGATGACGTGGTGGTGGGTGAAGACCTTGGCGCGCCATTCGCTCACGTGGGTGTGGACCCGCAGGCGGTCGCCGTACGAGGCCGGGTGGAAGAAGCGGCTGCGCACCTCCAGCAGCGGCGTGCCCACGATGCCGCGCGTGCGGATCAGCTCGCGCCAGGGCGGCACGCCGCACTGGCGAAAAAAGTTCAACGACGAGGCGTCCATCCACTTCGAGAAGTTCGGGTAGAAGACGATGCCCGCGGGATCGCAGTCACCGAACATCACCTCGACCTCAAAGACGACGGTTTTGGACATGGATGGAACAGGCCTCGGAGAGAAATGTCTTGCGAAGCGTGTTCACCGTGGCGCCATGCGCAGGGCACCGTCGAGCCGGATCACCTCACCATTCAGATGGCCGTTGGTGACGATGTGCGCGGCCAGCTGCGCGAACTCTTCCGGCTTGCCCAGGCGCGAGGGGAACGGAATCGACGCGGCCAGCGACTGCTGCACCGGCTCGGGCAACTGCTTCATCAGCGGCGTGGCAAACAGGCCGGGTGCCACGGTGCAGACGCGGATGCCGTGTTGCGCCAGATCGCGCGCCATGGGCAGGGTCATGCCCACCAGGCCACCCTTGGAGGCGCTGTAGGCCTGCTGGCCCACCTGGCCGTCGAAGGCCGCCACCGAGGCGGTGAACATCATCACGCCGCGCTCGCCGTCTTCCATCGGGGCCTGCTTCACGCACTCGGCGGCGAACAGGCGGCTGATGTTGTAGCTGCCGATCAGGTTGACGTTGATCACCCGGGCGAAGTCCTCCAGCGGCGCGGCGTTGCCGTCCTTGCCGACGATGCGTTTGGCGGTGCCGATGCCGGCGATGTTCATCAGGATGCGCGCCGGGCCGTGGGCCGCGGCCGCCTTGGCGATGGCGGCGGTCACGCTCTCGGTGTTGGTGATGTCGCAGGCGCAGGCCACGCCGCCGATCTCGGCCGCCACCTTCTCGGCCAGCGCGGTGTTGACGTCGAGCACGGCGACCTTGGCGCCCTGGCGGGCGAGCTCGCGCGCGACGGCTTCGCCCAGGCCGGAGGCGCCGCCGGTGACCAGTGCTGCGTGTCCTTGGATGTTCATGGTGGTGTTCGCTTTCAGGCTTGGGGTTTGATGATGTTCGGGGCGGTGTCGTCGTGCAGGGCCTGCACCAGGGCGTCGCGGTGCTTGAGCACCATGCGCTGGTTGATCGAGCCCTTGTCGGTGATCTCGCCCAGATCGATGGACGGCGGCTCGGCCAGCACGATGGCGCGCGCGATGCGCGTGGCGCTGCCGGTGGAGGTCTTGGCCAACTGGGTGATGACGTGCTGGAAGTGTTCCTTCACGTAGGCGTTGTCCAGCACCTCGGCCATGGGCGCGCTCGCGGGCAGGCCGCTCAGGGTGCGCACGTGCTGGGTCGGGAAGATCATGGCGCCCACTTCCTTGAGGTTCAGACCGGTGAGCACCACGTCCTGCACATACGGTGCGCCGGCGGCGATCACCTTGGCGCGCATCGGCCCCACGCTCACGAAGGTGCCGGTGCTGAGCTTGAAGTCTTCGGCGATGCGGCCGTCAAAGCGCAAGCCCTTGTGCAGGTCGTCGGGGTCGATCCAGGTCACGGCGTCGCCGCTGCAGAAGAAACCTTCTTCGTCAAAGGCTTCCTGCGTGGCTTCGGGGCTGCGCCAGTAGCCGGGGGTGACGTTCGGTCCCTTGTAGCGCACCTCGATCTTGCCCTGCATGTCCACCAGCTTGATCTCCAGCCCGGGCGTGGGCACGCCCAAGTCACCGGCCTTCACGTCGGCGCTGTTGACCGAGAGCGCGAACGGGCCGGACTCGGTCATGCCCAGGCCGGTGCACATGACGATGCGCTCGCCGATCTCGCGTTCCTGGCATTCGTGCAGCGCATCCCAGATCGGTTGCGACAAGGCGGCCGCAGCGTAGAAGAACATGCGCACACGGCTGAGCAGGTTCTTGCGCAACACGTCGTCGGTCTTCATCACGTCGGCGATCACCTCGAAGCCGGTGGGCACGTTGAAGTACACGGTGGGCGCGATCTCGCGCAGGTTGCGCAGGGTCTCGCCCATGAGCGCGGGCACCGGCTTGCCGTCGTCGATGTAGAGCGTGCCGCCGTTGTAGAGCACCATGCCGAAGTTGTGGTTGCCGCCGAAGGTGTGGTTCCAGGGCAGCCAGTCCACCAGCACCAGGGGGTCCTGCGTCAGCGGCGTCATGGACTGGCGCATCTGCTGCTGGTTGGCGCACCACATGCGGTGCGTGTTGATCACCGCCTTGGGCATCTTGGTCGAGCCCGAGGTGAACAGGAACTTGGCGATGGTGTCCGGGCTGACGCGGGCGTGGGCCTCGTCCACCGCGGCGGTGGGCTCGGTGGCCAGCAGCTGTTCGAAAGTCAGCAGCTCGCCCGCGGGCCGGCTGTAGCCGCCCAGGCTGGTCAGCACCACGGCGCAGTCGGCCGGCACCGCGGCGTTGAGCGCCTTGGCGAAGCGCGCGCCGTCGCTGGCGAACACCAGGCCCGGGGTGAGCGTGCTCATCACGTGCTTGAGCTTGCCGTGGTCGGTGCTGACGATGGAGTAGGCCGGCGAGGTGGAGCAGTAGGGCACGCCCACATACAGACAGGCCAGCGAAAGCAGGGCATGTTCCAGATCGTTTTCGCTCAGGATCACCACCGGGCGCTCGGCGTCGAGGCCGCGGTCCAGCAGCGCCTGGCCGATGCGGCGCGCACCGTCGAGTGCTTGCGCGAAGCTCAGGTGCTGCCAGTCGCCGGCCGTGCCATCGGCGTGGCGCACGCGGCGCGCGAACAGGGTGCGATCCGGCGCGTTTTTCGCCCAGTGCGCCAGGCGCTCGCCCATGGTGCGGGCGTAGGGCAGCAGCTCGGGTTCGCCGCGCACATAGCGCACACCGCTGCTGCCTTCGCGCACCACCACACGGGGCACGCCGAATTCCATGGGCCGGTACTTGTGCTGAGGGGTCTCGGTGTTCATGTCTTGTCTCCGGATCGTCGTTGTGGCATTCGGCCCTTTGTCGGGCCTGGCCCGCTTGCGCGGGCGCTGGCGGGGAAGCGGCAGGCTCAGCCTTTTTGCACCTTGTTGGCGCGGCCTTCCAGGAAGGCCTTCACGCGCTCCTTGGCCTCGGGCGCGGACTGCGCGATGGCGGCCATCAGCGCCTCGGTCATCAGGCCGTGGTCGGCGCTCTGGTCGGCGATGCGCGGCAGCACGTGGGTGAGCGCGAAGTTGGTGGTGGGCGCGTTCTGCGCGATCTTCTCCGCCAGCTCGATCGCCTTGTTCAGCGCCTGGCCCTGGGGGACCAGGTACTGCGCGAAGCCGGCGCGTTCGCCATCCTGCGCGTTGTAGACGCGGCCGGTCAACATCATGTCGGTCATGCGCGCCACGCCCACCAGGCGCGGCACCCGCACCGAGCCGCCGCCGCCGACGAAGATGCCGCGCGAGCCTTCGGGCAGCGCGTAGAAGGTGGATTCGTCGGCCACACGGATGTGGGTGGCGCTGGCCAGCTCCAGGCCGCCGCCCACCACCGCGCCGTGCAGCGCGGCGATCACCGGCACCGGGCCGAACTGCACGGCGTCCAGCGCCTTGTGCCACATGCGCGAGTGGTGCATGCCTTGCACCGCGTCGCGCTCGCTGATTTCGCTCAGGTCAAGCCCGGCGCAGAAGTGTTCGCCTTCGCCTTCGATCACGGCCGCCTTGACCTCGGGGCCGAAGCCTTCGAAGACGTTGCGCAGGCTCAGGACGAGGCCGTCGTTGATGGCGTTTCGCTTGGCCGCCCGGGTGAGCCGGACGATCGCCACGGCGCCCCGGATTTCAAGGGAGAGGTCGGCGGAAATGGAGGCGATCGACATGGAGGTTCCTTGCTCAAACGAAAATATCTGGTTATAGTTTATAACCAAACATCGGACCCCACAACACGCAAACCGGTCGTTTTCCCCAGGACTAGGGTTTGTCCTAGGTCGCCGTTTCAGACCCGCCTTCAGTGGGCCATTTCCATTCCAATCCACACAGGAGACAAGCCGAATGCAAGCCTTCATTCCCTACGGTATCTACTGGTCCACGCCCTTCGCCAAATGGCAGGGTTCGCTGGCCAACATGAACGCTCTGCCGCTGGCCGCGGCGGTGGGCAAACAGGCGCTGGCCGCCCGTGGTTTCGACATGGTGCAGATCGACCTGGGCCTGCTGGGCATGACCAACCCGCAAAAGGGCAGCTTCTATGGCTTGCCCTACGTGACCGGCCTGATGGGCATCGACCGCGTGGCCGGCCCCACCGTGCAGCAGGCCTGCGCCACCAGCGTGCGCGCGCTGCAGATGGCCGCGCAGGAAGTGGTGTGCGGCACCGCGCAATGCGCGCTGCTGGTGATGGCGGACCGCCAGTCCAACGGGCCGGTGGTGTACTACCCCGACCCCTCGGGCACGGGCGGCTACGGCATCACCGAACACTGGGTGCCCGAGAACATGGGTCACGACCCCTATGCGAAGAACCCGATGCTGCAGACCGGCGAAAACGTGGCCGCGCGCTACGGCATCAGCACCGCCGAACAGCACGAACTCAAGCTGCACCGCTACCACCAGTACCTGGACGCGCTGGCCGGCGAGCGCGCCTTCCAGAAACGCTACATGGTGGACGCGCCGCTGTCGGACTCGAAGTTCCGCAAGCAGACCGGTGCGCTCGCCGTGGACGAGGGCATCTTCCCCACCACGGCCGAGGGCCTGGCCCGGCTCAAACCGGTGAAAGAGGGCGGCACCATCACCTTTGGTGGCCAGACCCACCCGGCCGACGGCAACGCCGGTGCCATCGTGACCACCCGCGAGCGGGCGCGCGAGGTTGCCACCGACAAAGGCATTGAAGTGGAGATCCTGGGCTTTGGCATGGCCCGCGTGGAGCCGGGCTACATGCCCATGGCGCCTTCGCCCGCCGCGATCAACGCCATGAAGAATGCCGGCCTGGCCATCGGTGGCATCGACGTCATCAAGACCCACAACCCGTTCGCCGTGAACGACATCGCGCTGGCGCGCGACACCGGCTTTGCCTGGCAGAAGATGAACAACTACGGCAGCTCCATCATCTGGGGCCACCCGCAGGCGCCCACGGGCATGCGCGCCATCATCGAGATGATCGAAGAGCTGGTGCTGCGCGGCGGCGGTGTGGGTCTGTTCACCGGCTGCGCCGCGGGCGACAGCGGCTACGCCACCGTGATCCGCGTGACCGACAGCCGCAAGGGTTGATGCCATGAAACACTTCTCTGCCCGTTTCTCCAACGCCTGGCTGCTTGATGGCGTGCGCACGCCGATGGTGGACTACTGTGGCGCGTTTGGCCTGCTCTCGCCCACCGACATGGGCATCAAGGTCGCGCGCGCCGTGATCGAACGCGCCGGCGTGGCCGCCGCGGATGTGGACTCGGTGATCACCGGCTCCATGGCGCAGGCCGACTTCGATGCCTTCGTGCTGCCGCGCCACATCGGCCTGTACGCGGGTGTGCCCCTGGCGGTGCCCTCGATCCTGGCGCAGCGCATCTGCGGCACCGGCTTCGAACTGTTCCGCCAGGCGGCCGACCAGATCGCGCTGGGCTACGCCGAGCTGGCACTGGTGGTGGGCACCGAGTCCATGTCGCGCAACCCGATCGCTGCCTACACCCACCGCAGCGGCTTCAAACTGGGCGCGCCGGTGGAGTTCAAGGACTTCCTGGTTGAGGCGCTGAACGACACCGCCGGCCCGGTCACCATGATCGAGACCGCCGAGAACCTGGCGAAGAAGTACGGCATCAGCCGCGCCGACGTGGACGCCTTCGCCTCGCAGTCGTTCGAACGCGCGCTCAAGGCCCAGGCCGACGGCTTTCACGCGGGCGAGATCGTGCCGGTGGTCAACGAAGACTTTGTGCTCGATGGGTACCACACGCGGGGCATCCGCCTGCCGCGCAAGGTGGACCAGGTGGCCCACGACACCCACCCGCGGCCCTCGCCGGTGGAAGCGCTGGCCAAGTTGCGCACGGTGTACGCCGGAGGTGTGCAGACCGCGGGCAACAGCTCCGCGCTGGTGGACGGCGCCGTGGGCGCCCTGGTGGCCAGCGATGCCTACGTGAAGCGCAACGGCTTGAAGCCGCTGGCCCGCCTGGTGGGTGCGGCTGCGGTCGGCGTGCCGCCCGAGATCATGGGCATCGGCCCGGCGCCGGCCATCCGCGCGCTGCTGGAGCGCTGCGAGCTCACGCTGGACGACATCGGCCTGTTCGAGATCAACGAGGCCCAGGGTGCGCAAACCCTGGCGGTGGAGCGTGAACTCGGGCTGGACCGCGACAAACTCAACGTCAATGGCGGTGCCATCGCGCTGGGCCACCCGCTGGCCGCCACCGGCGTGCGCCTGACCGTGACGCTGGCGCGCGAGCTGCGCCGCCGGGGGCTGCGCTACGGCATCAGCAGTGCCTGTATTGGCGGCGGGCAGGGCATGGCATTGCTGGTGGAGGTGTAACCCCCCCCGCCGCGCTGTGCGCCCCCCCCAGGGGGGCGCTGCCTTGGACCGGCGGAGCCGGATCCTTGGCAGCCCTGGGTTTGGGGATGGGCGCACCAGCCGCTTCTGGTTTCCTTGGTGAATCGTTTTTCTTGTTTTCTCGAATCTGTTTTTGGAGCCATCCATGAAAGTCATCACCGCCGACGAAGCCGGCGCCCTCATTGCCGACGACGCCACGATCTTTCTGGGTGGCCTGGCCGTCACCAGTCTGCCGGAAGAGGTGTTGCAGGGGGTGGAGCGCACGTTCCTCAACACCGGCCACCCGCGCAACCTGACCACCTGGGCCTGTGGCGCGGTGGGCAATTCGGGTGAGGCGGGCATGAAGCACTTCGCCCACGCGGGCATGATCAAGCGCGTGGTCGCGGGTCACTTCGGCCAGACCGGCAAGGAGATGATGAAGATGGTGTTCGACGGCGAGGTCGAGGCCTACAACTTTCCGCAGGGCTCGCTCTCGCACCTCACGCGTCAGATCGCCAACCGCTCGCCCGGCCTGCTGACCCAGGTGGGCCTGGGCACCTTCGTGGACCCGCGCCTGGAGGGCGGCAAGATGAACAGCCGCTCCACCGAAGACCTGGTCAAGCTGGTGGCGTTCGAGGGCCAGGAGTGGCTGTACTACGCGCCGCCCAAGATCGACGTGGCCATCATCCGCGGCACGCTGGCCGACGAGCGCGGCAACATCACGCTGGACAAGGAGGGCATGCTGCTGGAACAGCTGTCGATCGCCCAAGCGGCCAAGCGCTGGGGCGGCATCGTGATCTGCCAGGTGGAAGCGGTGGTCAAGGCCGGCAGCCTGCACCCCAAGGCGG
This sequence comes from Hydrogenophaga sp. GW101-3F08, assembly GCF_059424585.1. Taxonomy (NCBI): domain Bacteria; kingdom Pseudomonadati; phylum Pseudomonadota; class Betaproteobacteria; order Burkholderiales; family Comamonadaceae; genus Hydrogenophaga; species Hydrogenophaga sp. GW101-3F08. Next base: position 554,018 of record NZ_JBWKZP010000002.1, read on the forward strand.
TCAAGGTGCCCGGGCTGCTGGTGGACTACGTGGTGATCGGCAAGCCGGAGAACCACATGCAGTCCATCGCCACCCAGTTCAACCCCGCGCTGTGCGGCGACATCAAGGTGCCCACGAACAGCCTGGAGCCCATGCCTCTGGACGAGCGCAAGGTGATTGCGCGGCGCGCGGCCATGGAGGTCAAGCCCGGCGCCATCACCAACCTGGGCATCGGCATACCGGCCGGCATTCCCACCGTGGCGGCGGAAGAGGGCGTGTCCGACCTGCTCACGCTGTCGATCGAATCGGGCGTGAACGGCGGCATTCCCGCGCAGCTGGGCGACTTCGGTCTGGCCTACAACGCGGAGTCCATCATCGAGCAGAGTTCTCAGTTCGATTTCTACGACGGCGGTGGCCTGGACGCGAGTTTCCTCGGCCTGGCCCAGACCGATGTGCACGGCAACGTCAACGTCAGCAAGTTCAACGGGCGCCCGGTGGGTTGTGGTGGCTTCGTCAACATCACGCGTTCGACGAAGAAGCTGGTGTTCTGCGGCAGCTTCACCGCCGGTGGGCTGGATGTGAAGGTGGGCGACGGCCGGCTCACCATCGTCAAGGAAGGCAAGGCACGCAAGTTCATCGAGCAGGTCGAGCAGGTCACTTTCAACGGCCACGACGCCGCGCTGCGCCAGCAGCAGGTGGTGTTCATCACCGAGCGTGCGGTGTTCCGCCTGTGCGAGGAAGGCCTGGAGTTAACCGAGATCGCGCCCGGCGTGGATCTGGAGCGCGATGTGCTGGCCCACATGGCCTTCAAGCCCATCATCAGGGACCTGAAAACCATGGACCCGGGCATCTTCAGCGAGCGCTGGGGTGGGCTGCACCGCCTTTTCGCAGACCACGCACACTGATACCGGTTCGGTGTCTTCGCCGCGGGTTAGGGGTAAGTCCTAGGCAGTCAGCACGCCTATTGTTATGGAAAATAACGATTGGTGGCGCTCCTGAACGGGTTGCCAACCTCTCATCCGGCCCGCGAACAGGCCACCAACCGGAGATATTCATGCGATCCTGGACATTCAAAGTGGCGGCGCTGGCCCTGGCGGTTTCGGCCAGTGCGGGCGCGTTCGCGCAGGAGGTCACCCTGCGCTTGCACCAGTTCCTGCCCCAGCAGGGCACGGTGCCTTCCAAGGCGCTGATGCCCTGGGCCAAGAAGATCGAGGAAGAATCCAAGGGTCGCATCAAGATCCAGATGTACAGCTCGATGCAGCTGGGCGGCACGCCCCCGCAGCTGTTCGATCAGGCGCGCGATGGTGTGGTCGACATCGTCTGGACCCTGCAGGGCTACACCCCCGGTCGTTTCCCCAAGACGGAGGTGTTCGAGCTGCCCTTCATCGCCGGGTTGTCGGCCGAAAAGACCTCGCGCGCGCTCTGGGACTATGCCCAGAAAAACGCGATGGACGAGTACAAGGACGTGCACGTGCTGGCCTTCCACACCCACGGCCCGGGCCTGTTCCACACCAAGCAGCCGGTGGTCGGTCTGGAGAGCCTGCACGGCATGAAGATCCGCGGCGGCACGCGTGTGGTCAACAACATGCTGGTCAAGCTGGGCGCCACGCCCGTGGGCATGCCGGTGCCGGCGGTGACCGATGCCTTGTCCAAGGGCACGATCGACGGCACCACCATCCCCTGGGAAGTGGCGCCGGCCCTGAAGGTGCAGGAGCTGGTCAAGAACCACACCACGTTTGCCGGTGATCGTGCGCTGTACGTCACCACCTTCGTGGTGGCCATGAACAAGGCCTCCTACAACAAGCTGCCGCCGGACCTGAAGAAGGTGATCGACGACAACTCGGGCGCCGAATTCAGCGCCCTGATCGCACGCACGCAGGATGTGGGCGACAAGGTCGGGCGTGACCTGGCCATCAAGGCGGGCAACAAGATCAGCGAACTGGAGCTGGCGGAAGTTCAGCGCTGGCGCCGCACCGCCAGCACGGTGGAGTCCGACTGGGTCAAGGACATGCAGTCCAAGAACATCGACGGCAGCAAGCTGGTGAGCGAGGCCAAGGCCCTGATCTCGAAATACGAGAAGTGACACCCTGCGCCGCGTCGCGGCACAGGGGTGGCTCAAAGACCTCCCCAGACTTCCCTGGCGGTCTCCACCACCAGCGCCAGCTTGCGGCGCTGGTCTTCCACGGCGATGTTGTTGCCGTGCACGGTGCTGGAGAAGCCGCACTGCGGTGACAGGCACAGCTGCTCCAGCGGGGCGTACTGCGCGGCCTCCTCGATGCGGCGCTTGAGGTCGTCCTTGCTTTCAAGCTGGCCGAACTTCGTGGTGACCAGGCCCAGCACCACGGTCTTGCCCGGCTTGAGGAAGCGCAGCGGGCGGAAATCGCCCGAACGGTCATCGTCGTACTCCATGAAGTAGGCGTCCAGGTTCATTTCCGACAGCAGCGCCTCGGCCACCGGCTCGTAGTTGCCGGCCGCCGCGTGGGTGCTCTTGAAGTTGCCGCGGCACAGGTGCATGGCCAGCGTCATGCCGGCGGGCTTGTGCGCCACCACCTTGTTGATGAACCACGCGTAGCGGTGCGGCAGTTCGTTGGGGTCGTCACCGCGCTGGCGGGCGGCCTCGCGCATTTTTTCGTCGCAGAGATACGCCATGTTGGTGTCGTCCATCTGCACATAGGTGCAGCCTGCGTCGGCCAGGCTCTGCAGCTCCTGGCCGTAGGCCCTGGCCACGTCGTCGTAGAACACCGGGTCGAGCTCGGGGTAGGCCTCTTTGCTGATGCCGGCGCGGCCGCCACGGAAGTGCAGCATGGTGGGCGAGGGGATGGTCACCTTGGGCACCAGGCCGGTGATGCCCAGCGCTTCCACCTGGCCTTTCAGGTACTGGAAGTCGGCCAGCTGGATGTTCTTCGCGTGGCGCACCTTGTCGATCACCCGGATGACGGGCGGCGCGAGTTCTTCGCTGCCGTCGGGCCGCACGATGGTGACCGGGATGTCGGTCTTCACGCCGCCGAGCTGTTCGAGGAAATCGATGTGGAAATAGGTGCGGCGGAACTCGCCGTCGGTGATGGACCGCAGACCCACGTCGGCCTGGAATTTCACGATCTCGGTGATCGCCTTGTCTTCGACGGCGCGCAACGCTTCGGCGCTGAGGGTCTTCTGGTTGAAGAACCGGTCGCGCGCCTCCAGCAGGTAGGCGGGGCGCAGGAAGCTGCCGACATGGTCGGCCCGGAAGGGTGGGGTGGTGCGCAGTGTCATGGTGTCTCCGGTGTTGAAAGTCGATCCCGCATGCATCGTAGCCAAGACAACACCGCTTGGGATGGATACATTGCCTCATGGATTTCCCTGATACAGGGCCCTTGCTGGGGGTTTTTGGGGTGTTTCTGTATACATTGCGTATCCATGACCACGCTCCAGGAACGCCCCGCCGATACGCCAGCTGGCCAGGGGCCCACCTTTGTCGAGAGCGCCCAGGTGCGCGCCCTGTTGCGGTTGCGCGAGCTCATCCTCTCTGGCGAGCTGGCCGGCGGCACCCGCATCGCCGAGCTGGCGATCGTCGAGCGCCTGGGCATGTCGCGCACGCCCATCCGCGCGGCCCTGGTGCGCCTGGAGCAGGAAGGTCTGCTTCAGGCCTTGCCCGCCGGCGGCTATGTGGTGCAGAGCTTTTCCGAGCGCGACGTGGCCGATGCCATCGAGTTGCGCGGCACGCTCGAAGGCCTGCTGGCCCGGCTGGCGGCCGAACGGGGCGCGCCGGCGGTGGTGCTGGCCGAGGCCCGGGCCTGTCTGGCCCGCATCGACGCGGTGCTCGCGGTGCCCAGCCTCAGCGACGAGGGCTTTTCGGCCTACGTGGCGCTCAACAGCCAGTTCCACACCCTGTTGCACGAACTGGCCGACAGCCCGACCATTTCGCGCCAGCTGGAGCGCGCGGCCAGTCTGCCGTTTGCCTCACCCTCGGGTTTCGTCTTGCTGCAGGCCCATTCCACCCGTGCGCGCGACATGCTGGCGGTGGCGCAGGACCAGCACCACCAGGTGCTCGATGCGATCGAGCAGCGCGAGGGCGCGCGGGCCGAGGCCATCATGCGCGAGCACTCCCGGCTGGCCCGGCGCAACCTCGCCGAGGTGCTCGCGGCGCATCCGTCGGAGCCGTGGCCCGCGGCCGTGTCGGCGATCAGACTCATCCGGCGCCGCCGCTGACGGCCCGCACCCGGCCATCGAACCGTTTTTTCAACCACAGGAGACAAGCATGGCCCCCATGAAACGCCGAACCGCGCTGGCCGCCCTGGGCGCTGCCGCCGGCACCTTGTTCGCTGGCGCTGCCTTTGCCCAGGAGAGTGTGACCCTGCGGCTGCACCAGATGCTGCCCCAGCAGGCTACGATTCCCGCCAAGGCCATCGTGCCCTGGGCGAAGAAGGTGGAAGCCGAGTCGGGCGGCCGCATCAAGATCCAGCTGTTCCACGCCATGCAACTGGGTGGCACGCCACCGCAGCTGTTCGACCAGGCGCGCGACGGCGTGGTGGACATCACCTGGACCGTGCTGGGCTACACGCCGGGGCGCTTCAACAAGTCCGAGGTGTTCGAACTGCCGTTCATGAGCGGTTCGGCCGAGCAGTCCTCGCGCGCCTTCCAGGAGTACGTGGAGAAATTCGCCGCCGACGAGTTC